>NZ_JAUJUJ010000013.1 GCF_030711595.1 Stenotrophomonas sp. YIM B06876
ATGCGCCGGCCGCTGGCGCTGAGGATGCCGCGATCACCCAGCGCGCCGAGCCGTTGCAGCAGTTCGCGCGCGGCGGCCAACGCCCCGGCCGGCGGCGTGTCGACAAAGCGCAGCTCGTCACTGCCCCACGCGGCCAGTTCCAGCGCCAACCCGGCCAGTTCCACCTGCGCCATTTCCGGCCGGCGCTGCGCTTCCAGCCGCTGCGACTGCGGCCACAACCGGTAGGCCCAACCATCGGCCACGCGCCCGGCGCGGCCGGCACGCTGGTCGGCCGAAGCCTGCGAGATGGCCACCACATCCAGTCGCGAAAACCCGCTGTTGGGGTCGTAGCGCGGCTCGCGGGCCAGCCCGGCATCGATCACCACGCGCACCCCGGGCAGCGTCACCGAGGATTCGGCGACATTGGTCGCCAGCACCACCCGGCGCTGGCCCTGCGGATCGGGCTGCAGCACGCGGCTCTGCTGCTCGACCGGCAACTCGCCATGCAACGGCAACAGCGCGATGGCCGGGTCCAGCCCCTGCTGCAGTGCCGCCTGCACCTTTGCGATTTCGCGCTGGCCGGGCAGGAACACCAGCACGTCGCCGGGATGCTGCGCCAGCGCGTGTTCGACCGCGCGCCGCGCCTGCGCTTCCAGCGCCTCCTCGCGCCGCGCCGGAAAGTGGCGGATCTCCACCGGGAAACCGCGCCCGGCACTGGACAGCCGCGGCGCCTGCAGAAAGGTCGCCAGCCGCTCGCCATCGAGTGTGGCCGACATCACCACGATGCGCAGGTCCGGGCGCAGCTGCGATTGCACGTCCAGCGCCAGCGCCAGGCCGAGATCGCCGGCCAGATGGCGTTCGTGGAATTCATCGAACAGCAGTGCGCCGACGCCGTCGAGCAGCGGATCGTCCTGCAGCATCCGGGTCAGGATGCCTTCGGTGACGACCTCGATCCGGGTGCGCGCACCGATCCTGTTCTCGAAGCGGATGCGGTAGCCGACCGTGTCGCCGACCGGTTCGCCGAGCTGGCGCGCCATGAAGGTCGCGGCACTGCGCGCGGCCACCCGCCGCGGTTCCAGCATGATGATCTTCTGCGTGCCCAGCCATGGCGCATCCAGCAGCGCCAGCGGCACTTGGGTGGTCTTGCCGGCACCGGGCGGGGCTTCGAGCACCAGGCGGGGGTGCGCGAGAAGCTGCTCGCGGATCTGCGGCAGCAACGGGGAAATCGGGAATTCGGAGGAGGCCATGCGGTGCAAGGATAAAGCCTGGCACCCGCCCATCGCCGGCTCGGCCCGCACCCCAGCGCCTACAATGCGTGTTTTCCGCGACACCCGACCTTGCAATGCATCTGATCGATATCGGCGCCAACCTCACCCATGATTCCTTT
Organism: Stenotrophomonas sp. YIM B06876; assembly: GCF_030711595.1. GTDB lineage: Bacteria > Pseudomonadota > Gammaproteobacteria > Xanthomonadales > Xanthomonadaceae > Stenotrophomonas. Next base: position 1,367 of record NZ_JAUJUJ010000013.1, read on the forward strand.
GATCGCGACCGCGATGACGTGCTGGCGCGGGCGCGCGCGGCCGGGGTGGTGCAGATGGTGATCACCGGGGCCAGCCGCGCGCACTCGCCGATGGCGCTGCGGCTGGCGCAGCAGCACCCGGGTTTCCTGTACGCCACCGCCGGGGTGCATCCGCACCATGCGCTGGAATACACCGACGAGTGCGATGCGGAAATGCGCGCGCTGCATGCGCACCCGGAAGTAGTGGCGGTGGGCGAATGCGGGCTGGACTACTTCCGCGATTTCTCGCCGCGTCCGGCGCAGCGTCGCGCCTTTGCCCGGCAGCTGCAGCTGGCCAGCGAAGTCACCACCGCCGATGGCGCGCGCAAGCCGCTGTTCCTGCACCAGCGCGAGGCGCACGGCGATTTCATGGGCATGATGAAGGAGTTCGACGGCCAGCTTGGCGCGGCGGTGGTGCACTGCTTCACCGGCGAGCGCCAGGAGATGTTCGATTACCTGGACCAGGACTGGTACATCGGCATCACCGGCTGGCTGTGCGACGAGCGCCGCGGTGCGCACCTGCGCGAGCTGGTCCGGCACATCCCGGCCGAGCGGCTGATGATCGAGACCGACTCGCCGTACCTGCTGCCGCGCACGCTCAAGCCGCTGCCCAAGGACCGCCGCAACGAGCCGCGCTTCCTGGCCCATATTGTCGAGGAGCTGGCGCGCGACCGTGGCGAGGAGGTCGCGCTCACCGCGGCCAATGCAACCGCGGCCACGCGTGCGTTCTTCCGCCTGCCGGTCTCAGCCTGAGGCGGGAAACACCACCCGGATGCGGGCACCGCCGCTGGGCGACTGGCTGATATGGAACTGCGCGCCGTGGCGCTCGGCGATCTCAGCCACGATTGCCAGTCCCAGGCCGCAGCCATCGCCCTGCTGCGTGTTGCGGTAGAAACGCTCCACCACGCGGCCACGCTCGGCTTCGGCAATACCGGGGCCATTGTCATCGACCAGGATCGTCGGCGGTGAGGCTTGCAGGGTCAGTGTCACCTGGCCTTGTTTGCGGCCATAGCGCAGCGCGTTGTCGACCAGGTTGCCGACCAGCTCGCGCAGCAGTTGCGCCTCACCACGGACGAATACGCCCTGGTCGGGGCCTTCGTAGCCCAGGTCCGCCTGTTGCGCGATGGCCTGGTCGGCATGCTGTTCCAGCACCTCGCGGCACAGCTCGGCAAGATCAAGCCGGCGCAGTTCCAGCACACCGCTGTCGCCGGCTTCGGAGCGGTTGAGCATCAGGATCTGGTGGGTCAGGTGATGCAGCCGGCCAAGGCCCTCGCGCACCGCATTGAGCGCGCTGCGCTGCGCGGAAGGGTCCTGCTCGCGCAATGCGCTTTCCAGCTGCACCTGCATCGCCGCCAGCGGTGTACGCAGCTGGTGCGCGGCATTGGCGACAAAACGCTGCTGTTGCTGTTGCGCGGCCGCCAGACGCGCGATCAGGGTGTTGATCGCATACAGCGCCGGCTGCAGTTCACGCGGGCTGTCGCCCGGAGTCGGCAGGGGTTGCAGGTTGCCGATGTCGAACGTGGCCAGTTGTTGCGCGGCCTGGTTGGTGGTCCGGATCGCCGCGCCCACGCCCCACCAGATCATCAGCCCGGCCAGGGTCAGCACCGTGGCCTGCAGGGGAATGCTCGACAGCAGCAGGCGTCGCTCCAGCCGGTGGCGTTTGATCAGGGTTTCGGCGGCGCGGATGGTTACCGGTTCAGCACTGGTGGCGATGCGCGTGTGGATCTGCACCGCACGCACGGTATGACCGTCGATGCGGGTCTCGTAGTAGTGCGTGCCATCGCCGCTGCCGGCCGCGGCGGCAGGAATGGCCGGGTCACCGAACAGCGTGGTATCGCCGCTGATCACCTGCCCGTAGACGTGGTCGACCGTGTCCCAGGTGAACATGCGCGCGGTGGCCTGCGGCATGTCGATCCGCACCTGGCCGTCCTCGCTGTGCAACAGTTGGGTCAGCGACATCGCCGAATCCCACAGCCAGCGGTCGTAGACCTGTTCGGCATAGTGACGGGCCAGCGCGAACGAGCCGACCGCGCTGGCCAGCAGCAGCAACAGCAGCGGCAGCCACAGCCGGCGCAGCAGCACATTGCGCAGGCTGTCCGGGGTGCGTGTCATGGCGTGGATTCCAGCCGGTAGCCGAGCCCACGCAACATGCGGATGCCGACCTGGGTGTCGGCATCGGCCAGCTTGCGCCGCAGCCGGCTCATATGCACCTCGATCACCGACAGGCTGGCGTCGGCGTCCCAGTTGTAGACCGCATCGAACAGGCGCTGCTTGGAAACGACACGGCCCGGTTGCTGCAGCAGGATTTCGATCAGCGCCAGCTCGCGCGCGGTCAGGTCCAGCCGGGTGCCATCGTCCAGTTGCAGGCTGCGGTTGCCGGTGTCGAATACCAGCCGACCGATGCTGCGGTGGCTGGCGGCCTGGCCACGGCGTCGCGCCAGCGCACGCAGGCGTGCTTCCAGTTCGCCCAGCGCAAATGGTTTGGCCAGATAGTCGTCGGCACCCGAATCCAGCCCGCGGATGCGGTCTTCGATACCGTCGCGTGCGGTCAGGATCAGCACCGGCGCCTGCAGGCCATCGCGCCGCAGCTGCGCCAGCAACTCCAGGCCATCGGCGTCGGGCAGGCCCAGGTCGAGGATCAGCAGGTCGTAATCCACCACCGCCACCGAGCCCGGCACCTGTTGCGCGGTGGTCACGTGGTCGCAGGCATGGCCGGATTGCGCCAATGCGCGCAGCAATCCTTCAGCCAGTTTCTGGTCGTCTTCAATCAGCAGAATACGCATTGCAAGCTTCGCGCAAGGTCGCGGCAAGTTTCCCGAAAGTGCACCACCTTATCGTGCCGCGGATGAAACCGAACCCTATTGTTGCGCCGGTCATACTGGCGCTGCTGTTGTCGCCCGTGACCGCGCATGCCCTGTCGCTGGCCGAAGCCGAACAGGCCATGCAGGTGCAGAACCCGGAACTGGAGGCGGCCCGCATCGAGCTGCGCGGCGCGCAGGGCGATCTGCTGGCGGCGCGCCGGCGGCCCCCTGCCGAGCTGGCGCTGGGGACCTCCAAGATCAGCCCGCTCGAGGGTGTTGGCAGTGGCCGCTGGCAGCACAAGCGGATGGACAGCACGCTGGGGCTGGGCTGGACCTGGGAGCGGGGTGGCAAGCGCCGGTTGCGTATCGGCACCGCGCAGGCCGGCGCCGACGCGGCCGCGCTGGAGCTGCTCGACAGCCAACGCCAGCAACGGCTGGCGCTGCATGAAGCCTACTTCGGCGTGAAAGCCGCGCAGCTGCATCTGCAGGTGGCGCAGGAGAACCGCGCGGCGTCCGCGCGCGCGCTGGCCGCTGCCGAGCTGCAGCTCACGTCCGGTGCGATTGCGCCGATCGAGCGCAACCGGCTGGCGGTGGAAGACCTCAAGGTCGAAGCCGAGAGCCATGTGGCCGAGCAGGAACTGCTTGAGGCCCGCAGTGAACTGGCCTTACTGATCGGCCATAGCGCCGCGCTGGAACAGTTGAGCGCGGATGATCCGTGGCCTGCGCTGCTGTCTGGCGGAATGCTGGAACCGGCGCCCGGTGCGCTGGAACAGCGGGCCGATCTGCTGGCGGCGCAGGCGCGCGTGGACGCGGCCGACGCCGCCCGTGCGCTGGCACGCAGCCAGCGTCGCCGCGATGTGCAACTGGGGCTGGAAGCCGAACGTGAGCCGACCGACATCGGCGGTGTCAGCTGGGGCATGTCGATCAGCGTGCCGCTCAACGGCCCCAATCACTATCGCGGTGAATGGCAACGTGCCGAGGCCGATTACGACGCCGCGGTGCTGGAGCGCAACCGGCTGCGCAGCGAGGCGCGCCTGCAGCTGTTGCAGGTCCAGCAGCAGCTGCAGGCGGCGAATGTGCGCCTGGCGCAGTACGAGCAGCAGCTGCTGCCGGCGGCCCGGCAGGCGCTGGACGGCATGGAGCTGGCATACCGGCGTGGTGCCGCCACCCTTACCGACCTGCTCGATGCGCGCCGCACCTGGCGCGAAGCCGACAGTGACCTGATCGATGCACGGCTGCTGCATGCCGTGACGCTGGCGCGCTGGCAGGCGCTTGGCACGTTGCCCTCTTTGCAAGGAACTCCTTCCCGATGACACCGATGACTTCCCGTTCTGTTCCGCTGCCTGGGGCGCTGCTGCCGGTGGCGCTGGCCACGGTGCTGGCCGCCTGCAGTGCTTCTCCGGCCGCGGTGCCGGCCGCCGTACCGGCGGTGGAAGGCCAGCAGATCCGTTTTGCGGCCGACAGCCGGCAACTGAAGGTGCTGCGCAGCGAGGCCGCCGTTGCCGCCGCGGCCGGACAACTGCAGTTGCCCGCCCGCATGGCGTGGGATGACACCCGCACCAGCTATCTGCGCGCGCCGCTGTCAGGGCAGGTGGCGCAACTGGCCGCCGTGCCGGGGCAGGCGGTCAAGGCCGGACAGGTTCTGGCGTGGATCGCCTCGCCGGAATACGGACAGATCCAGGCGGAAGGCGCGCGCGGCGCGGCCGAGTTGCGGCAGGCCACGCAGGAGCTGGCCCGCGTGCGCGAACTGCATGCGGCCGGCGTCGCTTCCGGGCGCGAACTGGATGAAGCGCAGACCGCGCTGGCGGCCAGCCGGGCCGAGCAGGCGCGCAGCCAGGCGTTGATGCGCGGTTTCGGCAATGGCCAGCACATCGACCAGCGGCTGCCGTTGCGCGCCCCGATCGACGGCGTGCTGGTCGAGCGCAACCTGAGCCCGGGCATGAGCGTGGGTGCCGACAGCGAGAAGCCGCTGGTGGTGGTGAGCGACCCGGCGCATCTGTGGTTGCTGGTCGATGTGCCGGAACATCTGGCCGGGCGTATCCATGCCGGCCAACCGGTGCAAGTCACCGATGCGACGGGCGCCACCGTGCAGACCCGCCTGGAACACGTGGCCGATTATGTCGATCCGGAAACCCGGGTCATCCAGGCGCGAGCGCAGATCGACAACAGCGCACGCCGGTTCAAGGCCGGGCAGTACCTGCACGCGCAGCTGGAGTGGTCGATGGGCGAGGGGGTATCGGTGCCTGCCGACAGCGTGCTGCTGATCGACGATCAGCGCGTGGTGTTCGTGGAAGAGGCGGCCGGGCGCTTCCGGCGGCGTGACGTGCAGGCCGAGGACATCGGCAATGGCCGCGCCTGGATCAGCCACGGCGTGCAGCCGGGTGAAAAGGTGGTGGTCGATGGCGGCCTGCTGCTGCAGCAGCTGTTGGCACAGGCACCGTCCCCGGCGGCTGCCGGACATGGCAACACGCAGGCCGCACGATGATCGACCGTCTGGTTTCATGGTGCATGCGCCAGCCGGTGATGGTGATGCTGGCCTTGCTGGTGTTCATCGGCACTTCGCTGATCGCGTTCCGGCAGCTGCCGGTGGAAGCGTTTCCGGATGTGTCCGACACCCAGGTGACCGTGGTGACCCTGCACCCGGGGCGCGCGGCCGAAGAGGTCGAGCGTGAGGTCACGATGCCGCTGGAAGTGGCGTTGTCGGGCATCCCGCATTCGGTGCGGGTGTTCTCGCACACCCAGTTCGGCCTGTCGATGGTGATCCTCACCTTCGATGACGGCGCCGACGACTATTTCGCCCGTGCCCAGGTGCTGGAACGCCTGCGCGATGTGGAGCTGCCCGAGGGCGTGCAACCGGGTATCGAGCCGATGAGTTCGGCGGTGGGCGAGATCTACCGTTATGTGCTGCGTGGCGAGCACATGAGCTCCACCCAGCTGCGCACGGTGCAGGAATGGGTGATGGAGCGGCAGCTGCGCACCGTGCCCGGCGTGGCCGATGTGGTGAGCTTCGGCGGCTACCTGCGTACCTTCCAGGTGCAGCCGGATCTTGACCGGCTGCGTGATCGCGGCGTCAGCCTGGAAGAGTTCGCGCAGGCGCTGGAGGAGGGCAGTGGCAATGCCGGTGGTGGCTATGTCGAAAAGGGCCAGCAGCAGTACCTGATACGTGGTATCGGGCTGATGCAGTCGTCCGAGGATATCGGCCGCATCGTCGTGGCCCAGCGCCACGGCGTGCCGGTGCTGGTCGGCGACCTGGCCAAGGTGGTCGATACCGGCCTGCCGCGCCAGGGACTGGTGGGCCAGGACGGCAACGACGATGCCGTGTTCGGCATGGTGCTGATGCGCAAGGGCGAGAACCCTTCGCTGGTGCTCGATGCACTGCATGAACGGATCGCCCAGATCGAGGCCAAGCAGCTGCCGGCCGGGGTCAGCATCGAGCCGTTCTACGACCGCTCGTGGCTGGTATCGACCACCTTGCGCACCGTGTTCGGCAATCTGGTCGAAGGGGCGGTGCTGGTGTTCCTGGTGTTGTGGCTGTTTCTCTACAACGCCCGTGCGGCCCTGATTGTCGCGGCGATGATGCCGCTGGCGTTGCTGTCGACCTTCCTCGGCCTGACGTTGTGGGGGGTGCCGGCGAACCTGCTGTCACTGGGGGCGATGGACTTCGGCATCATCATCGATGGCGCGGTGATCGTCACCGAGCACATCGTCGCGCGGCTGGCGCTGTTGCCGCCCGGATCGGACCGGAAAACGCGCTATTCCACGGTGTTGTCGGCCACCAGTGAAGTGGGGCGGCCGACGTTCTTCTCGATGCTGATCATCATCGCCGCGCACATCCCGATCTTCACCCTGCAGCGCCATGAAGGCCGCATGTTCGCGCCGATGGCCTATTCGGTGACATCGGCGCTGATCGGCGCGTTGCTACTGGCGCTGACCCTGGTGCCGCTGCTGTGCTACTGGTGGCTGGGGCGCGAGAAGAAACCGGCGCGCGCCAATCCGTTGATGCAGCGCTTGAGCAGTGCCTACCAGCCGCTGCTGGAACGGGCGCTGGCGCGGCCGCGTGCGGTGGCACTGGCGGCGCTGGCGATACTGGCGGTGACCTTGACACTGGGCACGCGGCTGGGCAGCGAGTTCCTGCCGGAGCTGGACGAAGGCTCGATCTGGCTGACCGCCACGCTCGATCCCAGTACCAGCCTCGGCGAAGCGCAGACACAGTCCAAACATATCCGCGCGCTGGTCGGCAGCCTGCCCGAGGTGTCCACCATCGTGGCCAAGCTTGGCCGCCCGGAAGACGGGTCCGATGCCAAGGGCGCCAACCAGATCGAAGCGCTGGTGGCACTCAAGCCGGAGAAGGAATGGCCGACGGGCCGCAGCAAGGCGCAGCTGGTCGATGAGATGCAGCGGTTGCTGGAGCAGCGTATTCCCGGTCCGGAATTCTCGATTTCGCAGCCGGTGCGCGACAACATCCTGGAGAGCATCTCGCAGATCAAGGGGCAGATCGTCATCAAGGTCAGCGGTGACGACCTCAAGCAGCTGGACGGCTACGCCAAGCAGATCCTGGCGCAGGTGCGCGATGTGGAGGGTGTGGAAAGTGCCTTCATCGACCGTGACGGCAGCCTGCCGCAGCTGCAGGTCCATATCGACCGCGAACGTGCCGCCCGCTACGGCCTGAGCGTCAAGGCGATCGATGCGGTCATCGAGACCGCCATCGGCGGCCGCGAGGTGGGCGAGCTGTGGGACGGCGAGCGCCGTTTCCCGATCACACTGCGGCTGGCCGAACAGGATCGCGAACTGCAACGGCTGAAGACGGTGCCGGTCGATATCGGCGATGGGCATACGGTGACGCTGGGCGATGTCGCCGAGTTCCGCATGGCCAGTGGCGCGATCAACATTTCGCGCGACAACAGCCAGCGGGTGAAGGCGGTCAGCATCTTCATCGCCGGCCGCGACATGGGCAGCGTGGTGGCCGATATGCGCCAGCAGCTGGATGCCCACCTCCAGCTGTCGCCGGGTTACCAGATCAGCTGGTCGGGCGAGTTCGAGAACCAGGAACGGGCGATGAAGCGGCTGGCGTGGGTGGTGCCGCTGTCGGTGCTGATCATCTTCGTGCTGCTGTTCGATGCGTTCAAGGACGTCACCAGCGCCGGGCTGATTCTGGCCAATGTCCCGTTCGCGATGATCGGTGGCATCCTGGCGTTGCTGCTGACCGGGATACCGTTGTCGGTCTCGGCGGCGATCGGTTTCATCGCCCTGTTCGGCCAGGCGGTGCTCAACGGCGTGGTGATGCTCAGCCGCTTCGGGCAGCTGCGTGAGGCCGGCATGGGCCTGTACGAGTCGGTGGTGCAGGGCTCGCTGCAACGGTTGCGGACGGTGTTGATGACCGCGCTGCTGGCGATGTTCGGGCTGCTGCCGATGGCGACCTCGCATGCGATCGGTGCCGAAACCCAGAAGCCGCTGGCGGTGGTGGTCATCGGCGGCCTGATCTCGGCCATGCTGTTGACGCTGCTGGTATTGCCGGCGTTGTACTACTGGGTACACCAGCGCCGCGAACGCAGGCAGCAAACACTGGCCTGACTGCGCGCACCGTGCGCCGGCCCCGCTGGGCCGGCGTTCCCTCCGGGGCGTGATATCAACGCGGTTGCGGCTCGACCAGCGCGACCTGTGACGCGGGAGCGGTCTGGCCGAGGTAGCGGCAACCTGCAGGCCTACAACGCGTCCCGCGTGGGACCTACAACATGGGCGACGCCGGCGACATGCGTGGGGCCCCCGCGTAACTCGCCGAGGCGACTCGGATTGATCCCGGTTATGCGCAGGCGTGGGCGTGGCTGGGGCTTGTGCGCACCCAGCATGCGCGGTTCGTGCTGTCTGGTGAAGCGGCGGCCACCGCCTATGCGCAGGCCCGTGAGGAGATCGACGCCGCGCTGCGGTTGCAACCGGACAACAGGCAGGCACATGCGATCCACGCCAACCTGCTGAGTACCGGTTATCACGACTGGAACGGGGCATTGGCGGAGTTCCACATCGCCTTGCCGCTGGTGCCGGATACCGGGAACGCCGCAGATACATCGCCGGCGATCCGCTGCAGCCGGAAAACGTGGACCTATATGCCAGGAAGCGCTCCTACCCTGGCCATCCTGCGTGGCGATGCGGCCACGGCGCTGGCCGAAGCGCGGCGCGTGTCGCCGGGTCGCGAGCGGGACCGGGATGTGGCGCTGGCCCTGCAGATCGGCAATGACCGCGCCGCGGCCGACGCGGCATTGCAGAGCTTGTTGTGGACGCAGAGGCCGGGGACGGCCCCTATGCGCCCGCCCGCATCCACGCGTTGCGCGGTGATCCCTGCCGCGCCTTTGAGTGGTTGCAGCGCGACTGGGCGCGCGGCGACCAGGTGCTGTTCGAGCCGCTGCTGTTGCGCTTTCCGTGACGGCCCGCGGCTTGCCGCCTACTGCAAGAGCACCGGGTTGCCGCGAACGGAAGCCAGCGAGGCGCTCGGTCTTGAAAAGACCCGCGCCTCGCGGGTCGCCCTGAGCATCAGGGACGTGACGGCGCGGTCTGCGATACGTCGATGCCCGGCTTTATCTGCGCCGTTGCGCTTGGTACGCCTGCAGGTGCGCATAGGCCACCTGCAGCAACGGGGCGGACACCCCCGCGGCCCGGGCGCGCGCCAGCATGTCGCCGACGATGTGCGCCGCTTCCACCGGCAACCCGGCTTCCAGGTCGCGCAGCATCGAGGCCTTCAGCGTTGAGCCGGCCTGGGTGGTCGCCTCCAGCGCCGCCTTGCGCGCTGCCGGCGGAATCGGCTCGCCCGCAGCCACCGCGACCGCCAGGCACTCGTCATAGAGCGCATGGACGATGGTGATGCCGTCATCGGTGGCGGCAATGGTGCCGATATCGGCGCGCATCAGACAGGTGACCGCCGCCAGGGTGGTAAGGAAGGTGAACTTGATCCATTGCTCGCGGGTGATCGTGGCGGTGGCGACATGGTCGATCCCGGCCTGCGTACAGAGGGCCACCAGTGCCTGCACGCGCGGGCTGGAGGCGCTGCCATCGCGTTCGCCGAAGGTCAGCTTGGCGGGAGTGCCCAGATGCAGCACCGCGCCATCGGCGGCCTTGGTCGCGCTGATGAAGCACAGCCCACCGAGCACGCGCTCGCGACCGAAACGCGCATCCAGCCGCGGGTAATGGGCCAGCCCGTTGAGGATCGGCAGCACGCTGGTGCGCGCGCCCACTGCCGGGACAGCCGCATCGATCGCGCTGTCCAGGTCGTAGGCCTTGCAGCTGAGGATCACCAGGTCGAACGGCTGCGCCTGTGCCAACGCCGGCAACGCGTCGGCGGTGACATGGGCGACCGGCAGTGTGGCATCGCCCAGCGGGCTGCGGATCACCAGCCCGTCGCGCTGCAGCTGCGCCGCGCGGGCCGGGCGCACCAGGAACGTCACGTCCGCACCGGCCTGGGCCAGGCGTCCGCCAAAGTAACCGCCGGTTCCGCCGGCGCCGAGAATCAGGATGTGCATCGGCTCAGGTTTCCATGTCGGGCATTACTGGCGGGTGATCGCCGTCGCGACCGCAAACGCGGTTTCCGCGCGTGCGCCGCCGCTGTGGCGTTGCCCTTGCCTGCGCCGGATAAATCCTCGCAGCGCGGCAAGGTACCCGCCCTGCGGGGCGGGTGCTGCCGGACTCAGCTGCGCAGGCCGACACCGCGCTTAAGCAGCCACAACGCCAGTGCGCCAAGGGCCGCGACAAAGCCCAGCATCAGCGCATAGGACACCCACAACGGCACGTCGCTGGTGCCGAGCAGGCCGTAGCGGAAGGCGTTGACCATGTAGAAGATCGGATTGGCCTTGGTCATCGCCTGGGCCCACTCCGGCAGCAGCGTGACCGAGTAGAACACGCCGCCCAGATAGGTCAGCGGGGTCAGGATGAAGGTCGGTACGATCGCCACGTCGTCGAACTTCTTGGCGTAGATGGCGTTGATGAAACCGGCCAGCGAGAAGATCGTCGCGCCCAGCAGCACCGTGCTCAGCGTCACCAGCGGATGCGGGATGTGCACCGGGGTGAAGAACATGGCGATGAGCAGCACGATCACGCCGACCATCACGCCGCGCAGCACCGCACCGGCGACATAGCCGCCAAGGATCACCCAGTTCGGCATCGGGCTCACCAGCAATTCTTCGATGTGGCGGCCGAACTTGGCACCGAAGAACGAGGAGCTGATGTTGCCGTAGCTGTTCTGGATCACGCTCATCATCACCAGGCCCGGGACGATGAACTGCATGTAGCTGTAGCCGCCCATGTCGCCGATCCGCGAGCCGATCAGGCCGCCGAAGATCAGGAAATACAGGGTCATGGTGATGGCCGGCGGCACCAGGGTCTGGCCCCAGATGCGCAGGATGCGGTTGATCTCGCGGCGGACGATGGTGCCCAGGGCCACCCGGTTGCGCTGGCGGTCGGTCATCGGGACGGGGGTGGTCATGCGGCGTTCTCCGGGTTGCCGGTGAGGCGCACGAACAGCTCCTCCAGACGGTTGCTCTTGGTACGCATCGAACGCACGCGGATGCCGGCGGCCCCGAGGGTGTCGAATACGCGGTTCAGGTCCATCGCACGCGGCATGTCCAGGTCCAGCGTGTGCGCATCGGTGGCGACCAGCGTGGTGCCTTCGATCAGCGGCAGCTGCGCCGGCAGTTCACCGTCGATATCGAACAGGAATCCCTCCACATCCAGCTTGGCCAGCAGGGTGCGCATCGGCCCCTGCTCGACGATGCGGCCGTGGTCGATGATGGCCAGGTTGCGGCACAGCTGCTCGGCCTCTTCCAGGTAGTGCGTGGTCAGGATGATGGTGGTGCCGGCGGCGTTGATCTCCTGCAGCGTCTTCCACATGTCGCGGCGGATCTCGATGTCCACCCCGGCGGTCGGCTCGTCGAGGATCAGCAGCCGCGGCCGGGTCATCATCGCCCGGGCGATCATCAGCCGTCGCTTCATGCCGCCGGACAGGGTACGGCTCATCATCTGCGCCTTGCCCCACAGGTGGGCGCGCTTGAGTTCCACTTCGGCCAGCTGTTCGGCCTCGGCGCGCGGCAGGCCATAGAAACCGGCGTAGTTGACCAGGATGTCGAACGGCTTTTCGAACAGGTTGAAGTTGACTTCCTGCGGTACCAGGCCGATCAGGCGCATGGTGGCGCTGCGGTCAGCCACCAGATCGGTGCCGAACACCTCCACGCTGCCTTCGGACAGGTTCACCAGCGAGGAAATGACGCCGATCAGGGTCGACTTGCCGGCGCCATTGGGGCCGAGCAGGGCGAAGAAATCGCCCGGCGCCACTTCCAGCGAAACGCCTTTGAGCGCCTGCACGCCGTTTTCATAGGTTTTGCGGAGATCATGAACGCGCAATGCGGGCGCGTCGGGGCGGGATACGGAAACCAAGCTCGGGCCTTCGCGCCTTGGATACGGCGCCGGATAAGTGCAGCGGCTATTATAGAAGCCCTCGCGGGCTTGCCCCGGCTACACACTGTTTCTTCTTCGTGCCTGCCCAATTCCCCCTCAAGCTGGTCGACCGCCACATGCTGGCGCCCACCGTCGGCCACTACCAGTTTGTCCGCGATGACGGCCAGCCGCTGGACTTCCTGCCTGGCCAGTTCATCCAGGTCCATTTCCACTACGCCGATGGCACCGCGACCAGGCGCAGCTATTCGCTGGCGACCATCCATGACCATGCCCGCGGTCCGGGCGAGGCGGTGGAGATCGCGGTCAGCTTCGTCCCCGGCGGCGCCGCCACCGCGCTGTTCGAAGGGCTGGAAGTCGGCGGCCATATCACCGCCAGCGGCCCGTTTGGCCGGTTCTGCCTGCAGCCGGGCGACCACAACGGCCGTTACCTGCTGATTGCCACCGGCACCGGTGTCACCCCATACCGTTCGATGCTGCCGCAGTTGCAGGCGGCCATGGCCGGGCGCGGGATCGAAGTGGTGCTGCTGCAGGGCGCGCGCAATCCGGCCGAGTTGCTGTACAGCGACGATTTCCGTGCGTTTGCCGAGGCCAACCCGGGATTCCGCTACGTGCCGTGCCTGTCCCGCGAGTTGCCCGCCAACGCCCATGCCGATGTGCGCCACGGTTATGTGCAGCAGCACCTGGCCGAATTCATGCCGGACCCGGCGCGGGACATCGCCTACCTGTGTGGCAATCCGGACATGGTCGACAGCTGCTTCGAAGCGCTCAAGGCCGATGGCCTGCCGACGGTGCAGATCCGCCGCGAGAAGTACGTCAGCAGCAAATGATGTGGCGACTGCATTTGGCCTGAAACGCCGCGCGTGCCCAGCGTTCCGGTGGCGTGGGCCGGGGCGGGCGCGGGTGATCGGTGTGTCGCCGCGATTGTGGCGGTGGCGTTTGCGGCCGGCCTGACGATGCATCGGTGGCCTGTCGAGGGTGGCCCGTCGAAAACCAGCAGCCTGTAAAGCGTGCTTGACATGCTTCGGGTACTGGTTGCAGGATGTGTCAAGCGACCTTGACAGGAATGGCCATGCCCATCGTCCGCAGTTCCCGCGCTTCCGGCGCCTGCTTTGCTGCTGCCGGCCTTATCTTCGTCGCAGTATCCACGCAGCAGGCAATGGCCCCGTTTCTGGGGGTGGGCCTGGCCGTCGCCGGTCTGGGAATCGGCGCTTTGCTGCGCTCGCGTGGGGCACGCCGATGACGCGCAAACCGCTCACGGTGTGGCTGTTGTCCGGTGCCGGCGTACTGGCGCTGGGCGGTGCCGCGGTCCGCACGCTCACGGCCCTTGATGGCCACGAAACCTTTTCCGGCATCCTGTTCGGCATGGCTGCGGGGCTGCTGTTTGCGGCGCTGCTGCGGCGCTTGATGCCCGATGGTTGCGCTGCGGCCCCGCCCGCGCTGCGCAAACGTTATACCCGGGAAGTGACGCTGGCCATGGCCGGCTATGGCGTGCTGCTGGTGCTGTCGATCTGGCTGCTCAAGCGGGTGGATGGCACGGTGTTGCGGGCCTTGATCGCCTTGCTGCCGGTGCCGCCGATCGTGCTGATGCTGCGCGCGATGATCCGCTACATCCGTGACGCCGATGAACTGCAGCAGCGCATCGAACTGGAGGCGGTGAGCTTCGCCACCGCTTTGATATCGTTGATCTACCTGACCGGCGGGTTTCTGCAGTCGGCCAAGGTGATCGATGTGCCGTCCCATGTGGCGATGATCTGGGTATTTCCGCTGGTCTGTCTGGCCTATGGGCTGGCCAAGGCCGTGGTCGCGCGGCGCTACCAGTGAAACGCCGGCGATGAACAACCGCCTGCGTGAACTGCGCGATGCCCGGGGCTGGTCGCAAGGCGAGCTGGCCGAACGGCTGGCCGTTTCCCGGCAGACGGTCAATGCGCTGGAAACCGGCAAGTACGATCCCAGCCTGCCGTTGGCATTCCGCATCGCGCAGCTGTTCAGTGCGCGGATCGAGGAAATCTTCTTCCCCGATGTCACATAGCTGCCGCAATCGCGTCTGGATGCAGGCAGATCCGTTTTTTTCTTCAACACAGAGGGGGCTGTTCCGATGATGTCCCGCAAGACCCGAACCATTCTCGCCGTGGCTGTCGTCGCCGGCATTGTCGGATACCGCCTGATGCGGCCGGCGCCGGAGCCACACGCGCCGGCTACCGGCGACCAGGCCGTGGCAACGGCGACCAGTGCCGCCAAGCCGCTCAAGCTCGGTACCCTCGTCTTCACTCCCTGCAGCCTGAGTTCGCCGCTCAGTCGGGACAGTCTGGAAGCGCACTGCACCACCTTCGAGGTGCCCGAGGACCGGGCCAATCCGCAGGGGCGCAGGATCGCCCTGAACATCGCCTGGCTGGCTCCTGAGAAACAGACCGACCTGCAACCGGACCCGGTGTTCTTCCTGGCCGGCGGCCCGGGCCAGGCGGCGGTGGCGAGCTATCCGCAGGTGGATGCGGCGTTCAACGAAGTGCGCAAGCACCGCAACGTGATCCTGGTGGACCAGCGCGGTACCGGCCACTCCAATCTGCTCGCGTGTGCTACCCCCGAAGGTGATGACATGTCGCCGGCGGCGATGCGGGGCGAAGCGGAAAAATGTGCGGCCCAGCTGGCACCCAAGGCCGATCTGCGCTTCTACACCACCACCGATGCGGTGGCCGATCTGGACGCGGTGCGTGCGGCCATCGGCGCGGAAAAAATCAATCTGGTCGGGGTCAGCTACGGCACCCGCGTGGCCCAGCAGTACGCCATGCGCCATCCGCAGGCCACGCGCAGCATCGTGCTCGATTCGGTGGTGCCCAACACCCTGCAGCTGGGCAACATCTTCGCCCGCAACCTGGATGACGCGCTGGCGCTGCAGTTCGCCCAGTGCACGCAGACGCCCTCGTGCAAGGACACACTCGGCGACCCGCGGGTCGAACTGGATGCGCTGCTGGCCCGGCTGCGCGCGCAGCCGCTGACGGTGCGCTATCGCGATGCCAGCAGTGGCGAGGAACGTGAGGACGAACTGCGCGCCGAAACGGTGGCCGGGCTGGTACGCATGTATGCCTACATGCCGGTGGCCGCGGCGCTGTTGCCCAAGTTGATCCACGAGGCCAGCAACGGACGCTATGAAAACCTGATGGCGCTGGCGCAGATGCTGCAGGGCGACATGAAGGACAGCATGGCGATGGGCATGCAGCTGTCGGTGGTGTGCAGCGAGGACAACGGGAGCCTGCTCGCCAACCAGGCCGATGCAGGCACGGTGCTGGGCAACCAGATGGCGCAGGGCATGGCGGCGATGTGCGCGGCCTGGCCCAAGGGCCACGTCCCGGCGGACTTCCACCAGCCGTTGACCGGCACGGTGCCGGCACTGGTGCTGGAGGGCGAGTTCGACCCGGTCACGCCGCCGCGCTACGGCGAGGAAGTGGTCAAGACCCTGCCCAATGGCCGCCTGCTGGTGCTGCGCGGGCAGGGCCACAACGTCATCGGTGCCGGCTGCATGCCCAAGCTGTTCGCCCAGTTCATTGAAAAGGCCGATGCCAAGGCGCTCGATGGGACGTGCCTGGAAAAGCTCAACTACGTGCCGCCATTCACCAGCTTCAATGGCTGGGAACCGTGACATGACCGCATCCCTGAGGAATCCACTTCCATGATCGTTGCAGAACGACTTCGCAAGACCTTCCCCGGCAAGGGCAAGGACAAAGCCCCGGTGATCGCCGTGGACGAGGTGGGCTTCACCGCCCAAGACGGCCAGATCACCGGCCTGCTCGGCCCCAATGGCGCCGGCAAGACCACCACGCTGCGCATGCTCTATACGCTGATGACACCGGAGGCCGGCCGCGTGCTGGTCGATGGTGTCGACGCCGCGGTTGATCCCAACGCGGTACGCCGCAGCCTGGGGGTGCTGCCCGATGCGCGGGGCGTCTACAAACGGCTGACCGCGCGCGAGAACGTCGCCTACTTCGGCGAGCTGCACGGCATGAGCCCGGCCGCCATTGCCGCGCGCACCGCGCGGCTGGCCGAGGCGCTGCAGATGGAAGACTTCCTGGACCGCGCCACCGAAGGCTTCAGCCAGGGCCAGCGCACCAAGACCGCGATCGCGCGGGCGCTGATCCACGATCCGCGCAACGTGATTCTCGATGAGCCGACCAACGGTCTGGACGTGATGACCACGCGCGGCCTGCGCGGATTTCTCAAGGAGCTGCGCGCCGAAGGCCGCTGCGTGATCTTCTCCAGCCACATCATGCAGGAGGTGGCTGCGTTGTGTGACCGCATTGTCATCATCGCGCAGGGGCGGGTGGTGGCGCAGGGCACGCCGGAAGAACTGCGCGAGCAGGCCAGCGAGGTCAATCTGGAAGACGCGTTCGTCAAACTGATCGGCAGCGAGGAGGGCCTGCACGCATGAACCGGACCGGATATTTCCGCAGCATGCTGGCGGTGATGCGCAAGGAACTGCGCGACTTCGCCCGCGACCGTCGCACCTTCCTGCTGACCTTGCTGACCGCGCCGCTGCTGTACCCGCTGCTGTTTCTGGGCATGAACAAGCTCACCAACCTGCGCACCGAAACGCAGCTGGACAAGGACATGACCATGCCGGTGGCGGGCATCGCCCGGGCGCCGAACCTGGTGGCGTTTCTGGCCAGTCGCGGCATCAGCGCGAGCGAGGCACCGGCCGATATCGAAGACCGCATCCGCGCGCAGCGCGAGGACGTGGCGCTGGTGATCGATCCGGACTTCGCCGCCGACTGGCACGCCGGCAGACCGGCCAAGGTCGAGATCGTGGCCGACACCACCCGCCGGACCAGCGATGTGCAGGTGGCGCGGGTGCGCGGCGCGCTGGCCGAGTACGGCCAGTCGGTGGGCGCGCTGCGTCTGCTGGCGCGGGGCGTGAACCCGATGGTGGCCGCGCCGGTGAATGTCGGCACCCGCGACCTGGCCACCGCCGAAGCCAAGCGCGGCATCTTCCTGTCCTTCATCCTGCCGCTGGTGCTGATGCTGTTCGCCTTCATCGGCGGCTCGCATCTGGCGATGGACACCACCGCCGGGGAGCGTGAGCGGCAGTCGCTGGAGCCGTTGCTGGCCACCCCGATCGCCCGCGGTGCGCTGGTCAGCGGCAAGATGCTGGCGGCGGTGGTGCTGGGGCTGGCGTCGATGCTGCTGATCCTGCTCTCGTTCAAGCTCAGTGCCAGCATCGGTACGGGCGCGGCGCGCGCGCTGGATGTGAGCTTCGCGGCGATGGGCAAGCTGCTGGTGATCCTGCTGCCGCTGGTGCTGATCGGCACCGCGTTGCTGACCTGCCTGGCGGCCAGCGCCAAGAGCATGAAGGAAGCGCAGAGCCACATGGTGTGGCTGATGCTGCTGCCGATGCTGCCGGGCTACGCGTTGATGGCCTATCCGCTGAAGGACACCCAGCTGTGGCAGTACGCGGTGCCGTTCCTGTCGCAGAACCAGATGCTGGTGAAGGTGACGCGTGGCGAGATGCCGACCGCATCGCAGTGGGGCGTGTACCTGGCGGCCTCGGTGCTGCTGGCGGTGCTGCTGTGGGCGGTGGCGGTGTGGCGCTACCGGCAGGAGCGGCTGGCGATCTCGGGCTGAGCCGGAGGGTGCGGTAAACAAAAAAGGCCCGGAGCGATCCGGGCCTTTTTCCGTCTGTAGCGGTGGCCCGCGTCAGCTGTTGGGGGCGAACGCCAAGGTGCGGCGGGTGGTGACCTCGCTGCTGACCGGCTCGAACTTCCAGCGTTTGACCGCGTTGAGCGCCTCCCGGTCGAACACGCGGGCCGGGTTGGCGCGCAGCACGCGGGCGTTGGTGACCGAACCATCGGTGCCGACGGTGATTTCCACCAGCACTTCACCGGCGGTGCCCGAGCGCAGGGCTTCCGCCGGATAACGCGGTGCCGGGGTGCTGACCGCACGCAGGGTCGGCGCGGCGGCGGCCGCCGCCTGGCGGGCGCTGGCCTGCTGTGCGGCCTGTTGCTGGGCGCGCTGTTCGGCTTCACGGCGGGCCACGGCCTGGCGTTCGGCCTCCTGGCGCTCGCTTTCCTGGCGCGCGGCTTCCTGCTGGGTGGCAATCTGCTTGGCGGCCGCCGCTTCGGTGGCCTGCTGCTGGGCCAGGCGCTGCTGCTCGACCAGCTGTTTGGCGCGGTTCTCGGTTTCCTTCTTGATCTTGTCGGTCTCGTCCTGGGTGCGCTTCACCGCCACCTGCATGCCACTGGTGATGCCCTGCTTCAGCCGCGGCAGTGCCGGGGCGCTGTCGTCGACCTTCTCGATCAGGGCCACCAGCCGCTGGGTCTCGGCGAAGTCCTCGCGCGCCAGGCTCTGCTCGGCGGCGATCAGGGTGTAGGGCTGCAGGTCGGTCAGCGCGCTCTTCACCGCGGCATCGTCAGGCAGTTTGTCGCGCAGGGCCAGGTAGTACTCCATCGCGTTGTCGCCGGCCGGGGCGTACATGCGGTTGTCGCGCAGCGCGGCGCTGGCCGAGTCGCGCAGCTGTTCGGTGCCCATCGACTGCACTTTGGCCGACACCGCCGGCTCGACCGCGGCGGCCGGGGTGGCGGTGCTGGCGGCGGGCGCCGCCGGTGACGTGGCCGCCGCCGGCTGGTCCTTGCCCGAACAGGCGGCCAACGTGGCCAGCAGCAGTGCCGGTGCGAGCAGGCGCGCCTTGCCATGGATCGTGACGTACGACATCGGATTTCCCCTTGAATCGATGGAGCGTAAGAACTGGAGCTGCCCGGTGGATGCTGCCGCGCACGACGTTTCCCGACGTCGGCGCCCCAGGAGCGAAACGGCAATCTAGCATTGCCACAGCGCACTGGACGAGGGCACCCGGATGATGGCCCGGAAAGGTGCGTTGCGTCACATTATTGCAGGATCGGTGCACGGCGGTGGCGGTGCAGTCGCGGCCCGAAGGTTTCGCCGCCGCTGCCTATCCGCTCGCCCGCAGGCGGGGGGATCCTCATCCGTCGATCCGGCACGCCGCGCGGCGGACCACGGCGCGGGTGGCCGGCACTGTTGATCCTGCCAGACAGGGCGCGTCGCTACACTGCCAGGCCTGTTCCCTGGAGCTTCCGCCATGATCGAGCTTTATTACTGGCCCACCCCCAACGGCCACAAGATCACGTTGTTCCTGGAAGAGAGCGGGCTGGAATACCGCATCCATCCGGTCAACATCGGCAAGGGCGACCAGTTCCTGCCCGAGTTCCTGGCGATCTCGCCCAACAACAAGATGCCGGCCATTGTCGATCACGCCCCGGCTGGCGGCGGCGCACCGGTCAGCCTGTTCGAGTCCGGGGCGATCCTGCTGTACCTGGCCGAGAAGACCGGCCGTTTCATCTCCGGCGACCTGCGTGGTCGCGCCGCCACGCTGGAGTGGCTGTTCTGGCAGGTGGCCGGGCTGGGGCCGATGAGCGGTCAGATGGGCCACTTCAACGTCTATGCCCCCGAGCGCATCCCGTATGCCATCGAGCGCTACGACAGCGAGGTGCGGCGGCTGCACCGGGTGATGGACAGGCGCCTGGCGCAGAGCCAGTACCTGGCCGGCGAGGAGTACAGCATCGCCGACATGGCCAGTTACCCGTGGGTCGGCGCCTACGCCAAACTGCCGGTCGATTTCGACGCTTTTCCCTACCTGCAGCGCTGGCACCAGGCCATTGCCGCGCGCCCGGCCACGCAGCGGGCCTATGCGCTGGGGCCCACCATCAATCCCGATGCCGGCAAGCCGCTCAGCGACGAGGAACGCCAGCAGCTGTTCGGCAAGCGCGACTGACGGCAGGGGCAAGGACACGGGCGCTCGGCTAGGATGGCCCGATCCGTGCTGTCCATGACAGGAATTCCATGCGTCCCTTGTTGCTTGCCTTTGCCATGATCCTCGCCACTCCCGCCGTCCACGCCGAAAAACTCACCCTGGAGGCCATCACCGGCAACGCGCCGCTGTCCGGCCCGACGCTGATGAAGCCCAAGGTGGCGCCCGACGGTTCGCGGGTGACCTTCCTGCGCGGCAAGGACAGCGACCGCAACCAGCTGGACCTGTGGGAATACGACATCGCCAGCGGCCAGACCCGGCTGCTGGTGGACTCCAAAGTGGTGCTGCCCGGCACCGAGACCCTCAGCGACGAGGAGAAAGCCCGCCGCGAGCGCCAGCGCATCGCCGCGATGACCGGCATCGTCGACTACCAGTGGTCGCCGGATGCCAGGACCCTGCTGTTCCCGCTCGGCGGCGAGCTGTACCTGTACGACCTGGGCAAGCAGGGCCGCGAGGCGGTGCGCCAGCTCACCCACGGCGAAGGCTTCAGCACCGACGCCAAGCTCTCGCCCAAGGGCGGCTTCGTCAGCTTCGTGCGCGCGCGCAACCTGTGGGTGATCGACCTGGCCAGCGGCAAACAGCTGCAGCTGACCCGCGACGGCAGCGCCACCATCGGCAACGGTGTGGCCGAGTTCGTCGCCGACGAGGAAATGGACCGCCACACCGGCTACTGGTGGGCGCCGGACGATTCGGCGATCGCCTTCGCCCGCATCGATGAATCGCCAGTGCCGGTGCAGAAGCGCTATGAGATGTACGCCGACCGGGTGGAGATGATCGAGCAGCGGTACCCGGCCGCCGGCGATGCCAACGTGCTGGTCACGCTGGGCGTGGTGGCGCCGCACGCCGGTGCGGCGGTCAACTGGGTGGACCTGGGCAAGCAGACCGACATCTACCTGACCCGCGTCAACTGGCGTGATCCGCAGCATCTGACCTTCCAGCGCCAGAGCCGCGACCAGAAGAAACTGGAGCTGATCGAGGCCAGCCTTGCCGACGGCCGGCAGCGCACCCTGATCACCGAAACCGGCAGCACCTGGGTGCCGCTGCACAACAGCCTGCGCTTCCTCAAGGACGGCCGCTTTGTGTGGTCCTCCGAACGCAGCGGTTTCCAGCACCTGTACCTGGCCAGCGCCGACGGCAAGCAGCTCACCGCGCTGACCTCGGGCAACTGGCCGGTGGACGAACTGCTGGCGGTGGACGAGGACGCCGGCACCGCCTACTTCCGCGCCGGCGTCGAATCGCCGCTGCGCAGCGAGCTCTATGCCGTGCCGCTGGCCGGCGGTGCGCCGGTCAAGCTCTCGCGCAGCCCCGGCATGCACAGCGCCGCGTTCGCCATCAACGCCAGCGTCTATGTGGACACCTGGTCCAACAGCACCACCCCGCCGCAGATCGAGCTGTACCGTGCCAATGGCGAAAAGATCGCCACGCTGCTGGACAACAACCTGGCCGATCCCAGGCATCCGTACGCCAAATACCGCGACGCGCAGCGCCCGGTCGAATACGGCACGCTGACCGCCGCCGACGGCAAGACCGCGCTGCACTACAGCCTGATCAAACCGGAAGGTTTCGACCCGGCCAAGCGGTATCCGGTGGTGGTGTACGTGTACGGCGGACCGGCCTCGCAGACCGTCACCGACAGCTGGCCCGGCCGTGGCGACCACCTGTTCAACCAGTATCTGGCCCAGCACGGGTACGTGGTGTTCTCGCTGGACAACCGCGGCACCCCGCGCCGTGGCCGCGACTTCGGCGGTGCGCTGTACGGCAAGCAGGGCACGGTGGAAGTGGCCGACCAGCTCAAGGGCGTGGCATGGCTGAAGGGCCAGCCATGGGTGGATGGCCGTCGCATCGGCGTGCAGGGCTGGTCCAACGGCGGCTACATGACCCTGATGCTGCTGGCCAAGGCGTCGGACCAGTACGCCTGTGGCGTGGCCGGCGCCCCGGTCACCGATTGGGGCCTGTATGACACCCACTACACCGAGCGCTACATGGACCTGCCCGCCGCCAACCCGGCCGGCTACCGCGAAGCGCGCATCGCCACCCATCTCGATGGCCTGACCAGCAAACTGCTGCTGATCCATGGCATGGCCGATGACAACGTGCTGTTCAGCAATTCCACCGCGCTGATGAGCGGGCTGCAGCAGCGCGGCCAGCCGTTCGAACTGATGACCTATCCCGGCGCCAAGCACGGCCTGTCCGGCGCCAACGCCTTGCACCGCTACCGCATGGCCGAAGCGTTCCTGGGCCGTTGTCTGCAGCCGGAATGAAGTAAGCCCGGCGCCCGCGTCCCTTCTTGCACGCGGGCGATCAGGTATCCCGCCCTTCTCCCACACGTGGGAGAAGGGGGTGTGGAGCAGCGGATGAGGGCGCGCTCCGGCTTGTGTGCAAACAGTTCCCCCCATCTGCCCTGCGGGCCGCTTCCCCCGCAGGCGGGGGAAGCGGTGTCCCGGCGCCCGTTCGACGCGGACAGTTGTGACTGTCGCAGGCCGTTGGCCGCTGACTCCTGACTCCCAGCTTTAACGGCTTGACGATGGCCATGATCATTTGACCGCAACCGCAGATCAGGGCTCAGTGCCGGCAAGGCCCGCCAGGCCTCACCATCGATGAGGTATCCCGCCCTTCTCCCACACGTGGGAGAAGGTGGTGCGGAGCACCGGATGAGGGCGCGCTCCGGCTTGTGTGCAAACAGCTCCCCCATCTGCCCTGCGGGCAGCTTCCCCGCAGGCGGGGGAAGCGGTGTCCCGGCGCCCGTTCGGGGCGTGCAGCTGGGAAGGTCGCTGGCTGCTGGCTGCTGGCTGCACGGCGGACGGCAGACCTCCGACCTCCGACCTCCGACCTCCGACCTCCGACCTCCGACTTATGGCATCTGACACCGCTACGGCAGCTTGGCGCCGCTGCCTCGGGAAAGCCGCAGGCCGCCGCGGCGCACGCTTGTTGCGGTGCCGTTGACTGCGTAGGGTCACGGCATCTTCCGCAGGAATCGTGACCCATGAAGCCGCTTGTCCTTGCTGTCGCCCTGGCCCTCGCGCTGCCCTCGCCCTCGCTTGTCCACGCCGCGCCGGTGGCCACCACCAAGGCCCACCCGGCAGCGCCGGCGTGGGTCGCGCACAGCAACGAACTGGCGCAGATCCTGCTCAGGGCACAGGCGCCGTTCCAGCCGGAGATGGCCAGCTTTTTCGGAGTGCCCGGCTACGACGACAAGGTGGCCGACCTCGGTCCGGACCACACCGGACGCTATCGTGCGGCGATGACGAAGGCGCGTGCGCAGCTGCAGGAAAAGCTGCAGCTCGAACGCGATCCCAACGTGCGCCAGGATCTGGAAATAATGATCGCCGCCGCCGGCCGCGACATCGAGGGCAGCACGCTCGACGAACAGCACCTGATGCCGTGGGTGGACGTGCCGCAGACGGTGTTCAGCGGGCTCAACGGCCTGCTCTCCGACCAGGTGTCGGCGGCGCGCCGGGCCAAGGCGCTGGACCGGCTCAAGGCCTATCTCGGCCAGGCGCCGGGCAGCCAGCCGATGGCCACACTGGCACGCCAGCGCTACGAGGAAAAAAGCGGCACTCCGGGACTGTTGCAGCCGACCCGGATCGAGGTCGAGCAGGCGCTGGCCAATGTCGATACCTACATCGATGGCATTGGCAAACTGTTCGCCAAATACGGTATCCAGGGCGCCGAGGCGGCACTGGCCAGCTTGTCCACGCAGATGAAGGACTACATCGCCTGGACCCGGCAGGAGGTGCTGCCGCAGGCGCGCAGCGACACCCGCCTGCCGGCCGAGCTCTACGCCTTCCAGCTCAAGCAGGTGGGCGTGGACATCGACCCGGCGCTGCTGATGCAGCGCGCCCAGCTCGAATACATGGAGACCCGCGCGATGATGCGCCAGCTGGCACCGCTGGTGGTGCAGGCCAAAGGCCTGAAGGTGGCCGACAACACCGACTACGCCGCGGTGATCCGCGCGCTGAAGCACGCCACCATCGGCAACGACCAGCTGGAAGCGCATTACCGCGGCGTGATCGATGCGATCGACCCGGTCATCCGCCAGCAGCGCATCGTCGATGTGCCGCAGCGACCGTTGCAGATGCGTCTGGGCAGTGCCGCCGAAAGCGCCGCCTCGCCTGCGCCGCATTACCTGCCACCGCCGCTGGTGGGCAACACCGGCCAGCAGGGCACTTTCGTGCTGCCGCTGGGCAACCCCGCGGCCGGCGCCGAGGCGCAGTACGACGACTTCAACTTCGGCTCGGCGGCGTGGACGCTCAGCGCGCATGAAGGCCGCCCCGGCCATGACCTGCAGTTCGCGGCGATGGTTGAACGCGGCATCTCGCTGGCGCGCACGCTGTTCGCCTTCAACTCGGTCAACGTGGAAGGCTGGGCGCTGTATGCCGAAGCCGAGATGGTGCCGTTCGAACCGCTGGACGGGCAGATGATCGCCCTGCAGTTCCGGTTGCTGCGCGCAGCCCGGGCGATGCTCGACCCGGCGCTCAATCTCGGCCAGACCGACCGTGAGCGGGCACGCAAGCTGCTGGTGGAGGGCGTGGGCCTGTCCGAGGCCATGGCCACCCAGGAGCTGGACCGCTACACCGTGCGTGCGCCGGGCCAGGCCTGCAGCTACTTCTACGGCTACACCCGGATCATGGAGTTGCGCATGCAGACCGAGCTGGCCTTGGGCGACAGATTCGACCGGCTGGCGTTCAACAACTTCCTGCTCGACCAGGGTCTGCTGCCGCCGGACCAGCTGGCCACCGCGGTCAACGAGGTGTTCGTGCCGGCGCAGCGTCGCAAGTAGGTGCGAAGACACCGGCATCCGGACTCCGCATCTTCGCGGCAGCTGCCGTCAGATCGATACAGGTCGAACGGGTGCCGGCGCCGGGACAAGGAGAAAGTGGAAAAGGGCGCCTTGCGGCGCCCTTTTATGTGGGCATTGCAGGGACGCTTACTTGCCAGCGCCCGGCGGTACCCAGATCGCCACCCCGGCCGCGCGCTTCTGCTGGGTGGGGATGCCCACGCTCAAGCCGCCGGCGCTGTGGCGGCCGAAGCTGCCGGCGCCGACCGACATGCCGACCGGCGAGCCGCCCGAGCCGACGCCCATCAGTATCACGCCGTTGGCGCCCAATGCCGCCGCTTCGCGCTTGAGCCGGGCGATGGCGGCATCGGTCTGGCCCTGGGTGCCGAAGCCGACCGCGCTGGCCGATTCAAGCTGGGCGATTTCCACCGAACCGACCGGGGGCGTGGAGTAGATCTGCACCACGGCCGGATCGACCGGCGCGCGTGCCTGGCCGAGCATGACCTTGGACGTGCTGGCACAGCCACCGGCCAGCAGGGCCAGTCCCAATGCGATGACGAGGCGGAACTTCATGGCAACACCCCTGTTCTGGTTGAATGCGGATGATCCGCGGCATTCACTGAATCGGCCGCGAACTGCTGGCGGCATGGTAGCCCTGTCCACGTGACGGCGGCAGCCGGCTTGCAAGGTGGCGTTTGCAGGCTATCGTGCGGGCTGGACCAACGGTGGGAGAGCGGCATGGGGTTGATCAGTCTGGTGTGGGGCATCGTGGCGTTGCTGTGGATGGTGTTGGCCTTCATCCCGCTGCTGGGCTGGGGCAACTGGTTCCTGATCCCGTTTGCCGCGGTGGGCGCGATCATCGCCGCCATCGGCGTGCTGTTCACCCATGCCAGCAAGCGTGGCCGCGCCAAGACCGGGCTGCTGCTCAACGGTCTTGTGATCGTGGTCGGGGTGATCCGCCTGAGTCTGGGCGGCGGCATCCTCTGACGTCCGCGCGCCAGCCATGGCCACCGGGCGCAAGGCGGTAGAATGGGGGTGACTACCGGGGCGTTTCCCGGCGCCCGGTTGACCTGTCAAAGGCCGTATTTGTCCCGATGATCACTCGACCACGTTCCCCGGCGGGCGACAGCGGCTCCCCCCCGCGGTTCGATCGTGCCGGCGGTGGCGTCCACGCTGCCGGGGCGGGTGGGGTCGATCTGCGCCTGGCGGGCCCGCGGGTTGCTGCCGCCCGGGCTGGAGTCCGATCATCTGCGGCCCGGTGCGGATGCGCATCGTGGGAACCGATCTGCTCGACAGCCTGGGCCACTGCCCGCTGTCCGAGCCGCCGCCGCCGCAAGGCTGCCGGCTGCACCAACCCCTGTTGTCCGTCTGCTGGAGTCCGACCATGAGCCATCCCCATTACCGCCCGCGCCGCATGCGCCACGACGAGTTCTCGCGCCGGCTGATGCGCGAAAACACGCTGACCACCGATGACCTGATCTGGCCGGTGTTCGTGCACGAGCTGGGCGGCCGCGCGCCGATCGCCTCGATGCCGGGCGTGGAGCGGCTGTCGATCGACGAACTGCTGCGCGAGGCCGAACAGGCGCTGGAGCTGGGGATCCCGGTGATCGACCTGTTCCCGGTGATCGACCCGGCCGGCAAGTCGCTGGATGCGGCCGCGGCGTGGGAGGAAAACGGGCTGGCGCAGCGGGCGGTGCGTGCGCTGAAGTCGCGTTTCCCCGAGCTCGGGGTGATGACCGATGTGGCGCTGGATCCGTATACCACCCACGGCCAGGACGGCATCATCGATGACAAGGGCTACGTGCTCAACGACATCACCGTGCAGGCGCTGGTCAAGCAGTCGCTGTCGCATGCCGATGCCGGGGTCGATATCGTTTCGCCCTCGGACATGATGGATGGCCGCATCGGCGCCATCCGCCGCGCACTGGATGCCGACCAGCACGTAAACGTGCGCATCATGGCCTACTCGGCCAAGTACGCTTCGGCGTTCTACGGCCCGTTCCGCGATGCGGTTGGCAGCTCGGCCAGCCTCGGCAAGGCCGACAAGAAGACCTACCAGATGGATCCGGCCAATGGCGACGAGGCCCTGCGTGAGATCGCGCTGGACCTGCAGGAAGGGGCCGACATGGTGATGGTCAAGCCCGGCATGCCGTACCTGGATATCGTGCGCCGGGTGAAGCAGGAGTTCGGCGTGCCGACGTTCGCCTACCAGGTCAGCGGCGAGTACGCGATGCTCAAGGCGGCCGCGCTCAACGGCTGGCTGGACGAGCGCGCCTGCGTGATGGAAACGATGATCGGGTTCAAGCGGGCGGGCGCCGATGGCGTGCTGACCTATTACGCGCCGCAGATCGCGCGCTGGCTGCGGGAGGGCTGAGGCGATGGGTGGCGTGATGCTGTTCCAGTGGGTGGTGTGGGTGTGTGGCGCCAGCCTGTTCGCGCTGATGATCGGCCTGCTGGTGCGGGCGGTGGTGCGCGCCGCGC
Organism: Stenotrophomonas sp. YIM B06876; assembly: GCF_030711595.1. GTDB lineage: Bacteria > Pseudomonadota > Gammaproteobacteria > Xanthomonadales > Xanthomonadaceae > Stenotrophomonas. The sequence goes on from NZ_JAUJUJ010000013.1 coordinate 28,689, forward strand.
GGCGTCCGGCCCCGCTGCACTCGGCCGCCGAGCGGCTGCAACGGGAAGCGCCGTTGCCGCCGGCGATCGATGCGCAGCTGCGTGAACTCAATGACCTGAAGCAGCGCGGGGTGATCGGCGAAGCCGAGTATGAAACGCGGCGTGCGGCGCTGATCCACACGCCCTGACCACGGCGCGGCCGGTCAGCGGCAGCTGTTGTCGCCGCTCGCCGCCTGCGCCCGCATCCGGTAGATGTCCAGCTTGCCGGCCCTCGGTGCCGGTGCGCTGCCGCTCACCAGCAGTTCCGCCGGCGTGCTCTGGTCCACGGCCGGGGCCAGGGTCTGGCCGTCGGCGTGGTTGAACGACAGCCGCAGCGGCTGCAGGTCGCGGTAGCCGCCGCCATGGCACTGGCCCAGCCACAGCTGGGTGGCACCGGACGCCTGGCCGCGCGCGATGACGATCCCGCGGCCATCCACCAGCCACGCTGCGCTGTATTCGTCGGCCGCGCTATTGGCCCCGGGCAGCGCGCTCACCTGGCTGAAACCGTGGCCATCCCAGCGTGCCTGCCACAGGTCCATGCCGCCTTCGCCGCGCCCGGTTGCTGGCGAACAGCAACCGCAGGCTGCCGCTGTCCAGCACCGGCGCGCGCTCGTCCCCGCGGCCGTTGACGTTTCCGCCCAGCGATTGCGCCGGGCCGATGCCGCCATCGGCGGTCACCGCGGCGCGGTACAGGTCGAAGCCGCCGGCACCGCCCGCGCGGTTGGACGCGAAGTACAGCCAGCGGCCGTCGGCGCTGAAAAACGGATCGCTCTCGTCGGCGCTGCTGTTTACCGCCAGCGGTTGCGGCTGTTGCCAGCGGCCGTCGATCAGTTGCGCCTGCCACAGATCCCAGCCGCCCTTGCCGCCGGCACGGTCGCTGGCCCAGACGATGCAGCTGCCATCTGCGGCGATACTGGCGCCGCGTTCGTTGGCCGGGGTGGATACCACGCCCATGCCTTCAATGCCGAATTCGGACAGTGCCGATGCCGACGGTGTACAGAGTAGACTCGCACTCAGCGCGAGCAGCAGGGACCGGGTCCGCATGGATAGTTCCGTTTCTGCAGCGAAATCGCATCCCCAGTCTAGGTCACGCAGAGGTTCCTCATGAGCGCCCCACGCTACGCTGTTTTCGGCCAGCCAGTCATCCATTCGCAGTCCCCGTGGATCCAGACCGCGTTCGGCAAGGCGCAGGGAATCGACGTGGATTACCGCGCCATCGAAGCGGCGCCGGAACAGTTTGCCGCGGCGCTGGAGGCCTTTGCCGCCGACGGCGGGGTAGGCGCCAATGTGACCCTGCCGCTGAAGGAAGCGGCGTTTTCGCTGTGCACCACCACCACCTCGCGCGCGCAGCGTGCCGGTGCGGTGAACACGCTGCTGCGCAAGGGCGCGGCCTGGCATGGCGACAACACCGACGGCATCGGCCTGGTGCGCGACCTGACCGGCCGCAACAGCCTGGACCTGCGCGGCCGCCGGGTGCTGCTGCTCGGCGCTGGCGGCGCCGCCCGCGGCGTGGCTCCGGCGCTGCTGGATGCCGGCATCCTCGAGCTGGTGGTGGTCAACCGTTCGCCCGACCGCGCCGACGCGCTGGCCGATGCGATGGGCGAACCGGGCCGCGCGGTGTCGCGTTACTGGGATGACCTGCGCAATGAGGGCGACTTCGAGCTGATCGTCAATGCGACCTCGCTCGGGCGCGACCCCGGCGCCTCCTTCAACCTGCCGCTGTCGCTGGTCAACAGCATGACCACCGCGGTGGACCTGAACTACGGCGAGGCGGCGATCCCGTTCCTGGCGTGGGCCCGCGCGGCCGGCTGCCGCAACAGTTTCGACGGGCTGGGCATGCTGGTGGAACAGGCGGCCGAGAGCTTCCAGCAATGGCATGGCATGCGCCCGGAAACCGACCCGGTGTATGCCGAACTGCGCGAGCGTGCGGCCACGCTGGTCACGGGCGACTGAGCCCGGCACGGGGAACGTACGGTTCATGAGCGAAACCGACCTGCTGGCCGCCCTGCTGACCTCGATCGGCTATCGCCTGCCGATGCTGATCGCGCTCGGGGTGGCACTGGTGATGCTGCTGGACACGCCGCGCGGCAAGGTGCGCACGGCGGCGCTGGCGGCACTGTCGTTGTTGCTGGCCACCACCATGCTGGGCGGGCTGCTGACGGTGACGCCGCTGCTGCTGGTCGCCAATGGCGCGTTTTCCGCGCTCAGCGGCTGGAATCATCTGCTGGGCCTGGGCCATGTGATCCTGTCGCTGTGCGAAGCCCTGGGCATCGTGCTGCTGGCCTGGGCGCTGGTCCGGGCGCTGCGTGGCGCGGCCGCCGGGGCTGCGCCGCGCTGAGGAACGGGCGCGGTTCGGTGAATACGGGCCGGGCATGAGAAAATGCCGGCCTTGATCGCAGCAGGCAGCACATTGGCGTGACCGAAAAAGTGGAAGCACCGCGGACGTTGACCGAGGAACTGAAGGCCGGCATCCGCGACGCCTACGCCAAGCTGCAGGCCAACACGCCCGGTTTCAGCACGCGCCGTTCGCAGAGCCAGATGATCGGTGTGGTCGCGCGCGCGCTGGCCACCGGCGGCGTCGGTGTGGTCGAAGCACCGACCGGGGTCGGCAAGAGCCTGGGGTATCTGACCGCCGGCGTGCCGATTGCGCTGGCCAGCAGGAAGAAGCTGGTGATCAGCACCGGCACGGTGGCGTTGCAGTCGCAGCTGGTCGAGCGCGACATCCCCAATTTCCTGAAGAACACCGGTATGCAGGCCACCGTGGCGCTGGCCAAGGGCCGCACCCGTTACCTGTGCACCCGCAACGCCGCCGAGGCCCAGGGCGAGGGCGCGCAGGAAGGCATGTTCGGCGACGAGGCGCCGCTGTACGACCGGCCGCTGGCGCCGATCGAGATGGATACCGCCGAGAAGCTCACCAAGGCTTTCATCGACGGCAAGTGGAACGGCGATCTGGACAATGCGCCGGAGACTGTTTCGGCCACCTTGCGCATGCGCATCACCACGCCGGCTTCGGCCTGTGCCGGGCGCCGCTGTGCGTATTCGGCGCAATGCGCGGTGCTGCGCGCGCGCAGCGACGTGCGCGATGCGCAGATCATCGTCACCAACCACGCATTGCTGCTGTCGGCGCTGTCCATCGGCGAGAGCGACAACGGCCAGCCGCTGATCGCCCCGCCCGGCGACATGCTGCTGGTGCTCGACGAAGGCCATCACATCGGCAACGTCGCCATCGACCAGGGTGCGGCGAGCCTGGCGCTGGACGAGATGGCCAAGCGCAACGGCCGCCTGCAGATCCTGATTGCCGGCGCCTACCGCGCGGTGGACAAGGACAGGATCGGCAACCTGCTGCCGAACGAGGCGATCGAATCGGCGGCGCGGGTCGGCAAGCTGCTCAAGGCGTTCCACGCCGCCATCGACCAGGCCTGGAAGCCGGAGCCGTCCGAGCACCAGCCGCTATGGCGCGCCGCCAACGGCCGCCTGCCGGAGGACTGGATGCCGGCAGTGGAGGAGCTGGCCGACGAAACCCGCACGCTGTTCAACTGGGCCACCGCGGCGGTGGCGCTGGTGGCCAAGGGCAAGCCCGACGATGCCGGGCGCGAGCGGCTGCAACGCAATCTGGGTATGGCGCTGGAGATGATCGAACAGCAGGACAGCCTGTGGGCCGGCTGGCGCCGCGAGGACAAGCCGGGGTTGCCGCCGATGGCGCGCTGGATCACGCTGTCGCGCGAGGGCGACCTGGTCCTGCACTGCTCGCCGATTTCCGCCGCGCATGTGCTGCGCAAGCTGCTGTGGGACGAAGTGGACTCGGTGGTGATGACCTCGGCCACGTTGACCGGCGGCGGTGATTTCCAGTCGCTGGCGATCGACAACGGCATTCCCGACGAGGCTGAAATGGTGTCGCTGGCCTCGCCGTTCGACCTGCCCAACCAGGCCGAGCTGATCGTGCCGCCGTTTCCGGTGACCCCGGATGACCGCGACGGTCATCCCAAGGAAGTGGCCAAATACCTGGTCAGCGGGCTGGACTGGGACAAGGGCAGCATGGTGCTGTTCACCTCGCGCTGGAAGATGGAAAAGGTGGCCGAGCTGATGCCGGCCGCGCTGCGCAAAAAGGTGCTGGTGCAGGGCGAAACCGCCAAGCAGAAGATGATCGACGAGCACCTGCGGCGTACCGCGGCAGGCGAAGGCTCGGTGCTGTTCGGTCTGAACTCGTTCGGCGAGGGCCTGGACCTGCCGGGCGAGGCCTGCACCACGGTGGTGATCACCCAGGTGCCGTTCGCGGTGCCGACCGATCCGCAGACCTCGACCCTGAGCGAATGGTTCGAAAGCCGCGGGCTGAACTCGTTCAACCTGATCGCGATCCCGCACGCGCTGCGCACCTTGACCCAGTTCGCCGGCCGCCTGATCCGTACCTCGACCGATACCGGGCGGGTGATCATCCTCGACTCGCGGCTGCTGACCCGCCGCTACGGCAAGCGCATCCTCGACGCGCTGCCGCCGTTCAAGCGCGTGATCGGCTGAGCCTGCCGGCGCTGTGACTGGTGCGGGCCGGCGCCAGCCCGTACAGTGCGCCGCCCTCCCTCGCATCCGGCCCGCATGTCCGATTTCATCGCCACCTTTCCCTGGGCGCTGCAGTTGCAGCGTCTGCAGCAGCACGATCCGGCGCTGGCGCCGCTGGCGCTGTTCGACGCGGACGGCGATCTGGACGCGCGCGGGCTGGCGCTGGAACAGCTGCTGCAGGCCGGGCAGGCACTGCTGCAACGCGAGGCCGATGTCGCGCTGGTGGCCGATGAGCTGCGCCGTTACCAGAAGTTCGCCCCGCCGGGCCGGCCGTCGCTGCAGATCGTGCAGCTGCGCCGGCAGCAGTCCGGCGTGCAGCAGGCGCAGCGCGTGGCCAAGCAGGCCTTCATTCGCCAGGCCGACAGCTTCGCGCGGGTGATGCCGCTGGAGGTTCCGGCCAAGCTGGGCACGCGGGTGACGGTCGAGCGCTGGCTGCGGGCCAATCTGGGCTGATCACCCGCCGGGGTGCTGGAACGCTCGCGCAACGACCGCAACAGCGCCTGTCAGTGCCACAACCCCAGGATCAGCCCGAACAGCCCGAACTGCGCGGTGTGGTAGCCGCCATCGATCAGCCACAAGGTGAAGCTGCGCTGGGCGAACTGGTAGTTGATGCCGAAGCTGGCCGCGACCAGCCCGAAGCCGGCCACCGCGCCCACCAGCAGCGCCTTGCGCAGTTCCGGTTGCGGGCCGAGCAGCCAGGCGAAGGTGAATGCCGCCAGCAGCGAGAACACGAAGGCCACGCCGAACACCTTGCCCGGATGCCCGGGTGGTACCTGCCCGCCGTTCTCGCGGTTCCAGGCGCGGCCGAACAGCGCGGGCGAATACCACAGCCCGCCCAGCAGGAAGCTGGAAACAGCGGCGACCAGTACGGCATAGATGTTCATAGTGTTCTCCCCCCGGAGCGGATGTTTCGCGCATCGTAGCCGGGTGCGTGGCCGCTGGCGCCACCGCGCACAAAAAAGGCCGGTGGATAGCCACCGGCCGGTTCTGTCCCCGCTTTGCTATTGCCGCGCGCCGGTCAGGCTTCCAGCGCCGCGGCCGGGCCGAAGAACTCGTAGTGGCTCTGCGCTTCCGGCACGCCCACATCGCGCAGCAGCTGCTTGACCTGCGCCATGAACGGCTTGGGGCCGAGGAAATAGGCGTCCAGGTCACGCTCGGCCGGCAGCCACTGTTCCAGCAGTTCGCGCGAGAGGAAGCCTTCGGCGTCGGCCGCATCGCCCGGCAGCGCCTCGCTGTAGCAGGTGTAGCTGCGCAGCTGCGGGTGCTGCTTCTGCTTCTCGGCGATCAGCTCGCGGAATGCGTGTACCTGGCCGTTGCGCGCGCAATGGATGAAATGCACCTGGCGGCCGCTGGCCAGCGCCTGTTCCAGCATCGGCAGGGTCGGGGTGATGCCGACGCCGGCGCTGATCAGCGCCAGCGGCTTGTCGCTGACCTGCAGGGTGAAGTCGCCGGCCGGCGCGAACAGTTCCAGTGTGTCGCCGACCTGCACCTGGTTGTGCAGATGGTTAGAGACCTTGCCCTGGTACTGCTGCTTGACGCTGATGCGGTAGCCCACGCCATCGGCCGCGCGCGACAGCGAGTAGTTGCGCCGCTCTTCGCGGCCCTCGAGCACCAGCTTCATGCCGATGTACTGGCCCGGGGTGAAGTCCACCACCGCGCTGCCGTCGGCCGGCACCAGGTGGAAGGAGACGATCTCGGCGCTCTCGCGCACCTTGTCGGCGACGCGGAAGGCACGCGCGCCGCGCCAGCCGCCCGGTGCGCTTTCATTGGCCGCGTAGACCGATTCCTCGGCGCCGATCAGGATATCGGCCAGCATCTGGTAGGCCGCGCCCCACGCATCGAGGATCTCGTCGGTCGCCACCTCCGGCCCCAGCACCTCGCGGATCGCGCGCAGCAGGTAATGGCCGACGATCGGGTAGTGCTCGGGCAGCACCTGCAGGGCGACGTGCTTGTTGACGATCTGCCCGACCAGCGGCCCCAGCGCCTCCAGCCGGTCGATGTGCCTGGCGTACATCAGCACCGCGTTGGCCAAGGCCCGGGCCTGGTTGCCGCTGGCCTGGTGGGCCTGGTTGAACAACGGCTGCACCTGCTCGTTCTCGGTCAGCATCAGCCCGTAGAAATGGGTGGTGAGGGCTTCGCCGCCGGTTTCCAGCAGCGGGATGGTGGCTTTGATCAGGTCGCGTTGGGTGGGGCTGAGCATTGCGTGTTTCTCTTCAGGCTTCAGGAGTACCCTTTTCTATTCCACGTTCCGTGCCACTGTTGCGTCTCATGAAAATCAATGTGTTACCTCCTGCACGTGTCGTAATGACCCCGATTCCCATGGGTCGTTGTGACTCTGTGGTGTCGAAATGACGCGCAATCCCTTCATGGCCGCGATCATTCCGCTGGTCGATGACCTGTCACGGGACTTGCCCGAAGGCGAGCGCTACCGGCGCTTGCTGCGGGTGCTGCGGCGCTTGCTGGCGTGCGATGCGGTGGCGCTGTTGCGGTTGGACGGGGAGCAGCTGGTGCCGCTGGCGGTGGAAGGCCTGAGCCCGGACACGCTGGGCCGGCGCTTCCGTCTGGACCAGCACCCACGGCTGGCTGCGGTGATGCAGGGCCAGGGCACGGTGCGCTTCGCCGCCGATTGCGGTTTGCCCGATCCCTACGACGGTCTGGTCGAATCCGTCGCCGGCCACCTCCAGGTGCATGACTGCATGGGCTGCGCGCTGTACATCGACGACCGCCCGTGGGGGCTGTTGACCATGGATGCGCTCAACCCCTCGCAGTTCGGGCAGACCGAGTGCGACCGCCTGGAGGCGTTTGCCAGCCTGGCCGCCGCCACGGTCAAGGCCGGCGAGCGCATCGGCGCGCTGTCGGCCCAGCTCGGCGAGCAGCAGCGCGTGGCTGAAACCTGGCGCCAGGCGGCCGGCCAGCACCTGCCACCGGAAGTGGTCGGGCAAAGCCGCGCGTTCAAGGCGCTGCGCAAGGAAGTGGCGCTGGTCGCGCCCACCGATCTGAGCGTGCTGATCACCGGCGAAACCGGGGTTGGCAAGGAACTGGTGGCCCGCGGCATCCATCACCAGTCCGCGCGTGGCAACAAGCCGATGGTGGTGATCAATTGCGCGGCGTTGCCCGATTCGCTGGTGGAAAGCGAACTGTTCGGCCATGTGCGTGGCGCTTTTACCGGCGCGGTGGGCGATCGCCGCGGCAAGTTCGAACTGGCCGATGGCGGCAGCCTGTTCCTGGACGAAGTGGGTGAGCTGCCGCTGGCCAGCCAGGCCAAGCTGCTGCGCGTATTGCAGAGCGGCCAGCTGCAGCGGGTGGGCTCGGACCGCGAGCAGCACGTGGACGTGCGGGTGATTGCCGCGACCAATCTGGATCTTGCAGCGGCGGTCCGCGAAGGGCGTTTCCGCGCCGATCTGTATCACCGGCTCGGCGCCTATCCGCTGCGGGTGCCGCCACTGCGCGAACGCGACCATGACGTGCTGTTGCTGGCCGGCTACTTCCTGGAAGAAACGCGCACCCGCATGGGCCTGCGCAGTCTTCGCCTGACCGCCGATGCACAGGCCGCGCTGCTGGCCTACGACTGGCCGGGCAACGTGCGCGAGCTGGAGCATCTGGTGGGCCGCGCGGTACTGCGCGCGCTGGCTGCCAGCGGTGAAGCACGGCCGCGCATTCTCAGTGTCGATGCACACGTGCTGGAACTGCTGCCCGCCACCCTCGCGCCGACCTCCCCAGCGAGCGACGCCGCGGACGTGCCGGCCGCGGGCGATCTGCGCAGGTCGGTGGAGGATTTCCAGCGCCGGCAGATTGCCCGCAGCCTGGAGCGGCATAACGGCAGCTGGAGCGAGAGCGCGCGCGAACTCGGTATGGACCGGGCCAACCTCAGCCGGCTGGCCAAGCGCCTGGGACTGAAATGAGCGTGGCCACGCCGCTCATCGTTCCAGCAGGTTGAGTGCGCTGCTCATCGCGGCGGCAGTGGCGCCGGACAGGAACAGGTACTCCAGCTCGCAGTTGCCGAACCGGGCCTCCAGCTCCTGCATCCGTACCGGGTGGCTGCCAAAGCGGTAGTGGCGGCTGCCATCGGTGGTGTCTTCGATCAGGTAGACCCCGAACGAGGGCGGCTGGGTCAGGGTGCCTTCCGGCTTGACCAGGGAGGGGTCGATGGCTTGCTGGATCAGGTCTTCAAGCGCGTTCATGGCGGCGTATCGATCGTGGGGGAAAGAGGGGATGGTCAGCGTGGCATGGATTCACCGCGTTTCATGTTTCCAGTGCCGGCGCTTGCCTTCGCCCAGCCACTGCACGGCCTGGGCGATGCGCTGCTGGCGGGTGGCGTCGCGCTTGGCCTCCAGGATCCATTCCAGATAGTCGCGCCGGTAGCCGGGTGCGAAGCCGTCGAAGGTGGCCTGTGCGGCAGGCGCGGCCCGCAACGCGGCGGCAAAGTCCGCCGGCATGGCCAGCGCCGGCCGCGGGGTGGATTTGCGCACCGCTGTGCCGGCGTCGATGCGCTGCATGCCTTGCGCCAGTTGCCGGGTGAATTCAGCCTCGTCTGGCAGGTCCTGCAGGCCGGTCAGGCGACCGTACTGGCCCATGCCGTCGTCGCTGCGCGCCGTACCGCCGACGTTGTCGCGTTGCCACAGGCCGAGCGCCGCATGCTGCTTGAACGCGGCCATGGTGCACAGCAGCTTGCCGCGATACAGGAATGCCGGCATCCCCCACTTGATCGCTTCAGTGGCCTCGCCGCAGCCCTGGTGGACGCGTTGGCGGATGGCGCGCAACAGTGGCTGGGCGAAGGTCGCCGCGTGGGCGATATAGGCGTCGATGCGCGGGTCATGGCGGCACATGGGCTGGAATACCGTTCGCAAAGGCGGCAGCCTGCCGCCAGTTACGCTCCAAAACAAGCCCACCCGTCACTCAGGCCGGCTGCACGCCCCGCAGCCGTCGCGCAATGCCACAGGCCGCCGCAATGGCCAGGGTCAGCGCCGCCATCGACAGGAACTGCATGCGGGTATCCGGCGTGCTCAGCAGCAGCCCGAAGATCAGCGCCAGGATCGCCAGCGCCAGCACCGTCAGGTACGGGAAGCCGGCCATGCGGAACGGCAGCGCCGTACCCGCGCGGTCAGCGCGGCGGCGCAGGATCAATTGCGACACCAGGGTGATCGTCCACACCAGCAGGCAGGTCGAGCCCACCACATTGAGCAGCACCGGCAGCACCCGCTCGGGGAACAGCAGTTCCAGCACGGTGGCGGCAAAACCGAACACCACGCTGGCCCCCACCGCCATCACCGGCACCTGCTGGCGGCTGGTGCGTGCCAGCAGCCGCGGCGCTTCGGCGCGGTTGGCCAACGAATAGATCATGCGCGAGGCGCCATACAGGTTGGCATTGAGCGCCGACAGCAACGCGATCACCGCGATCAGCGTGATCGCGGTTGCCGCGCCGGGGATGTTGGCCACCTCCAGCACCGCGGCGAACGGTGACTTCAGCGCCTTGCTGTCCCACGGCACCACGGCGACGATCACGCTGATCGAACCGATATAGAACACCAGGATGCGCCAGGCCACGGTGCGGATCGCCCGCGCCAGACTGCGCTCGGGATCCTGGGTTTCGGCCGCCGCCACCGCCACGATCTCGGTGCCGCCGAAGGCGAACACCACCACCAGCAGCGCCGCGCCGATACCGCCCCAGCCGTTGGGCATCAGTCCGCCGTGGCCCAGCAGGTTCGACAGGCCGGGCGACGGTGCATCGGGCAGCCAGCCCAGCAGCAGCGCCGCGCCGATCAGGATGAAGCCGATGATCGCCGCAACCTTGAGGATCGCGAACCAGAACTCGAACTCGCCGTAATTTTTCACCCCCATCAGGTTGATGGCGGTGAACAGCAGCATGAAGGTCAGCGAGGTCAGCGGCACCGAGAGCTGCGGCCATAGTGTTGCCAGCAATCCGGCGGCACCCACCGACTCGGCGGCGATCACGATCACCAGCTGCGCCCACCACAACCAGCCGACCGTGGCACCGGCGGTCGCCCCCATCGCATCGGCGGCATATACCGAGAACGCGCCACTGGCCGGCTTGGCTGCGGCCATTTCCCCCATCGCATGCATCACGATGATCACCAGCGCGCCGGCCACCAGGTAGGACAGCAGCACCGCCGGGCCGGCCGCATGGATGCCCACCCCCGAGCCGAGAAACAGGCCGGCGCCGATCGCGCTGCCCAGCCCCATCATGATCAGCTGGCGCGGCTTGAGCGCGCGCTCCAGCCGCGGCTGCGAATCGTCGGAAACGGGTACGGCGTGGACGCGGTCTGGAAGCATCGGATCAACTCGATTCAAGCGGGCTCACACGATACCGCGTCCCATTGGCTGTTAGACCGTGCCCAAGGGCAGGGGCCGGTGGCAACGCGGCTTCCCTATCCGTTGCGCCGGTGGCGGCCCGGTTTGAATGACCTGGTGGGCCCGCTCATGGCAGCAGTTGCACGCCGAACTGGCGGACCAGCAACGCGAACAGCCCGAAACAAACTGCGGTGATTCCAGCGCTGGCCAGCATGGTAAGCCAGAAGCCGAGGCGGGGCAGCAGGAACGGGAACGCCAGGAACATGGGCAGGGTCGGCACCACGTACCAGAACGTGTACCACGCGTGGTTGGAAATCCTGGCTTGCGGCTGCTTCTCAACGTAGAGCCAGATCAGCGCAAGGAATGTCACCAGCGGCAGCGCAGCGATGAACCCGCCGAGCCTGTCACTTCGCTTGGCTGCCTCCGACACCAGGACCACCACAACGGCAGTGAGCAGGTACTTTGTGATCAGCCAGCCCATATTCTGTTCTCCAAGCGGGCCTGCCGCTCAGTCCGACCGGCGAAGCGGCTTCGGCCTGAATTGTCAGGCCTCACACCGATGCCAATAGCATGAAGGCCCAGTACAACCCTATTGCCATCTGTACGGTAAAGGCCGTGAAGCGAATCGTAACTGCGGCAGGGCTTGGCGAGGCCAGATGCACGAGTGACTGGAATACCCGACTGCCAAGGAAAAGATAGGCGAGGAGATCGGTGATGGAGGACCGACCCGTGGCGATGGCAACAAGCAGGAGACCGCCAAAAACAGGCAGGCTCTCGACGCAGTTGGCATGCGCCCTGGCTAGGCGCTGCATAAAAGGTGACAAGGCCGCATTGTCTGGAGTGAAGCCGTTTGCCGCGACTTTGCCCCGCAGCACAAGCTGTGCGCGAATGACTTCCATCAGCACGAGGAGAAGCAGTGCCCAAGTGATGAAGCCGGTCAACGCGATCGAGCTTGGAGAAGTCATGGCGACACTCTCTGGTGTGGTCTGACGCTTGAGTTGAGGCGAGCCGCAAGGCGGCGACGCCTTGAACGAATGGCAAGTCGGTATCTACTTGCCCCAGCGCCAGATTGGCCGCTCACCCTTGAGCCAGCAGACAAAAACGAGCACAAGAATTACCGCCCAGGTTGCACCCGTGAAAGCGGCAGTGTTCTTGGCGGGTGGAAGGACGAAGAACGCTGCTATGAGCCATAGCGCTTTGCCGGGAACCCATAGTCGTCATTTTTCATGGTGGGACTTCCTTCGAAAAAGTGGACGCCTCGCGAGTTAACAAAGTAAGTGCACCACCCGCGCCGCGCCGAAAGGAGAAGGTGAGCTGGCAGACTGGGGAGGACTTCTCCGGCAAGAGACGATCCTTCATGTACAGCCAGCTCACCCAAGGTGAAAGATACACGCTGGGCGTCCTCAATCGCCACGGCCTCACCGGCCGCGCCATCGCCCGAATAATGGGCCGCGACCCGAGCACGATCAGTCGTGAGCTACGGCGCAACGCTTGCCACGCCACCGACGGCGCCTACCGACCCAGCAAAGCCCAGGAGCGAACCAACGGTCGGCGGCGACGCTCCCGGCGCATGAAGCAGCATGACCCCGGTATTTTCGCGGCCATCGAGGAGCTGCTACGCAGTGAGCAATGGAGTCCCGAGCAGATCGCGAACTGGCTGGCCGACAACAGCCTGGCCACGATCAGCCACATGACCATCTATCGCCACGTGCGCAGCGATGCCAGGCGCGGTGGCACGCTGCGCAACTGCCTACGCCAGGGCCGCAAGCGCCGCCGAAAACGCACGTTTGGCCCAGAGAAACGCGGCCGACTGCAGGGCAAGCCGATGATCGACACCCGGCCTGAGGCCGTCGAGAGCCGCGACGAAGTCGGTCACTGGGAGGGCGATACGGTCATGGGCGCGGCCAGCGAACGCGACTGCCTGCTGACCCTGGTGGAGCGCAGCACCGGCCTGGCCCTGGTCGCGAAGTTGCCGCATCGCACTACGACTGCGGTGAACCGGGCCGCGCTGAAGCTGATCCGCGAAAGCGGCCTGCCCTTCAAGACAATCACCTGGGACAACGGCACCGAGTTCCACGGCTACAAGGAACTTGAGCAAGCTGCAGACATCCGTTGCTACTTCGCCTATCCGCATCATCCGTGGCAGCGTGGCAGCAACGAGAACTTCAACGGTTTGCTGTGGCAGTACTTTCCCAAACGAAGAAGCCTTGCCAAAGTGCGGCAAGGCCACTGCGACGCCGTCGTCCACAAGCTCAACAACAGGCCCAGGAAACGCTATGACTACAAGACCCCGATCGAGCGACTCGAAGAACTACTCGGGGTGTTGCACTTCGCGTGTTAATTCACCCATCGCTTTCGAGGATGGCGGGCGGGAAACGCTACATTGGTTGCCGCCCACCTATCCAGTTAGGCGAGGAGCACAAGCACGAAGCACACAATCCATACAATGAAGTACGCAAGTGACTGCTTGGTCGCTTTAGCACGCTGATAAAGATAAACCGGCACGAGCCAGACCATGCCTTTAAATTTATCGGTGTTATGTCCGGCCTTTCTCAGGCGTTTCTCATCAAAGATGGATAGCGCAATATTCAATGCCAGGGTGACGAACCAGTATTTACTTCCATCCATTGCGATTTGCGCCACAACTTCGTTGCCGCCACTCAGCGCTCCAGCAACGATCCACTCCATGAAGTAACCGATGAATGGAGCGAAAGCGAGCACCCAAACAACAGAATTGCTGATGTGTTCTCCCGAGAGAGGGGGTGGCAAATGAGTGTTCAGGTGACCGCGCAACTCCGTGTTTTCAAGCTTCATCCAATCCGGGAAGCCCTGTTTCCAGACGGGCGTTCCTTGCGAAACAGTCGACGCCTTGATGAATTTGACGAACTCATTCTCTAGAATTGGCCCTTTTCGCTGCCCGTTCTCCTCATAGAACCACTGATTTTCGGTAGCTACTTGCTCTTCACTCATGCTTTTCCCCCTGCTTTTTCTTATGCCCGGCACTTCAAGGCGGCCGCGCGATGCCTAACGCTTGAATTAAGCCGCGCCGTGGAACGGCGTCGGCTTGAATGATTGGTTAGGCAGTGATGCCCGGTGCGCACGGATTATTGCTGTGCGCACCGAGATCATTGCCGCTAGCCGAGCTTGCCACAAGTTGCGGGATGGGGCCTGCCCGGAAATGCGTGATGCGAATTGCCGCCCGAAGCCAACAAAGCCAAGCGCAGCGGACCAATGAAGCGATAAGCCGAAGCCGTGACCGACCCGATTGCGAATCCGGTTGATATTGCGAGCCGGAGCTGACCGGAAAACGACCGCACACCTACCGAAGTAACAACCACCCGAAATGCTTTTGCACACGGCCTAACACTTGAATTAAGCCGCGTTGCGATAGCAACGTCGGCTTGAATGAGTAAAAAGGAGACTTCCCCTCCGACGGCATCGCCGTTGTTAGGCGCCGCAGGTTAACAAAGTAAGTGCGCCATACGCTGACGAGAACGCTCTACCGCACTCTCTGAGAAAAGCACTGCGTGGCGAAGAATTACCGCCTCGAATGCAAAGTTCTCCAGCCCAACGTTCTTGAGTGCAGTAAAGCCAGCGGTACCGTCTGGGCGATCTACCGCCTGTTCAATAGCAGCAATGATTCCGCGACGTTTGATCATTTGCCAAGTGCGCGATGCTTTAACGCGTTTGCCGTGTTTGTCGAAGAGTATCTCCTCATAGGCATAAATTGCTTCCAGGCACTCACGCTCTGCCTCAGAGGCTGCGCCATACGAAGCTGCGCGCAACTCGATTGCTCGCTGCCTAGCCTCAGCTGCAAGATCCGGGCGGCCTTGCGCTAGCGCGTTACGAGCGAAAGTATCGCACTCTTCTGGGGTTTTAAGCTTTTTGACTCGGTCATCCATCGACGATGTCTCTTTTGGCGCCTAAGACTTATTGGACCGCCTGATTGCGGTGATGTCCGGAGTATGCCGTCTCTGGAGCGGGGTTGGAATCGGAAAAATCCTACGCAGAACCAATGATTTGGCTGGCTGCGGTGGGGCGGATGCTGGGTCAGGCTTGCGGTATTAGGCCGTAAGGATGACGCCATATGGATTACACCCCCCTGAGAACCGGTGTAACAGCACAGAACCGGCCCCGCTTGCTGGATCAGGTCCGCCAGCAGATACGGGTGCGGCACTACAGCATCCGCACCGAGCAGGCCTACCTCGGCTGGATCCGGCGGTTCATCCTGGCCAACGGCAAGCGCCATCCCTCGGAGATGGGCGCGCTGGAAGTGGAAGCCTTTCTCTCCGGGTTGGCGACCGAGGGCAATGTATCGGCAGCTACGCAGAACCAGGCGCTGTCGGCACTGCTGTTCCTGTATCGCCAGGTGCTGGACATTGATCTGCCGTGGATGGAGGAGCTGGTCCGTGCCAAGCGGCCGCGGCGGTTGCCGGTGGTGCTGTCGCCGGAGGAGGTGCTGGGGCTGCTGACGGCGATGCCGGAGGGGAATCTGGATCTGATGGCGCGGTTGCTGTACGGCACCGGGATGCGCTTGATGGAATGCCTGCGCTTGCGGGTAAAGGATGTCGATTTCGCCCGGCGCGAAATCTGCGTGCGCAGCGGCAAGGGCGACAAGGACCGGCGCGTGCCGTTGCCCGAGTCCCTGCGCGAGCGCCTGTTGCGGCAACGCGAGCGGGCGTTGTTGCTGCACGCTGCGGATCTGGAGGCGGGCGGTGGCCGCGCGTATCTGCCGAACGCGCTGGCGCGCAAGTATCCGCAGGCCGACCGCGAGCCGGGCTGGCAATACCTGTTTCCCTCGGCGAAGGTTTCCACCGATCCGCGCAGCGGCAGGGCCGGCCGCCATCATGCCAGCGAGGAGGCGCTGCAACGGGCGGTCAAGGTGGCGCGTTGCAACGCCGGCATCGCCAAGCCGGCCACCTGCCATTCGCTGCGACACTCTTTTGCCACCCATCTGCTCGAAGCCGGGCACGACATCCGCACCGTGCAGGAATTGCTCGGGCACAAGGATGTGGCCACCACGCAGATCTATACGCATGTGCTGGGACGGGGCGCCGGCGGCCTGCTCAGTCCACTGGACCGGCTGCCGGGAGGGATCTGATCAGCCGTCCAGCAGCGCCTTGTCGCGCACCGCGCCCTTGTTGGCGCTGGTAGCCAGCAGCGCATAGGCCTTCAGTGCGGTGCTCACCTTGCGCGGGCGTGCGGCGGCAGGCTTCCAGCCCTTGGCGTCCTGTTCGGCGCGACGCGCTGCCAGTTCGTCCTCCGCAACCAGCAGGTTGATGCCACGTTGTGGAATGTCGATCAGGATCCGGTCGCCGTCGCGGACCAGGCCGATGCTGCCGCCGGCGGCCGCTTCCGGCGAGCAGTGGCCGATGCTCAGCCCCGAGGTGCCACCGGAGAAGCGGCCATCGGTCAGCAATGCGCAGGCCTTGCCCAGTCCTCTGGATTTCAGATAGCTGGTCGGATACAGCATTTCCTGCATGCCGGGACCGCCCTTCGGCCCTTCGTAGCGGATCACGACCACATCGCCGGCCTGCACTTCGTTGCCAAGGATTCCCTTTACCGCGGCGTCCTGGCTCTCAAAGACGCGGGCGCTGCCTTCGAACACGTGGATCGATTCGTCCACGCCCGCGGTCTTCACCACACAACCATCGGCGGCGAGATTGCCGTACAGCACCGCCAGGCCCCCTTCGAGCGAGAACGCATGGGCCACGTCGCGGATGCAGCCCTCGGCGCGGTCGGTATCCAGCGTCGGCCAGCGCGTGGCCTGGCTGAAAGCCACCTGCGTGGGGATGCCGGCCGGGCCGGCCCGGTAGAAGCGGTGCACGGCTGCATCCGAGGTCTGGGTGATGTCCCATTGCGCGATGGCATCGCCGAGCGTCCTGCTGTGCACGGTCGGCACGTGGGTATGCAGCAGGCCGCCCCGGGCCAGTTCGCCGAGGATGGCGAGGATGCCGCCGGCGCGGTGCACATCTTCCATGTGGTATCTGGGTGTGTTCGGCGCCACTTTGCACAGCTGTGGCACCCGTCGCGACAGGCGGTCGATATCGTGCTGGTCGAAGGCCACCTCCGCCTCCTGCGCGGCGGCCAGCAGGTGCAGGATGGTGTTGGTCGAGCCGCCCATGGCGATGTCCAGCATCATCGCGTTTTCGAACGCTTCGAAGGTGGCGATGTTGCGCGGCAGCGCGCTGGCGTCTTCACCGCCATACCAGCGGTGGCACAGTTCCACCGCGGTGCGGCCGGCCTTGAGGAACAGCGCCTCGCGATCGGCATGGGTGGCCAGCACGGTGCCGTTGCCCGGCAAGGCGAGCCCCAGCGCTTCGGTCAGGCAGTTCATCGAGTTGGCGGTGAACATGCCCGAGCATGAGCCGCAGGTGGGGCAGGCGCTGCGTTCGATCGCCGCGACTTCCTCGTCGGAAATGTTCTCATCGCCGGCGGCCACCATCGCATCGATCAGGTCGAGCTTCTGCCCGCCGAGCTTGGTCTTGCCCGCTTCCATCGGCCCACCGGAGACGAACACCACCGGAATGTTCAGCCGCAGCGCCGCCATCAGCATGCCGGGAGTGATCTTGTCGCAGTTGGAAATGCACACCAGCGCGTCGGCGCAATGCCCGTTGACCATGTATTCGACCGAGTCGGCGATGATCTCGCGGCTGGGCAGCGAATACAGCATGCCGTCGTGGCCCATCGCGATGCCGTCATCGACCGCGATGGTGTTGAACTCCTTGGCCACGCCGCCGACCCGTTCGATCTCGCGGGCCACCAGCTGGCCAAGATCCTTCAGGTGCACGTGGCCGGGCACGAACTGGGTGAAGGAGTTGGCGATGGCGATGATCGGCTTGTGGAAATCGCCATCGGTCATGCCGGTGGCGCGCCACAGGGCGCGGGCGCCGGCCATGTTGCGGCCGGCAGTGGAGGTTTTCGAACGGTAATCGGGCATGGGAACTTCTTGCGGAGCGGGCGGGAAAAGGCCGGTGCGGAAGGGCCTGCGGCTCGATTCTGCATAGAAATCACGGTTGCAGCTGCAACCGTCGCCGCGCTGCAACTACGCCCGCAGCTGAAACCGGATTCATGTTCCAGCGCCCCGCTGTTTCCGGTTGCCGCCCGTGATCGGGCATCATTGGCGTAATCACCGAAACGGGGGCTCTGCCTTGAAGCGATCCAGGACTACCGCGCTGTTGTTGATGAGCGCCGCACCGCTGCTGTTCACCGCCTGCCAGCAGCAAGCCGACGTGCAGGTGAAGGAAGGCCTTTACACGTCCGTGGAAGCCTGCAGCGAGGCCACCGGTGATCCGTCCAGCTGCCGCCAGGCATTTGCCACCGCGCAGCAGCAGTCCGCCGATGCCGCGCCCAAATACACCAGCCGCGAGCAGTGCGCCCAGGAATACCCGGCCGAACAGTGCGTGGAGCAGAAGACCACCGCCGGCACCTCGTTCGTGGGGCCGATGATGATGGGCTTTTTCATGTCGCAGATGCTCAACAGCGGCCGCGGGGCCGCGGCCGCTGCTCCGGCCGCCGCGCCGGCGTTCAAGGACAAGGCCAACGGCTGGGCCAAACCGGCCGCGGCGCCGGGCGGCACCGGTGGCATGAATACCGCCAGCCGCATCGGTGCCGGCAAGGCCGGGCTGGCGCCGGTCAACCTGCAGCCCAACCGTGCGGTCACGGCCAGCCGCGGGGGCTTCGGTGGCAACAGCCGCGGCCGTACCAGCGTCGGCGGTTGATGCAGTGAAACGTATTGCGATTGCCGAGCGCGGCAACTGGCGCGCCCGGGCGGCCGAGGCCGGCTTCCAGTTCCATACCATCGACGGCGCGCCGTACTGGGACGAAACCGCGTATTACGCCTTCACCCTGCGCCAGATTGAAGACGACATCGAAGACCCCAGCGCGCAGCTGCATGCGATGGCGCTGGACCTGGTGGGCGAGGTGGTGGCCAGCGAGGCGCTGATGACGCAGCTGGCCATTCCGCAAGACTTCCACGACTGGATCGCCGAAAGCTGGCGCCGGCGCGATCCGCATCTGTACGGGCGGCTGGATTTCGCCTATGACGGCAACGGCCCGGCCAAGCTGTACGAGCTGAACTACGACACGCCCACCTCCCTGTACGAGGCCGCGTTCTTCCAGTGGCAATGGCTGGAAGACCAGCGCAACCGCGGCAACCTGCCGGTGCATGCGGACCAGTTCAACGCGATCCACGAAGCCCTGGTCGAGCGTTTCGGCGAACTGGCCTCGCGGCTGCCGCCGCCGCTGTACTTCAGTGCGGTGCGCGATTCCACCGAAGACCACGGCACCGTGGAATACCTGCGCGACTGCGCGGCCCAGGCAGGGCTGCATGGCACCTCGATTGCGATCGAGGACATCGGGCTGTCGGCCGATGGCCGCTTCACCGATCTGGAGGACGGGGTGATCGGCAGCCTGTTCAAGCTGTATCCGCTGGAAGACCTGATGCGCGAGGAGTTCGGTGCGGCCTTGCCGAAGTCCGGCGTGCAGCTGCTGGAACCGGCATGGAAGGCGGTGCTCAGCAACAAGGGCATCCTGCCGCTGCTGTGGCAGCGCCACCGCGGCCATCCCAATTTGCTGGAAGCGTACTTCGATGATGGCAGCGCGCTGCCCGCGGGCTGGGTGCGCAAGCCGCTGCACTCGCGCGAAGGCGCCAACGTGGCGATGCATCTGGCCGATGGCAGCTGGCAGGAAAGCGAAGGCCCCTATGCCGGGCCGTGTATCCGCCAGGCGTTCCACCCGCTGCCCGCGTTTGCCGGCAACTATCCGCTGGTCGGCAGCTGGATCGTGGGCGACCATGCCTGCGGCATCGGCATCCGCGAGGACGACAGCCGCATCACCCGCGACAGTGCGCGCTTCGTGCCGCACGCGATCATCGACGATGCACCGCTGGCGCCGACCCGCATCTACGTCTGATCCGCAGCTGGTGTTCCGGTAGGGGCGACGTGGATCGCGGCCGGGTTTGGCCGGTGGAACCGCATCGCGACTTGCGTCGCTCCCGCAGTTACGGCAAACCGGCGCTCATCCGGCGCCCGGTACCGACCCGCATCAGCGGCTGCGGGTTTCTTCTTGCGGGTAGTCGCGCAAGATCGGCTTGCGCGCCCGCGCCGTGGTCTTCCGGTCGATCTGGCGCAGGCGGTCGCCAATGCGGTATCCGCGCATCGGCTGGAAATAGGTGCCTTCGCCATGGCGGCGGTTGAGGTGGGCACGACCAGTCGCGAGACCTGTTCGGCATGCTCCATAGCAGCACCGTCAGTCGCGATGCTTTGTCGCTATCTTGCGGCCGCGACTGACCTCGCTGCTGCAGGGACAGTGGGCCGGACTACTTCGCCAACAACGCCATCGCCTCACCCAGGCCATCGGGGGTAAGCGGGAACATGCGCTCTTCCAGCAGCTGGCGGATCATGCGGTTGGACTGCGTGTAGTCCCAGTGTTGGCGCGGGGTGGGGTTGATCCAGGCCACGTGGGGGAAGTGGGCAAGGATGCGCTGGAACCACACGGCACCGGCCTCTTCGTTCCAGTATTCGCTGCTGCCCCCGGCGGCGCCGACCTCGTAGGGATGCATGGCCGCATCGCCGACGAAGATCACCCGGTAGTGGCTGCCGTAGCGATGCAGCAGGTCCCAGGTCGAGAGCCGGTCGGCCTCGTTGCGGCGGTCGTGCTTCCACAGGTAGTCGTAGGTGAAGTTGTGGAAGTAGTAATGCTCGAGGTGCTTGAACTCGGCACGGGCCGCGCCAAACAACGCCTCGGCGGCATGCACGTGATCATCCATCGAACCGCCGATATCCAGCAGCAACAGCACGCTCACCGCGTTGCGCCGTTCCGGTCGCATCGCCACATTGAGCAGGCCACCATCACGCGCGGTGGCGGCAATCGTGGCTTCCAGATCGAACTCGTCGGCCGCGCCGCTGCGGGCGAACTTGCGCAGCCGCCGCAACGCCAGTTTCAGGTTGCGTGGCGACAGTGCGGCATCGCCATCGAGTTCGCGGAACTGGCGTTGCTCCCACACCTTGGCCGCGCTGCGATTGCGGCTTTCACCGCCAACGCGCATACCGCCGGGGTGATGGCCGGAGTGTCCGAACGGGCTGGTGCCGCCGGTGCCGATCCAGCGGCTGCCGCCTTCATGGCGCCCGTGCTGCTCGTTGAGGCGCTGTGCAAACTGTTGCATCAGCTCCTCCAGGCTGCCCAACTGTTGCACCTTGGCTTTGTCTTCCTCGCTCAATTCGCGTTGCAGCGCAGCGCGCAGCCAGTCTTCGGGAATCACCTTGGCCAGCGCCTGTGGTGGAGCGGCGGCCACCTCGCCCAGGTAGCGGCCGAAGGCCCGGTCGAAGCGGTCGTAATGGCGCTCGTCCTTGACCAGCGTGGTGCGCGCCAGCGTGTACAGCGCCTGCGGTTCGGGCGCGGCGACGCCGGCCTGCAGCGCGCCCAGCAGATCCAGCCACTCGCGCGGAGTGACCGGCACGCGTTCGGCGCGAAGCGCATGGAACAGATTCAGGAACACGGCGCGACCTGCGATCAGGCCGCAACGGGCGGGCAGCTGCGGCGCGGCTGCGCGCTCATCGCAGCACTTCCGTCGGCTGCTCCAGCTGGTACAGCGCATCGTGCAGGTCGTCGAAGGTGCCCGCCAGCGCGGCCTGCGCATCGCGGATGCCGCGGTTGTAGTAGTGCACGCCGATATTCCCGGAGATGAAGTCGAGCAGGAATTCGGCATCGAACCGGCCGATTTCCTGCTGCAGCTCGCGGGAAAAATAGCGTTGCAGCGTGTCGACCAGCATCGCCTTCTCGTGCTTGTCGAAGCTGACCGGTTTGCTGCCCGGTTTGCCCATGTCAGCGGCCCTGGCGGCGATGCAGGAACATCAGCCGTTCCAGCAGCTGGATGTCCTGTTCGCTTTTGATCAACGCCCCGGCCAGCGGCGGCAGCGCCTTGGCAGGGTCGGCATCGGCCAGCTGGCGCGCGGCCAGCTCATCGGCCATCAGCAGCCGCAGCCAGTCGATCAGCTCGGAGGTGGACGGCTTCTTCTTCAGCCCCGGCACTTCGCGCAATTCGAAGAACGCACGCAGCGCCCGTCCGACCAGATGCTGGTCGATATCGGGAAAGTGCATATCGACAATCCGCTTCAGCGTGCCGGCATCGGGGAAGCGGATGTAGTGGAAGAAACAGCGGCGCAGGAACGCATCGGGCAGCTCCTTCTCGTTGTTGGAGGTGATCAGGATCACCGGTCGCTGCCGTGCACTTACCGTCTGCCCGGTCTCGTAGACGTCGAACGCCATCCGGTCCAGTTCATGCAGCAGGTCGTTGGGGAATTCGATATCGGCCTTGTCGATCTCGTCGATCAGCAGCACCGCCCGCTGGTCGCTGTCGAACGCCTCCCACAATTTGCCGCGGCGGATGTAGTGGCCGATATCGTGCACCCGTGCATCGCCCAGTTGCGAGTCGCGCAGGCGGCTGACCGCGTCGTATTCGTACAGTCCCTGCTGCGCCCTGGTGGTCGACTTGATGTGCCAGGTCAGCAGCGGCGCGCCAAGTGCGGCGGCCACTTCTTCGGCCAGCAGGGTCTTGCCGGTGCCGGGCTCGCCCTTGATCAGCAGCGGCCGCTGCAGCGCAATGGCGGCGTTGACCGCCTGCATCAGCTCGGCAGTGGCAACGTAGCGCTCGGTGCCGGAAAATTTCATCGGCACCGGTTCAGCCCTGCATGCCCAGGTACTGGTCCTTCAGCCGCACATAGTGATCGGCCGAGTAGCGCAGGCCCTCGATGTCCTGTTCGCTGAGCGTGCGCACCGGGCGTGCAGGATTGCCGACCCACAGCTCGCCGGTCTTGACCCGCTTGCCCGGGCCGAGCACCGCGCCAGCGCCGATGAAGGCGTTGTCCTCGATCACCGCGCCATCGAGGATGCACGCGCCCATGCCGATCAGGCAGTAATTCCCGATGGTGCAGGCGTGGATGATGCAGCCGTGGCCGACGGTGACGCCTTCGCCGATGAGCGTGGGGTAATCGCCCTTGTTGTACGGGCTGGCATGGCTGACATGGATGATGGTGCCGTCCTGCACGTTGGTGCGCGCACCGATGCGGATGTAATTCACATCACCGCGGATCACCGTGCCCGGCCAGATCGAGGCATCGTCACCGATCACCACATCACCGATCACTGTACAGGCCGGGTCCACATACACGCGTTCGCCCAGCACGGGCATCTTGTCCAGGAAGGGGCGCAAAGCAGTCACAGGTGATCCGGATTTTTTTGAGGGGGAGGAGGGGCGGCGCACACCGCCAGGGCATGATGATAACGGACGCGTAATGCTCACTGCTCAGGCCGCAGAGATCGGGACCATACCGCCGCGATTTCTGAGCTGCCTGTGCGGCAGCGAACAAGGAAGGAGAGCGGCCGGCGGGTCAGCAGCCTTTTCTGAGCTGCCTGTGCGGCAGCGAACGAAGAACTGGCTGGAGAGATTGCCGATGGGCAGTTTCTGAGCTGCCTGTGCGGCAGCGAACATGTCTGCCGCGACGCGAGCCGCACCACCGGTTTTCTGAGTTGCCTGTGCGGCAGCGAACGCCTCGCTTAATCCGATCCGTAAAAATGTTCTTTTCTGAGTTGCCTGTGCGGCAGCGAACGGCAACCTCAACCGCATCGTTATCGGCGATGATTTCTGAGCTGCCTGTGCGGCAGCGAACTTCCACCACTCTTTGCGGGCGCCTTCGTTCATTTTCTGAGCTGCCTGTGCGGCAGCGAACTTCAGCGGCGCCAGATCACGGGCGAATTGCTTTTTCTGAGCTGCCTGTGCGGCAGCGAACACGATGAAGAAGCCAAAGCGTCAGGGTTCCGTTTTCTGAGCTGCCTGTGCGGCAGCGAACCTGATGAATCGCTGCAAGTCACAGTCGAGTTTTTTCTGAGCTGCCTGTGCGGCAGCGAACACCCCTCTGCCGACCATCGAACAGGCCGCGATTTTCTGAGCTGCCTGTGCGGCAGCGAACGCACCCTTGATGCCGTAAGCGCTGAGGATGATTTTCTGAGCTGCCTGTGCGGCAGCGAACAGTGTCGAGCGCAATCCCGCCACGGGTGATGTTTTCTGAGCTGCCTGTGCGGCAGCGAACTCCGCGTATCGCTGGCCGCCGCGCCGATCAGTTTTCTGAGCTGCCTGTGCGGCAGCGAACATTCGGGTTCTCGGGCTTGTTCCACTCGAAATTTTCTGAGCTGCCTGTGCGGCAGCGAACGATGAGGCTATGAGCGAGCTGGACGAGCTGCGTTTCTGAGCTGCCTGTGCGGCAGCGAACGATCCAGACGCACATTGCATGGTCAACGTGGCTTTCTGAGCTGCCTGTGCGGCAGCGAACGGATTTTCTGGCGCATGTCAGCGGTTCGGCTTTTTCTGAGCTGCCTGTGCGGCAGCGAACTTGTCGGCGTTGCGCAAGCAGCAGACATCATTTTTCTGAGCTGCCTGTGCGGCAGCGAACTCCTCCCCGCGGCGCTTCACGCGGCATGTCGCTTTCTGAGCTGCCTGTGCGGCAGCGAACCTGGGACTCAACATGGAGTGGACTGGGGTAGTTTTCTGAGCTGCCTGTGCGGCAGCGAACAACAACGGCAGCGCCGATGACTTGGACGATGTTTTCTGAGCTGCCTGTGCGGCAGCGAACCTTGCGTATGAGCAATGCGAGGCACGGCTTGATTTCTGAGCTGCCTGTGCGGCAGCGAACGCTGGCGATGATCCGCGTGCGCTGCCCTGGCTTTTCTGAGCTGCCTGTGCGGCAGCGAACGAGAAGCACCCACCGGCTGGCGCACAGATCACTTTCTGAGCTGCCTGTGCGGCAGCGAACCTGGATACGAACCGCGATCGCGTGATCACCAATTTCTGAGCTGCCTGTGCGGCAGCGAACGCGTTGATGGTCACATCGCCGGCACCACCGCATTTCTGAGCTGCCTGTGCGGCAGCGAACGTGGCAGCCTGTGGCTGAGGCCAGCTGTGGATTTTCTGAGCTGCCTGTGCGGCAGCGAACCGGAACTGGCGGTCGAGGATGCCTATCTCATCTTTCTGAGCTGCCTGTGCGGCAGCGAACGCTGGTGGTCGCCCGGTACAGCGGCCCGGACATTTCTGAGCTGCCTGTGCGGCAGCGAACCATTCGTCATAGCCCGCCTTGTTGGTGATTTCTTTCTGAGCTGCCTGTGCGGCAGCGAACCGCTCAAGCGGTTCGATCTGCGCATCGGTGATTTTCTGAGCTGCCTGTGCGGCAGCGAACGATGGGCTTCATGCGAAGGCTCCCAGCAGCGTTTTCTGAGCTGCCTGTGCGGCAGCGAACACCCAGGCGCGGTGCAGCTCACGCCGTTGGCATTTCTGAGCTGCCTGTGCGGCAGCGAACCCAAGCGGACGGCTTCGCCGCCGCTTAATTCATTTCTGAGCTGCCTGTGCGGCAGCGAACGACCGCCAAGGGCGTGCAGGGGTTCGGCCTGCTTTCTGAGCTGCCTGTGCGGCAGCGAACCAGGGATGTCAACAGGGTTGAACAATGCAGACTTTCTGAGCTGCCTGTGCGGCAGCGAACGTGAGACAGGATCCAAAGCCAGATCCATCGGATTTCTGAGCTGCCTGTGCGGCAGCGAACTCATCGCTCAACCGGCGCATGCCTGGGCATTTTTTCTGAGCTGCCTGTGCGGCAGCGAACAAACGCGCGGCGCGATATGCCGAGTCGATGCGTTTCTGAGCTGCCTGTGCGGCAGCGAACGCGATGCCGACCTGCGCGGTGCCGACCTGCGCTTTCTGAGCTGCCTGTGCGGCAGCGAACGCGCAGCAGGTGCAGTGCTTCTTCTCGGCCATTTTCTGAGCTGCCTGTGCGGCAGCGAACATCTATGTGGCCAGCGGTGGTAGCTTCGTGAATTTCTGAGCTGCCTGTGCGGCAGCGAACAAAATAATAAAGACCTAACGTCACTGGATATGTTTCTGAGCTGCCTGTGCGGCAGCGAACCGATCGAGGCCGAAGTGCTGGCGCAGGGCTTCTTTCTGAGCTGCCTGTGCGGCAGCGAACGCGGAGCGCTTGGCCGCCCTGGTCGCGCCATTTTTCTGAGCTGCCTGTGCGGCAGCGAACTCCGGCACGGGCAGCACCGCGGTAAGCCTGCTGTTTCTGAGCTGCCTGTGCGGCAGCGAACCCGGTAATGGTGCTTGGAGTGCCTAGCGTCACTTTCTGAGCTGCCTGTGCGGCAGCGAACGGCGTGCGTAGTCTGTGGCGTCCTTGAATTTCTTTCTGAGCTGCCTGTGCGGCAGCGAACCCCGAGGGCGCCGCGGCCACTGCGGCCGTGCTTTTCTGAGCTGCCTGTGCGGCAGCGAACGTACAGGCGCACCTCAGCGCGCACCCACGGGGATTTCTGAGCTGCCTGTGCGGCAGCGAACTGGGCGTTTTACGCCTACTACGTGGGGCATCTTTTCTGAGCTGCCTGTGCGGCAGCGAACTATGACAACGCGGTGCACGACGCCTGCAAGTATTTCTGAGCTGCCTGTGCGGCAGCGAACGTCGTGTACCGGTCCATCCCGCTGTCATCGGTTTTCTGAGCTGCCTGTGCGGCAGCGAACGCCAAGGTGCTGGCCGGTGGCTACGTGCCGGTTTTCTGAGCTGCCTGTGCGGCAGCGAACCGCGGCGGGCAACCGCCCTGCACGAAGTCACCTTTCTGAGCTGCCTGTGCGGCAGCGAACCAATCCACGCCGTCGCATGTTTTGGCGCTGGCTTTCTGAGCTGCCTGTGCGGCAGCGAACGCGGCAAGCAGCGCCAGATGCCCCACGTAGTATTTCTGAGCTGCCTGTGCGGCAGCGAACCTGGCATTGATGACCGGCGATCACGTTGCCAATTTCTGAGCTGCCTGTGCGGCAGCGAACAGATGCGCGAATGCGAGCGCGTGCACCGGCTGTTTCTGAGCTGCCTGTGCGGCAGCGAACCAGCTGAGCGGTGAAGAGCTGCTGCGGTTCCAGTTTCTGAGCTGCCTGTGCGGCAGCGAACACCCTGCGGGCGACCACGCTGGATGGCGAGCTTTTCTGAGCTGCCTGTGCGGCAGCGAACCATCGTCTCGCCCGCGGGGAAGTCATGCGACATTTCTGAGCTGCCTGTGCGGCAGCGAACATCACGCAGTGGGCGGCCGGCGGCTCCAACGGTTTCTGAGCTGCCTGTGCGGCAGCGAACCGGCGGCAAATAAGGTAACGCGTTACCCAAAGTTTCTGAGCTGCCTGTGCGGCAGCGAACGGACATGTGCATCAGAAAAATCAACACGATCATTTCTGAGCTGCCTGTGCGGCAGCGAACGACCAGCTGCCCGGCTCTCGGGAACCGGGCCGTTTCTGAGCTGCCTGTGCGGCAGCGAACCTCGCGGATCAGATCCAGCACGTCGAACTTGATTTCTGAGCTGCCTGTGCGGCAGCGAACGGTAGCTTGAACTTCAAGCGGCCTTTCATAGTTTTCTGAGCTGCCTGTGCGGCAGCGAACAGGGCGACTCAATGGAACCGGTGATCCGTGACTTTCTGAGCTGCCTGTGCGGCAGCGAACGCGGCCAGCAGCGCCAGATGCCCCACGTAATATTTCTGAGCTGCCTGTGCGGCAGCGAACAACACCAAGATTGTGGCCATTGCCGCCAGCAATTTCTGAGCTGCCTGTGCGGCAGCGAACTATGCAGCGTGTACCGCCCGTCATAGCCATCATTTCTGAGCTGCCTGTGCGGCAGCGAACAGCGTGCCCACGTCCAGGTCGGCGGTGTACCATTTCTGAGCTGCCTGTGCGGCAGCGAACTCGTGCACCGCGTTGTCCTACGCACTGGACAGTTTCTGAGCTGCCTGTGCGGCAGCGACCTCGTGCACCGCGTTGTCATACGCACTGGCCCGTTTCTGAGCTGCCTGTGCGGCAGCGACCTCGTGCACCGCGTTGTCATACGCACTGGACAGTTTCTGAGCTGCCTGTGCGGCAGCGAACCTGGCGAAGCGCTCGCGGGTCTTTTCCGGCATTTTCTGAGCTGCCTGTGCGGCAGCGAACTATGCGGGCGCGCGCGTGCATGCGCGTAGGCATTTCTGAGCTGCCTGTGCGGCAGCGAACAGCGCAGGTCAACGCCTGCCTCGGGTGGCTCGTTTCTGAGCTGCCTGTGCGGCAGCGAACCTCGGTCATGGTGGTGGCCCTTACTTGGATTTTTTCTGAGCTGCCTGTGCGGCAGCGAACGCGGCGATGCCCACCGTGCGCACGCCTTGCGATTTCTGAGCTGCCTGTGCGGCAGCGAACGCCGTCAGATCAACATGGGCGCCAGTGGCACCTTTCTGAGCTGCCTGTGCGGCAGCGAACCTGAAGGCGGCGCTTGCGACGGTTTGCGCGCATTTCTGAGCTGCCTGTGCGGCAGCGAACTGCGAAGCCACGCTTAACGAGCGCTGCAATGCTTTCTGAGCTGCCTGTGCGGCAGCGAACTTACCACGTTCAGTACCGCATCGGCCGCAGTTTTTCTGAGCTGCCTGTGCGGCAGCGAACGTGCTGGCGTGGGTGACCTCTACAGCGCTAATTTTCTGAGCTGCCTGTGCGGCAGCGAACTGGCGGCTACGTGCTGGACGGGACCATCAACTTTTCTGAGCTGCCTGTGCGGCAGCGAACGCGGTCTCGCTGCTCCTGCTCTTCCTGCTTGCTTTCTGAGCTGCCTGTGCGGCAGCGAACGCCCGGTAATCGGCGTGGTCGGCGTTGGCCTTTTTCTGAGCTGCCTGTGCGGCAGCGAACATGAAACGCCCATGCCGCCGAGACGGTCAGGTATTTCTGAGCTGCCTGTGCGGCAGCGAACTTCAGCAGTGAGGATGTGCGCGACAGCGTGGTTTTCTGAGCTGCCTGTGCGGCAGCGAACGTGCTGCGACTGTTGCTCGCACGTCCCATTCATTTCTGAGCTGCCTGTGCGGCAGCGAACTTCAACGCCGAGGCTTTCCAGCTGTGGCAGGTTTTCTGAGCTGCCTGTGCGGCAGCGAACGATAACGGCTTCAAGTACACGGTGGTCGAGACTTTCTGAGCTGCCTGTGCGGCAGCGAACTCGATGGCCCGCGTGCGCGATGCCAATCCGTTTTTCTGAGCTGCCTGTGCGGCAGCGAACTCGGCGCCGTGCTGGAAGCGGCCGGGCAACAGTTTCTGAGCTGCCTGTGCGGCAGCGAACATGATTCAGTGGTGGGCGACGAGCTTGCAGATTTTCTGAGCTGCCTGTGCGGCAGCGAACCAAGTCATGGGCCGCCGGCAGCGACTCCATCACTTTCTGAGCTGCCTGTGCGGCAGCGAACTAGGCATCGCTCAGGTCGGCACCGCGCAGGTATTTCTGAGCTGCCTGTGCGGCAGCGAACTTGATCCAGTCGCCCTCCTGCTGCTGCAGCCATTTCTGAGCTGCCTGTGCGGCAGCGAACAGATGCGGCATGAAGCGCATCAACTGGCTCCATTTCTGAGCTGCCTGTGCGGCAGCGAACCTCACCGGTGCGCGCGGCGTTGGTGCGGTACATTTCTGAGCTGCCTGTGCGGCAGCGAACGCGATGGTTGACGGGGATACGCCGATGGCACGTTTCTGAGCTGCCTGTGCGGCAGCGAACTGCGATGCAGGCGCGGATGCTGTCGGCGAACCTTTCTGAGCTGCCTGTGCGGCAGCGAACGGGCATCCATCTCTGGCGTCCACTTCATGCGCTTTCTGAGCTGCCTGTGCGGCAGCGAACTGCGTCCGGCCGCACTTTGACGGGATCGCTCATTTCTGAGCTGCCTGTGCGGCAGCGAACCGCATGGACGGAAACGCGCTGGAGTACGTGAATTTCTGAGCTGCCTGTGCGGCAGCGAACGTTCCGGCATGGGCGCACTCGGCGAGCGCGATTTTCTGAGCTGCCTGTGCGGCAGCGAACAGCTGCTGCGAAAAGTGCTCGGTTCCGGCATGTTTCTGAGCTGCCTGTGCGGCAGCGAACATTCCCCGCCGGCACGCCGGCACTACCGACGATTTCTGAGCTGCCTGTGCGGCAGCGAACTCCCGCGTTCGGTGTACAACCGGAGCGGCGGCTTTCTGAGCTGCCTGTGCGGCAGCGAACGGCAGTGGGAGCAGAGCCGACGGCCTCGGGGATTTCTGAGCTGCCTGTGCGGCAGCGAACCAGGTCGGCACCGCGCAGGTCGGCATCGCGCATTTCTGAGCTGCCTGTGCGGCAGCGAACAGTCGGCACTTGCAGGCGGTGCCTACCTGCGCTTTCTGAGCTGCCTGTGCGGCAGCGAACATGACGTGCGTTGGCGTGAAGTGGGGGCGGAATTTCTGAGCTGCCTGTGCGGCAGCGAACGCCATCATCATCGATCTGACAGGGATGGTGGCTTTCTGAGCTGCCTGTGCGGCAGCGAACGACCGGGCGGACTGATGCAAGCATCGCGCAACTTTCTGAGCTGCCTGTGCGGCAGCGAACGATGACCACGGTGATCGCATACGACGTGCGCTTTTCTGAGCTGCCTGTGCGGCAGCGAACTTGCATTTCGCTGTCTGGTGCCGGCTGCAAGTTTTCTGAGCTGCCTGTGCGGCAGCGAACTTGTTGACGTTGGTCGTGCCGCCTTTTTTCTCTTTCTGAGCTGCCTGTGCGGCAGCGAACTACAGGCGCACCTCAGCGCGGACCCACGAGGATTTCTGAGCTGCCTGTGCGGCAGCGAACGTTGTAGATGGCGTATTTTTCAGTGATTACCTTTTCTGAGCTGCCTGTGCGGCAGCGAACTTGTTGCTCTTCGGGTCGTCATGGTCCGCGTATTTCTGAGCTGCCTGTGCGGCAGCGAACTCCGCACGGAGTCGTTCGGTAACGATTTGATCTTTCTGAGCTGCCTGTGCGGCAGCGAACCTTTGATTCGTTAGCGTTGTTCCACGCCTGCATTTCTGAGCTGCCTGTGCGGCAGCGAACTCGACCTGGTGGCCGGCGACGACTTCTACTCGTTTCTGAGCTGCCTGTGCGGCAGCGAACCAACCACGCACCCAGGGCGCTCGAAGCCGGGCTTTCTGAGCTGCCTGTGCGGCAGCGAACGTGCGGCGGTGATGGTCGCCCGCGATCAAGTCTTTCTGAGCTGCCTGTGCGGCAGCGAACTCTCACAATCAACTTTGAGGTAAAGGCCTAATTTTCTGAGCTGCCTGTGCGGCAGCGAACGGCGTCGCACAGCCGCGCACGATGATGCCAGTTTTCTGAGCTGCCTGTGCGGCAGCGAACATGAGCGCGCTGTTCGCAGAGAAGGCAATCGATTTCTGAGCTGCCTGTGCGGCAGCGAACGTGAACGTGCTTTTCGTCATCCTCTTCGCGGCTTTCTGAGCTGCCTGTGCGGCAGCGAACATCGCCACATGCGCCGGGTCTGCCGGGCAGACTTTCTGAGCTGCCTGTGCGGCAGCGAACGGCACGTCGAAACTTCCGAGCAGATCAGTGATTTTCTGAGCTGCCTGTGCGGCAGCGAACGTTCCTGATGGACGTGCGCGAGAAGCTGGCGATTTCTGAGCTGCCTGTGCGGCAGCGAACGGCGGTGCCCACTGCTTGCCAGTCGATCATCCTTTCTGAGCTGCCTGTGCGGCAGCGAACGCGCAGCGACGTGTTCGAAGGGAATGGTTACTTTTCTGAGCTGCCTGTGCGGCAGCGAACTCAGCTCCTTGATTTCATGCCGCGCACAGATTTTTCTGAGCTGCCTGTGCGGCAGCGAACAACCTGATTACATCCTGCGCCAGTTGCAACGGATTTCTGAGCTGCCTGTGCGGCAGCGAACCCAGTAGCGCGTGGATTGCAGGACGGCTGGACTTTCTGAGCTGCCTGTGCGGCAGCGAACGTTGTTCGCGATTTCCGCATCCGCCGCGTGGCTTTCTGAGCTGCCTGTGCGGCAGCGAACGCAGACTTTCCGAAATGCCGTGGAGGGGAACTTTTCTGAGCTGCCTGTGCGGCAGCGAACGCCCTGTACGGCCCGGCAATGACCGAAGACGATTTCTGAGCTGCCTGTGCGGCAGCGAACGACTTCCTGCAGGCCTGTCGGGATGCCGGCGATTTCTGAGCTGCCTGTGCGGCAGCGAACGCCGCAAAGGACGCAAGCCGGCCGGTGTGGGCTTTCTGAGCTGCCTGTGCGGCAGCGAATGTGACGACGATGTCCGTGTCGCGCCAGCCAAGTTTCTGAGCTGCCTGTGCGGCAGCGAACGTGGATGTGATCGACGATCAGCAGATCCAGTGTTTCTGAGCTGCCTGTGCGGCAGCGAACATGGCCGCGGCCGAAGCCGGCCTGGCCAACGCTTTCTGAGCTGCCTGTGCGGCAGCGAACCCGAACCGGGCCACGTCCACGCCGATGATGCGTTTCTGAGCTGCCTGTGCGGCAGCGAACGCCTTCCCGCACAACCCGCGCCTGGCCATGAATTTCTGAGCTGCCTGTGCGGCAGCGAACTTGATGATCTTCGACCGGCTGCGCTTCTTCGTTTTCTGAGCTGCCTGTGCGGCAGCGAACTCGTGCACCGCGTTGTCATACGCACTGGACAGTTTCTGAGCTGCCTGTGCGGCAGCGAACTTCATCGCCGTGCTTGCGCACAAGCTCCGACATTTCTGAGCTGCCTGTGCGGCAGCGAACGTGCTGTTCTTCGACAGCGGCGGACTTCACACTTTCTGAGCTGCCTGTGCGGCAGCGAACACGAGGGCGATCAGTGCAGCAGCGCCCACGATTTTCTGAGCTGCCTGTGCGGCAGCGAACGCGAGCCGATGCTGTGCTGACTCATGAACTGATTTCTGAGCTGCCTGTGCGGCAGCGAACAAGGCGGCACAGGATCACCCGGCGGCGTGCCATTTCTGAGCTGCCTGTGCGGCAGCGAACTCCGGGTTTTCTTGAGCGCCATTTCACGATTTTTTCTGAGCTGCCTGTGCGGCAGCGAACATACCTCGGGTGTTTCCGATGCTGCCCTTGATTTTCTGAGCTGCCTGTGCGGCAGCGAACGCTGTATCCGTTCGCGCGCTCGCTGGTGCAGGTTTCTGAGCTGCCTGTGCGGCAGCGAACCTGAGTGCACGGCATTGGGCGGTGGGCAGACGTTTCTGAGCTGCCTGTGCGGCAGCGAACGTTCGTGGACTGCTCAACCCTAAATCCACTGATTTCTGAGCTGCCTGTGCGGCAGCGAACGGCCTTGGCCTTGTTGCTCATCAGCTTGAGCATTTCTGAGCTGCCTGTGCGGCAGCGAACATCTTCCCAAGGCGTGACGCCGGGAATTCTCATTTCTGAGCTGCCTGTGCGGCAGCGAACTAGACACATTTAGTGTCAACAGGTTGGTAATGCTAGCTAATTTCATCGATATAGGAATACCCCCAAAATTCCGGGGGTATTCGCAAGTGGTTGATTTTCAAAGAACGCTGGTTACTGCCTAAAAAAAATGGTCAAAACCAGGGGATGGTGCTTGCGCTGCTGAGTCCGTGGCTGTTGAAGGGACCAGGGGTGGTGGTTTCGGTCAGCGGACCCAGTGCGATGAATAAACAGAAGGGTTGGCCGGTGCTGCGGCTGCGCAGGTGCAGGTAGGGCAGGTTGGGGCGGCGTTCCACGGTTTGTGGGATGGCCTGCTGTGCCTGCTGTTCGCTCTCACCCTTGCGCCGCATGCGCCGGCGTCGCAGGCGTTCGACATTGGTCTTGAACTGCCGACGCTGCACGGTGCGTTGCGGTGCCCCTTCCGGGGCAGGTTCTATCTCGGTCAGGCGCACGTGGTCGCGCAGGCCCTTGAGCCAGTCTTCCTGCAGGAACCCGCACAAGCCTGCTTCGCTCCCGTGCAGCCGCAGCACTATGCCCAACGAACGTGGGGTGGTGCTGTAGCCGGGGAAGCTCACGCCGATGTTCTCGATGCGCTGCTGGACCAGTGCCAGGTGCAGGCGGTCATACAGCGCGCCGAGCAACTGCGCTGCGGTGGTTTCCGGGTCGGGGACGACCCGGATATCGACATGATGACTGGTCATGACACTCAGCCCGCATCGCCGAACACGCCGCCGCGCACCAGGGTGGCGATGACGAAGTGCTGCTGCTCAATGGCAGGCGCCTTGTCCTTCAAGACCCAGCCGTCGAGCAGGTTGTAGAAGTCCTGCTTGTCCTTGGGCTGGCGATAGGCCTTGCCCTGCGTGGTCACCGAACCGTAGGGCTCGACTGCGATGGGGCCGTTGTCATCGGCTTCCGGATACCAGGTGTCCACGGTGCGCAGGGCATTGCCGATCTTCTGCGAGTGGATGGCGGCCACCTTGTCTACGTCGTATAGGGTCTTGCTCTTTTTGCTGGCCGCCTTGTCCAGGATCAGCTCCTGCGAAGGAAATACTTCCTGCCCGGCACCGATGCGCACATAGGCAGTGACCTGCAGCAGCACATGGCTGTCACCGGCCAGGCCGCTAGCGATCAGTTCACCGAGCTGGGCCAGCGACCCCGCTTCATCGGCAGGTGCGGCGAGGTTGTGCAGGGAGTGCGCCAGTGCATCGAAGCACCACTGGCTGGCTGGTTGGCCATCGCGCAGCTGGGCGACGTGGATTTCCACCTGCTCGGCCCCGATGCGGTTGCGCCACAGGAAGCGGCCATTGGCGAGGTTTGCAGCGTAGCGCTGGGCCAGTTCATTGAAGCCGTGCTGCTGCATGTATCCCTTCACTGTCTCCAGCAGCTTGTGGCGATAGGCGGCATCGTTGCAGGCCGACGGCTGCCCGGTGCCGCCCAACACGCGCAGGGTGAACTGCACTTTCAAGGTGTCGGCGTTGGCCGGCAATGCGGCCACATCCACGGTCTGCAGGTTGGGGTTCTGGATGGCGGCATCCAGCTTGGCGGGATCCTGCCCGCTGGTCTTCAGACGGTTGGAGATGGTGCCGCGCACGGACTTCTCGCGCAGGCCTACTGGCGCCCAGTTTTCCGAATCGATGCGGGCGGCCCAGTTGCCACTGCTGAACAGTGCATCGGACGGGTCCAGCTTGCGTTCAAATGCCAGGACGGATGCGGTCTTGAGTTCCTTGGACATGCTTGGATTCCTTTTCTGCTGGGTCAATAGGTGGTGGTATCGAATTCAAACGGTGCGTCCAGCTCGTCTTCGTCGAGTGGTTGCATGTAGTCGTTGCGGCAGCGGTACAGGCCGGCGTCGGGTTGGCTGTCGGCGTACCAGAGCAGGCTTTCAGTGATCTGCAATCGATGCGGACTGATCCATTGCCCCACCGAATACAGGCTTTCGACAAAGCGGAACGGCGTATCGGCGTCGCGGGTGTTGGCGACGCTGCCGGCGGCGTGCAGTTCGCCTAGTGCGCCATAGCCGACCGGGATGGGGACCACCCAGCCATTGCCGGTACGGTCGTTGCGCCAGCTGTCTTTGCCGGTGGCGTCATCGGCCATCCAGCGCCAGTTGATGCGGGCCAGCGACAGCCACGCATCCAGCGGATTTGCGGCCTTGCCGGCCTCGCTCTGTTGCTGCACACGCTGGGCCAGCAGGTCATCGCGGCCCACCAGGGTGAAGCCGGGCAACAGGCGCATGCGCGCCTTGGCGAACAGGGATTGGCGGTCGGCGTGGGTGCCAGTCAGATCCAGTGCCCATGGCTGGTAACGCCGCCGCCAGGGTTGCGCCGCTGGCATCACACTGCCGCCGGCAATGCGCATGCCGGCCAGCAACTCGGCCAATGTGGACAGATCGGCTTCGCGTGCGTCGGGTTGCTGTTCCCAGCGGGTGCTTTGCGTGGCCAGCAACAGGCTGAGCTGCAGGTGGATACGGCCTTCCTCGACGATTGCCGCGCTCCCACCATCCTTGCCCACCGGGTTACGGGTCAGGTGGAAGCTGTTGACGAAGCCGCCTTCGGTTGCCAGTTCGCGGTGCTTGTGGCAGACCACGCCCACCGCCTTGAACTGCACATCCAGCCCTGCCGCATGCGCCTTGCGCTGCAAGGCCCACATCAACCCGAGGAATGCCGTCATCGACGGGAAGCCGTGGGTCAACGGGCTGGAAATGGCGTTGGCGTTCTGCACCTGCAGGTGCGGGAACACCAGCAGATGATCAAAGCCGGGGCAGGTGCTCATGCGGTACCTCGCTTCGGTGCGCGTCGCTGCAACGGCACCGGCCACGTTGCATCGACGATGGCCTGCCGTGCCCAATGCCGGTATTCGGTATCACCCACACCCACCAGGCCGGCGGCGTGCAGGTGTGCGTTCAACCAGGTGGCAAAGTCGCCGGCCACCTGGTCGGGCCAGTCGCCGAATTCCCAGGCTTCCACGAAGGCGTTGTCCTCGGCGGCAAGCTCCGGCTCGGGCCGGGGATCCAGTTCCACGCGCTCCGGGTCCAGCCAGATTTGCTGGTGCAAGGGCAGGGTGCAGGCGGTATCGCGGGTCCAGCCGGGGCTGAAGCGCACCTGGGTTTCGACCGCATAGATCGCCAACTGCGCGCCCAGCTCTTTGGCCAGAGCGAGGCGTTTGGCGCGGGTTGGTTCGGTGGACGGTGGATCGGAAAGCAGGAAGTCGGCCAGTTGTTTGACGGTGTCGCGCACGCCGGGGAACCAAGGCAGCCGTTCCATGGCCGAATCCAGATTCAGCAGTTTCTTCGGTTGTTCGGTGTCCCAGCTTGGTGGCAACGAGGCGAGCAGGTAATTGATGCCACCACGCTCGCTGTTGAGCTGGGACACATTCTGCGGCTTCGTCCCGCCCAGCTTGCGCACCACCAGATTGCGGTAGTCGCGGTAAGGGGCCGGGTGCGCTTCCTTGGCACGGAAGGCCTGGCGTGCGGCCTTGTTGTCTTCGCCGAAACGCGCGTCCTGGATATCCGCATGTACGGCGTGTGCCAGGCTGCTGGAGAACAGCGGTTGCAGCAGCTGATAGGCCGTGTCGTCCGTGGCCGTGCCTTCGACCAGCCAGTACAGCTGTTTGGCGGCCCCATGCGAGGCGGGAGCGGTATCGCTGCGGACCAGGCCGTTGAAGGCTTTCATCCAGCCGGTGGCGATGTCAGCGTCGGCATGCAGCGCCGCACGCAGGTCTTCGTCGCCGGCCTGCACCCAATCCAGCAGGCGGCGGCCATCCACTTCCACCTTGAGGAATTTGAATACGTCCAATGCCGCCGCGTTGCCCACCACGTCTTCGGCGAAGTCGTCACCGAGGACGTGGCTGCCGATATCGGTGTGCCGGGGCAGGGTATCTGGCCGCACGTGCAGGCTGCTGCCGCGTGCATCGGGATGGGTGGCCTTGAGTACGTGGGTGACGGCCTGGATCTGGCCTACCCGGCGTGCGGCGTCGGCCAGCCAGGTGCCGTAGTCGTACTTGGTGGCGGTGTCGCCTTCTTCTTCCTTGCCCTTCAGCTTGGCCTCGCGCCGGGCTTCGATGAAGCTGGCGATGGCGGCGTGGAAACGTCCGGAGCGTGTGAGACGTTCCGATGGTTCGTTCATAGGGATTCCTTTCATTCGCCCCCTTACAGGGCGTGCCTGTAGAATCCCCGCAGCAACGGAGAAGATTCGCTGCTGCGGGGGTGTGACAGAGGGCTTTGCCCTCAAATGGTTCTTCTGATGAAGCGCTGGAACACTTCCTGTATCCCCCGATGCACATCTAACCCCTGTGCTTGGGTCCGGAGACCAACCGGCTTGTTGTTCGCCGGAGCATCGCGTCAACGGTGCTCCGGCTTTACCAGACTCGCAGATCGGTGATAGGCTGTCAACGCCATGATGCCTTCGCTCGGAAAACTGCTGAATAAGCAGCTCAGAAAATGATCCCTTCCCTCGGCGAAACGTCATTAGCTGCTGCGTAAGCAGCCGGGGCACGGACGCCCCTCCTTATCGGACCCTCTCGAAGCCCAGCAACGGATGCCAGCGCCAGCCGTGATCGTTGTCCGGCACTTCCACGGTGGTGAAGCGCTGGGCGCAGTAGTCCAGCGAGTCTCCCGAATGCGCGACCTGTTCTTCGAGCAGGGTCATCAGGTCAAACTGGCCCCACGGGCTGATGCCTGTACCAAAGGTCAGGCGTACGTTGTGGCGCAGGCTCTGGTCGATCAGGATGCGCTGCGGGTCGGCGCGACGTGTGGCGGCCTCCTCCACCCGGTGCAGCCGCAGTTGCTCGCCGTCGTCATCGGGCAGGAAGACCAGTGTGGTGGTGCTCAGGGTCTGCTGGCGGAAGGGTTGTTGCTGTGGCAACACGCCGATCAAGGCGGTCTGCGGATACTTCCAGGCGACGTAGGCCTGATCCTGTTCGATCGGCCCGGGCGTGTCGTTTCCGGCAGCGGGTCGCGGCAGCATGCTGAGCGCGGTCCGGGCCTGTTCCAGATCGGCGAGGCTGCCACGAGTTTTCCATTCTTCCGGTAGCCGGGGTTGGATACGCGGGAGCGCATTGAGGATTTCGAATTCATTGGCCTGCAGCAGATCGGTCAGGCGGTGGCTGGTCAGCTGCAGGCGTCTTTGCGCCGGGGTGGTACCAGATTTTTCGTAACCGGGGCGCTGGAACGCGGGTTGATCGGGCTTGGCATTGGCGTGGTGGCGCAGATTGGTATCGAAAACCAGCACGTTTGGCTCTGCCGGTGGCTGGCCGCGATGGCGCTGCACACGGCCGGCCAACTGGATCAGCGAGCGCATCGACGAGGGTTCGGCCACGGCCCAGTCGGCATCCCAGTCACGGCCGACTTCACACACCGGCGAGGCCAGCACCACGAACAGCTGTTGCGGCTCGGGGGTGGCGTCCAGCGCACTGCGGATGGCCGGGAGCTGGAAAACGGCATTGGCGTCACCGCGCCGGTTGAAGCTGGTATCCAGCAAGGCCTCGATTGCCGAACGTTGCAGCAATGGAAAGCGTGCGTGATAGACGCACAGATGGATGCGGGTGCCTTCTGGCGCGTCCAGCGCGAACAGGGTTTGTGCGACGTCGAACAGGGGCCCGATGTTGGCCATGCGCATCAGACCGAAGCTCACCTGCTTGCCGCTGACCGGATCGGGTTGGCCATGCGCACGATGCAGCTGCAGGCAAGCATTACGGATATGCATTGCGACTTCGGCGTGCTGCTGCTCCCTTTTCTGTGCTTTGAGCACTAATGGCAACAAGGCGGCCTGTCGCAATGGCGCGGCCTTGCGTAGTTGCGCCGCGCGCTTTTCCACGAAGTGCAGGTGCTGCTGCGCGAAACCCTGGCCGCCCACGCTGGATGTCTTCACGCCGAATTCGTCGGCCCACAGGCAGGGGATGTCGGCATCAAGATGGGCGGTACCGGGCTCGCCGCGATTTAGCCGGTACAGGCGGCGGCCGGCGCGATAGGCCAGGTACATGCCGGTGACCAGCGATGGTGGCAGTGTGGCCGAAGACAGCAGAACGCGGCTGCCCAGCATGCCGGCCCAATGCACCAACCGGGTAAGCGCGGGCATGTCATCCAGGTCGTAGTCATCCAGCTCATCAAGCACCAGATCGGCGCTCATCAGCCGCAGCATCGGGGCGATCTGCCGGCCGGCACGCAGTGATTCGGTGGCCGGCACCATGTGGTCCACCGTGCAGACCAGCATAGGTGCCGCCAACAGATTGCGGATGTCGGGGTCGTGCAGGGCGCGTGCGAGCAGTGGATGCTGGCTGGTGTTGCCTTCATAGAGGACGTGGCTGTCCTCCTCGATCAGATCCTGGATGGAGGCCGAGCCACGGGCTTCCGCCTGCTGCTCGTGATACTCGAACAGTGCACGGCTGGCCGAGCCACCTACGCGGATCGCCAGTTCGTCGTCTCCCAGATGCAGGTCGTTGCGGTAGCTGCGCCCGGTTTGCAGGGTGAGCGTGCGCAGGCCCAATGCATAGGTGGCGCGCATACCGTGTTGCGGATCGGACAGCGCATAGAGAATGCGCGCATTGGCCAGAGTTTTGCCGCAACCGGTGGAGGCCATGTTGACGATGAATCCGCCGAGTTTCTGGCTGTCTTCGCGCAGGCCAATGGCGGCATCGGCGGCTTTGTCTTGCCAGGCGAACTTCGGATTGGCACTGCGCTTGCGCAATCCGCGATGGTTGGCCAGACGTGGCAAGTGGCGTTCGAAGCCCGGTATGGCGTGGGCGATCATTCCGGCATCGCGGGCAACGCCAACCAGGTGCTCAACCAGGGTCTGCTTGAGCTTTCCGTCCTTGTGGGTATTGGCGTACAGGGTGCTGTCGGTGGCCACCTTGAGCCGTTCCGGTGCATCGGGTGCAAGGCGGGAATAGTGATGGTCGGCCAACATCAGGCTGAGGCGGGCCAGATGCATCACATAGGGATTGTCGAGCCACCGGGTGTCGTCGCGTTGCTGGAGGTCCAGCAAGGCCTTTGCAACGCGAGCGGCTTGGCTGCGCCACTGCTTTTCCATGACCGGCAGGGTGGTCTTGGGTTGCCAATAGGGCAGGGCCTCCTGATCGGTGTGGATCTGGCGCTTCTCATTCCAGTTATGTGCCACCTCCGCCAGCGGTTGCAGCAGCCAGGCGGATCGCCAGTTCGGTGCGCGCTTGCCGAGCCAGTCCTGCGCGCCATCGTCTCTGGATACAGGAATGACCGGCAGGCGATGGTGGCTGACAACCAGCCAGGCAACGGCGGCGGCGAGCGGAGGAAGCTGCTGGAACGGGAAGGCGTGGACCGTGTCCAGCCCGTCGCGCTGGTAGCGCCCTGCCGAAAGCCAGTCCTGTTCGTTGTAGTGCTCGACATCGATGAGCCGCCGTAACCATCCGGCATCGTCATCGTCACCGACGAACGCCTGGAACAGCCGCAGCGATACCCATTCGTGCCGATACAGGTTGCGCTCGATCCGTTCGCCGCGCAGCCGCTGCTGGAAGGCAACACTGGCCTTGCCCAGGTCGTGCAGCAAGGCGGCCAGCTGCGCCAGCAGGCGAATGGGCTGGGCGTTGTGCCAGTCGTTCTCATCCTGCCTGCGCAGGATGTTGCGGGCGGTGGCGTTGGTGGGTACGGCACCTTCGGCGTTGAAGCGACGGGCATCGCCGACGATCCACATCAGCTCGCTGTGGTCGCGACCCCGGATCCAATGGCAGGCCACGGCGGTGTTCTTGCGCGCGGTCTTGCGCAGCAGCCGGCGCAGGGTGTCCAGTCCGGCTTCGGTGATCGGGGTCTGCCAGGTGCGGTCGCCGCGGCGCTCGGCGAACTGGTCGAGGATGCGGCGGGTTTCGGTCAGCGCCCGTTTTTCGCACTGCGAGATCAGCAGGATGTTCACGCCTTCACCTGTGCCGCGGTGGTGGTGGCGATGGCTTTGAGGCTGTCGATGATGAAGTCCAGCGATTCACTGCGGGTCAGGGCTTCGATGCAGTGACGGCGGAAGCTCTGCTCGTCATCGCCGCGCATCGCCGACAGGAAGGCGTGGGGAAGAATGCAGGCGTCCTTGACCAGGTCGGCGGCATCGAACACCAGCCCGCCGCGGCGGGTCTTGCCGTGCAGGACCGCCAGCCCGTGCGGCAGCCCGAGCACCCAGGTGGCGGTGGCACCGAGCCCATAGGCCAGGTAGTTGCCGTGGTCGAGAAATCGATTGGCCGGATCGGTGCCGCTGCCGCGCTTGGCGCGGGTGAAATCGCCATAGCCCACGGTATCCACCGCGAGCTTGAACAGCGCTTTGCTCAACCGTGCTTCTTCGGTGAGTAGGGCGGTGGTGTCCTGCGCCAGTTCGATCGCGCGGCTGACAGGTTGAAGCAGCTTTTCCAGCCGGGTGATATCGACGTTGAAGCCGGCGTCACGCAACGCCCGGTGCTGCCATTGCTGCGATAACCGCTGCAGCCGCAGCTGCTGCAGTTGTTTGGCCGCCAGCAGGCGCAGGTCGTCATCGAACCAGAACTTCACCCACGCCTGCAGGTATTCGGTGGGGCGGTACTCACTTTGCGGCGAGAACCAGGCCACATCGATATCGATCTCATTGGCGCTGAACAGCGGTGTGCCGCCCCCGCCGCAGAAGCCCACCAGTACACCGGCTTTGGCCAGCTCGCGCATCGCCGCCTGGGTGATGGAGGTGCCGGTACCCAGTAGCACCGTGGTGGTGTTGGCGATGGGAATGTTCCAGTACAGCGACTGCTTGCCCGCGTCGGTGACGTACTCGACCCGTCCCCCGTTGACCAGCACGCGGCAGTGCTGCAGGTAGTAGATGTTGGCCCGCTTCGAATGCAGGATCGTCTTCAGGTCTGAAGGCGTGAACGTGTCCATGTTGTCCCCCTGTTGTCCCGTACTCCATGCGTCGCATGGACGCATGGACCGATCTCACAGGGAGAGACTGTAGCCGCTGTCGGGAGCGAAAGCCCGAGACTGCCGGGATGCGGGTCAGGCCACGCGGCCGCGCCGCACCCGCTCCAGATGCACCAGCAGCAGCGAGATCGCCGCCGGGGTCATGCCGGGAATGCGCTGCGCCTGGCCGATGGTCTGCGGGCGCACGCGTTCGAGTTTCTGCTGCGCTTCGGCCGACAGCCCGCGTACGCCGGCGTAGTCGAAGCCTGCGCCGATCGGGGTGCTTTCATGACGCTGCTGGCGCTCGATCTCGTCGCGCTGGCGATCCAGATAGCCGGCGTACTTGACGCTGATTTCCACCTGTTCGGCGACCTTGGCATCGTCCACGCCGGGCCCCAGCGAGGGCACCTGCATCAGTTTGGCGTAGTCCAGCTCCGGACGTTTGATCAGGTCGAGCACGCGGGTTTCGCGGCTCACCGCCACGCCGAGCGTGGCTTCCACATCGCGCCCCAACGCATTGCCCGGCGTGGCCCACAGCCCGCGCAGGCGTTCGCTTTCGACCGCCACGGCGTCCTGTTTGATCTGGAACTTCGACCAGCGCTGGTCATCCACCAGGGCCAGCTCGCGGCCGATGCCGGTCAGGCGCACGTCGGCGTTGTCCTCGCGCAGCTGCAGCCGGTATTCGGCGCGGCTGGTGAACATGCGGTACGGCTCGACGGTGCCGTGGGTGATCAGGTCGTCGACCAGCACACCGAGATAGGCCTCGTCGCGGCGCGGGCACCAGCCCTGCTGCGCGCGGGTGAAGCGGGCGGCGTTGACGCCGGCCAGCAGCCCCTGCGCGGCGGCTTCCTCGTAGCCGGTGGTGCCGTTGATCTGGCCGGCGAAGAACAGCCCGCTGACCGACTTGGTTTCCAGCGTGTTCTTCAACCCGCGCGGGTCGAAGAAGTCGTATTCGATCGCGTAACCGGGGCGGGTGATGTTGGCGTTCTCGAAACCGGCAATGCTGCGCACCAGCTCCAGCTGCACGTCGAACGGCAGCGAGGTGGAGATGCCGTTGGGGTAGATCTCGGCCACGTCCAGCCCTTCGGGCTCGACGAAGATCTGGTGGCTGGCCTTCTCGGCGAAGCGCACCACCTTGTCCTCGATCGAGGGGCAGTAGCGCGGGCCGACGCCTTCGATCTGGCCGCTGTACAGCGGCGAGCGGTGCAGCGCGTTGCGGATGATCTCGTGGGTGCGTTCGGCGGTGTGGGTGATCCAGCAGGTGACCTGCCGTGGATGTTCGGACACGTCCCCGAGGAACGACATCACCGGCAGCGGATCGTCGCCGGCCTGGGCTTCCATCACCGAATAATCCAGCGAACGGCCATCGATGCGCGGCGGCGTGCCGGTCTTCAGCCGGTCGATGGCGAACGGGCGTTCGCGCAGCCGCGCGGCCAGCGTGGTCGCCGGTGGATCGCCCATGCGTCCGGCGCTGTACTGGGTCTCGCCAATGTGGATCCTGCCGGCCAGGAAAGTGCCGGCGGTCAGCACCACGGCCGGTGCGTGGAACGTCAAGCCGGTCTGGGTGAGGGCGCCGCGCACGGCGTCGCCTTCGATCAGCAGGTCGTCCACCGCGGCCTGGAACAGGGTCAGGTTGGGCTGGCTCTCGACGATGCGGCGGATCGCGTTGCGGTACAGCGAGCGGTCGGCCTGGCAGCGGGTGGCGCGCACCGCCGGGCCCTTGGAGGCGTTGAGCGTGCGCCACTGGATGCCGGCCAGGTCGGCGGCATGCGCCATCGCTCCGCCCAGCGCGTCGATTTCCTTGACCAGATGGCCCTTGCCGATGCCGCCAATGGCCGGGTTGCAGCTCATCGCGCCGATGGTTTCGACGTTGTGGGTCAGCAGCAGGGTGCGCGCGCCGCTGCGTGCCGCGGCCAGTGCGGCCTCGGTGCCGGCGTGGCCGCCGCCAATGACGATGACGTCGTATCGGTAGAAGGAGTTGCTCATGGCTGCGCGGATGCTGTTCGGGTGCCGGGAAACGCAGGCGCGCCCGGATCGGCTCGGGCAGACGCAGGAGGTCGGCGGGGTGGTGATTTTAGCGCCAATCACAGCAACAACGCGGCGCCCGCTGAAGTTGGCACGCTTTCTGCGTTCAACTTCGTGCACCCGTCGTGGCATGCGACACAGGCGCAAATGGCCGGAATTGGAACAGGGGCTGGCCACAGCGCACGGTGGGGAAGCATGGGGCCGGTAGTCGGGGGACTGCCGGCCTCGTTTTTTTTCAGTGACCCGTCAACGACTCGCCAAAAGCAAAAAGCCCCGTATCCACGGGGCTTTTTGCTTTGTAGGCGCCGACGCCCGACAGGGCCGGAACAGGGGGGATCCAGATTTCCTGCCGGACATCGACATTGAAGCGGTGGGAGATTGCGGTCGTTCGGGTCAGTTACTGACGCGGCCGGTCACCCGTGGCGCCACGATTGCCCATATCCATGGCAATTGCAAGCCCTCACGGTTCCTCGTTACGGACCCGGCCTTGGCGGTGGTTCGGGCCCTCGCCGCGCACCGGTGCCGGACGTGACTGCGGCGCCTGCCGGGGCTGCATCGCGGGTCGCGCGCCCATCGCCTGGGGTTGCGGTTGCGCATAACGCTGGGGTTGCCCGTTGGCGCGCGGTTGCGGGCGTTGCAGGTTGTCCAGGTTGCGCCACGGCGACTTGTTGTTGCCGCTATTGCCAGCCGGCGGCGGACGCGGGGGACGGCCGTCGCCATTGCCCGGCGGAGGCGGCCGATGACCATTGCCATGGCCACCGTACGGCGGCCGGTAGTGGTTTTGCGGGTAGTAGATATAGGACGGACGATAGCCCGGGTAGCCGTAGCCGCCGTACCC
Organism: Stenotrophomonas sp. YIM B06876; assembly: GCF_030711595.1. Classification (GTDB taxonomy): domain Bacteria; phylum Pseudomonadota; class Gammaproteobacteria; order Xanthomonadales; family Xanthomonadaceae; genus Stenotrophomonas. The sequence goes on from NZ_JAUJUJ010000013.1 coordinate 73,513, forward strand.
ATAGCCACCGTAAGGCCCATAGCCGCCATAGCCATACGGATAGTTGTATTGCACCGAAGGCGAGCCGTGGTAATAACCACCGCCCGCGCCGCCGACATAGTCATAGGTGGCGCAGCCGGACAGGCCAAGCAGCAGGCCGGTGGCAAGGATCAGACGCGTTTTCATGATTGGTTCCCCCCAGATGGGTACAAGGGCAGCTTCGTGCCCGGGCATTGAATCGCCCCTTAACCCTCAAGGTGCGAACTGAACAGGTGCAATGTGCGCGTGCGCGATAGGCGGCCACCACATGGCTACGTTAACCTTTCGGCATGAGCGATTCCTCCCTGCCCGGCGTTGCCGACGTGCTGGCGGCCGCGGCCCGTATCGCGCCGCATGCCACGGTTACCCCCGTGCTGCGCTCGCGCGAGCTTGATGCACTGGCCGGGGCGCAGCTGTATTTCAAGGCGGAGCACCTGCAGCGCGCTGGCGCCTTCAAGTTTCGTGGCGCCTGCAACGCGGTGTGGTCGCTGACGCCGGAGCAGGCCGCCCGCGGTGTGGTCACCCACTCCTCCGGCAACCATGGCGCCGCGTTGGCGCTGGCGGCGCGCTCGCGCGGGATCGCCTGCCATGTGGTGGTGCCGGAAGGTGCGGTGGCGGTGAAGCTGGCCAATATCGCCCGCCATGGCGCGATGCTGTGGGGCTGTGCGCCTACCCAGGCCGCGCGCGAACACATCTGCGCGCAGGTACAGGCCGCCACCGGCGCGGTGCTGGTGCATCCGTATACCGACCCCCGTGTCATTGCCGGGCAGGGAACCGTTGCGCTGGAGCTGCTGCAACAGGCCGTCACCCCGCTGGACGCGCTGGTGGCACCGGTGGGCGGCGGTGGTCTGGCTGCGGGCACGGCGCTGGCGTTGCAGCATGCGGCCGGCGCATGCGAGCTGGTATTGGCCGAACCGGAGGGTGCGGCCGATACGGCGCGCGCGCTGGCCGGCGGCGAGCGTGGCGGCGACTTCGTGCCCGATACGGTGTGCGATGGCCTGCGCGGTGTGCTGGGCGCGCCCAATTTCGCCCTGCTGAAGGATCGCGCGCAGGTGGTGACGGTGAGCGATGCGGCCACGCTCGCGGCGATGCGGCTGCTGTGGCAGGTGCTCAAGCAGGCCGTGGAGCCGTCCTCGGCCATCACCCTGGCGGCCGTGCTGGCGCAGCCGCAGCGCTTTGCCGGCCGGCGTGTGGGCCTGATCCTGTCCGGCGGCAATGTCGATCTTGATGCCCTGGCCTGGAGGCCGGCATGAGGCGCGGCAAGCGCCGCGGCGTCGCGGGCTGGTTGTGGCGACTGGGCCTGCTGCTGGGAGTGTGGCTGCTGGGCGTGGCGGCGTGGATCATCTGGGTGGGGGACCACGACGAGGCCGCGCCGGCCGATGCGATCATCGTGCTCGGGGCGGCCGCCTACGATGCCAAGCCGTCGCCGGTATTCGAAGAGCGCATCCGTCACGGGCTGGACCTGTACCAGCGCGGCTACGCGCCATTGCTGATTTTCACCGGGGGCTACGGCGGCGCGACCGCACGTTTTTCCGAATCGCAGGTGGCGCGCCGCTATGCGTTGCGGCAACGGGTGCCCGCCGACGCGATCCTGATTGAAACCGTTTCACGCACCACGCGGCAGAACCTGATCGAGGCGCAGTTGCTGATGCGCGAGCACCATCTGCACCGGGTGATCCTGGTCAGTGATCCGCTGCACATGGCGCGGGCGCTGCGGCTCAGCCGTGAACTGGGCATCGATGCGTTGGCCTCGTCCACGCCCAGCACCCGATTCCGCAGTTTCCATACACGCTGGCGGTTCCTGGCGCAGGAAATCTACTTTTTCCATCGCGACCTGCTTGTAAAAGGGGCTGGCCCCTAGCTGTGATCTCTCAGTAGGTTGTTCATCCGGGGCGATCCCGG
>NZ_JAUJUJ010000079.1 GCF_030711595.1 Stenotrophomonas sp. YIM B06876
CGCGCCACGGGCGCGGCAGCTGCTGCGCCGCTTCGTCCGCCATGTGCGCGGCGCCGCGTAGACCCGGCGCAACGTCTGGCGGCGCTTCCGGTCACCTCGGCACCGGATCGCCCCGCTGCGTCCCTGGCGGCAGTTGCACCGCCGTTTCGCGCCCTGCTCGCTCCGTTCGCCGGTTCCAGCGATAATCGGCGTACGCCGGACGATGCCGGCGTCCCCCTGCTTCGGAATTTGAATGAGCGAGATTCGCAAGGTGCCGGCCTCCGCCGGCGCGGAATGGCTGTTGACCGGCTTTGCGCTGCTGCGCAAGGCCCCGTTGGCGTTGGGCACGCTGGGCATGATCTGGGGGCTGGTGGCGATGCTGGTGATGGCCGCGGCCATGCTCAGCCCGGTGCTGGCGCTGCCGTTGCAGTTCCTGTTGCTGCTGGCCGGGCCGATCGCGTTTGGCGGGATNTTGGGCACGCTGGGCATGATCTGGGGGCTGGTGGCGATGCTGGTGATGGCCGCGGCCATGCTCAGCCCGGTGCTGGCGCTGCCGTTGCAGTTCCTGTTGCTGCTGGCCGGGCCGATCGCGTTTGGCGGGATGGTATGGGCGGTGCGCGAGGTCGATCAGGGCCGTCGCGCGCAGCCGGCGCATCTGCTGCAGGGCCTGCATGAGGGGCGTGCGCCGCACCTGCTGACCACGCTGCTGCCGCAGGTGGCCGCCGGGCTGGTGCTGGGTGTGCTGCTGCTGCTGTTGCTGGGCAGTGACGGCCTGCGCCAGCTGGGCGAGGTCACCACCCGGCTCAACGAACTGAGCCAGGCCGGCGCCCAGCCGGACCCGGCGGTGATCGAATCGCTGATTGCCACGCTGCCGGCCGGCCGCATCCTGCTGTGGCTGCTGCTGGTGATCGTCAGCTTCGCGGCGATGACGCTGGCGCTGTTCACCCTGACCCCGCAGGTGATGTTCGACCACCGTGGTGGATTTGCGGCGATGCGCCAGAGCCTGCGCGCCTGCCTGCACAACCTGCTGCCGATGCTGGTGTTCTTCGTGCTCGGGCTGGTGGCGGTGTTTGCGATCTACTTCGCGGTGATGATGGTGGCGTTGTTCGCGCAACTGATCGGCGGCGCGATGCTGGGGCTGTGGGTGGCACAGCTGCTGCTGATGGGCGTGGTGATGCCGCTGTTCGCCGGTGCGGTCTATGCCGCGTGGAAACAGATGTTCGGCCATGCCGACGCCCCGCAACCTCCGTCGATACCCGGTCCGGACAACATTTTCGCGGCGTGACCTGCAAAACCCCGGCCCGCGCCGGGGTTTTTTATGGAGCTTTGCGGCGCTCGCGCCGTGGCCCCACGCAGCCGGAGCGGCCGGGCGGGCCCGCCGCGCTGCCGGGCTGGATCCGATTCCATTGAGCGACCCGGTCATCGCAACGGCCGCCGGCGCAAAGCGCGGCAGCGACGCCTGGGCAACGCCGACCAACGGTCGGCGCTACCGCCTCCCGGGCCGCGGGTCACCTCTCTGCGGAGCCCCGTATTTCAAACGGTGCCACGAGGCGTCAGCGAACACCGGACGCCTGGCGACACGTTCGTTATTGCGGCTGTTCTTCTTTGTTGCCGGGGCGCGGCAGCAACCAGCGCGCGGCGTGGATGCCCAGCTCGTACAGCACGCACATCGGCAGGGCCAGCATCAGCTGCGACACCACGTCAGGGGGCGTCAGCACCGCGGCGACCACGAAAATGCCGACCACCGCATAGCCGCGGCCCTCGCGCAGCTGCTGCGGCGTGACCCAGCCCAGCAGCACCAGGATCACCATCGCCACCGGCAGCTCGAAGCTGGCACCGAAGGCGAAGAAGATCGCCAGCACGAAATCCAGGTAGGCGCTGGCATCCGGGGTGATGGCGATCACGTCCGGGCGGAACGTGGTCAGGAAGTGGAATACCGACGGCAGCACCAGGAAATAGGCGAAGGCGCAGCCGATGTAGAACAGCGCGATCGCCGAGCCCAGCAGCGGTAGCGCCAGCCGCTTCTCGCGGGCATACAGCCCCGGCGCGACAAACGCCCACGCCTGGTACAGCAGCCACGGCACGCTCACGAACACCGCGGTGAAGAAGGTCAGTTTCAGCGGTGCGAAAAACGCGCCGGCCGGATTGATGGCGATCATCGATTGTCCGGCCGGAAGCTGGGAAACCAGCGGCGTCGCCAGATGCGTGTACAGCGTGCGTGCGAACGGCAGCAGCGCCAGCACCACCACGCCCAGCCCCAGCAGCGCGCGCACCAGCCGCCCACGCAGCTCGATCAGGTGTTCGATCAGGGGGCTTTCCAGATTGCCGTCGCTCATCGCCGGATTTCGCTGTCTGCCGTGGCCGGCGCCGTAGCCGCACCCGGCGCATCGCCGGCCACCGCTTCCACCGCGGACGGGGCTTCAGTGGACGAGGCGGGCGGTTCTTCCTGCGCAATCACCGGGGTGCCGCCGCTATCGCCCTGTTGGGTGACCCCATCGCCGTCCACTTCGGCGCCCAGCGTGCCGCCGTGCTGTTCCACCTGCCGCCGCAGCTGTTCGGCATCGTGCTGCAGTTGCCGGCTGCCATCGCGCAGTGTGCTTTGCGCCTGCTGCAGCGAGTCGCGGACGTCATGGACGTTGCGCTTGAGCTCGTCGGCATGCAGCTCGCGCTCCAGCTCCTGTTTCACCGAATCCCACTGGTTGCGCGCGCGCCGCACCCACAGCCCGGCAAACCGCGCCGCCTTGGGCAGCCGTTCCGGGCCCAGCACCACCAGCGCGACCACTGCAATCACCAGCAGCTCGCTGAATCCGATATCGAACACGCGGCAGGTTTCCGGTCAGCGCGGGTCGCGTTCGTCGTGTTCGGCCTGCTTTTCGCGGGCCTGCGCTTCGCTGCGCGACTGGTCGCCCAGCTGCGGCGCCGGCTTGTCCTCGTCACGCATCCCTTTCTTGAATTCCTTGACCGCGCTGCCCAGATCCTTGGCGCCACTCGTCAACCGCTTGGTGCCGAACACCAGCAGCACGATGACCAGCACGACTATCCAGTGCCAGATGCTGAAACCGCCCATGATCCGCTCGCGTTATCTGTATGAAGGTTGTCGAGCATAACGCACCGGGCATTACCGGTTCGCTATGCCAAAGGTCAGTGGCCGCCGTCCAGGGTTTCGGTGCGGATCTCGCCATCGGATACCGGCTGGAAACCCTGCTGCGGCAAGCTCTGCGCCGATTGCGGCTGCAGCGGCGCGGTACTGGCGCCGTTCCCGGCGGTCGGCGCGCCGACCGCCACCGGCGCGATCC
>NZ_JAUJUJ010000448.1 GCF_030711595.1 Stenotrophomonas sp. YIM B06876
TCCTCGCCATAGCTGCGGCCATGGCTGCGGTTTGCGCCTTGCCAGACGCGTGAACGCATCACTTTCATTGTGTTCCTCGACTTCCGGGGCACAGCACTAGGGCGCTTAAGGCACATAGGAGCGAAACCGCAAGTATCAACCAAGTGCCGGCCCGGGCAGGCAAGCGCGGTCTCTGTCACGGTGATTGAAAAATGCAATCGTCCTGCCGCTGCGAGCGCCTTGCGTGGCCGCGCCGGGCGCCTGCGGGCGGGCCTGTGGCATCGGGTAAGCNGGCACAGCACTAGGGCGCTTAAGGCACATAGGAGCGAAACCGCAAGTATCAACCAAGTGCCGGCCCGGGCAGGCAAGCGCGGTCTCTGTCACGGTGATTGAAAAATGCAATCGTCCTGCCGCTGCGAGCGCCTTGCGTGGCCGCGCCGGGCGCCTGCGGGCGGGCCTGTGGCATCGGGTAAGCTTCGCCGGCACGCTTATGACCTACTCCCTCAACACCCTGAATGCTTCTTCTGGCGGCAAGTCTGCGCCGCGCTCCGCGGCGGCCCGCTTTGGCCACGAGCTGGGGCTGATCGCCGGCCTGCTGGCCTTGGTTTTCTGGCTGCTCGCGCTCACCAGCTATTCGGCCCAGGACGTGGCCTGGTCCACTTCGGGCACCGCG
>NZ_JAUJUJ010000449.1 GCF_030711595.1 Stenotrophomonas sp. YIM B06876
GCGCTGGTCATCCTCGCGGCGGCGCCCATTTCCACGGCCGGCATCCGCAACGAGCTGGCGCTGGGCGAGTCGCAGTGGGTGTTTTTCGACGCGGCCCTGCAGCGCAAGCCCGACGCGCGCGGGCTGGAGGCCGTGGCCACCACCAGCGAGCGCCTGCTCGAGGTGATGGACAAGCTCACCGGCCTGTACGACGCGGCGCTCAGGGAAGTGCTCGGGTAGCGCGGGCCCGCGCGTTGCACGGGGCTGCCATTAATTTGATAGCTGTCAGCGCTTGCCCGGAAAGCGTTTGAGGCTGATTTGATGCATATCCTGGCGCTGCCCGTCAAGGCTTGGCGGCGGGCACGTAGCCATAGAACCTGGGGTAATGCTCTTGCACGCCAGCGCCCTGGAAGTCCCAGCCCGTGCACTGGCCCAGGTGGCGCGGTGGCTGGTCGGGGTCGCCGCNGAAGTGCTCGGGTAGCGCGGGCCCGCGCGTTGCACGGGGCTGCCATTAATTTGATAGCTGTCAGCGCTTGCCCGGAAAGCGTTTGAGGCTGATTTGATGCATATCCTGGCGCTGCCCGTCAAGGCTTGGCGGCGGGCACGTAGCCATAGAACCTGGGGTAATGCTCTTGCACGCCAGCGCCCTGGAAGTCCCAGCCCGTGCACTGGC
>NZ_JAUJUJ010000450.1 GCF_030711595.1 Stenotrophomonas sp. YIM B06876
TGCGCCCGACGGGGTATGGGGGGGCAGGCGCACAGACGGCAATACTTACTATGTTCCCATCTTCCAAACGGCGACTTGTCCCGCTAATAGCACTAAGGTTGGCAGTAGCTGCACGTGTAACGCAGGTTTTAAAGAGTCCGGCAACCAGTGCGTCCCTGACACTCCAACAGAGTGCACGGCTAACTCTGAGCGTGTCAACGGCGTCTGCCAATGTAAGGTGGGCTTTAAAGAGGGCCTGGGTGGCTGCGTCTTCGATAACAAAGGTCAGTGCGAGACCTTTCAGGCGATTGAAAGCACGCTCGGCGGCTTGCTGGTGTCCGATATGGCATTGCAGGGGCGTGTCGCTGACGGTTCTACTTTTTGCATGCCGTTGGCCTCTGACCCTGCCAAGTTTGCCAAAGCAGGCTGTCGGGTTTCGTTCCAGCAGCAGATGGTGGCGACGAATCCGGATGGATCGTCCACCAGCTATGGCACGTGGAACATGTCGCCGCCGACCACGGGTGATGCTGGTGATTTTTCCTGCAGCACGGCAGATCCCGTGCCCCCCAAGCAGCCCGACAAACCGAAGTGCCCCAATGGCTCGCCCGGCACTGTCAACGGTGTCGAAGTCTGCGTGCCCCGCCAGCCAAACAACGGCGTCGAGACAGGCG
>NZ_JAUJUJ010000451.1 GCF_030711595.1 Stenotrophomonas sp. YIM B06876
GAGCGCGGGGTGGCGAAGGTGCCAGCCGCCCAGATTCGCGCCGAAATCGCCGCCATGGAAAAGGCCATGGTCAGCAAGCACAAGGAAGGCGGCGGCCAGGTCGTCGAGACCACGCCCGAACTCCGGGCAGCCTGGAAGAAGCCGATGCCCGGCTACTACAAGGAGCTGATCAAGGAGCTGGGCCCCAATGGGCAGAAGTTGTTCGCCACCATGGAAGCGGGCAAAAAGGCCTGCAGCCAATGAACCAGCGGGTGCGCGGGGCCGCCGCCGGCCCGGCCCGTGCATCCGCCTTCAGGAACAGGCCCATGGCCACTGGATACGCCCCATGAACTTCATACCCCTTCGATCCGACACCGTGACCCAGGGCCGCATGGCCGTCGGCGCCCGGGCGCTGTGGCGCGNCATGGAAGCGGGCAAAAAGGCCTGCAGCCAATGAACCAGCGGGTGCGCGGGGCCGCCGCCGGCCCGGCCCGTGCATCCGCCTTCAGGAACAGGCCCATGGCCACTGGATACGCCCCATGAACTTCATACCCCTTCGATCCGACACCGTGACCCAGGGCCGCATGGCCGTCGGCGCCCGGGCGCTGTGGCGCGCCACCGGCGTGGCCGAGGGCGACTTCGGCAAGCCGATCGTCGCCATCGCCAACTC
>NZ_JAUJUJ010000452.1 GCF_030711595.1 Stenotrophomonas sp. YIM B06876
TCGCCGCTGAAGCGCTTGTCGGCCCCCGTGGTGGGCGCACCTTGCAGGCCCTGGCTCCACAGCTCGCGTGCCTGCTCCATGTATTGCTGCTGCAGCGCCTGCAATTTTTCTGTGGAAAAATGCAGCGCCGGGACGGCTGGCGTCTTGCCCAGGCCCGTGCCCTGGAACGATTGCAGCGCACGCGACCAGCTTTCGCCGAAAATCTGCTGGAATTGCTGGGCACCTTGGGCCCAGGCTGAATCAGAATCCATGCTGCCTCCTCGAGTGCGGGGCATTCGTCCACTGCGTGGCATGCGCCCCATTTGTTGCCGACCACGCAGCTATGGTAACGCCCTGGCATGGCACGGCCGCCCCTTTCTCCCCTTACCTGGAATCCTGATGTATCTGGTTGTTATCGCTTGGCTTNGTGCGGGGCATTCGTCCACTGCGTGGCATGCGCCCCATTTGTTGCCGACCACGCAGCTATGGTAACGCCCTGGCATGGCACGGCCGCCCCTTTCTCCCCTTACCTGGAATCCTGATGTATCTGGTTGTTATCGCTTGGCTTTATGTCGCTCTCATGGCCGCCGTGGCCGAAGCCACGAGCAGCACCGGCTCGGTGCTGGGCGCCGTCATCACCTTCGTGCTCTACGGGCTGCTGCCGCTGTCC
>NZ_JAUJUJ010000453.1 GCF_030711595.1 Stenotrophomonas sp. YIM B06876
TGGCCTATGCGGCCAAGTCACTGGCCAAGCATGCGGGCATCCAGTGCAAGGTCATGGGGCCGGCCGACGTGGCCAAGCTGGGCATGGGCGCCTTCATGGCGGTGGCCCAGGGCGCGGCCGAGCCCCTGCGCTTCATCGAGCTGCGCTACAGCGGCGCCGCCAAGACCCAGGCGCCCGTGGTGCTGGTGGGCAAGGGCATCACGTTCGACACCGGCGGCATCTCCCTCAAGCCGGCGGCCGAAATGGACGAAATGAAGTACGACATGTGCGGCGCGGCCAGCGTGCTGGGCGTGTTCCGCACGCTGGCCGAACTGCAGCCGGCCATCAACGTGGTCGGGCTGATTCCCGCCTGCGAAAACATGCCCGGCAGTCGCGCCGTCAAGCCCGGCGATGTGGTCACCAGCATGGGTGGGCAAACCATAGAAATCCTCAACACCGACGCCGAAGGCCGCCTGGTGCTGTGCGATGCGCTGACCTATGCCGCGCGCTTCAAGCCCGCGGCGGTGGTGGACATCGCCACACTCACCGGTGCCTGCGTGATCGCCCTGGGCGGCGTGCGCAGCGGCATGTTCGCCTCCGACGATGCGCTGGCCAACGCGCTGCTGGCGGCGGGCGATGCAGCGCAAGACCTGTGCTGGCGCCTGCCGC
>NZ_JAUJUJ010000454.1 GCF_030711595.1 Stenotrophomonas sp. YIM B06876
ACGACGACGTGCTGCACGGCGGCGGCGGCAACGACATTGTGGGCAGCCTGGGCGGTAACGACCAGGTGTTTGGCGATGCGGGCGACGATGTGGTCTTTGGGGGCACCGGCAATGACACCCTCTCGGGCGGCAGCGGCAACGACCGCCTGGATGGTGGTTTGGGTTGGGACACGGCCTTGCAAAGCGGCAGCCTGCAGGACTACATCGTCACCCGCGAAGGCGATGCCCTGGTGCTCACCCACACCGGCACCGGCGAGGTGGATCAGCTGAAGTCGGTGGAAATGGTGCGTTTTGACAGCGGCGCCAGCCTGTACATCGCCGCCAGCGATGCCGAAGCCGCCCTGGCCCACATCGCCACCCGCTGNTTGCAAAGCGGCAGCCTGCAGGACTACATCGTCACCCGCGAAGGCGATGCCCTGGTGCTCACCCACACCGGCACCGGCGAGGTGGATCAGCTGAAGTCGGTGGAAATGGTGCGTTTTGACAGCGGCGCCAGCCTGTACATCGCCGCCAGCGATGCCGAAGCCGCCCTGGCCCACATCGCCACCCGCTGGCTGAGCCGGGACCTCACGGCAGACGAGGGCGCCGAGGCCCAGCTCAACAGCCACCTGAGTGCCCTGGAGATCGCCCAGGCCGTTCTGCGCGGCC
>NZ_JAUJUJ010000455.1 GCF_030711595.1 Stenotrophomonas sp. YIM B06876
TCCACTACGCGCAGGCTTCGACCGTCATCGCGGCCATGCTGGCGCTGTCGGTGGCGGTGGACCAGGCGAGCGCCTGGGTGCGGCGGCGGATGCGGTAGGTGTCATTTTCAGAAGACGACTGCACCAATTACCTGGACGTAACGCCCGGTGTGCAATCAGCTCCTGACAGCCCGATATCAACAGTCGCCTTCACCAATCTCGACTATGCTCAATACTCGTGTGCACCAAAGCGAGGCTTGGGCAGGGTGTCAGACTCAGGAATCATCGAGCATGGGGTAGCTACCCTGCCTGACAAGGCATGGGAGCATGCCCGCCGCAGGGCGGAGATCATCGGGCCACTGGCAGCNTGTGCACCAAAGCGAGGCTTGGGCAGGGTGTCAGACTCAGGAATCATCGAGCATGGGGTAGCTACCCTGCCTGACAAGGCATGGGAGCATGCCCGCCGCAGGGCGGAGATCATCGGGCCACTGGCAGCGCTTGAGACGGTTGGGCATGAGGCCGCCGACGGCGCCGGCTGCGCTCCTCAGGGTGCCTTCGCGATAGAGGGCCAGAAAAATTTTGGCGTCGTCCCAATTCATCTTAGCCCCCTGTCATGATGCATTTTTGCATAAGTTGGTTGCAATAATACTGCGTTCATTCATCAGC
>NZ_JAUJUJ010000456.1 GCF_030711595.1 Stenotrophomonas sp. YIM B06876
TGCATCTCTAGGCTCCAGTCTTGCGGACTTGCACGATCACCGCGTGTTCACAGCCATCGTCCATCAGCGGTAGTTCCGGGCCTGGAAGCCCGGTGCCATCAAGGCTCAGTGCCGGCCCAACATCTGGCCCGGCTGCTTGCAGCACTTGGATACGGTAGAGCGTAGTGCGATACCGATAGTTCAGTTGAAACGCGGTCCAGTGCGCCGGCAGGCACGGTCCGATGCGTAACTTGTCTGATTCGACCCGCAAGCCCAGCAGCGATTCGAGGATGAAACGCAGCATCCAGCCGGCCGACCCGGTGTACCAGGTCCAGCCGCCGCGCCCGGTGTGCGGCGCCAGCGCATACACATCCGATGCGATCACGTAGGGCTCGGTCCGGTAGAGCGCAATGGCCTGCGGCNTCAGTTGAAACGCGGTCCAGTGCGCCGGCAGGCACGGTCCGATGCGTAACTTGTCTGATTCGACCCGCAAGCCCAGCAGCGATTCGAGGATGAAACGCAGCATCCAGCCGGCCGACCCGGTGTACCAGGTCCAGCCGCCGCGCCCGGTGTGCGGCGCCAGCGCATACACATCCGATGCGATCACGTAGGGCTCGGTCCGGTAGAGCGCAATGGCCTGCGGCGAATCCGCGTGGTGGATGG
>NZ_JAUJUJ010000457.1 GCF_030711595.1 Stenotrophomonas sp. YIM B06876
GCGCCGGCGGCGCGCATCGGCGTACTGGCCGCCGGCAAGTCGTTTGCCGACCTGATGCAGGCCTTGAGCGAACTGGGCCTGGGCGAGGAGCGGCTGCGCGCGCTGGGCATCCGCGTCGGCAAGATCGGCATGGTCTGGCCGCTCGATCCGCAGTTCGTGCGCGGGTTCGCCGAGGGGCTGGAGCAGATCCTGGTGGTTGAGGAAAAGCGGCCGGTGCTCGAAGACCAGCTCAAGGGCATCCTTTACGACCTGCAATTGGACAAGGCGCCCCGCATCGTGGGCAAGTACGCGGCGGCGCCAGCCTACGCGCCCGAGCGGGGCGCCAGCGTGATGCCCAATTGGGGCGAGCTGCAGCCGCCCCTGATCGGCAAGGTGCTGGTGGAGATGCTGCACCGGATCGACCCCGATTGCAGCTTGCCCGAGGTNATTGGACAAGGCGCCCCGCATCGTGGGCAAGTACGCGGCGGCGCCAGCCTACGCGCCCGAGCGGGGCGCCAGCGTGATGCCCAATTGGGGCGAGCTGCAGCCGCCCCTGATCGGCAAGGTGCTGGTGGAGATGCTGCACCGGATCGACCCCGATTGCAGCTTGCCCGAGGTGGTGCTGCCGCCCAGCGGCTCACCGGCGCCGGGGGTGCCCAACC
>NZ_JAUJUJ010000458.1 GCF_030711595.1 Stenotrophomonas sp. YIM B06876
GGCCGAAGCCTTGGCCACGAGCAATCGACTCCGTGGCCTGTTGGCCGAGTTCGGCGTGGTCATGGCTCGCAGCGAGGCTGCCTTGCTGCGGGCGCTGGGTGATGACGTGATCCGCGCCGACCTGCCACCGATGCTGCTGGAATTGCTCGACCAGCATGCCGCGCACTGGCGGCAGCTGCGCGAGCGCCTGACCGAGTGCGACCGGCATATCGCCACCCAGGCCAAAGCCGACCCATGCTGCGTCCGGGTGCAGCGGTTGACAGGTGTTGGTGCGTTGACGGCGGATGCCATGGTCGCCAGCGTCGGCAATGCCAGGGAGTTCAAGAACGGTCGACAGCTGTCGGCATGGTTGGGACTGGTTCCGACCCAGCATTCCAGCGGAGGGCGCGCCGTGCTAGGCGAGATCAGCTGCAAGGGTGATGGCTACCTGCGAACCTTGCTGATCCAAGGTGCACGCAGCAGCTTGCAGCGCGCCCAGGCAGTCGTGCCGGAGCGGGCAACGCCCGAGCAACTGTGGATCCGCGATCTGGCTCAGCGCCTGCCCTTTGGCAAGCTATTGGTGGCCATCGCCAACAAGCATGCGCGCCAGATCTGGGCGATGCTGGCACGCGACGAAGAGTACGACGCACACGCGTGGCTGA
>NZ_JAUJUJ010000459.1 GCF_030711595.1 Stenotrophomonas sp. YIM B06876
AACCACAGAGCGATCGCCAGGCCCGAGGCGCGCGTGCGGTCGCGCGCCAGCACCGACACCAGCACCGCCAGGCTCAAAAAGGCCAGGCCCAGCAGCACCGAGCTGAGCATGAAGCCGGCGTAGTGGTAGAGCCCGGCCGCGTCGATCTTCTGCGCCAGCAGCAGCGCCACCAGGCCAAAGCCGGCCAGCGTGGACAGCGTGAGCGCCGCCGCCAGGCCCAGGTATTTGCCCAGCAGCAGCTCCAGCCGCGTGATCGGCAGCGAGAGCAGCAGGTCGAGCGAGCCGCGCTCGCGCTCGCCGACGATGGCGTCGAAGCCGAGCAGCAGCGCGATCAGCGGGATCAGGTAGATCACCAGGCTGACCAGGCTCGCGATGGTGAACTCGATCGAGCGAAAGCCCACGGCACCCTGCTGCGCGCCGCCGAAGTAGGCGATGACCAGCGAGAACACGGTGAACACCAGCGCCACCGCGAGCACCCAGCGGTTGCGCATGCGGTCGCGGAACTCTTTCGCGGCAATGGTGAAGATTTGCGTCAATTCCATGAGCTGATCCTTCAATCGGCGAAGCCGAAGAACACGTCTTCGAGCGATGGCTCGTGCATCTTGATGTCGCGCACGCGCGCACCCAGCGGCGCCAGCGCG
>NZ_JAUJUJ010000460.1 GCF_030711595.1 Stenotrophomonas sp. YIM B06876
GATTTTCGGCATCTTTATGAAATGAACTTTCAACTCACGACACTAGCACCACACCGAAATAGGGCGTCTGTGCATCTCCCTCCATGGTGCGCGCATCCCCCGTGGCGCCCAGGTAGCGCTGCAGCTGAACCGCCAGGCCAATGCGCTGAACCTGTGATCGTTGGCAACCTGGAACGTGCCGACCTGACGGTCGAATTCCTCACCGAGAAGGCCCGCATGAGCCTGCGCAATTTGGCGCGCGTCTACAAACACAAGATCGGCCGCACACTGGCCAAGGCGGTGGAGGTGTTCCGCCTGGAGGTCGCNTCACCGAGAAGGCCCGCATGAGCCTGCGCAATTTGGCGCGCGTCTACAAACACAAGATCGGCCGCACACTGGCCAAGGCGGTGGAGGTGTTCCGCCTGGAGGTCGCGCGGCGCCTGCTGGAGGATTCGACCCGCAACATCGACCGGATCGCGGTGCATTGTGGCTTTGGTGACGAGAAGCGTATGCGTGTCACCTTCCAGCGCAACCTGGGTGTGGCACCGAGGGATTGCCGCGAGCGGTTTGCCGTCAGCCGTGTTGCAACCGTAGCTTGAAGTTGGCAACACCCATTGTGGCCGGGTGCAGTATTAAGAGCGGCTAACAAAACGGCAGAAGA
>NZ_JAUJUJ010000461.1 GCF_030711595.1 Stenotrophomonas sp. YIM B06876
AACGCGTTCACGCCCCCAAGCCGGAGAAGGGCGCAACCTTTTGTCACCGGTGCCGCGGCCAGCCCGGTGATGCTCCCTCTTTTTGCCGGGTGTGCCGCCGGGGTCTGCGGCGCCGCCGATCGCCTACCTGACCCCGCAGCGAGGTGTGTGATGTCAAAGCTCCGCGTTCAAAGTTTTGCAATGTCCATCGACGGCTACGGCGCCGGGCCCAGCCAGAGCCTGCAGAACCCGCTGGGCGTCAATGGCCCCGAGCTGATGNGTCAAAGCTCCGCGTTCAAAGTTTTGCAATGTCCATCGACGGCTACGGCGCCGGGCCCAGCCAGAGCCTGCAGAACCCGCTGGGCGTCAATGGCCCCGAGCTGATGGAATGGTTCATGGAAACGCGCTTCTGGCGCGGCATGCACGGCCAGGACGGCGGCGAGACGGGCGTCGACAACGCCATGGCCGAGCAAGGCTTTGCCGGCATCGGCGCCTGGATTCTGGGGCGCAACATGTTCGGCCCGGTGCGCGGCCCCTGGCCCGACGAGAGCTGGAAGGGCTGGTGGGGCGACGAGCCGCCGTACCACACACCCGTCTTCGTGCTCACGCACCACCCGCGCGCGCCGCTCAGGATGGCGGGCGGCACGGAATTCTTCTTCG
>NZ_JAUJUJ010000462.1 GCF_030711595.1 Stenotrophomonas sp. YIM B06876
CGCCCCCGCATCAAATGCTCAAGGCTCAAGGCTCAATGGTCGGTGCGCAGGTAGCTCGCCTGGCGCGGCAGGCGCAGGCTGACCAGGAAGGCCACCACCATCATGGCCGTGACGTACCAGTAGAAGCTCGACTCGTAGCCGAGCGACTTGAGCCCCAGCGCCACGTATTCGGCCGAGCCACCGAAGATGGCGTTGGCGATCGCATACGCCAGCCCCACGCCGAGCGCGCGCACCTCGGGCGGGAACATCTCGGCCTTCACGATGCCGCTGATGGAGGTGTAGAAGCTCACGATGGCCAGCGCCAGCAGGATCAGCGCAAACGCCGCGTAGGGGTTGGTGACATGCTGCAGCGCCGTGAGAATCGGCACCGTGGCGAGCGCGCCCAGGGCGCCAAACAGCATCATGCTGGTGCGCCNGTGTAGAAGCTCACGATGGCCAGCGCCAGCAGGATCAGCGCAAACGCCGCGTAGGGGTTGGTGACATGCTGCAGCGCCGTGAGAATCGGCACCGTGGCGAGCGCGCCCAGGGCGCCAAACAGCATCATGCTGGTGCGCCGGCCAATGCGGTCGGACAGGGAGCCAAACAGCGGCTGCATGCACATGTAGCAAAACAGGCAGGCCGTCATCACGTTGCTGGCG
>NZ_JAUJUJ010000463.1 GCF_030711595.1 Stenotrophomonas sp. YIM B06876
CTGACCACGCGATTGCGGCAAAGGCAATCGAAGAACTCGATTCGGACATTACCGGGAAGCACGTGGTCATGGCTCGCGTTGCGAACATCAAACGCGCAGAAGCGGTGTTTGAAACTTATCGAACCTTCGACAGGTTTGAACCTGTCATGTTGCACACAGGACTGTCTTCTAAGGCTAGAACGGAGGCAACCCAGAAGCTTGAAAGCGGGCAGTCAAGAATTGTGGTTTGCGTCGACATGCTCGGCGAAGGTTTCGACATGCCGGAACTAAAAATCGCAGCGTTTCACGACATCCGAAAGAGCTTAGCCGTCACGCTCCAATTGGCCGGAAGGTTCACGCGGTCACGGGCCGATTTGGGAGACCCAGTCTTCATCGCAAACATCGCGAATCTGGACGTGCGCGATGAATTGCTGCAGCTCTATGCTCAAGACCCTGATTGGAATGAACTGCTACCTGACCTCAGCGATGAAGCCATCGCGGATGAAGTGGGCGCCCAGGAGTACATGCGCGGGTTCGACAGGTCCATCGACTCTATTCCGTTAAAAGACCTACGGCCTTCTGCAAGTACCGTTATCTACAAGACCACTTGTGCCAATTGGACGCCTCGAGCGTTTCGAGCGGGACTTCGTGGGCTGA
>NZ_JAUJUJ010000464.1 GCF_030711595.1 Stenotrophomonas sp. YIM B06876
GGCGGCTTCTTCGTCATGGACCAGGCCAAGCTCGATGAGATGAGCAAGGTCACCGGCGGCTACGGCCCGCTCGAAGGCGCGATCGGCGTGCTGCCCGTGGTCGAAGACCCATCCGCGGCGATGAAGGGCTTTGTCGAGCGCTTCCACAAGCTCTATCCGAACCGCGACCCGGGCTCGGAATTCGTCTGGAACTACACCGCCGTGCACGCCACGCTGGCGGCCATGAAGATCGCCGGCACCACCAGCGACGCCGCCGCCATCCGCGCCAACCTCGACAAGGGCTACAAGGCCCTGACCCCGGCGCAAAACCCCGGCGGCGTGACCAGCGTGGATGGCAACGGCGGCGCATNCGGGCTCGGAATTCGTCTGGAACTACACCGCCGTGCACGCCACGCTGGCGGCCATGAAGATCGCCGGCACCACCAGCGACGCCGCCGCCATCCGCGCCAACCTCGACAAGGGCTACAAGGCCCTGACCCCGGCGCAAAACCCCGGCGGCGTGACCAGCGTGGATGGCAACGGCGGCGCATCGACCGTCGAGCGCGGCGGCGCCGTCGAGGGTGGCAAGGTCAAGGTGATCACGGCGCCCGCCGCCAAGTAAACCGGCTGCATTGAAAAATACCGGCTGCGCCCTT
>NZ_JAUJUJ010000465.1:0-206 GCF_030711595.1 Stenotrophomonas sp. YIM B06876
CACACTTGGGAACATATGTACTGTCACGATTGGTGGACTTTGGGGGAACGATGAATGTGACGATTCGGACTTAACTCCAGCAATCAGCTTGCGTGGAGTCGACCTTGAAAACCTCCGCATTGATGGCTTTGCCAAAAACGCCCCAGTACGCTGGGTGAAACCATCCGCTATGGAGAAAAGACGACTTGGCCAGAATGAAGTGCTTA
>NZ_JAUJUJ010000465.1:223-635 GCF_030711595.1 Stenotrophomonas sp. YIM B06876
AAAAACGCCCCAGTACGCTGGGTGAAACCATCCGCTATGGAGAAAAGACGACTTGGCCAGAATGAAGTGCTTATTGCATCCTCGGGCGCGGGGCCTTGTGGTCGGCCACTTTGGGCAGGTGCCGGATTTGAGCGGTTCTATGGGGTGCCTGTTATTTTTTCAAACTTTGTAAAGCGGCTCGAATGTGGCTCCCCAGCCCGAGCCATTTACATTGACCGACTGCTTGCAGAGATGCGAGAGACGAGGGAAATCTGGAACTATATCAACGGGACATCAATTCCGAACCTTGACGACAAGCTGTTGCTGGCCACAAAAAAGGTTGTAGTTCCAGATATTGCCGTCCTCTCAGCATTTGAGAGTGTTGCACGAACTATCTACGAACGGCTTTACTCCCAGCAAGCCCAAACACTCT
>NZ_JAUJUJ010000466.1 GCF_030711595.1 Stenotrophomonas sp. YIM B06876
CATGCCGACATGGTTGAAGTCCCAGGCCACGGCGCTCATCTGGCCCTTGCGGAACAGCACACGCATTTCCGGCGCGGTGCGTTTGACGTTGTCCGTCAGGCATTCGACCATCACCGGCACCTGGTGCGGTGCGAAGCCTTCGTAGATCACGTGTTCCAGATGGACGGCGTCGGCGCCCGTGCCCGAGCCCTTCTTGATGGCGCGCTCCAGCGTTTCCTTGGGCATCGAGACCTTGCGGGCCTGCTCCAGCACCAGGCGCAGGCGCGAGTTGCCGGCCGGGTCGGCACCACCGCGCGCGGCGACCATGATTTCCTTGGCCAGCTTGCCAAACAGCTTGCCTCTGGCATCTGCGGCCTGTGCTTTACCTTTTGCTTTCCACTGGGCGCCCATGGCGATGTTCCTTGGTATTGCGGCGCGCAAAGGCGCCTGGCGGGGTTGGAGGGGGCGGCGTGCAAACGCGCCTTGCAGGCAAAACGTGGCGCACAGCCGAACCTTGTAGAGTAACACCATGGCCCCACCGAGCCGGCGATGTGCCTATTGGCGAGAATGCCGGCTCATTCCATTTCTATCGCCCAACCCGACGGAGTCCCCTTGCTCAACACCCTGTGGCTGGGTTTTTTCATCACCGCCGCCA
>NZ_JAUJUJ010000467.1 GCF_030711595.1 Stenotrophomonas sp. YIM B06876
GCCAGGGTGGCGTAGCCCGGCACCTCGACGCCCCACCAGAAATGCTCGACCACCACCCAGGCGCCATAGCCCAGGGAGGTGAGCGACAGCAGCAGGCCGAGCAGCGACAGCGCGTGCAGCGGCGCCGAGGAAAACGCCACCATGCCGGTCAGCGCCAGCGAGAACGAGCTGCGCAGCCCGAAGCTGCTTTGCCCGGCGGCGCGCGGCAGCGGTTCGTAGTCCAGCGCCGTGCTCTGGAAACCCACCCAGGCGTACAGGCCCTTCATGAAGCGGTTGCGCTCGGGCAGCGCCTTCATGGCCTCCACCACCTTGCGGTCCATCAGCCGGAAGTCGCCCGCATGGGGCGGGATCTCGACCCGGTTGCCCCAGTTCACGAGCCGGTAGAANCCAGGCGTACAGGCCCTTCATGAAGCGGTTGCGCTCGGGCAGCGCCTTCATGGCCTCCACCACCTTGCGGTCCATCAGCCGGAAGTCGCCCGCATGGGGCGGGATCTCGACCCGGTTGCCCCAGTTCACGAGCCGGTAGAACAGGCGCGCCAGCTTGGCGTGCAGGCGCGACTGGTCATCGCGGGTGCGCCGCACGGCATACACCACGTCGCTGCCCTGGCGCCATTTCTCCAGCATCTCGGCGAC
>NZ_JAUJUJ010000468.1 GCF_030711595.1 Stenotrophomonas sp. YIM B06876
CGACTCGGGCAGCAGCCTGAAAGAGCAGAACGCCGGCATCTACCTCTACCCCGGTTCGCACCGCGCCGTGGTGCAAAACTGCGACCTGACCTACAACCTGTTCGGCCTGTGGATAGAGAAGGCCAACGACGTGCGCATCGAGGGCAACCTGATCACCGGCAAGCGCGAGTTCGACTCGGCGCAGCGCGGCAACGGCATCCAGCTCTACAACACCAAGGGCGCGCGCATCCTGCACAACAACATCAGCTTCGTGCGCGACGCGCTGTATGTGGACGTCTCGCACCATGCGATTTTCCGGGGCAACAAGCTGCACCACAGCCGCTACGGCACGCNGGCATCCAGCTCTACAACACCAAGGGCGCGCGCATCCTGCACAACAACATCAGCTTCGTGCGCGACGCGCTGTATGTGGACGTCTCGCACCATGCGATTTTCCGGGGCAACAAGCTGCACCACAGCCGCTACGGCACGCACTACATGACCTCGTACTACAACGTCTGGGAAGACAACGACACCTACTACAACCGGGGCGGCCTGGCGCTGATGGAGGTGCGCGAGCAAACCGTGCGCGGCAACCGCGCCTGGGGCAATTCCGACCACGGCATCATGCTGCGCTCGGTGCAGGACGCGGT
>NZ_JAUJUJ010000469.1 GCF_030711595.1 Stenotrophomonas sp. YIM B06876
TGGGTTCTCGAAGCCGTTCGCCGCATAGAGCGTGACTTCCAGCGCTCCTCCGACACCCACCTGGTGCAGGTGGACCTGCCCGCCATGCCGCAGGTGCGGCTCTATCTCAAGGATGAGTCGACCCATCCGACCGGCAGCCTCAAGCACCGGCTCGCACGGTCGCTTTTTCTCTACGGGCTGTGCAATGGCTGGATCCGCGAAGGAACCACCGTGGTGGAGGCCTCCTCCGGCAGCACGGCAGTGTCCGAAGCCTATTTCGCGCGCCTCCTGGGCCTGCCGTTCATCGCCGTGATGCCCCGCAGCACCTCGCCCGCCAAGATTGCGCAGATCGAGTTCTATGGCGGCCGATGCCACTTCGTCAGCAGCTCGGCGCAGCTCTATGCCGAAGCGGAGCGGGTGGCGCGCCAATGCCATGGCCACTACATGGACCAGTTCACCTATGCCGAGCGGGCGACCGACTGGCGTGGCAACAACAACATCGCGGAATCCATTTTCCAGCAAATGCGGGGCGAACCGCACCCGATACCGGCGTGGATTGTCGTCGGGGCGGGCACGGGCGGCACATCCGCCACCCTCGGCCGCTACATCCGCTACCAAGGCTGCGCCACGCAGCTGTGCGTGGTGGACCCCG
>NZ_JAUJUJ010000470.1 GCF_030711595.1 Stenotrophomonas sp. YIM B06876
GCACCAGCGCGCGCTCAGCGGCGAGGCGCTCGAGCTGCTGCTTGTCTTCGCTGGAGAACGCGACGGCCGTCACCTTGTTCTGGAGTTCGGTGATGCCTTCGATGCCCTCTTTCATGAGCTGAGCCATCTGGTCGGCCAGGTAGTCGTCCGACGAGATGGCGCTGACGATGGCGCGCTCGACGCTCAACTGGCTCAGGCCCTTCCAGCGCAGCGCCAGGATGATGCGGTCCTCGTTGTACTGCACGTTGCGCTCCACCTCCGCATTCACCTGCGCCATGTTGTAGAGCAGGCCGAAGGCGAGTGCCAGCATCGCCAGCATCAAGCCCAAAATGATCGCCCAGAGCTTGCGCGCCACGGGCATGTGGTTGAAGTTCATCGTAGTTTCCAGAAGATAAAGGCCAAAAGCACCCGTTTGGGCCAGTGCTGCGCCGGCGCGAATTCTACTTTTAATTACATTTTCGGCAATTTTTGCTGACCCCAGAGCCTGCGTCCAAACCCCCTTGGCCGGGGCCACGCCAAAGCCTGCCCAGTTCTACAATGGCCAGGTGCCTACACCCTTCAACGCCGACCTGCACTGCCACTCTGTCGTATCAGATGGCACCCTCACACCCGAAGAGCTTGCCGCGCGCGC
>NZ_JAUJUJ010000080.1:0-1974 GCF_030711595.1 Stenotrophomonas sp. YIM B06876
CACTGAGCTGTGGTGACGGTCAAACAGGGACGCGATCTGGTGCAAGGACTCGCCCTGCTGCCAGCGATCCCACATCAGCGACTTCTGGGTGCCCGTGTAGTAGATCCTCTTCCTGCGATTCATCCGCAACACTCCTACTGCCTATGCAGCTGTCCGTGTGTTGCATTGATCATATGAATCCACGGCCGAAAGCGGTCATTAGGCGCCTGTGTTGTTTCCGAGGCGGCTGAGGTTCGGGCTTACAAGTTTTGGTTCAAACTCCCGGCACACGAGGTGTCTTCAGGAACAACGGCCCTGTGGGCGCAGGAGGCGGCTGCGGTCTGTCTGCAGGGGGCGCGTATCCAAGAAGCCACCGACCGGAAACAACGAACGCCCCATGCGGGGGCGTTCGTGTCATTACCTGCGGAGCGGGCTTACCAGAAGAACTGCAGGCGGGCTTCCAGGATGTTCGGCTTGTCGCTGACGAAGCTGCGGGCGCTGGTGCTGTACTTCTTGCTGTCCACCATCACGTAGTTCAACGCGAACTTGAAGTTCGAGCGCCAGTACCAGTTGGCGCCCACGGTCCAGACATCCATCTTGCCGCCGAGCACGCCATCGACGATCGGCGCGCCGCCGACCACCGCGGGTGCACGCAGGCGGCCGTCGTCCAGGTCGATGTGGTCGAAGCGTGCGCCCAGCTGCCACATGCCGCGGCCCGGCTCGGACGGCAGGCCGGTGGAGGGCACACCGCCCTTGTAGCCCCAGGTCTCGCCGGTGACGTTCCACATGCCGCTGAGGTAGTAGCCGCTGGCCGAATAGTTGTCGTGGTCGTAGCGCTTGACCTTGGAGCTGTAGTACTCGCCCTGGGCCTTGAACGGGCCACCGACATACATCGCTTCGGCGCCGAGGGTGCTGACGCGATCGGTATCGGTCAGGTTGCCGCTGTCGACCAGGCGCACCGTGGCCAGGTCGGCGTTGGGCCGGGCGCGCAGCCGCAGCGTATCGGCATCGGTGTCGTAATCGACATAGCTCAAGCCGAAATGCAGGACGTTGCCCTTGTCGTTGATCGGGGCGAACGTGCCGCGCAGGCCGTAGCCGCTGCCATGGGCCAGATTGCGGGTCAGCTCGCGGCCGAACGCGCTGCCGGTGATGCTCCAGTTGCTGTCACCGACGCCATACCCCGCGCCCAGCCGGCGCGCGACCGCGAAGGTGTTGGTCACCGTGGCCTTGGAAATGAAGTCGTTGTTCTTGGTGCTGGACAGCTCTTCCAGGCTGTTGGGCTGTTTGAACTGGCCCAGCTGCAGGAAATGGTTGCTGTCGCCGCCCAGCTTGTACTTGAGATTGGCATCAAGGAACTTGTCGGCCTTGGCGTCATAGCCGGCGACCCACTCGAGGTTGCCCGGGCCCTTGCCCTTGAGCACCAGCTCGGCGCGACGCAGTTCGAATTCACTGTCCTTGCCGTTGATGCCGGCGCCATTGAGGTCGGCGCGGTCGTTGTCGAACCAGTTGCCGTCGGCCTGCATCAGGCCTTCAAACGTGATTTCGGAGCCGGCAATGACGTCGACGGCGATTTCGGCATGGGCGACCGGAACGAACAGCGCCGTCGCCACGGCCGCAGTGAGAAGTTGGCGATGCAGTTTCATGGATGGCCTTGCAGGCAGGTTGAGGATGCAGCGCAGGTTAGATCGTGAAGATTGCGTAAATATTACAGCCGCTGCAGCCGTTGCTCCGGTCTGCGCGGCGGCAGGGGATACCGGCGACGCGCCGCTGTCACCGCGCCGTGTCGCGTGGATGACAGTTGTGGCTGCCGCCGGTGCGGGGTTCAACGCTCCGCAGGAGCCGTATTGTCCTTGTAACAGCACAGGTCGCGGATCACGCACTGCGGGCAGTCCGGTTTGCGGGCCTTGCACACGTAGCGGCCGTGCAGGATCAGCCGGCCCCCAGCGGCAGACCGGCGCCATCGTGATGAGGCCGCGCCCGCGGCGGGCGGTGTCA
>NZ_JAUJUJ010000080.1:2086-3157 GCF_030711595.1 Stenotrophomonas sp. YIM B06876
CAGACCGGCGCCATCGTGATGAGGCCGCGCCCGCGGCGGGCGGTGTCACCGCGTCAGGCAGGTGTCTTGTCCTTGTAACGGCACAGGTCGCGGATCACGCACTGCGGGCAGTCCGGTTTGCGGGCCGTGCACACGTAGCGGCCGTGCAGGATCAGCCGGCCCCCAGCGGCAGACCGGCGCCAGCGTGATGAGGCCGCGCCCGCGGCGGGCGGTGTCACCGCGTCAGGCAGGGGGCTTGTCCTTGTAACGGCACAGGTCGCGGATCACGCACTGCGGGCAGTCCGGTTTGCGGGCCTTGCACACGTAGCGGCCGTGCAGGATCAGCCAATGATGGGCATCCAGCAAAAATTCGGTCGGAATCACCTTGACCAGCAGATCTTCGACCGCCCGCACGTCCTTGCCCGGTGCCAGCCCGGTGCGATTGGCCACGCGGAAGATATGCGTATCCACTGCCATCGTCGGTTCGCCAAAGGCGGTATTGAGCACCACGTTGGCAGTCTTGCGGCCGACCCCGGGCAACGCCTCCAGCGCTTCGCGGCTGCGTGGCACCTGGCCGTCATATCTGTCCACCAGGATCGCGCAGGCGGCGACCACGTTTTTGGCCTTGGCGTTGTACAGGCCGATGGTGGCGATGTACGGCTTCAGCCCGTCTTCGCCCAGGGCCAGGATGGCCGCGGCGGTGTTGGCCACCGGGAACAGCCGCCGCGTGGCCTTGTTGACGCCGACATCGGTGGACTGCGCCGACAGCGTCACCGCCACCAGCAATTCGAACGGCGAGCTGTATTCCAGTTCGGTGGTCGGGTGCGGGTTGAGTTCGCGCAGGCGCGTGAACATCTCCTGCACCTGCTCGCGGTTCATGCGCTTGCTGGCGCGCGGTGCGGCGGGTTTCGTCGCGGCGGCGGTGGCTTTCTTCGCCGCGGCCTTCTTTACCGAGATCTTCTTTGCCGACGCTTTCTTGATGACGACCGTGCTCATGCCGACGGGCTCCCGCCGGCGCGCGCCTTGGCACGGGCGAGGATGGCCGCGGCGGCCGAGGGCAGGGCGGGCTTGCTGTCGGCGACCGGTGGCGGT
>NZ_JAUJUJ010000471.1 GCF_030711595.1 Stenotrophomonas sp. YIM B06876
TCGGCATACACGCCGCGCACGAAGCGCACGCCCGGGTCCTCGTCGATGCTGGCCGGGGTCTGGCCGTTGGCCACGTGCCAGTCGAGGATGCGGCCGACAAACGGCGAGATCAGGAACGCACCGGCCTCGGCGCAGGCCAGCGCCTGGGTCGGGTTGAAGATCAGCGTCAGGTTGCAGTCGATGCCCTCGGCCTGCAGCACGCGCGCGGCTTCCACGCCGGCCCAGGTGGCGGCGATCTTGATCAGCACCTTGTCGCGCGGCACCCCGGCCGCTTCGTACATGGCGATGAACTGGCGCGCCTTGGCGAGGGTGGCGGCGGTGTCGTGGGCCTGGTCGGCATCGACCTCGGTGGAGACGCGGCCCGGCACCAGTCCGGCCAGCAGCGTGCCCACGCCCACGGTCAAGCGGTCCGCCACCGCGTTCACGATCGCGGCCGGTTCACCGGACTGCGCACGGCCCCAGTGCAGCTCGCGTTCGATCAGCGGCGCATACACCGGCAGCTCCAGCGCCTTCTTCACCAGGGTCGGATTGGTGGTGCAATCCACCGGCTGCAGGCGCTGGATCGCCGCGTAGTCGCCGGTATCGGCCACCACCACGGACAGTTCGCGCAGCTGGGCGAGTTTGGA
>NZ_JAUJUJ010000472.1 GCF_030711595.1 Stenotrophomonas sp. YIM B06876
CACCCCCACCGCGCACAGCATCGCCACCAGGTAGGGCAGCAGGTTTTTGGCGACGTCGAAGCCTTCCTTGGCGCCTTCGATGAAGGCCTCGTACACGGGCACCTTGCGCCAGGCTCCCACAGACACGAACAGCACGACCAGCGCAAACAGCGTGAGATTGCCGAGCAGCGACGACAGCTGCGCCAGCACGGCGGCGCTCAAAGTGGTGAGCAGCGCCATGAAACCGGCCAGCCCCAGCGCCACCGGCAGCAGATAGGCCAGCACCACCGGGCTGTAGAGCGGCAGCCGCTGCACCAGCGCCACGCTCAGCAGCCCCACCAGGGTCGACGCCGAGGTGGCCAGCAGGATGGGCAGGAACACCAGCGTCGGGTCGGGCGCGCCCTGCTGCAGGCGGTACATGAAGATCGTCACCGGCAGCAGGGTGAGCGACGAGGCGTTGAGCACCAGGAACAGGATCTGCGCGTTGGTGGCGGTGTCGGGCCGGGGGTTGAGTTCTTGCAACGCGCGCATCGCCTTGAGGCCCATCGGCGTGGCCGCGTTGTCGAGCCCCAGCGCGTTAGCGGCGAAGTTCAGCGTCATCAGGCCCAGCGCCGGATGGCCGCGCGGCACGCCGGGAATCAGCC
>NZ_JAUJUJ010000473.1 GCF_030711595.1 Stenotrophomonas sp. YIM B06876
AGGAACCACAGGCCCCACGGTCACCGCCATCGCGGGCAACACCACAGGCACCCTCATCCAGAATTCGCTGAACAACCAGCAAATCCGCTACCAGACCATCATCAACGCCAGCAGCAACGGACTGGGCATGGTGCGGTCCTTGAACCTGCACAGCACGCTGGCCGATGCGATCCAGCAAAGCATTGGTCAGCGCTAACGGCAGCGGTGGACTTCAGCCAAATACCGCAAAATCGCTTTGCCAGCACACGTTCAATGCTATATTTATAATAGCAAAATGGACTCCACGGCACAACTCATCTCGGCCCAAAAGACCTTGACAGCCTGCGGTTGCCCGCGCGCGCTCACCACAACGCCCGGTGGTACATGCGCCTCGCTCTCCAACTTGCCCGACCGCAACACGCTCCGCCTCACCTCCCGGCGNTCGCTTTGCCAGCACACGTTCAATGCTATATTTATAATAGCAAAATGGACTCCACGGCACAACTCATCTCGGCCCAAAAGACCTTGACAGCCTGCGGTTGCCCGCGCGCGCTCACCACAACGCCCGGTGGTACATGCGCCTCGCTCTCCAACTTGCCCGACCGCAACACGCTCCGCCTCACCTCCCGGCGTCACACCGCAGA
>NZ_JAUJUJ010000081.1 GCF_030711595.1 Stenotrophomonas sp. YIM B06876
GAAGCCCTGGTGCGCGAACAGGACACCATCTCGCGCCTGGGCGGCGACGAGTTCCTGCTGATGCTGCCGGGCACCGACGCCGAAGGCGCCGCGCTCGCCGCCGCCCAGGTGTTGACGGCACTGTCGCGCCCGTTCCAGATCGAGCAGTACGAGCTGACCACCACGGGCTCGGTCGGCATTGCGGTCTTTCCGGACGACGGCCAAGACTTCAACACGCTCTACCAGCGCGCCGATGCCGCGATGTACCGCGCCAAGCGCAGCGGCCGCAACCGCCACGGCTTTTTCACCGCCGAGCTCGAAGCCCGCTCGGCGCGCACGCTGCAGCTCGAAAACGCCCTGCACCGCGCCCTGGAGCGTCAGCAGTTCGAGCTGCACTACCAGCCGCAGGTGTCCTTGCAGACGCTGCAGATCGTCGGCGCCGAAGCCCTGCTGCGCTGGCGCCACCCCGAGCTGGGCTGGGTGTCCCCGGCCGAATTCATTCCGGTGGCCGAAAACAGCGGCCTGATCGTGGCCATCGGCGAATGGGTCTTGCGCACCGCCACGCGCGAGGCCAAACACTGGCTGGACCAGCGGCTGCAGCTGCGCACCCTCTCGGTCAACCTGTCGGCCGTGCAGTTCCGGCACCCGCAGTTGCCCGAGATGGTGTCGCGCTGCCTCGCGGAGTCGGGCCTGCCCGCGCAGCGGCTCGAACTCGAGCTCACCGAAGGCGCGGCGGTGGACGACCCGGCGGCGGCCCTGGCCATCATGGAGCAGCTGCACGAACGCGGCGCGCGCCTGTGCATGGACGACTTCGGCACCGGCTATTCGTCGCTGAGCCAGCTCAAGCGCTTTCCGATCCACAAGCTCAAGATCGACCAGTCGTTCGTGCGCGACCTGGAGGAAGACGCCAACGACCGCGCCATCATCAGCGCCATCATCCGCATGGCCCAGGCGCTGGGCATGCACACCACGGCCGAGGGCGTGGAAACCGAAGGGCAGCTCGCCTTCCTGCGCGAGCAGGGCTGCGACGAGGGCCAGGGCTATCTGTTCAGCCGGCCGCTGCCCGCCAAGGACTTCGAAGCGCTGCTGCGCAGCCGGCAAAGCTAAAAATCAAGCATTAAATCGGCCTCTAGCGCTCGTCAGGAAAGCGTTTGCAGCTATCAATACAAGAGTGTCAGCCCTGGTTTTCCAGCACGGCGCCATGCTCCTGCGTGCACGGCTCAATGCCCCAGGATCTTCGACAGGAAGTCGCGGCTGCGCTCGTTTTGCGGGTTGTTGAAGAACGCCTCGGGCGTGTTCTGCTCCACGATCTGGCCCTGGTCCATGAAGATGACCCGGTCGGCCACGGCCTTGGCAAAACCCATTTCGTGCGTGACGCAAATCATGGTCATGCCCTGCTTGGCCAGCTCGATCATCACGTCGAGCACCTCCTTGATCATCTCGGGGTCGAGTGCCGAGGTGGGCTCGTCGAACAGCATGATCTTGGGCGTGAGGCACAGCGCGCGCGCAATCGCCACGCGCTGCTGCTGCCCGCCCGAGAGCTGCAACGGGTATTTGCCGGCCTGCTCGGCAATGCGCACGCGTTCCAACTGCTGCATGGCGCGCGCCTCGGCCTCTTTCTTGGGCAGCTTGCCCACCCACATCGGCGAGAGCGTGAGGTTCTCCAGCACCGTGAGGTGCGGGAACAGGTTGAACTGCTGGAACACCATGCCGACTTTTTTGCGCACGCCGTCAATGGCGCGCACGTCGTCGCTCAGCTCCACGCCGTCGACCACCAGCCGGCCCTGCTGGTGCTCCTCGAGCCGGTTGATGCAGCGGATCAGCGTGGACTTGCCCGAGCCCGAGGGCCCGCAGACCACGATGCGCTCGCCGCGCGCCACGTCCAGGTCGATATCGCGCAACACGTGAAAGCTGTTGCCGTACCACTTGTTGACTTTGTCGAAGGTAATGATGGATTCAGGCATGGGCATGGCGGGGCTAGCGTTGCCGCCCCTTGTTGGCCTGCTTCTCCACCCAGTGGCTGTAACGCGACATGGAGAAGCAGAAAGTGAAGTAGATCAGCGCGATGAACAGGTAGCCCTCGATCTTGAAGGGACGCCAGTTCGCGTCGGAGTTGAGCGCCAGGTCGAGCGCTCCGGTCAGCTCGTACAGGCTCACGATGGCCACCAGCGAGGTGTCCTTGAAGGTGGAGATGAAGCTGTTCATGATGCCTGGCACCACCAGGGCCAGCGCCTGCGGCAGCACGATCTTGCGCTGCGTCTGCCAGTACGACAGCCCCAGCGTGGC
This sequence comes from Stenotrophomonas sp. YIM B06876, assembly GCF_030711595.1. Taxonomy (GTDB): domain Bacteria; phylum Pseudomonadota; class Gammaproteobacteria; order Xanthomonadales; family Xanthomonadaceae; genus Stenotrophomonas. The sequence continues at coordinate 2,266 of NZ_JAUJUJ010000081.1, forward strand.
AGCCGCCTCGACCTGCCCCTTGGGAATGGCCTGCAACCCGCCGCGGATCACCTCGGCCAGATAGGCCGCGGCAAACAGCGTGATGCCCACCAGCACGCGCACCAGCACATTGATCGTGAAACCCTGCGGCATGAACAGCGGGAACATGAACGAGGCCATGAACAGCACCGAGATCAGCGGCACGCCGCGCACCAGCTCCACGTAAATGGTGCAGGCGCTGCGTATCGCCGGCAAGGACGACACCCGCCCCAGCGCCACCAGCAACGCGATCGGGAACGCCAGCCCAATCGACAGCGTGGACAGCAAGATGGTGAGCGGCAAGCCGCCCCAGCGGTCGGTCTCGACCAGCGACAGGCCGGCGATGCCGCCATGCATCAGGACAAAGAAGCCCGCCAGCACCAGCACCCACAGCACCGGCAGCCAGGGCCGCCAGAACGCGCGCGTACAGCTGGCCACCAGCAGCACCATCACCAGCAGCGTGGCCACCAGCGGGCGCCATTGCTCTTCATACGGGTAGCGGCCAAAGATGATCAGGCGGTATTTCTCGGCGATCACGCCCCAGCAGGCGCCCGCGCCCGGTGCGCGGCAGGCCTCGACGTGGGGCTGCCAGACGGCCTTGAGCAGCGCCCAGTTCAGTACTTGCGGCACATACCACAGCAGCAGGCCACCGACCAGCAGCGTGGCCAGCGTGGTCGGCCAGTCGCCCAGCAGGTTGGCGCGTACCCAGGCCAGCATCCCGCCGGTCTTGGCGGGGGCCGGGCGCGGCGCGATCGGGGCAAAGGTTTTGGCGGCCATGGTTCAGCGCTCCTTGATGGCGGCGCGCGCGTTGTACCAGCCCATCAGCAGCGAGGTGA
>NZ_JAUJUJ010000474.1 GCF_030711595.1 Stenotrophomonas sp. YIM B06876
GACGATGGCGCTTGAGGTCTTGTCCTTCAACATGGGGCTCTCCTCCTTGCAAATGCGCCGCAAACTGGCGGGCACCCGCCGCGGCCCTGCGATCCTGCGCGGGCGGGCGTTGGAACAGCGTCAAGTCAGCGTTAACCCGCCACCGACGTGGCGCTCAGCCCGTAGGCTGGGTTGGCTTCAAGAACGGGGTCCAAAAACGGGGTCAGGTTCATTTTTTCTATTGACTAAAACAGGGGTCAGAGTGAATATTCATTGCTGACCTCAGGGGGGCGGGCTGGGTTGGCTTTGCAACCCAGAACCTCATTCAAATTGATCGGGCCCAATATCCATCAAAACAGGGGTCAGAGTGAATTTGTTGCTGGCCTTTTGGGTCTGTAGAGGGCCGTAGGTTGGGGTGGCTTCATCAACCCAGCACCCCATTCGAATTGATCGGGCTCAATATCCACTGGCCTCGCTCAGTCCGTCGGATAGAGCCCTCGTTCCATCCAATACCCAAAGCTGGAATGTGGCCAATCCCAGACGCGCGCGCATGGCTGTGCTGGACCGCGTTCTAATGGTCCGACGGGCGTCAACAAAGACGAATGTGGTTACATGCTGTGGACGTGCAGGATGTTGCCGTCG
>NZ_JAUJUJ010000475.1 GCF_030711595.1 Stenotrophomonas sp. YIM B06876
ATGGCCAGCAGCACGATGCCCAGGCCGCCCACGGTGGCCAGGCCCATGTCCAGGCGCCCAATGCCGCGCAGCACCATCTGACCCAGGCCGCCGACGGCGATCATCGAGGCGATCACCACCATCGACAGCGACAGCATCAGCGTCTGGTTGATGCCGGCCATGATGGACGGCATGGCCAGCGGCAGCTGCACCTTGGTGAGCATCTGCCAGGGCGAGGCGCCATAGGCGCGCGCCGCCTCGATCAGGTCGGGCCGCACCTGGCGGATGCCGAGGTTGGTCATGCGCACCAGCGGCGGCAGCGCGAAGATGGTGGTGACGATCACGCCGGGCACGTTGCCGATGCCGAACAGCATCACCACCGNCAGCTGCACCTTGGTGAGCATCTGCCAGGGCGAGGCGCCATAGGCGCGCGCCGCCTCGATCAGGTCGGGCCGCACCTGGCGGATGCCGAGGTTGGTCATGCGCACCAGCGGCGGCAGCGCGAAGATGGTGGTGACGATCACGCCGGGCACGTTGCCGATGCCGAACAGCATCACCACCGGCACCAGGTAGACGAAGGCCGGCGTGGTCTGCATGGCGTCGAGCAGCGGGCGCAGCAGGCGCTGGGCGCGGTCGCTGCTG
>NZ_JAUJUJ010000476.1 GCF_030711595.1 Stenotrophomonas sp. YIM B06876
TGGTGCTGAAAGAACCCGTGGGTCCGGTGGCGGCGTTCACGCCGTGGAACTTTCCGGTCAACCAGATCGTGCGCAAGCTCGGCGCGGCATTGGCCACGGGCTGCTCGTTCCTGGTCAAGGCGCCCGAGGAAACCCCGGCTTCGCCGGCCGCGCTCTTGCAGGCCTTCGTCGACGCGGGCGTGCCCGCCGGCACCGTGGGCCTGGTGTTTGGCAACCCGGGCGAAATCTCGTCCTACCTCACGGCGCACCCGGTGATCCGCAAGATCACCTTCACCGGCTCGACCGCCGTGGGCAAGCAGCTGGCCGCGCTCGCGGGCCAGCACATGAAGCGCTCGACCATGGAGCTGGGCGGCCACGCGCCGGTCATCATTGCCGAAGACGCCGACGTGGCTGCCGCCATCNCTCACGGCGCACCCGGTGATCCGCAAGATCACCTTCACCGGCTCGACCGCCGTGGGCAAGCAGCTGGCCGCGCTCGCGGGCCAGCACATGAAGCGCTCGACCATGGAGCTGGGCGGCCACGCGCCGGTCATCATTGCCGAAGACGCCGACGTGGCTGCCGCCATCAAGGCCATGGCCGGCGCCAAGTTCAGGAACGCCGGCCAGGTGTGCATTTCGCC
>NZ_JAUJUJ010000477.1 GCF_030711595.1 Stenotrophomonas sp. YIM B06876
AGGCCGAAGCCTTCGAGGTTGACCAACCGGCGCACGCGCGCGGGCCGCACGCCCGCGTACAGCATGGCCACGTTGCCGCCCATGCTGTGGCCGACCAGATCGACCGGTTGCTCGGGCGCGTAGTGGTCGAGCAACCGGTCGAGGTCGGCCAGGTAGTCGGCAAAGACATAGTGGTCGGTGGGCGCGGACGGCATGCTCAGGCCAAAGCCGCGCCAGTCGGGGGCGATGATGGTGCGGCCGGCGGCAAAGGCTTCGCCCAGCGCATCGACGACGAACTGGTAGGACGCGCCCACGTCCATCCAGCCGTGCACCAGCACCAGCGGCGGCAGGGCCGAGGNGGGCGCGGACGGCATGCTCAGGCCAAAGCCGCGCCAGTCGGGGGCGATGATGGTGCGGCCGGCGGCAAAGGCTTCGCCCAGCGCATCGACGACGAACTGGTAGGACGCGCCCACGTCCATCCAGCCGTGCACCAGCACCAGCGGCGGCAGGGCCGAGGTGGCCGGCCCCCAGCGGCGCACATGGTAGTGCAGGGTGCGGATGGGGACGGTTTCGCTGCGCGAGATTCTGTGGGCTTGGTACATGGGGGCGATTATTTCGCGCGGGCCCGCGCGGCGTCAGT
>NZ_JAUJUJ010000478.1 GCF_030711595.1 Stenotrophomonas sp. YIM B06876
GCTGGTCAAGGTGCGCGACGAGTACATGCCCGTGATCGCGCTGGAGCGGGTCTTCCAGGTGCCACGCACCGACCCGGAAAAGAGCAGCACCATCATGGTGGTGGTCGAGGCCGACGGCAGCCGCGTGGCCTTGCTGGTCGACGAGCTGCTGGGCCAGCACCAGGTGGTGGTGAAGAACCTGGAGTCGAACTACCGCAAGGTGCCCAACGTCTCGGGCGCAACCATTCTGGGCGATGGCAGCGTGGCCCTGATCCTGGACACTGGCGGCCTGGTCCGCCGCGCACGACATTAATTTACAGGCCCGTGGGCCATAGCAATCAAAGGAGAGTTCACCATGGGTGTGATGGGAAAAACAGGCGAGATCGCCGCAGCAGGTGCCCGCGAATACCTCACGTTTCGGCTGGACCAGGAAGAGTATGGCATCGACATCCTGAAGGTCCAGGAGATCCGTGGCTATGAGCCGCCGACCCGCATCGCCAATGCGCCCGAGTTCATCAAGGGCGTGGTCAACCTGCGCGGCACCATCGTTCCCATCGTGGACATGCGCCTGAAGTTCAACTGCGCGCAGGCGCAATACAACAGCTTCACGGTGGTCATCATCCTGAACCTGCACAACCGC
>NZ_JAUJUJ010000479.1 GCF_030711595.1 Stenotrophomonas sp. YIM B06876
AGCTCGGCTCGAGGCTGGCCGAGGTGCAGGCCGAGCCCGACGACACCGCCAGGCCCTTGATGCCCATGATCAGCGACTCGCCTTCGACGTAGTTGAAGCTCATGTTGAGGTTCTGCGGCACGCGGTGTTCGAGGCTGCCGTTGATGAACACCTGCTCGATGTCTTTGAGGCCATTGAGCAAGCGCTGCTGCAGGGCATGGGCCTTGGCGTTGCTCTCGGCCATTTCTTCCTTGGCGATNACGTAGTTGAAGCTCATGTTGAGGTTCTGCGGCACGCGGTGTTCGAGGCTGCCGTTGATGAACACCTGCTCGATGTCTTTGAGGCCATTGAGCAAGCGCTGCTGCAGGGCATGGGCCTTGGCGTTGCTCTCGGCCATTTCTTCCTTGGCGATGCGGAAGGCCTCGCCCATGCCGACGATCTGGTGCGTGGGCAAGGTGCCCGAACGCATGCCGCGCTCGTGGCCGCCACCGTGCATCTGCGCTTCCAGGCGCACGCGCGGCTTGCGGCGCACATACAGCGCACCCACGCCCTTGGGGCCGTAGGTCTTGTGCGCGGTCATGCTCATCAGGTCGATGGGCAGCGTGCTCATGTCGATGGCGACGCGGCCGGTGGCCTGGGC
>NZ_JAUJUJ010000082.1 GCF_030711595.1 Stenotrophomonas sp. YIM B06876
GCCTTCACCGGCACCCCGGTCAGCAGCACTGACCGCGACACCCGGGCAGTGTTCGGCGACTACATCCACGTCTACGACATGCAGCAGGCCAAGGAAGATGGCGCCACGGTAGCCATCTACTATGAAAGCCGGCTGGCCAAGCTCAAGCTCAAAGACGCCGAACTGCCCCTCATAGACGACGAGGTGGACGAACTGGCCGAGGACGAAGAAGAAAGCGTTCAGAGCAAACTCAAAAGCCGCTGGGCCGCCCTGGAACAGGTGGTAGGGGCCGAGCCACGCATCCAGAGCGTGGCCGCTGACCTGGTGGCGCACTTCGAGGAGCGAAACAAGGCCCAGGATGGCAAAGCCATGGCCGTGGCCATGAGCCGTGAAATTTGCGTCCACCTGTACAACGAAATCGTCAAGCTGCGCCCTGACTGGCACAGCGACGACCCGGAGCAGGGCGCTATCAAAATCATCATGACCGGCAGTGCCAGCGACAAGGCCCTGCTGCGCCCCCACATTTACAGCAGCCAGGTCAAGAAGCGCCTGGAAAAGCGCTTCAAAGACCCGGCCGACCCGCTCAAGCTCGTCATCGTGCGCGACATGTGGCTCACCGGCTTTGATGCCCCGTGTGTGCACACCATGTACATCGACAAGCCCATGAAGGGCCACAACCTGATGCAGGCCATTGCCCGCGTCAACCGGGTGTTCAAGGACAAACAGGGCGGCCTGGTGGTCGACTACATCGGCATCGGCAACGAACTCAAAGCCGCGATGAAGGAGTACACCGCCAGCAAGGGCCGGGGCAAGCCCACGGTAGACGCCCACGAGGCCCTGTCGCTCCTGCTGGAAAAGCTCGACGTGCTGCGCGCCATGCTGCACGGCTTTGACTACAGCGAGTTCAAGACTGGGGGCCACAAAACCCTGGCTGGGGCTGCCAACCATGTGCTGGGTCTGCCGTCTGAGTCTAAGGACAAGACCGGCAAACCCGTGCGCGACGGTAAAAAACGTTTCGCCGATGCGGCTCTGTCTATGAGCAAGGCCTTCAGCCTGTGCTGCACGCTGGAAGAAGCCAAAGCCGTGCGCGAAGAGGTCGCCTTCATGCAGGCGGTAAAGGTCATCCTGACCAAGCGCGACATCACCGCCCAGAAGAAAACCGACGAGCAGCGCGAAGCCGCCATCCGCCAAATCATCGGCCAGGCGGTGGTCAGCGAATCGGTGGTGGACATCTTCGACGCCGTGGGCCTGGACAAGCCCAACATCGGCCTGCTGGACGACGAGTTCCTAGCCCAGGTGAAGAACCTGCCCGAGCGCAATCTGGCCGTCGAACTGCTGGAGCGCCTACTGGAGGGTGAAATCAAGAGCAAATTCGCCACCAACGTGGTGCAGCAGAAGAAGTTCAGCGACCTGCTGAGCAGTGTCATCACCCGCTACCAAAACCGAAGCATCGAAACCGCGCAGGTGATGGAAGAACTGGTCGAAATGGCCAAGAAGTTCAGGGAAGCCGCGAGTAGGGGAGAGCAGTTGGGCCTGTCAGATGATGAGGTGCGTTTCTACGATGCGCTAGCCAACAACGAGTCGGCGGTGAAAGAGCTGGCCGACGAGACGCTCAAGAAGATTGCCCACGAGCTAACGGAGAACCTGAAAAAGAACATCACGGTCGACTGGGCTCAGCGCGAGAGCGTACGCGCCACGCTGCGGCTGATGGTCAAGCGCATCCTTCGCAAGTACAAGTACCCGCCAGACCAGACGGATGCGGCCATTGAATTGGTGCTGCAGCAGGCAGAGTCGATTGGTGACAGCTGGGTCTGAACCCGATTTTTCATTTAAGGAATGATGGCCAACTAGGGCCACTGACGTAACCCGCAGTACCGCAACAATCAAATATCCACGGCTCAGGGCGTTATATCAGTCCAGGCTGTTCGGAGAGGAGGAGAATATGGAAGTACTGCTTCCGCCCATGAAAGCCTTCGAGGTTGCACACAGATGTGGCCCCATTGAACAACTGGCGCAACCCGCGACTCGTCATATTGCTACCGTCGCAAAATACACTAATGGCTCCGACAAGGGGCATTTGGTTACTGGCGCAAATGGGGATGTAGTCGCGTACGTATTTGCCAAGCCGCCTGTCGGGGCATTCAAGGACGACGCACCGGTTCTGGTCGCGAAGGGTCTGGGGACCGAAATTGATGACGCCGACCTGCGCAACGGCTACTGGGTTCAGCATCCACACAAAACAGCTCAGCAGACAGCATCCGCGCGTGACGCGGCTCTGTCGTCCTGGATAAACGCATTTCAATTCACCAACGAAGCATCATCAGGTGGACGCCCTGCGCTTCGGTCTCCACAGGTTGGAGCGTTGCACGCCATACATGCGCACTGGTCTACGAGCATAGAAGTTGCAACGGTAGTGATGCCGACGGGAACCGGCAAGACAGAGACGATGCTGTCAACGCTTGTTTCAGACAGGTGTTCTCGCGTACTTGTCATCGTCCCAACCGATGCGCTGCGCACGCAAATCGCGAACAAGTTCCTGACGCTTGGTCTTTTGAAGGCTGCAAATAATGCAGTACTTCTTGAAGGGGCCCATCGACCGGTAGTTGGTACCCTGCTTAAAAAACCCACCTCCATAGAAGAGGTTGATACCTTCTTTGGCCCTTGCAACGTCGTCGTGACGACTAGCCAACTTGCAGGAGGGTGTACTTCTGATGTCCAGGCGCAGATGGCGACGCAGTGCACCCATCTGTTCATTGACGAAGCACACCATGTCGAGGCAAATACGTGGCGCGACCTCAAAGCCAAGTTCAGTTTAAGCAGAGTTCTACAGTTCACCGCTACCCCGTTCAGGGAAGACGGCCAACTCATTGACGGGCGAGTGGTCTACGTTTATCCACTTCGCAAAGCTATGGCGGAGGGCTACTTCAGGCCTATCAGTTTCAGTTCGGTCTATGAATTCGACGTAGCACGGGCTGACCACGCGATTGCGGCAAAGGCAATCGAAGAACTCGATTCGGACATTACCGGGAAGCACGTGGTCATGGCTCGCGTTGCGAACATCAAACGCGCAGAAGCGGTGTTTGAAACTTATCGAACCTTCGACAGGTTTGAACCTGTCATGTTGCACACAGGACTGT
>NZ_JAUJUJ010000480.1 GCF_030711595.1 Stenotrophomonas sp. YIM B06876
TGATTCACAACGATGAGAACAAGTCGAATGAGTGACTACAAGACCATTGCCGAATCCAAAAACTTCATCGTTCTGGACAAGTACATTAAGGAGTGGCAAGCCGCCGAAGGCTATCAAAGCGAAGGCGACCTGGAGCGCGAGTTCATTCAAGACCTGGTCCATCAAGGCTATGAATCCCCGCTGGGGCTGAACACGCCGGAAGCCTTGTTGGCAAACGCGCGCGTGCAGTTGCAAGCGCTCAACAACGTGCAGTTTTCAAACTCCGAATGGCTGCGCTTTGTGGAAAACTGGCTGGACAAGCCTAGCGATGGCATTGTTGAGAAAACACGCAAAGTGCACGACGACTATGTGCACGACTTCGTGTTTGAAGATGGGCGTATCCAGAATATCTACCTGCTGGACAAAAGGAACATCGCCCGCAACAAGGTGCAGGTGATCAAGCAGTTTGAGCAAGTTGGATCGCATGCCAACCGCTATGACGTGACCATTCTGGTCAACGGCCTGCCGCTAGTGCAGGTGGAACTCAAAAAGCGTGGCGTGGCGATTCGTGAGGCCTTCAACCAGGTGCACCGCTACAGCAAGGAGAGCTTCAACAGCACGCAGTCCTTGTTCAAGTATT
>NZ_JAUJUJ010000481.1 GCF_030711595.1 Stenotrophomonas sp. YIM B06876
CCTGGCCATCGGTCTGTACACGCCCCCCGTGGGCACCACGCTGTTCATCGCCAGTTCGCTGGCCCGCGTCAAGGTGGGCCAGACGGTGCGTGCAATGGGGCCGTTCTACCTGGTGGCCTTTGGCGTGCTGATCTTGGTTTCCTATGTGCCGGCCGTGATTCTCAAGTGACCGGAATCCTCAATTCAACTGGAGTTTCAACATGACCGTCAGTCAAGAGAAACTGGCCGAGATCGCGCGCTGCGCCTGGCGCATCCGCCGTTACGCCGTGCGCATGGGTGAAGTGCAGGGCCAGGGCTATGTAGGGCAGGCTCTGGGCTACGCCGATGTGCTGGCTGCGGCCTACGGCCACGCCCTCAATTTCCGACCCGATGATCCACAGTGGGATGGAAGAGATCGCTTCCTGCTTTCACACGGGCACTACGCCATCGCTTTCTATGCCGCGCTGATCGAGGCAGGCATCGTGCCAGAGTCGGAGCTCGAAACCTACGGCAGTGATGACAGCCGTCTGCCCATGTCAGGCATGGCTACCTACACGCCCGGCATGGAAATGTCGGGCGGTTCCTTGGGTCAGGGGCTGCCTATTGCCGTGGGCATAGCGCTGGGCCTGCGGCACCGAG
>NZ_JAUJUJ010000482.1 GCF_030711595.1 Stenotrophomonas sp. YIM B06876
GCGTCGACCGGGCAGGTGCTGAGCAATACGCCGTCCACCATGGTGCCGCTCAGCGCTTTCGCCCATGTGGTCGAGCGCGCCGCGCCGACCTCGGTCAACCACCAGGACGGCGAGCTGGCCACCACCATCTCGTTCAATCTGGACACCAACACCTCGCTGGGCCAGGCAAAGCAGATCATCGAGCAGGCCGAGGCCGACATCGCCATGCCGATCAATGTGCGCGGCAGCTTCCAGGGCACGGCGCTGAGCTTCCAGCAGTCGCAGGGGCAGCAGCTGTTCTTGATTCTGGCGGCGCTGGTGGTGATCTACATCGTGCTCGGGGTGCTNCAGGCCGAGGCCGACATCGCCATGCCGATCAATGTGCGCGGCAGCTTCCAGGGCACGGCGCTGAGCTTCCAGCAGTCGCAGGGGCAGCAGCTGTTCTTGATTCTGGCGGCGCTGGTGGTGATCTACATCGTGCTCGGGGTGCTCTACGAGAGCCTGATCCACCCGCTCACCGTGCTGACCACGCTGCCCTCGGCCGGAGTCGGGGCGGTGCTGGCGCTGCTGCTGTTCAACATGCAGTTCACCATCATCGCGCTGATCGGGGTGTTTCTGCTGATCGGCATCGTGAAGAAG
>NZ_JAUJUJ010000483.1 GCF_030711595.1 Stenotrophomonas sp. YIM B06876
AGCGCACCTCGCCCACTAACCTGGGCCTGTATCTGTTGTCGGTGGCGTGCGCGCGCCGCTTTGGCTGGATCAGCACGGACGAGTTCCTCGACCGCTGCGAGCGCACCCTGGCCACCATGGCGGCGCTGGAGCGCCATCGCGGGCATTTTCTGAACTGGTACGACACCCACACCCTGGCGCCGCTGGCGCCGCCTTACGTCTCCACCGTGGACAGCGGCAATCTGTGCGGCCACCTGGTGGCGGTGGCGGGGGCTTGCGAAGAGCTGGCCGGAGCGCCAGGGCTGCTGGGTGAAGGCGCTCACCTGCAGCGCCTGCGCAGGCTCGCTGCGCAGTGCCACGGCCTGGCCATGGAGGCCGAGTTTGGCTTTCTGTACGACCCGCGCCGGCGCCTTTTTCACATTGGTTACCGCGTGGCCGACGGGCAGCTGGACCACAGCTTCTATGACCTGCTGGCGTCGGAGGCGCGGTTGGCCAGCCTGTGGGGCATTGCCAAGGGCGATGTGCCGGTAGCGCACTGGGGCGCGCTGGGTCGGCCGTTTTACGCCGCGGGGCGCAGCGTGGGCTTGCGCTCGTGGTCTGGCTCGATGTTCGAATACCTCATGCCTTCACTGG
>NZ_JAUJUJ010000484.1 GCF_030711595.1 Stenotrophomonas sp. YIM B06876
CGCCAGGTCGGTGAATGCCGTGGCCTTGCCGTCGGACAGGCGCACCACCTGGCCGCCGCCTGTGGCATTGAAGCGCACTTCGTAGTCCGACGCGGCGAACTGCAGTGGGTTGGTGAAGCCCACATTGCCGACCGCGGTGCCGCTGGTCAGGCCGGGCATGCTGGTGGGCACGGAGAACAGGTCCTTGCCCATCTGGCCGTCCAGCGTCAGGCCCAGCTGGTGCTGCTCGTTCATGGTCATGCCAATGGCCAGCGCCATGCGCCCGAGCAGGTTGCGCCCTTCCGCCAGGTCGCTGTTGTTGAAGCGCAGCAGGCCGGCGATTTCCCCGCCGCCGAGCATGGCCTCGTTCATGGCGATGGGCGCAGCGCCCGGGCGGTTGAAGAACAGCTGCAGCTGGCCGCTGCCCGGGAACTCGGGCGCATCGCCCACCGACAGCTGCGCCGCGCTGCTGCCCAGCACCAGGGGCTGGCTGCCGCCGACGAAGATGCCGATGCTGCCGTCGTCGGCCGCGACCTGCGTGGTCTGCACGTATTGGTTCAGGTCGCTGATCAGCTGGTCGCGCTGGTCGAGCAGGTCGTTCGGGCTTTGGCCATTGCCCTTGGCGCGCGCGAT
>NZ_JAUJUJ010000485.1 GCF_030711595.1 Stenotrophomonas sp. YIM B06876
AGGGCGTCACGGTCGACGTGATGCCAACGCACGAGGACATCCTGGGTTTTGCGAACCGCTGGTATCCGCTGTGCGTGGCCACCGCCGAACCCCTGGCCTTGCCCGGCGGGGAGGTGATCCGTGTGGTCCAGGCACCTGTCTTTGTGGGCACCAAGCTGGAAGCCTTTCATGGCCGGGGCGGGGGCGATTACCTCTTCAGCCACGACCTGGGCGACATTCTGAGCGTGCTGGATGGGCGCGATAGCCTGGTGGAGGAGTGCACCCGGGCGCCGCAACCCCTGCGGGTCTACCTGGCACAACAGTTCAGCGCCTTGCTCGCCGAAAGGCGTTTTCTGGATGCCCTGCCGGGGCATCTGCCTGGCGATGCTGTCAGCCAGGACCGCTNGGAGGAGTGCACCCGGGCGCCGCAACCCCTGCGGGTCTACCTGGCACAACAGTTCAGCGCCTTGCTCGCCGAAAGGCGTTTTCTGGATGCCCTGCCGGGGCATCTGCCTGGCGATGCTGTCAGCCAGGACCGCTTGCCCGATCTGCAAGCCAAGCTTCGCCAGCTTGCCGGCCTGCCCGTCCTATGAGCCTTCGCTTTCTGGTGGAGCGACTGAGCGCTGGCCACTT
>NZ_JAUJUJ010000486.1 GCF_030711595.1 Stenotrophomonas sp. YIM B06876
GCGCGTTCACCAGGCGCCCTTCGGAGTTCACGGACAGCTGGCCGGCGCGCGTGTAGGCGGATTCGCCATTGGCCATCTCCACTTGCAGGAAGCCGTTGCCGGTGATGGCCACGTCCAGCGCCTGGTTGGTCGTCTGCATGTTGCCCGTGGTGAACAGCTTCTGCGTGCCGACCATGCGCGTGCCGTTGCCCATCTGCACGCCCGAGACGGAGGTGCGGTTGTTGTCCAGTTGGGCGCCGGGCTGCTGCTCGACGGAATAGAACAGGTCTTCGAAGACGACGCGGTCGCGCTTGAAGCCGACGGTGTTGACGTTGGCCAGGTTGTTGGCGATGGCCTGCAATTTGGCATCCTGCGCCTGCACGCCCGTCTTGCTGATCCACATGGCTGNACGGAGGTGCGGTTGTTGTCCAGTTGGGCGCCGGGCTGCTGCTCGACGGAATAGAACAGGTCTTCGAAGACGACGCGGTCGCGCTTGAAGCCGACGGTGTTGACGTTGGCCAGGTTGTTGGCGATGGCCTGCAATTTGGCATCCTGCGCCTGCACGCCCGTCTTGCTGATCCACATGGCTGGGTTCATGGTTCTCTCCTGAGGGGTTGTCTGGGTTTACTCT
>NZ_JAUJUJ010000487.1 GCF_030711595.1 Stenotrophomonas sp. YIM B06876
GCCAGCTGCTCACGCTGTTCACCACCCCCGTGATCTACCTGGCGTTTGACCGGCTGGGCCGGCGCTGGATGGGGCACGGCACGGCCATGGCAGCCACCGTGCCGCAGAGGCCCGCGCCATGAACCTGTCGCGCCCGTTTGTCGAGCGCCCCGTGGCCACGGTGCTGCTGACGATAGGCCTGGCGCTGGCCGGCATCGCGGCGTTCTTCGTGCTGCCGGTCTCGCCGCTGCCGCAGGTGGACTACCCGGCCATTTCCGTATCAGCCAGCCTGCCCGGCGCCAGCCCCGAGACCATGGCCATCAGCGTGGCCACGCCGCTCGAGCGCCGCCTGGGCATCATCGCCGGCGTCAACGAGATGANCTGCTGACGATAGGCCTGGCGCTGGCCGGCATCGCGGCGTTCTTCGTGCTGCCGGTCTCGCCGCTGCCGCAGGTGGACTACCCGGCCATTTCCGTATCAGCCAGCCTGCCCGGCGCCAGCCCCGAGACCATGGCCATCAGCGTGGCCACGCCGCTCGAGCGCCGCCTGGGCATCATCGCCGGCGTCAACGAGATGACGTCGAGCAGCTCCAACGGCTCGGCGCGCGTGAGCCTGCAGTTCGACCTGAGCC
>NZ_JAUJUJ010000014.1 GCF_030711595.1 Stenotrophomonas sp. YIM B06876
GCGCGCCGCGGCCACCGCCGAGCGGCCGCGGTAATAGGGTGCGTCCGGGCGGATCAGCGAGATACCGGTTTCCAGTACCGGCAGCCCGCGATCCAGGCTCTGTGCCGCGCCGCGCGCGGCGCCGCGGCCGGCCTGCTTGCGTTGTGCCAGCCGCTCGACTTCCGCGCGCAGGTAGACCCGGCTGCGCGGATCGGGGCCGGGACGCGAACTCAGCTGCCCGCGGCTGACATAGGCGTACAGCGTGGCGGCGCTGATGCCGAGCAGGGCGCAGGCGTCGCTGGCCGGGATCAGCTCGGGATCAGGACGATCGGACATGGCGTATTCAATATGTTGATTTTATGAATCAAGATTGATCAATGATTGCGATAATGACAGATTGGACGCCATTGCGGAACGGCACCATCGCCTCCGCCACGACAGGAGCCATGTCATGAGTCTTTCTTCCGCCGGCGCCGCCTTCCGCGCCGCACTGGCCGCCGAATCGCCGCTGCAGGTGATCGGTGCGATCAACGCCAACCACGCGCTGCTGGCCAAGCGCGCCGGTTATCGCGCCATCTATCTGTCCGGTGGCGGTGTTGCCGCCGGTTCGCTGGGCCTGCCGGACCTGGGCATCAACACGATGGAAGACGTGCTGATCGACGTGCGCCGCATCACCGATGTCTGCGACCTGCCGCTGATGGTGGACATCGATACCGGCTTTGGGCCCAGCGCGTTCAACATCGCCCGCACCGTGAAGTCGCTGATCAAGGCCGGTGCGGCCGCCTGCCATATCGAGGACCAGGTGGGCGCCAAGCGTTGCGGCCATCGTCCCGGCAAGGAAATCGTGTCGCAGGGCGAGATGGTGGACCGGGTCAAGGCGGCCGCCGATGCCCGAACCGATCCGGACTTCTTCCTGATCGCCCGCACCGACGCCATCCAGATGGAAGGCGTGGACGCGGCCATCGAGCGCGCGCTGGCCTGTGTGGAGGCTGGTGCCGACGGCATCTTCGCCGAGGCCGCCTACGATCTGGACACCTACAAGCGCTTTGCCGATGCGGTGAAGGTGCCGCTGCTGGCCAACATCACCGAATTCGGCGCCACGCCGCTGTTCAGCCGTGACGAACTGGCCTCGGCCGGCGTGGCGATGCAGCTGTTCCCGCTGTCGGCGTTCCGCGCGGCCAACAAGGCGGCCGAGAACGTGTACGAAGCCATCCGTCGCGACGGCCACCAGCGTAACGTGGTCGATACCATGCAGACCCGCGAGGAGCTGTACGACCGCATCGGCTACCACGAGTTCGAGCGCAGTCTGGACAGGACGTTCGCTGCGAAGAAGTGATTGCAACTGCCTTCTCCCGACGGGTGACAAAAACGGCATGGATGCCGTTTTGCACGGCGCAAGCCGCCCGACGGATGAGCGCCAGGGACGGCGCGGAGGAAGGTGGCGCGTAGCGCCGGCTGAGGGGGCGCCCACCTTCATCCGCTGCGACGAAGTGATTGCAACTCCCTTCTCCCGCCGGGTGACAAACACGGCATGGATGCCGTTTTGCACGGCGCCAGCCGCCCGAAGGGTGAGCGCCAGGGACGGCGCGAATGAAGGTGGCGCGTAGCGCCGGATGAGGGGGCGCCCACCTTCATCCGCTGCGAAGAAGTGATTGCAACTCCCTTCTCCCGCCGGGTGACAAAAACGGCATGGATGCCGTTTTGCACGGCGCAAGCCGCCCGAAGGGTGAGCGCCAGGGACGGCGCGAATGAAGGTGGCGCGTAGCGCCGGATGAGGGTGCGTCCGCCTTCATCGAGAGGCCACACCCTCCCCACCCCCTCTCCCATAAAGGGAGAGGGGCTTCAAAATCCCGCACCTGATCGAGGTTCACACCATGTCCGAATCCACCGCCGCACCGGCATTCAAGCCGAAGAAATCCGTCGCCCTGTCCGGCACCGCCGCCGGCAACACCGCGCTGTGCACCGTCGGCCGCAGCGGCAACGACCTGCACTACCGCGGTTACGACATCCTCGATCTGGCCGGCACCAGCGAGTTCGAGGAAATCGCCCACCTGCTGGTGCACGGCAAGCTGCCGAACAAGGCCGAACTGCGCGCCTACAAGGCCAGGCTGAAATCGCTGCGCGGCATCCCGGCCGCGGTCAAGGCCGCGCTGGAAGAACTGCCGCCGTCCGCCCACCCGATGGACGTGATGCGCACCGGCGTCTCGGTGCTGGGTTGCGTATCGCCGGAGAAGGACGACCACAACCATCCGGGCGCACGCGACATCGCCGACAAGCTGATGGCCAACCTCGGCTCGATGCTGCTGTACTGGTACCACTGGAGCCACAACGGCCGCGTCATCGACGTGGAGACCGACGATGATTCGATCGGCGGCCATTTCCTGCACCTGCTGCACGGCGAGCCGCCGCGCGAGTCGTGGGTCAAGGCGATGCACACCTCGCTGATCCTGTATGCCGAGCACGAGTTCAACGCCTCGACCTTCGCCTGCCGCGTCATCGCCGGCACCGGCAGCGACATGTACAGCGCCATCACCGGCGGCATCGGCGCGCTGCGCGGGCCCAAGCACGGCGGCGCCAACGAAGTCGCGTTCGAAGTGCAGAAGCGCTACGACAATCCGGACGAGGCCGAGGCCGACATCAAGGCACGGGTGGAGCGCAAGGAAGTGGTGATCGGTTTCGGCCACCCGGTCTACACCGTGTCCGATCCGCGCAACAAGGTGATCAAGGAGGTCGCGCGCGAGCTGTCGGCCGAGCAGGAAAGCATGAAGATGTACGACATCGCCGAGCGCCTGGAAACGGTGATGTGGGACATCAAGAAAATGTTCCCGAACCTGGACTGGTTCAGCGCGGTCAGCTACCACATGATGGGCGTGCCGACGGCGATGTTCACCCCGCTGTTCGTGATCGCCCGTACCGCCGGCTGGAGCGCGCACATCATCGAGCAGCGCATCGACGGCAAGATCATCCGCCCCAGCGCCAACTACACCGGCCCGGAAGACCAGGCCTTCGTGCCGCTGGACAAGCGCGCTTGATGCGCGCTGCCTGAGCCCCTCTCCCCGCGGGGTGAGAGGGGCAGTTTGCGAACCACCGGTTCGCTGTCCCTCGAACGCCCTTGCGCCAGCGCAAGGGCTGGGGCGCGAAGCAAGGGTTGGGGTGAGGGGCGGGGCGAAGCCCCCTCGATGTTCGATTGCACGAGGCTCCGCTCGCACCCTCATCCGGCACCTCGCGCCACCTTCTCCCGAAGGGAGAAGGAAAAGCAGGTCCCCGCTCCGTTTCCAACTCCCAGTTTTCCGAGCCAGCCATGAACACCGATTACCGCAAGAACCTTCCCGGCACCGCGCTGGACTATTTCGATGCCCGCGCCGCGGTCGATGCGATCGCGCCGGGCGCGTATGACACGTTGCCCTACACCTCGCGGGTACTGGCGGAGAACCTGGTGCGCCGCTGCAACCCCGCCACGCTCGTCGACTCGCTCAAGCAGCTGATCGAGCGCAAGCGCGATCTCGATTTCCCGTGGTTCCCGGCGCGCGTGGTGTGCCACGACATCCTCGGCCAGACCGCGCTGGTGGATCTGGCCGGTCTGCGCGATGCGATCGCCGACAAGGGCGGTGATCCGGCAAAAGTGAACCCGGTGGTGCCGACCCAGCTGATCGTCGATCACTCGCTGGCGGTGGAATGCGGCGGTTTCGATCCGGATGCGTTCGCCAAGAACCGCGCCATCGAGGACCGTCGCAACGAGGACCGCTTCCACTTCATCGACTGGACCAGCAAGGCGTTCAAGAACGTCGATGTGATTCCGCCGGGCAACGGCATCATGCACCAGATCAATCTGGAGAAAATGTCGCCGGTGGTGCAGGTGCGTGACGGCGTGGCGTTCCCGGATACCTGCGTCGGCACCGACAGCCACACCCCGCACGTGGACGCGCTGGGCGTGATCGCCATCGGCGTGGGTGGGCTGGAAGCGGAGAGCGTGATGCTCGGCCGCGCCTCGTGGATGCGTCTGCCCGACATCATCGGCGTGGAACTGACCGGCCGCCCGCAGCCGGGCATCACCGCCACCGACGTGGTGCTGGCGCTGACCGAATTCCTGCGCAGGGAAAAAGTGGTCGGCGCCTGGCTGGAATTCTTCGGCGAAGGTGCCGCGGCGCTGACGCTGGGCGATCGCGCCACCATCTCCAACATGACCCCGGAGTTCGGCGCCACCGCGGCGATGTTCTCCATCGACCAGCAGACCATCGACTACCTGCGCCTGACCGGGCGCGAGGACGCGCAGGTGCAACTGGTGGAAACCTATGCCAGGGCGGCGGGCCTGTGGGCCGATTCGCTGGCCAAGGTGCAGTACGAACGCGTGCTCACCTTCGACCTGTCCAGTGTGGTGCGCAACATGGCCGGCCCCAGCAATCCGCACCGGCGCCTGCCGGTGACCGACCTGGCCGAGCGCGGCATCGCCGACGAAGCCAAGCTGGAAGCCGGCAAGGACGAAGAGGCACGCGGGCTGCTGCCCGATGGCGCGGTGATCATCGCCGCCATCACCAGCTGCACCAACACCTCCAATCCGCGCAACGTGATCGCCGCCGGCCTGCTGGCGCGCAACGCCAACCGCCTCGGGCTGGTGCGCAAGTCGTGGGTGAAGTCGTCGCTGGCGCCCGGTTCCAAGGCGGTGCAGCTGTATCTGGAAGAAGCCGGGCTGCTGCCGGAGTTGGAGCAACTGGGGTTCGGCATCGTCGGCTTCGCCTGCACCACATGCAACGGCATGTCCGGTGCGCTCGATCCGGTGATCCAGCAGGAGATCATCGACCGCGACCTGTATGCCACCGCGGTGCTGTCGGGCAACCGCAATTTCGACGGCCGCATCCATCCCTACGCCAAGCAGGCGTTCCTGGCCTCGCCGCCGCTGGTGATCGCCTATGCCATCGCCGGCACCATCCGCTTCGACATCGAAAAGGACGTGCTGGGCGTGGTCGATGGCCGCGAAATCCGCCTGAAGGATCTGTGGCCCAGCGATGCCGAGATCGACGCGGTGGTCGCCGCCTCGGTCAAGCCGGAACAGTTCCGCAGCGTCTACAACCCGATGTTCAACGTGCGCGTGGAACACGATGCGCCGGTCAGCCCGCTCTACGACTGGCGCCCGCAAAGCACCTACATCCGCCGTCCGCCGTACTGGGAAGGCGCGCTGGCCGGCGAGCGCACGCTACGTGGCATGCGTCCGCTGGCGGTGCTGCCGGACAACATCACCACTGACCACCTGTCGCCGTCCAACGCGATCATGGCCAACAGCGCCGCCGGCGAATACCTGGCCAAGATGGGCGTGCCGGAAGAGGACTTCAATTCCTACGCTACCCATCGTGGCGACCACCTCACCGCGCAGCGCGCCACTTTCGCCAACCCGAAGCTGTTCAACGAGATGGTGCGCAACGAGGACGGCTCGGTGAAACAGGGCTCGCTGGCGCGGGTGGAGCCGGAAGGCCAGGTGATGCGCATGTGGGAGGCGATCGAGACCTACATGCAGCGCAAGCAGCCGCTGATCATCATTGCCGGCGCCGATTACGGCCAGGGCAGCTCGCGCGACTGGGCGGCCAAGGGCGTGCGCCTGGCCGGGGTCGAAGCCATTGCCGCCGAAGGTTTCGAGCGCATCCACCGCACCAACCTGATCGGCATGGGCGTGCTGCCGCTGGAGTTCAAGCCGGGTGTCACCCGCAGGACGCTGGGCATCGACGGCACCGAGACCTTCGATGTGATCGGCGCACGCACCCCGGGCGCGGAGCTGACGCTGGTGATCCAGCGCCGCGACGGCACCACCGTGCAGGTGCCGGTGACCTGCCGGCTGGACAGCGACGAGGAAGTGGCGATCTACGAAGCCGGCGGCGTGCTGCAGCGCTTTGCCCAGGATTTCCTGGAGGGCAGCGTCGCCTGACGCCTTTTCGCAGGAGCGCACTTCGTGCGCGATGAGGCCTCCCGGTAGAGCCCATCACGCACGAAGTGCGCTCCTGCGCGAATGGAGGCGAAAGGAAACATGCCCTGCATACCCTCAAGCTCTGGGGCGGTACGTTCAACAACCGGTGATCTATAGTCTGGGTCCGGATGCGGCAATGGCGGCAATCCAGCATGGACGGGGGAGCTGTGTGAGTGCATTCAACGAAGATTCGCGGGTCAAGATTCCGGCGCTGCTGCACCTCGCGCGGCTGGGATACGACTACCTCTCCCTGAAGCAGGCACGCTGGGATACGCGCAGCAACATCTTTCCTGACATCTTTGGAGCCGCCGTGCTGCGGCTCAATCCCGAACTGGGTCGTGATGACATTCCAGCGCTGCTCGACGCGATCCATCTCGACCTGCAGAACGAAGACCTCGGCAAGGCCTTCCATCAGCGCCTGGTCGCGCGCGCCGGCGTGCGCCTGATCGACTTCGACAATCTGGACAACAACCATTTCCAGGTTGTCACCGAGCTGCCGTTCGAGAACGGCGAAGACAGCTTCCGCCCCGACATCACCCTGCTGGTCAACGGCCTGCCGTTGGCCATCATCGAAGTGAAGAAGCGCATGAACTCTGGCGGCGTGCTCGAAGAGCGCAAGCGCATGGATCGGCGTCATGCCAACCGCAAGTTCCGGCATTTTTTCAACCTGATCCAGCTGCAGGTGTTCTCCAACAACATGGAGTATGACGAGGCGGCCATCGATCCGGTGCAGGGTGCGTTCTACGCCGCTTCCACCTACGGCGAGGCGCATTTCAACTACTTCCGCGAGGAGCGCGCCGCCGAACTGGCCGCTGCCGTCGGGCCGCTGCTCGGGGAAACCGAAGACGCGATCCTCGTCGATACCAATCTGGTCAGTATCACCGGTACGCCCGAGTTCGAGCGCAACAAGGCGCCGGATACGCCGACCCACCGCCTGCTCACCTCACTGTTCAGCCGTCGCCGTCTTGCCTTCATCCTGCAATACGCCTTCGCGTGGTTGGACGAGGAGGACGGCATCCAGAAGCACGTGATGCGCTACCCGCAGCTGTTCGCGACGTTGGCCATTGCCGACCGCCTCGCTGCCGGTGTGCGCAAGGGCATCGTCTGGCACACGCAGGGCAGCGGCAAGACCGCATTGGCGTACTACAACGTGCGATTCCTCACCGACTGGTTCCAGCAACAGGGGCAAGTGCCGCGCTTCTACTTCATCGTCGACCGGCTCGATCTGCTCCGTCAGGCGCGAGACGAATTCCGCCTGCGCGGGCTCACTGTGCATGTTATCGACAGCCGCGATGCGTTCGCACGCGACATCAAGCAGAGCGTGGCCGCCCGCAATGACCGTGGTGCGGCTGAAATCACCGTGGTCAATATCCAGAAATTCAAGGACGACCCGGATGTCGCCGCCGTGCAGGACTACAACCTTGCCGTGCAGCGCGTGTACTTCCTTGATGAAGTGCATCGCAGCTACAACCCCAAAGGCAGTTTCCTTGCCAACCTGGAACAGTCCGATCGCAACGCCATCAAGATCGGCCTCACCGGCACTCCGCTGATTGGCGAGGCGCTGCAATCCAAGGCGTTGTTCGGCGATTACATCCACAAGTACTACTACAACGCCTCCATCGCCGACGGCTACACGCTGAGGTTGATCCGCGAGCAGATATCCGCCCGCTACGCCATGCAGCTGAAACAGACGCTGGCCGAAATCGAGGTGCGCCAGGGCGGTATCGAGCGCAAGGCGCTGTATGCCCACCCGCGCTTTGTCAGCGCGATGCTGGACTACATCCTCGACGACTTCGCGCAGTCCCGCGTCGCCTTCGGCGACGACAGCATCGGTGGCATGGTGGTCTGCGACAGCGCCGAGCAGGCGCGTGCGTTGCATCACGATTTCCAGCGACGCATGGCGCTTGTAGCGGCGCGCACAGTTCAGCCCGCCAACGATGCCGATTACCGGGAATCCCGCGTCGCCGAGCAAACTCCACGCTACGGCGCAGCCCCGCTCAGTGCCGCGCTGATCCTGCACGACGAGGGCGACAAGGCCTCCCGTGAAGCGGAGATCAAGGCCTACAAGAAGGGCCGCGTCGATTTCCTGTTCGTCTACAACATGCTGCTCACCGGCTTTGATGCGCCACGGCTGAAGAAGCTCTATTTCGGCCGGGTGATCCGCGAGCACAACCTGTTGCAGGCGCTCACCCGTGTCAACCGTCGCTACCGGGCGTTCCGCTTCGGCTATGTGGTGGACTTCGCCGATATCCAGAGCGAATTCGACAAGGTCAATCGCGAGTATTACGACGAACTTGCCGCCGAGCTGGGCGATGAAATCGAGCACTACAGCCAGCTGTTCATGAGCGCCGAGGATATCCGCACCAGTCTCGATGCCATCGGTGAAGCGCTGTTTGAATACGCGCTGGATGATGCCGAACTGTTCTCGCAGCAGATCGGCCAGGTCACCGACCGCGACACTCTGCGCGCCATCGTCAAGGCGTTGACCACCGCGCGCGAACTGCACAACCTGATCCGGCTCGGCGGTCATGAGGAGCTCGCCGGTCTGCTCGACTTCAGCAAACTGCGGCAGTTGCACAACGAAGCCCGGAACGCGCTGGCCGCGCTCAACCTCAAGCACCGGCTGGAGCACGCGCAGGACACCTCCGGCCTGCTCAACCAGGCGCTGGAAGACATCGTCTTCAAGTTTGAAAAGGTCGGCGAAGCCGAGCTGAAGCTGGCCGATGAGCTGAAGGACAGCCTGCGCCGTACCCGCGAAACCCTGGCCGCCACCCACGATCCGCGCGATCCGGAGTGGGTCGGTCTGAAAGAAGAACTGGAGCGCCTGTTCAAGGCCAGAAAACTCAGTGAAGTGACCCAGGCTGAAATGCAGGCCAACATCGGCGCACTGCGCGAGCTTGAACTACGCGCCCGCGCACTCAACCAGGTCAATGCCAACCTCGCCGCCCGTTACGGCGGCGACACCAAGCTGATGCGTGTGCACAAGCGCCTGCTGGAGTCGCGCCGGGTGGGCGACAGCCAGAACCGCCTGCATGCCGCGCTGAACGCGGTGAAGCAGGCCGCCGACCACGCGGTGCTGGGCAACCGTGAACTGCTCGGTACGCCGGATTACTTCGAAAAACAGCTCATGCCCATCGTGGTGCGCGCGTTCACTGCGCAACCGCCCGCCCCGGATGCCGACACCTGCCGGCTGATTCACCAGTTGCTCGCCCGCGAATACCTGGACGAATCGCAAGGCCGTCTGTCCTTCCTGTGATGCCGGAAGGATTTTCTGACCGGGTATTCCGCGCCATGCTAGAGTTTGCATCGCAAACGCAATGCACGAGGTTCCGCCATGAAAACCGCCACTTTGCCGTCACTTCGTGTCGCGCCGGAACTGCGCCAGTCCGCTGAATCCGTGCTGCGTGAAGGCGAAAGCCTGTCCAGCCTCATGGAGCAATCCCTGCGCGGTGAGGTGAACCGGCGCCGCATGCAGGCCGAGTTCATCGCCCGTGGCCTGGCCTCGCGCGAGGAGAGCAAGCACGCGGGCACATGCTTCACCGTGGAGGAATCGCTGACCAGGCTGGACGCGGTGCTTGCCCGGCACAAGCCCGGCACGCCGTGAGCTACCGCGTCCGGGTCAGCAAGACCGCGCAGGAAGACCTGGAGCGCCTGCTGGATTTTCTCGCACCGGTGGACTACGCAGCGGCCTTGCGCGCACGCGCCGCAATCGAACGCGGCTACCGCTCGCTTGCGGAAATGCCGTTCGCCTGCCGCAAGGCCGACGACGCCAATCCCTTCCTGCGCGAGCTGGTGATTGCGTTCGGTGGTGCCGGCTACGTGCTGCTGTACGAGATCGACGACGACACCACCCTCACCATCCTCGCTGTCCGCCACCAGCGCGAAGACGACTACCACTGACGCCGCCCGCGTCCGTTCACTACCAGACAGACCACCATGTCCCCCAGCTACCAGCAACAGACCCGCGACCTCATCGACGGCCTCAAGGCCGTGTGCGCCAGCAACGGCCTCGGCAACGATGGCAACGAATACAAGATCATCGTGCAGACCTTTCTGTACAAACTGCTGTGCGACAAGTTCGCCCACGAGATGAAGCGCATCGAGCCGGCGCTGGCCAGCGTGGACGACTGGATCGCCGCCTGGCAGGCGCTGCCGCAGGGCGAGCGCGAAATGTTGGAACTGCGGCTCGATGCCGACGTACCGCGCCTGCAGCCCGGCCAGCTCATCGCCAGCCTGTTCAACCGGCAAAGCGAGGCCGGCTTTGCCAAGCGCTTCGACGACACGCTGATCGCCATTGCCGTGGCCAACCACGACATCTTCGCGGTGCAGACCGACGATGGTGAAAAGGTGCCGCTGTTCGACCGCCTGAGCGATTACGTCACCGGCAGCGCCGACAAGAAAGACGGCTTCGTGCGTGCGCTGTTCAACAAGCTGGTCGGCGTCAGTTTCGAGCGCCTGTTCGAGCAGAAATACGACTTCTGGGCCGCCCTGTTCGAGTACCTGATCCAGGACTACAACAAGGACAACGGCGGCAAATACGCCGAGTACTACACCCCGCACGCGGTGGCCACCATCATGGCCGACATCCTGGTGCCCAAAGACCAGCGCGGCAAGGTCAAGAACGTCACCTGTTACGACCCGGCATCCGGTTCCGGCACCCTGCTGATGGCACTGGCCCACGCCATCGGCGAACACCACTGCAGCATCTTCTCGCAGGATATTTCGCAGAAGTCCTCCAGCCTGCTGCGCCTGAACCTGGTGCTCAACAAGCTGGTGCACTCCATCCCGCACATCACCCAGGGCAACACCATCCTGCACCCCGTGCACAAGGAGGGCAGGGCGCTGCGCCGCTTCGACTACATCGTCTCCAATCCACCGTTCAAGATGGATTTTTCGGATTTCCGCGACGATCTGGACACCGACGCCAACGCCACGCGCTTCTTTGCCGGCATGCCCAAGGTGCCGAACAAGGCCAAGGACAAGATGGCGATCTACCTGCTGTTCATCCAGCACATCATCGCCAGCCTCAAACCCGGTGGCAAAGCCGCCATTGTCGTGCCCACCGGCTTCATCACCGCCGCCAGCGGCATCGAGCTGCGCATCCGCCAGAAGCTGGTGGATGAAAAGCTGATTGCCGGCGTGGTTTCCATGCCCAGCAACATCTTCGCCACTACCGGTACCAACGTCTCCATCCTGTTTCTGGATGGCAGCAAGCACGACAGCGTGGTGCTGCTCGATGCCTCCGCGCTGGGCACCAAGGTCAAGGAAGGCAAGAACCAGAAGACCCTGCTCAGCCACGCCGAGGAACAGCGCATCGTCGAGACCTTCAACGCCCGCGAGGCAGTGGAGGATTTCTCCGTTGTCGTGGATTACGCCGCGATCGCCGCGAAGAATTATTCGCTCAGCGCGGGGCAGTATTTCGAGGTGAGAATTGCGTATGACGCTCTGACGCCAGAAGAGTTTGCAACGCGGATCGATGCGTACCAGATAAGCCTTGCCAAGATGTTCAAACAATCGCATGAACTGGAGATGGAAGTTGCCGAGGCAATCGGGAGCTTGCTGCATGTCTGACTGGGTTCAGGGAACTCTTGGTGACTTGATTACCTTGCAGCGAGGGTTCGACATAACGAAAGCTGCACAAAGCGAAGGTCCGTACCCCGTTGTATCTTCTGGCGGTATCGCCAGCTTTCACGATCAATTCATGGCAAAGGGTCCCGGTGTCGTAATTGGCAGGAAGGGTACGCTCGGCACTGCATTTTTCATTCCCGAAGATTACTGGCCACACGACACAACCCTGTGGGTCAAGGACTTCAAAAGGAACGACGAAAAGTTCATTTACTACTTATTGAAGAGCATTCCGCTTGAGCGCCTCGATTCTGGCTCTGCGAATCCGACGCTCAACAGGAATTACGCGCATTTGCTGAAGGTCGCAGCACCAAGACCAGCAGTTCAAGAAAAAATCTCCGCCGTCCTCTCCACCCTCGATGCCAAGATCGACGTCAACAACCGCATCAACGCGGAACTTGAGGCGCTGGCGAAGACGATCTACGACTACTGGTTCGTGCAGTTCGACTTCCCCGACGCCAACGGCCGCCCCTACAAATCCAGCGGCGGCCCGATGGTCTGGAACGACACCCTCAAGCGCGAGATTCCGGCTGGGTGGGAGGTGCGTACGCTTGGCACAATCATCAGTCGCGCCGGCACTGGATTGAACCCTCGCGACCACTTCGTGCTTGGCAAAGGAAACAACTACTACGTGACGATAAAGAACGTCACCAACGGCCGAATTTTCCTTGACGACAAATGTGACCGAATCGATGACGAAGCCATGGCCGTCATCGATCGTCGATCCCAACTGCGGGCAGGAGACGTGCTTTTTACAAGCATCGAACCAGTTGGCGTCACCTACCTGATCCAAGAAAAGCCAACCAACTGGAACATCAACGAATCCGTGTTCACCATCAGGCCCGACACCGACATGGTTTCATCCGAGTATCTTCTTATGCTGCTTTCGTCATCAGAGATGAAGGTATTCACTAGGAATTCGTCGGCAGGAAGCATTCACAAGGGCATTCGCCATTCTGTCCTCAAGTCCTTCGCACTGGCTTATCCGGGCCGGAGACTTGTAGACGAATTCTCGTCGCTTCTGAGGCCGATGCTTCAAAAGACGGACAACCTCGACAAGCAGAATCGCGAACTCACCCGGCTCCGCGACTGGCTGCTGCCGCTGCTGATGAACGGCCAGGTGCGCGTGTCATGACTGTCCTGCGCTGCACGGCCAAACTGCTCAAGCGCCTGAAACTGCCTGCCAAGCCGCCGGAGCCCGAGCCGCAGGCCAACCCGCTGGGCGAGTGGTATGCCGATATCGACTTCTGGCGGCGGCAGCCGTTCGTGGTGCTGCTCAATGCTGCCACCGGCGCAGTGCTGGTGCTGCCCGGTAATGCGGCGGGATTGCGCCGGTTGCACGAGAGCGCGCTGCTGCAGTTCGCCGGGATCTGCCACCATCACGGTTTGCACGGGCAGGGCGTGGAGGCCGAACTGGCCGGCTTCCACGCCGGCTTCACCTACGCCGCCACCCGCGACCGCAGCCTGCTGGCCTCGCTCAACCAGCGCAAGTTTGCTTTCTGGCTGGACCTGGAACACAGCGACAGGTCACTGCCGGAAGTGGCGGCCCATGACTGGGAGGGGCTGTTCAAACATCCGGCACTGGGCCGCAACACCCGCCACAACATGGACTGGCACATGCCACTGAACCTGCTGCGGCAGCGGCTGCTGCCGGCCGCGCAGGTGATTCCCTTTCCTTCAAGTCCATCAACAACCCCTTCGTCACAGGCCTGATGGTCTGGCGGCGGGGTATATCCTCACCCTGACCCTTCCCGCAGACAGGGGAGGCAACTGGAAGAACAGTCGTCATGAAGCACATCCCCCAGATCAAGATCCCCGCCACCTATATGCGTGGCGGCACCTCCAAGGGGGTGTTCTTCCGCCTTGAAGATCTGCCGGCCAGCGCGCAGGTGCCCGGCGCGGCGCGTGATGCGCTGTTGCAGCGGGTGATCGGCTCGCCGGATCCGTACGGCAAGCAGACCGACGGCATGGGCGGGGCGACGTCGAGCACCAGCAAATGCGTGATCGTCTCGCCCAGCCGCCGGCCCGGTCACGATGTGGACTATCTGTACGGGCAGGTGTCGATCGACACCGATTTCGTCGACTGGTCCGGCAACTGCGGCAACCTGTCCACCGCCGCCGGCGCGTTCGCGCTGCATGCCGGTTATGTCGATCCGGCGCGGGTACCGGCCAACGGCATCTGCACGGTGCGGATCTGGCAGGCCAACATCCACAAGACCATCCTGGCGCAGGTGCCGATCGTCGATGGCCAGGTGCAGGAAAGCGGCGACTTCGAACTGGACGGGGTGAGCTTCCCGGCGGCGGAGATCGTGCTGGAGTTCCTCGACCCGTCCGATGAGGGTGAAGGCGAGGGCGGCGGTGCCCTGTTCCCGACTGGCAATCTGGTGGATGCGCTCGACGTGCCCGGCGTGGGCCGGTTGCAGGCGACGATGATCAGCGCCGGCATCCCCACCGTGTTCGTCAACGCGGCCGACATCGGTTACAGCGGTACCGAGCTGCAGCCGGTGATCAATGAAGACCGGGCGGCGCTGGCAAAGCTCGAAGCCATCCGCGTGGCCGGGGCGCTGCGCATGGGCCTGATCAGGACGGCGGAAGAAGCGCTCACCCGCCAGCACACGCCGAAGGTGGCGTTCGTGGCGCCGGCCAGTGACTACGTCTCCAGCAGCGGCAAGCCGGTTGCCGCGGCCGACATCGATCTCAATGTGCGGGCGATGTCGATGGGCAAGCTGCACCACGCGATGATGGGCACCGCCTCGGTGGCCATCGCCACGGCGGCGGCGGTGCCGGGCACGCTGGTGAACCTGGCCGCCGGCGGTGGCGCACGCAGCGCGGTGCGCTTTGGCCATCCTTCCGGCACCTTGCGCGTGGGGGCCGAAGCGCAGCAGGTTCACGGCCAGTGGACCGTGACCCGGGCCATCATGAGCCGCAGCGCACGCGTGCTGATGGAAGGCTGGGTGCGGGTGCCGGCCGACACGATCTGAATGTGTCCACGGTCCTGCCGCGCTTGTGCCAGGACCTGCGGGCGGTTGCCACGACGGGTCGTGACCACCGTTATGCCACCGCAGGAGTGCCGCGCTCATGTCCGATTCCGCAGGGGTTGTATCCGGCCGACCGCCCTGGGACAGGGTGCTGGTCGAAATCGCCGACTACGTCCAGCACTACCGCATCGACTCGCCGCTCGCGTTTGAAACCGCGCGGCTGTGCCTGATCGACAGCCTGGGCTGCGCGCTGGAAGCGTTGGAGTATCCGGCCTGCACCCGGCTGCTCGGGCCGCTGGTGCCCGGCACGGTGGTGGCAAATGGCGCGCGGGTACCGGGCACCGCGTTCGAGCTGGACCCGGTGCAGGCCGCGTTCAACCTCGGCGCGATGATCCGCTGGCTGGATTTCAACGACACCTGGCTGGCGGCCGAGTGGGGCCATCCTTCCGACAACCTCGGCGGCATCCTGGCGGTGGCCGACTGGCTCAGCCGCAGCCACATCGCCGCGGGCCGGCCCCCGCTGACGATGCACGCGGTGCTCGAGGCGATGATCAAGGCGCATGAGATCCAGGGCTGCATCGCGCTGGAGAACAGCTTCAACCGGGTCGGGCTGGATCACGTGCTGCTGGTGAAGGTGGCCACCACCGCGGTGGTCGCCGGCCTGCTGGGGCTGGACCGCGCGCAGATGCTGGCCGCGCTGTCGCTGGCCTGGGTCGACGGGCAGAGCCTGCGCACCTACCGGCATGCGCCCAACACCGGTTCGCGCAAGAGCTGGGCTGCCGGTGATGCGAGCAGCCGCGGGGTGCGCCTGGCGCTGATGGCCCAGGCCGGCGAGATGGGTTATCCGTCGGCACTGACCGCGCCGGTCTGGGGGTTCTACGACGTGCTGTTCCGTGGCCAGCCGTTTTCGTTCCAGCGGCCCTACGGCAGCTATGTGATGGAGAACGTGCTGTTCAAGATCAGCTATCCGGCCGAGTTCCACGCACAGACGGCGGTGGAGGCGGCGATGACGCTGCACGCGCAGCTGGCGGCGGCCGGGCGCAGCGTGGAAGACATCGGCCACCTCAGCATCCGCACTCAGCAGGCCTGCCTGCGCATCATCGACAAGCGCGGGCCGCTGGACAATCCGGCCGACCGCGACCACTGCATCCAGTACATGGTGGCGGTGGCGCTGATCTTCGGCCGGTTGACCGCGGCCGATTACGAGGACGCGGTGGCGGCCGATCCGCGCATTGATCGCCTGCGCGCGAAGATCGTCTGCAGCGAGGAACCGGGGTTCACTGCCGACTACCTCGATCCGGGCAAGCGCTCCATCGCCAATGCGCTGCGTATCGAGTTCAGCGACGGCGGTGCGTTGGACGAGGTGGTGGTCGAATATCCGCTGGGCCATCGCCGCCGCCGGGACGAGGGCATCCCCCTGCTGCGGGAGAAGTTCCGGCGCAATCTGGCGCGGCGCCTGCCCGCTGACCGGCAGGCGCGGATCCTCGCCGTCTCGCTCGATCCGCAGGTGCTCGATGCGATGCCGGTCGATGCCTACGTCGGGCTCTACCTGGGCTGATCCGCGCCGCGGCGCCTCACCGGTGCCCGTCTATACTTCGGCGGACATCCAGGGAGCCAGACGATGCACACCACCTCGGACAAAGGCCAGGGAACATGGCGGTGGAAATGCGTGCCGGTACTGCTGCTGGCGATGCTGGCGGCGACCCTGGGGGGCTGCAAACGCAACGAGTCCGGGCAGCTGCCGGTGGCCACTGGCGAGGCGATCCAGGCGCAGAAGCAGGCCATCACCGGCTTCGGCCTGGTCCGGGCGTGGCCCGACCAGAAGAACGACGGGTTGTCGCTGGCGCTGGAATTCTCGCGGCCGCTGGTCGGCACCCAGGACTTCGACAAACTGGTCCGCTTCGAGGAAAAGGCCGGCACCGAGGAGAGCAGCTGGTCGCTGTCCGATGATGGCCTGACCCTGCGCTACCCGTTTGTCGAAGCGGCCAAGGACTACACGGTGGTGATTTCGGCCGACCTGCTGGCCGCCGATGGCAGCCGGCTGGGCCGCGAACTCAAAGAGAAGGTGCATACCGGCCAGTTGCAGCCGGCCGCCGGCTTCGCCTCGCAGGGCAGCGTGCTGCCGGCGCGCGAGAGCCGCGGCCTGCCGGTGGTGTCGGTCAACGTGCCCGAAGTGGACGTGGAATTCCTGCGGGTGCGCGAGAAGGAACTGCCGAATTTCTTCCGCCAGTACCAGCGCGGCGGCCGTCGCGGCAGCTGGGAGCTGGACAGCGACTATGGCGACAAGACGCCGCTGTCACAGCTGGCCGATTCGGTATATCTCAACCGTTTCGTGCTGGGTGGCAAGCAGAACGAGCGCGCGCTGACCTATCTGCCGATCCAGGACATCAAGGAGCTGCAGCAGCCGGGCCTGTATTTCGCGGTGATGAAGCGCACCGGCACCTATGGGGGCGAGTACGACACCGCGTTCTTCAGCGTCAGCGACATCGGCCTGCACGCGCGCGCCTACAAGGACCAGCTGTTCGTGCACACCGCCTCGTTGCAGAGCGGGGCGCCGGCGCGGAAGGTCGAGCTGCGCATCCTCGATGCCAAGGGCGAGCGGGTGCTGAAGGGCCAGACCGACGCCAATGGCAACGCCCTGCTCAATTACAGACTCGACGCCGGCCACGTGCTGGTGGCCAGCAATGGCGGCGATACCACGCTGCTGCCGTTCAACCAGCCGGCGCTGGACCTGAGCGAGTTCGCGGTGGCCGGGCGCCAGAACGCCTGGTTTGACGTGTTCGCCTGGTCCGGTCGCGATCTCTATCGCCCCGGCGAGACCGTGCAGGTGTCGGCGTTGCTGCGTGACAACGACGGCAAGCCGGTGAAACCTCAACCGGTGTTCCTGCGGCTGAAGCAGCCCGACGGCAAGGTGTTCCGGGAAACCCGGCTGCAGCCGGGCGAACAGGGCTATTTCAGTTTTGAACAGGCGATTCCGGCCGATGCGCCGACCGGACGCTGGCAGGTGGAATTCCGCACCGATCCGGCCAGCAAGGAGGCGGTGCAGGGCATGACGCTGCGGATCGAGGAATTTCTGCCCGAGCGCATGAAGCTGGATCTGGACAGCGCGCAGAAGACCCTCAAACCCGGCGAGCCGCTCAAACTGCAGGCCGACGCCGCGTATCTGTATGGCGCGCCGGCCGCTGGCAACCGCTTCACCGCGCGACTGGCGGTGGCGGTGGAACAGCATCCGCTGGAGTCGCTGCCGGGCTGGTTCTTCGGCGACCCGACGCTGGAGTTGCCGCGCGAAGCCAAGGACGTGATCGACACCCACTTCCCGGCCGATGGCACCTTGCGCGAGGACATCGTGCTGCCGGCCGAGGCCAAGCCGCTGACCACGATTGCCGCGGTGGTTTCCGGCAGCGTCTATGAAACCGGCGGCCGCACCGTCACCCGTACCCTCAAGCGGGTGCTGTGGCCGGCGCCGGTACTGGTCGGGGTGCGCCCGCTGTTTGACGACAAGGACGGCGCCGACGCCAACAGCAATGCGCGTTTCGAACTGCTGCGGGTCGATGCGGGTGGTACGCCGCAGCCGGGCAAGGGGCTCAAGGTCACGCTGGTGCGCGAGCTGCGCGATTACCACTGGGCCTACAACGACAACCGCTGGGATTACGACTTCACCCGCCGCTTCGAGAACAAGGAGACGCGCACCATCGATGTCGGCGCCACGGCAGCCCGGCTCGATTTCGCGGTGGAATGGGGCGAGTACCGGTTGGACGTGTTCGACCCGGCCACCGGGCTGACGGCCCGCTATCCGTTCCGCGCCGGCTGGAGCTGGAACGACGACAACCGCGGGGTGGATGCACGCCCGGACAAGGTCAAGCTGGCGCTGGACAAGAGCGGCTACCGCGCCGGTGACACCCTCAAGGTGACGCTGACGCCGCCGCATGCCGGCCGCGGCGTGCTGATGGTGGAAAGCGACAAGCTGCTGTACGTGCAGGACATCGACGTCAAGCCGGGCAGCAGCTTCGAGATTCCGGTCAGCGCCGAGTGGGAACGGCACGATGTCTACATCACCGCGCTGGTGTTCCGCGGTGGCAGCGCGCCCAGCAGGATCACCCCGGCCCGCGCCGTGGGCGTGGTGCATGTGCCGATGGACCGCAAGGCGCGCCGGGTGGCGGTGGGGCTGGTGGCACCGGCGCAGATGCGCCCGCAGCAGCCGTTGCCGGTGACGGTCAGTGCCCCGGCGCTGGCCAGCAAGCTGGCCCATGTCACCGTGTCGGCGGTGGATGTGGGCATCCTCAACATCACCCGCTTCCCGGTGCCCGATGCCAATGCGCATTTCTTCGCGCAGCGGCGGCTGGGGGTGGATGCCTACGACATCTACGGCCGGGTGATCGAAAGCTTTGAAGGCGGCAGCGGCAAGCTGCGCTTCGGTGGCGACATGGCACTGGCCGCCTTGCCGCAGGCCAGACGGCCGACCGCGCGGGTGCAGACGGTGGACCTGTTCTCCGGGCCGGTGCAGCTCGATGCGCAGGGCAACGCCCGCATCCGCCTGCCAGTGCCCGACTTCAACGGCACGCTGCGGGTGTCGGCGCTGGTGTATTCGGATGAGTATTACGGCAACCGCGCGGTGGAAACCGTGGTGCGTGCGCCGATCCTGGCCGAGGCCAGCATGCCGCGGGTGATGGCGCCGGGCGACCGCAGCACGGTGACGCTGGATGTGCAGAACTTCACCGGCCAGCCCGGCCGGTTCAGCGTGCGCGTGGACGGCGAAGGCCCGCTGGCGATCGGCGAATCCCCACGCAGCGCCACGCTGGCCAGCGAGGCCAAAACCACGCTGAGTTTCCCGCTGGTGGCGCAGGAGGGTTACCGCGTGGCCAAGGTGCGGGTGCGGGTGGAGGGCAACGGCTTCAAGGTGGACCGTCGTTACGACCTGCCGGTGCGCGCGGCGTGGCCGCAGGTGCTGCGCTCGCAGACCCGCACGCTCGATCCGCTGGCGGCGGTGACGCTGGGCAGCGATTTCGCCGAGGGCCTGATGGACGGTTCGGTCAACGCGCGCATGCTGGTCAGCGCCTTGCCGCCGATCCCGTTCGCCAGTGCCTTGCAGGGTGCGCTGAACTATCCCTACGGCTGCGCCGAGCAGACCGCCAGCAAGGGCTACGCCGCGCTGATGCTGGACGAGGCGACCTCGGCCCTGCTCGGGGCTGACGGCCTGGATGCCAAGACCCGCCGCGAGCGCATGGAAGGCGCGTTCGGGCGGCTGGCCTCGATGCAGGTGGCCAATGGCAATTTCTCGATGTGGGGCGACGACGGCTACGTCAATCCGGCGCTGACGCCCTACATCGCCGAGTTCCTGCTCGATGCGAAAGAAGGCGGTTTCGCGGTGCCCGACAACGTGCTGCAGAAGGCGCTGAACCGTCTCAGCGAGGACCTGCTCAGTGGTGGCAACCAGTTCTACGGCCAGGACCGCCGCGAGAACCTGAAGTTCGCCAACCAGGCGTATTCGGGCTACGTGCTGGCCCGGGTCAACCGCGCGCCGCTGGGTACGCTGCGCGCGCTGTACGACAACGAACGCGGCAAGGCCGTTACCGGGCTGTCGCTGGTGCATCTGGGCGCGGCGCTGGCGTTGCAGGGCGACCGCAAGCGGGGCGAGGCCGCGATTGCGGCCGGGTTCGCCCGCAGCAGTGCCGATCGCCCGGCGTACTTCGGCGACTACGGCAGCGCGCTGCGCGATGACGCGCTGATGATCGCGTTGCTGCACGAGCGCGGACTGGCCAAGCCCGGGTACGACGCCCGCGCGGTGGCGCTGGGCCGCGAACTGGAGGTGCGGCGCAAGAGCGGCTGGTTGTGGCTCAGCACCCAGGAGCAGGTGGCACTGGCGCGGCTGGGCAAGGCGTTGATGGCCAACCAGAACAAACAGGTGTCCGGTGTGCTGGCCGTGGGCGAAAGTACCGAGGCCATTGCCGCGCGCAGGATCTTCGCGCGGGTGTTCGATGCCGCGCAGCTGGCGCGCGGCGTGCGCTTCACCCCGCAAGGCGAGCCGCCGATGTTCGCCAGCCTGGAAGTGGCCGGCGTTCCGAAGCGGGCACCGGCGCCGGACAACCGCGTCATCGGCATCGAGCGCAGCTGGTACACCGCCGATGGCAAGCCGTGGTCACCGCGTCCGCTCAAGGAAGGCGAGGCGCTGATCGTGCGGCTGAGCGTGACCGCCAATTCGGACATGCCCGACGCGTTGCTGACCGACCTGCTGCCGGCCGGGCTGGAGATCGAGAACTTCAACCTGGGCGATGCCAGACAGTGGGCCGACGTGGTGGTCGACGGCATCGGCATCAGCGACCGTTCCGAGGCCGCCGACGTCAAGCACGAGGAGTTCCGCGACGACCGCTACGTGGCCGCGCTCAAGCTCGCGCGGGGCAACACCGCCAGGCTGTTCTATCTGGTGCGCGCGGTGACCCCGGGCACCTACACCGTGCCGCCACCGCTGGCCGAGGACATGTACCGTCCCGATCTGCGCGGCGTGGGCCGCGCCAACCCGGCCACGATCACGGTGGTGCAGCCATGATTGCCGCCGCGTTGCAGGATGGATGAGCACAGCCGGACGCCAGTGATGCACGCAGCGGTACCGGAACACAGCAGTGGCGGGCGCCACCTCCGGCGCCTGCTGCTGCGCGCACTGCGCTGGGGCACGGTGGCGGTGCTGTCGGCGTTGCTGCTGCTCGATCTGGCGTTTCCGTTGCCGCTGCCGAAATCACGCGACACCAGCACGCTGGTGGTGGCCAGTGATGGCAGCCCGCTGCGCGCGTTCGCCGATGCCGAAGGGGTGTGGCGCTATCCGGCCGATGCCGGCTCGGTGTCGCCGCTGTACCTGCAGGCGCTGCTGAATTACGAGGACCGCTGGTTCTGGCGACACCCCGGCATCAATCCGTGGGCGCTGCTGCGCGCGGGCAAGCAATGGCTGTTCGAGCGCCGCATCGTCTCCGGCGGCTCCACGCTGACCATGCAGGTGGCGCGCATCCTCGATCCGCATACGCGCACGCCGTGGGGAAAGACCAGGCAGCTGCTGCGCGCCGTGCAGCTGGAAGTGCATCTGGACAAGCGCCGGATTCTCGCGCTGTACCTGCAACGCGCACCTTATGGCGGCACCATCGAAGGGGTCGAGGCGGCGAGCTGGGCGTATCTGGGCAAGCCGGCCGCGCGGCTGTCGCACGCCGAAGCCGCGTTGCTGGCGGTGCTGCCGCAATCGCCCAGTCGGCTGCGGCCGGACCGGCATCCGCAGGCGGCGCAGCGGGCGCGCGACAAGGTGCTTGAGCGCATGGCCACGCTGGGGGTGTGGTCGCCCGCCGCAGTGGCCGATGCGCGGATCGAACCGGTGGTGGCGCGTTCGTTGCAGAGCCCGCTGCATGCGGCCTTGCTGGCGCAGCGCCTGCGCTCGCAGCAGCCGCGCGCGGCGCAGATCCGCACCACGCTGGACAGCGGCCTGCAGCGCACCCTGGAAGAGCGCGTGGCCAGCTATTTCTCGCAGCTGCCCGAGCGCACCTCGGCCGCCTTGCTGGTGGTGGACAACGCCACCCTGGAAGCGCGCGCCTATGTCGGCTCGGTCGAGTTCGCCGACACCCAGCGGCTGGGGCACGTGGACATGGTGCAGGCCTGGCGCTCGCCCGGCTCAACGCTCAAGCCGTTCCTGTATGCGATGGCGCTGGACGATGGCCTGATCCATTCGGAGAGCCTGCTCGTGGACGCGCCGCAGAGTTTCGGCGGGTACCGGCCGGGCAATTTCGATGCGGCGTTCAACGGACCGGTCAGCGCCGCCACCGCGCTGCGGCTGTCACTGAACGTGCCGGCGGTGGATCTGCTCGACCGGGTCGGTCCGTCACGGTTCGCCGCACGGCTGGCCAATGCCGGCATCGGCCTGAAATTTCCGCATGGCAGCCAACCCAGCCTGGCGCTGATCCTCGGTGGCACGGGCGCCCGGCTGGAGGAACTGGTCGGTGCGTTCGCCGCGTTCAACCGCGAGGGCATTGCCGGCCGCGTGCGCTATACCCCGCAGGATGCGCGGATCGAGCGCCGGCTGGTGTCGCCGGGCGCGGCATGGATCGTGCGCGACATCCTCCAGTCCAACCCGCGGCCGGGTTATGGCAACGGCGCCTTCGATGTCGCCACGCGGCCGCCGGTGGCGTGGAAGACCGGCACCAGCTACGGCTACCGCGATGCCTGGGCGCTGGGCAGCACCCGCCGCTACACCGTCGGGGTGTGGGTCGGACGCCCGGACGGCACCCCGCTGCCCGGCCAGTACGGCGCGGTCACCGCGTTGCCGCTGATGTTCGAGGTGATCGACAGCCTGCCGCGACTGCCCGGCGACGCCGCGCCGCCCGCGATGCCGGCCAGCGTGCAGGCGCAGGACATCTGCTGGCCGCTGGGCATCGCCGCGGCGCAGACACCGGCGGCGTTGTGCCATCGCCGTGTCAGCGCGCATGTCCTCGATGGCGGAGTGCCGCCGACGTTTGCCGAACGCGATGCACGGCTGTGGCAGCCGGGGCGGGTGCGCTTCGAGGTGGATGCGCGCAGCGGCCTGCGGCTGTCGGCCGGGTGCGCGGGTCATCCGCAGCGGGAGGAGCGCGAGATCGCGCGCTGGCCGGCGCGCCTGTCGCCGTGGTTGCCGGCGGCACAGCGACAGGCTTCGCGCTTGCCGCCGCTGGCAGCGGGGTGTCCGGCCGACGGCCACGATGCCGCTGGCAGCCTGCATATCGAAGGGCTCAACGACCGCGCGGTGCTGGCCCGCGCGCCCGGCTCCACGCACGGGGTGCGGCTGCAGGTGCGTGCGCTGGGCAGCGACGGACCGATCGACTGGCTGCTGGATGGCCGCTGGATCGCGCAGACCCACGGCGCGCGCCCATTCCTGCGTGATTACGACGAACCCGGCGAACACACCCTCACCGCGCTGGCCGCCGATGGCGCCTGGACCCGGGTCGGATTCCAGCTGGTGCGTTGAACGCGCGGGCCCGCATGGGCGGGCCCGGGTGCTGGGTGCCGGCTGGCGCCGCCTATTCGCCGATCCAGCCGTCGAGCAGGTCGGCGAAGTCGTCGGCGTGCTCTTCTTCCTGCGCCAGGATCTGCTCAAGCATGCGCTTGGTGGTGGTGTCCTTGTCGCCGACGAAGTTGATCATCTCGCGGTAGCTGTCGATGGCGATGCGCTCGGCGATCAGGTTCTCGCGCACCATGTCGCGCAGGTCGCCGCCTTCCTTGTATTCGGCATGCGAGCGGGCGGTGAGGGTGTCCGGATTGAAGTCCGGCTCCCCGCCCAGCTGCACGATGCGTTCGGCCAGCATCCCGGCATGCGCCTGTTCCTGCTGTGCATGTTCAAGGAACTCGGCTTTCACCGCATCGGCCAGCATGCCCTTGGCCATGTAGAAGTGCCGGTAGTAGCGCAGCACACAGACGTATTCGGTGGCCAGCGCATCGTTGAGCAGCTTGATCACCGCCTTGCGGTCGGCATGGTAGGTCGGTGTGATGGCACCATCTTCAATGCTCTTGCGGGCATTGGCACGGATCACGCTGCGGTCGCTGATGCCTTCGATAGCGGAGGCGTTCGAGCTGTGGTGGGCGTGCTGTTTGGACATGGCGGGCCGTTCCTTAATCTGCGGGGAAAACTATTTGGGCAGGTGCGCTAGCACGTGCTCGGCGGAGGAGACCTCGAACTTGCCCGGTTCTTCGACAAAATGGGCGCGTACCACCCCGTCCTCGACGTACAGCGCGAAGCGGCGCGAGCGCCGGCCCATGCCGGAGCTGCTGGCATCCATTTCCAGGCCGAGGGCGCGGGTGAGTTCGCCATTGCCATCGGACAGCATCTGCAGGCCGTCCGGGACCGCCTGCGCGACGCCCCAGGCGTGCATCACGAAGGGGTCGTTCACGGCCATGCAGTACACCTCGATGCCGCGGCGGCGGAACTCGCTGAAATGCTCAACGTAGCCGGGCAGGTGGCGTGCCGAGCAGGTCGGGGTGAAGGCGCCGGGGACCGCGAACAGCACCACATTGCGACCTTCGAACAGCGCCCGCGTGTCGACAGTTTCCATGCCTTCGCGGATGCGCTTGAGGGTTACTTCGGGAATGTGTTCGCCGACGTCGATGGACATGGAGGTCTCCTGATGGGGGGCAGTTTCAGTGATCGGGTGCGAGAACAGCGTCAAGGCGAGGGGAAGAACCGGTTGCCCGGCTTCCGCAGCACCTCGCAGCGCCCAGCTCGCGATGCATTGCCAGCGGTTCGTGCCGCGCATGGAGCATCGTACGTCACCGCCCGCGGCGCGGAATGCCGCACCCGCGGCGGTGCCGGCAACCGGCAGCACCTGCAGCGTTTGCGGCGGCGGGCAACCGGTTCGGGCAACCGCACGTATCCCGCGGCAGCGCACGCATCGCCGCCTGCCGGTTCAGCCGCAAGCGCCCGGCCTGCGGGCGCCCGGGCAAAGGGGACGAAAACGGTCCTGCTCGCCGGTGCCGGTGGCCGCTAGAATGGCGGCCTGGTCGCCGCCCGGCGCGTAACGACCCGTCGCGGTGGCGTGTCGGGCCGAAATTTTCGAGGTGTAAGGATGGAATTCAAGGACTACTACGCCACCTTGGGCGTGGAACCCAGCGCGGGTGATGCCGAGATCAAGACCGCCTATCGGCGCCTGGCGCGCAAATACCATCCCGATGTCAGCAAGGAGGCCGGCGCCGAGGAGAAGTTCAAGGCGGTCAACGAGGCCTACGAGGCGCTGCGCGATCCGCAGAAGCGCAAGGCCTACGACCAGCTCAAGGCCCGGGGGTACCGGCCCGGCGAAGAGTTCCATGCGCCGCCGGATTTCGGTGGCGGCCAGGGGTTCGATTTCGAGGAGGTGTTTGGCGGCGGCAACGGCAACGGCGGCTTCAGCGATTTCTTCGAAAGCCTGTTCGCGCGTCAGCGCGGGGGCGGCCGGCCGGGTGCCGGCTTCGGCGGCGGTGGTCCGCAGCCGCCGCGCGATACCCGGGCCAAGCTGGCGGTGCCGTTGGAAGCAGCCTACAAGGGCGAGAGCCTGCGCATCACCGTGGGCGGCCGCCAGCTGGAAGTGCGCGTGCCCAAGGGCATCCGGCCGGGACAGGTGATCCGGCTGGCCGGGCAGGGCAGTGGCGGCGGCAACCTGATGCTGGAAGTGGAATACGCCGAACACCCCGAATTCGTGGTCGACGGCCGCAACATCCTCTACACGCTGCAGGTGATGCCGTGGCAGGCGGCGCTGGGCACCAGCATCAGCGTGCCCACGTTGGGCGGCGCGGTGGAACTGAAAGTGCCGGCCGACTCCGAAGCCGGGCGCAAGCTGCGCCTGCGCGGGCGCGGGCTGCCGGGCAATCCGGACGGTGACCAGATCGTGGAGCTGGAGATCATGGCGCCGGTGCCCACCGACGAGGCCCAGCGCAAGGCGTATCGCACCCTGGCCAAGGCGTTCGGCGAGACGGTGTAGCCGCAGGGCGGGGCTTGCCCCGCTGCGCTCTGGAGCCGGGCGCAAGCTGCACCGGCGCGGGCGGAGGGCTGTCGGGTAATCCCGATGGCGACCCGTGTGGAACTGGAGTTCGTGGCGCCGCCGCCCACCGGCGAAGCGCAACGCAGGGCGTATCGCATCTTGGCCAATGCTTCCGGCGAGACGATCCGATCGTAGAGCGAGGCAACGCCCCGCTGGCCGGCATAACGGGTAACCCGGGCGGGGCGCTGCCCCGTCCTACAGGTCAGGCTGCGGGCGGCTGTTCGCTGCTGAACACCCGCTCGATCACCTCGGACAGTTCGTCCTCGGAAAACGGCTTGGTGATATACGCCTTGGCGCCCTGGCGCATGCCCCACATGCGGTCGGTGTCCTGGTCCTTGGTGGTCACCAGCACTACCGGAATGTGCTGGGTGGTGGCTTCGCGGCGCAAGGTGCGGGTGGCCTGGAAACCGTTGAGGTTGGGCATCACCACATCCATCAGCACCAGGTCGGGCAATCCGGCCTTGGCCGCTTCCACGCCCGCGGCACCATCGGTGGCGGTGAGGGTTTCATGCCCCAGTTTTTCGACAATGCGTTGGATGCCCAGCAATTGCGAAGGCGAATCGTCGACGATCAGGATGCGAGCCATGTGTTCCCCCGGAATGTAGCGGCCAGTGTAGTGCCGGCCATGCATGGACGTGAAGCCACATGCGTCACGTCTATCGCGGCAGGTGCCGGCTCAATCCAGCCGGACCACGGTGCGGCCGAAAGAGCGGCCTTCCAGCATGGTGGAAAAGACCGCCGGCAACTCGTCGAGGCTGGCTTCACGGGTGCAGATCAGATCCAGGTGGGCCGGCTTCCAGTCACTGCCCAGGTGTTGCCAGACCTGGTCGCGGAGGTCGCGCGCGGTGCCGGCCGAAGCCACGCCCAGCAGCGATACGCCGCGGATGATGAAAGGCATCACGGTCATGTCCAGCTCCCCGGTGGCGGCCAGCCCGGCCGAGGCGACATTGCCATAGGGCGCGGTCTGCGCCAGCAGGCTGGTCAGCATGCTGCCGCCAACGTTGTCCAGGCCGCCGCCGAAGCGGGCCGATTCCAGCGGCCGGGTGGTGGCCAGCGCCTCGCGGCCGAGCACTGCGCGGGCGCCCAGGGTCTTGAGGTAATCGGCGCGGTCGGCCTTGCCGCTGATCGCATGCACCTCGAAGCCGGCACGGCTGAAGATGTCCACCGCCAGCGAGCCGACCCCGCCGGTCGCTCCCGTCACCGCCAGCGGCCCGAGTTCCGGCTTCTGCCGGTTCTCCAGCATCCGCAGCAAGGCCAGCGCGGCGGTGAAGCCGGCGGTGCCCAGCACCATCGCCTCGCGCAGCGACAGCCCGGTGGGCAGCGGGATCACCCACTTCGATTCCAGCCGCACATATTGGCTGTAACCGCCATCGCGGACCTCGCTCAGGCCGCAGCCGGTGGTCAGTACGAGGTCACCTTCGCGGAACGCCGGGTCGGTGGAAGCCGCCACTTCGCCGGCCACATCGATGCCGCCGACCAGCGGGAAACGACGCAGGATCTTGCCCTGGCCGGTTCCGGCCAGCGCATCCTTGTAGTTGACCGAAGACCAGCGTGCGCGGATCACCACCTCGCCCGGGCTGAGCTGTTCCAATGCCAGTGGCTCGATCCCGCTGCGGTAGCCGGCGTCGTCGTTGTGGATGCGGAAAGCGGGAAATCGGGCGGGCAGGGGCATGGAAAGACCTGGATCGCTGTAAAAGAAAGCCAAGATAGCCCTTCCTAAACGGCAGGTCTGCCCCATCTAGTAGAATCAATGTCCGATTTACGGCTGGCATTGCGGGAATGGCCCGCGCTGCAGCCTAACCAGAGTGGAGCGTGCATGGCCTGGAACACACCCGGCGGCAAGGGCGGAGATGGCCCAGACGACAATCGACGCAGCCCGTGGAAGCCCCGCGGTGGCAATGGCGGGGGCTGGGGCGGTTTTCCCGGCGGCCTGCCGGGCCCGCTGCGCGATTTGATTGATGGCGGTATCTGGCGGTGGGTGCTGGTGGCAGTGGTATTGCTGGTGCTGTTTTCCAGCTTCCAGCTGATCGGCGAACAGCAGCGTGGCGTGGTGCTGCGTTTCGGCCAGTTCTCGCGGATCCTGCAGCCCGGCCCCAGCTTCAAGCTGCCGTGGCCGATCGAATCGGTGGTCAAGGTCAATGCCACCCAGATCAAGACCTTCAGCAGCAACGTGCCGGTGCTGACCCGTGACGAGAACATCGTCAATGTCTCGCTCAACGTGCAGTACCGGGTCGACGACCCGCGTCTGTACCTGTTCGGCGCGGTCGATGCGGACCAGGTGCTGGAACAGTCGGCGCAGAGTGCGGTGCGCGAGCAGGTCGGCCGGGCCGATCTCAACGCGGTGCTGAACAACCGCGGCCCGCTGGCCATCGCCGCCGAAGAGCGGCTGCAGGCCGCCTTGAAGGTCTACCGTACCGGCCTGGCCGTGACCGGACTGACCCTGCCCGACGCGCGCCCGCCCGAAGAGGTGAAGCCGGCGTTTGACGAGGTCAACGGTGCGCAGCAGGTCAAGGAGCGGCTGATCAACGAAGCCCAGGCCTATGCCGCCAAGGTGGTGCCCGAAGCCCGCGGCCAGGCGTCGCGTACCCGCACCGTGGCCGAAGGTTACAAGCAGGCGCTGATCGCCCGTTCGCAGGGTGATGCGCAGCGTTTCAGCCTGTTGCAGGCCGAGTACAGGAACGCGCCGGAGGTGACCCGCAAGCGCCTGTGGCTGGAAACCCTGCAGCAGGTGCTGTCTGAGAACCGCAAGGTGATCGGCGGCGATGGCCGCCAGCTGATCTACGTGCCGATGCCGGCCGATGCCGGCAAAACTTCCGCCGCGCCGCAGCTGACCCCGGAGATGGTGGCGCCCGCGTTGCAGGGCGGTACCGACAGTGTTCGCAATCCGGACCGCACCGTATCGCGCTCGGTAAATCGTGAGGAGGCGGGTCGATGAAGAGTTCCGTTTGGGTAGGCCTGATCGTTGTCATCCTGCTGGGCCTGCTGGGTTCGGTCTACGTGGTGCGTGAGGATCAGACCGGGATGGTGTTGAACCTCGGCAAGGTGGTGCGTGCCGACATCAAGCCGGGCCTGCACTTCAAGGTGCCGCTGGTGGAAACGGTGCGGGTGTTCGACCGCCGCTTCCAGGTGCTGGACACCGCGCCGGCGCGTTACTTCACCGCCGAGCAGAAGGACGTCAGCGTCGATTTCTTCGCCATCGGCTACATCTCCGACGTGCGCGCCTACTACCGTGCCACCGGCGGTGACAGTCGCGTGGCCAACGCGCGGCTGGCGCCGATCATCACCGACTCGCTGCGCAACCAGATCAACTCGCGCACCTTGCAGCAGCTGGTATCGGGCGATCGCAGCGAGCTGATTGCCGGCCAGCTGACCGGGATCAACGATGCGGTGAAGACCCTGGGCATGCAGATCACCGACCTGCGCATCAAGCAGATCGACCTGCCGACCGACAGCCAGGTGATCACCGACGTGTACGAGCGCATGCGCGCCCAGCGCAAGCAGGAGGCCGCCAAGCTGCGGGCCGAAGGCGAGGAGCAGTCGTTGACGATCCGCGCCCAGGCCGACCGCGAAAGCACGGTGATCGTCGCCGAGGCCGAGCGCGATGCGCAGCTGCTGCGCGGTGAAGGGGATGCCCAGGCCGCGGCCATCTATGGCAAGGCCGGTTCGGCCGATCCTTCGTTCTACGCGTTCTACCGCAGTCTGGAGGCCTATCGCGGCTCGATGACCGACGGCAACGGCGTGATCGTGCTCGACAAGAACGACCCGTTCCTGCAGTACATGAAAAACGACCGCTGAGCGTCCTCGTCGCCCCTCTCCCGTCGGGAGAGGGGCGGGTCGCCGGACGGCGCGCGGCATCAGCGGGGTCCAGCATCCACGCGGCTGATTCCCGGCGCGGTGGGGGACAGGGCATTCATCGTTTCCGCCGTTGCCGCCGCCCCTCATCCGGCGCTGCGCGCCACCTTCTCCCGCTGGGAGAAGGGGAAGTTGCCCCTGAGTTACCCGCCACCTTCTCCTGCTGGGAGAAGGGGAGGTTGCCCCTGAGTTACCCGCCACCTTCTCCCGCTGGGAGAAGGGGAAGCCGCCCCTGCGTTACCCGCCACCTTTTCCCGCTGGGAGAAGGGCAAGCTGCCCCTGCGTTACCTGCCACCTTCTCCCGCTGGGAGAAGGGGAAGTTGCCTCTGCGTTACCTGCCACCTTCTCCCGCTGGGAGAAGGGCAAGCCGTTCTTGCGTTACCTGCCACCTTCTCCCGCTGGGAGAAGGGCAAGCCGTCCTTGCGTTACCCGCCACCTTCTCCCGCTGGGAGAAGGGCAAGCTGCCCCTGCGTTACCCGCCACCTTCTCCTGCTGGGAGAAGGGCAAGCCGCCCCTGCGTTACCTGCCACCTTCTCCCGCTGGGAGAAGGGCAAGCCGTCCTTGCGTTACCCGC
Organism: Stenotrophomonas sp. YIM B06876; assembly: GCF_030711595.1. GTDB lineage: Bacteria > Pseudomonadota > Gammaproteobacteria > Xanthomonadales > Xanthomonadaceae > Stenotrophomonas. Next base: position 30,472 of record NZ_JAUJUJ010000014.1, read on the forward strand.
CACCTTCTCCTGCTGGGAGAAGGGCAAGCCGCCCCTGCGTTACCCGCCACTTTTTCCCGAGGGAGAAAGGCGCGCCGCTCCCGACGCGGCGGGTTCGCTTCTCCCGCCGGGAGGGGGCAAGTCGCCCCACGCTGCGCGCCACCTTCTCCCGATGAAGGAGGCTAAATCACCCCGCGCTATGTGCCGCTTTCTCCGGTGGGAGAGGGAAATCCGCATCCGCGCCAACTGGATAACTCATGCAAGACCTCTTCTCCGCTCTCTGTCTGGTCGCCGTGCTCGAAGGCCTGTTCCTGTTTGTCGCACCAAACGCATGGAAGCGCATGGCCGGGCAATTGCTGGCCATGCCATCGGCGCTGCTACGGCGGATGGGCGCGGTGACGCTGGGCGCGGGGCTGCTGGTGCTGTGGTGGCTGCGACACTGAACCGATACCCGGCGCGATGGCGGCCCTGAATGGGCCGGGGTGGTAGGCGCCGCGGAAAACCCGGATAATCCACAAAAGCCGGTCGGGCCTGCTCTCAGATGGAGCGTCCCGTCCGGCTTTTTCCGTGTGTGGCGTGGGGTTTACCGGATGCTCCCCGATGGAGTGTCGCTGGGTGTAAACGCCGGCCTGCATGGTTCCCGTCCGCGGCCCCGATGGCCGCAGCAAATCAGGAGTCACCCGTCATGGGTCAGTCAGTTGTTGTTCTCGGTGCCCAGTGGGGCGATGAAGGCAAGGGCAAGATCGTCGATCTGCTTACCGAAAAGATCGGTGCCGTCGTCCGTTTCCAGGGCGGCCATAACGCCGGCCATACGCTGGTCATCAACGGCAAGAAAACCGTCTTGCACCTGATTCCGTCCGGCATCCTGCGCGACGACGCGCTGTGCCTGATCGGCAACGGCGTGGTGATTTCCCCGGCTGCGTTGCAGAAGGAAATCGAAGAGCTGGAAACCGCCTGCGTGGAAGTGCGCTCGCGCCTGAAGATCTCCCCGGCCGCGCCGCTGATCATGCCGTACCACATCGCCCTGGACCAGGCGCGCGAACGCGCCGCCGGCGGCAAGGCGATCGGCACCACCGGTCGCGGCATCGGCCCGGCCTATGAAGACAAGGTGGCGCGCCGCGGTATCCGCATCGCCGACCTGCACTATCCCAAGCAGCTGGAAGAACTGCTGCGCACCGCGCTGGATTACCACAACTTCGTGCTGACCAAATACCTGGGCACCGATGCGGTCGATTTCCAGAAGACCTACGACGAGGCGCTGGCCTTCGGCGAATACGTCGAACCGATGAAGTCGGATGTGGCCGGCATCCTGCACGACCTGCGCAAGCAGGGTAAGCGCGTGATGTTCGAAGGCGCACAGGGTGCGCTGCTGGATATCGACCACGGCACCTATCCGTATGTCACTTCTTCCAACACCACCGTCGGCGGCGCGCTGGCCGGTGCCGGCGTGGGCGCCGATGCGATCGACTACGTGCTGGGTATCGCCAAGGCCTATGCCACCCGCGTCGGCGGCGGCCCGTTCCCGACCGAGCTGGACGATGACATCGGCCAGGGCCTTCGCGATCGCGGTGCCGAGTACGGCGCCTCGACCGGCCGTCCGCGTCGTTGCGGCTGGATGGATATCGTTGCGCTCAAGCGCGCCGTCGCCATCAACGGCATCAGTGGCCTGTGCATCACCAAGCTCGACGTGCTCGACGGCATGGAAAAGCTCAAGATCTGCATCGCCTACGAGTACCGCGGCAAGCGCACCGAGTACGCGCCGCTGGACGCGCAGGGCTGGGAAGAGTGCACGCCGGTGTACCTGGAATTCCCGGGTTGGAGCGAGAACACCCACGGCGTTACCAGCTGGGACGCACTGCCGCCGGCCGCCCGCGCCTACCTGCGCGCGTTGGAAGAACTGGCCGGTTGCCCGATCTCGATCGTGTCCACCGGTCCGGACCGTGACCACACCATGATCCTGCAGGATCCGTGGGGCTGATCGATCGTTTGCTTGCACTCCCGCGAGTGGGAGTGGGGCGGATCGAACCGGCACGATGAGGTTGTACCCGGGACGCCCCGCGAATGCGGGGTGGATCCCTTGGCGATGACGGGCAGCCTGCCTGCTCCCGCGGTGCGCTTGTCCAGGGATCCGTGGCAGGCACCTGCCGAACGGTCGTATAGCGTGCACCTGTACTGATGCTTCCCCCGGGCACGGCGATCGGCGATGCTCGCGGCAACGAAAGGGGGAAGGGATGATGCACGAGGATCAGGACGTCAGCAGTCAGACTTCCGGACCGGAGCCCGGGGCAGCGCAGGATGCCTCCCCGGCCGCGCCGATCAACTGGTCGCCGATTCCCGATGTTGGCCCGGGCGACCAGTCCTGGGTGCTCAGCCTCTGGCGGCGCGGCTGCCGCGAGCCGGCGCTGATGTTCTCCAGCGGCTACGTGCTGGTGGCGTTTCTCGGGCTGTGGTCGAGCGCGTGGTTCTACCATGGCTTCGGCATCGCCATCCTGGATTACCTGCAGGCCAGCGATTACCTGGTGGCGGGCCTGCGCGATCCGGCTTATGGGCTGATCTTCGCCATCGGTGTGCTGCTGGCGGTGATGGTGAGCTGGCCGGAGGCGCTGCGCCGCCGTCACCCGGACTATGTCGCTGGCTTGCGCCGCCAGCGCTGGTGGGCACGCATGGTGTTCCCGCGCGCGAAGCTCATGACCTGGGATGGCGTCGGTATCCACCCGATCACCGGCGTCAGCATGGTGGTGGCGTCCTTCATGCTGCTGGGCTCGGCGATCTACATGCAGACCAAGGGCGAGTTGTTGCGCGAGAAGGGGCGTGGCGCGCCGGTGCGCGTGCATCTGATCGGCGATGCCGCGGCATTGCCCGGCGATGCGCGCCTGCTTGGCACCAGCAGCGCGTTCGTCTACCTGTGGTGGCCGGCGCAGCAGCGCGCCGAGGCCGTGCCGATCACGTCGGTACGGCAATTGCAGGCACGGCCGTTGAAATCGAAGTCGAAGCTTGCGCCGAACGCCGGCCAGCCACCTGCGACGCCTCCGCCTGCCGCGCGCTGAGCAAGCCAAGGCGGTCCAGCGCAATGCCGTTGAATTGCCGTTCGGTTGGGGCAGCGCCGTCATCTACGGGCCTGTGTTGAAGATTGCCGCCCGCCCTCATTGATGCGGGGAACGGATGGCTGCTGCTCGTGGCATCGCACTGCCCGCGCTGAAGCATGAGCATGGCCGGCCTGTCGCTGCGCCATCTGGTGACGCGCCCGCCGTCAGGGCTTGCCGCTGCCGGGGGACTTGCGGCCGCTGCCGGACTGCTTGCCGCCGCCGTCTTGTTTGTTCACCGTGGCCCAGGCGATCCGTTCCGCGGTTTTTTCGCTGTGCCCTTTGGCTTTCTCGCTGTGCTCGATGTGCGCGGCCTGGCGCTTCTGCTTGTCCGTGTAGCTGGATTTGTCTCCGCGTGGCATGGCCCACTCCTGTTGTACCCGACGTGCCGAGCGGTATAGGGCGAGCGGCGAAAGCGCGGCGTGAAAGTTGGGATTTGCCGCATGGGCCGCGGCGCGATGACGGGCGCGGAATAGACGGCAGGGTCGCTAGAATGGCGGCAGTCGCCCATCGCCGCGCGCGAGCGTCTTCATTGCCCGCACCAATCCCCCGCTCTGGCCCGGTTTTCCGATGCGAATCGATCCTGCTGAAATCGAAGCCCTGTTCGACGCCATTCCCAGTGTGCTGTTCTTCGTCAAGGACAGTGATGGCCGCTATACCCACGTCAACATGACCATGATGCGGCGGCTCGGGCTGAAGTCGCGCGGCGCGGTGATCGGCAAGCGCGCAAGCGAGATCTACCCGGCCGGACTGAGCGCCGAATACACCCGCCAGGACGAACGCGTGCTGGCCGGGGAGATCATCGAAAACCTGATGGAGCTGCACCTGTTCGCCAACCAGGAGCCGGGCTGGTGCCTGACCTGCAAGCGGCCGCTGGTCGTCGATGGCAAGGTGCAGGGCATCATCGGCATCTCCCGCGATCTGGGCCAGAAGGGCGGGCTGGAATCGCGCTACGAACCGCTGCGGCTGGCACTGGATTATCTCAACACGCACTACGCCGAAAACGTGCGCATGCAGACCCTGCTCGATATCACCGGGTTCTCGCTGTCCAAGCTGGAGCGCTCGTTCCGCAAGGTGTTCCAGATGACCCCGCAACAGGTACTCACGCGCCTGCGCATCCAGATCGCCCTGCACCTGCTACATGGCGGGGACAGCATCGCCAGCATCGGCCTGGCCTGCGGCTTCACTGACCAGAGCGCGTTCACCCGCAAGTTCAAGGCCGAAGTGGGGATGGCGCCGCGGGCGTACCGGCAGCAGATCAGCGCACGCGAAACTGCGCACTCCGAAAGCAGCGGGTTCCCGGAATGATGGCCGGAACATTGCCGTCGGCGGCAATGTCCCAGGGAGCTGCAGCTGGCCATGGCACCGCAACCATCACCGGTGATGGCCGACTGGTCGGGCCGAAAGGGTATTCACCGGGCGGCATGGCGTCGGGGACGTGCGGGCGCGACGCAAACCGCCATCGCTGAAAAACCGCTTGCTGGCGGGTGGGTGCGCGGCTGCCGCATCTCGATGACAGGGGACACAAACGCAGACGGGGCAGCGGTCTTGCGACTGCTGCCCCGTCTGTCTGTTCATCCGGGCCGCGGGCTCAGGCGCCCTGGGCTTCGGACTTGTACTCGTAATAACCGTAACTGTAGAGGCCGGTGGAACGGCGCTCCACCGCGTTGAAGATCGCGCCCTTGATGACGATGCCATTCTGTTCGAAACGCTTCTTCGCCAGCGCCACTTCCTTGGGCTGGTTCAGGCCGAAACGCGTCACCAGCAGGTTGGCGCCGGTGTAGCGGGCCACGATTGCCGCGTCGGTCACCGCCAGGATCGGAGGGGTATCGACGATCACCAGGTCATACTGCGGCGCCAGTGTCTCCAGCAGGTGTCCGAAACGCGGGTGCATCAGCAACTCGGAGGGGTTCGGTGGCGCATCGCCGCGGGTGATGTAATGGAACCCCGGCTGCCCGTCGAGCGTGCGGATGGCCGCTTCGGCGCTCAAGCCGCCGCCCAGGATGTCCGACAGTCCGCCCTTGGCCGCAACACCGGTGGCCTTGTGCAGCGAGCCCTTGCGCATATCCACGTCGATCAGCAACACCCGCTGGCCGCTCTGGGCGATCACCGCCGCCAGATTGGACGAAACAAAGGTCTTGCCGACGCCGGGCGCGGGGCCGGAGATCATCAGGATGTTGTTCTGCGCTTCGAGCATGGCGAAGTGCAGGCTGGTACGCAGGCTGCGGATTGCCTCCACCGCCAGGTCGGCCGGCTCGGAAATGGCCAGCAGGCGCGACGCTCGGCTGCTTCCGTTCCGCCCGGGCTTTTGGGTGGCCGCTTTCTGTGCCATTTCGCTGAGCGGAATCGAGGCGTAGACCGGCAGGCCAAGCTCCTCGATCAGCGCTGGATCCTCGATGCCGGGATTGAGCATGCGCTGCAGGAACACATAACCGACCGACAGGAAGCCGCCCAGCAGCGTCGCCACCAGCACGATCAGCGGCTTCTTCGGTTTGACCGGTTCCAGCTCGTCAACCGCGGCCGCGTCGACAATGCGCACGTTGCCCACGGTGCCGGCCCGGGCCACGTCCAGCTGCTGTGCCTGGTTGAGCAGGGCGGTGTACAGCTCGTTGCTGACCTGCAGGTCGCGGGTCAGGCGCAGCAGCTGCTGCTGGGTATCTGGCAACGCGCTCACCTGGTCCTTGAACCCGGCCTTGCGGCTTTCCAGTTCACCGATCTGCTTGAGCAGTGCGCGGTAGGCGGGGTGCTCGCGGGTGAAGCTGCGATCCATCTCCGCCTGCTGCATGCGCAGCTGCTGGATGCTGGTTTCCACTGCCACTTCCTGCTGCAGCAGGCCCTGGGTCTGCATGCCCAGATCCACCGAATTGACCTGGGTCTGGTAGGCGTTCATCGCCGCCTGCGCCTTCTCCACCTGCTTGCGCACGTCCGGCAGCTGTTCCTTGACGAACCGCAGCTGCGAGGACGCCTGCGCCGAGTTGCGCTCCACGTTCTGCATCACGTAGGCCTCGGCGATCTTCTGCAGGAAGGTCTGGGCGAACGCGGCGTCGGTGTTTTCGTAGCTCAGGCTCAGGATGCCCGATTCCTTGCCCTGTTCGGAAACCTTGATTTCCTTCTGCAGCGCGTTGATCACAGTCAAAGGGCGCAGCTTGGCGACATGGAAGCGTGTGCCTGGATTGGCGTTCAAGCCCACCACTTCGATCAGTACGCCGCGGCCTTCTGCGGTTTCGCCAACGGTACCGGCCAGCACTTGCCTGCCATCATCGTCATACAGCACGTAGCTGCCAGGCTTGTCGCCGGCCCGCAGCATCATCTCCTTGCCCAGCATGGCGTTGGGCACGGTGAGCCGGAAGATATCCAGCGTCTCGCCACCCCAGCCATAGCTGTTCATGCCCAGCCATGGCGAGGCGACTTCGTTATCGGTGCCGGGCGAGAAGCGGCGGGCAATGAAATCGCCCAGCAGCGGCAGCCGGTAGGGCTGCACGTCGATGTCCAGCTTCAACTGATCCACTGCCTCGCCAACCACGGTGCGCGAAGTGATCAGTGCCACCTCGGTGGTGGCCTGCGAGCTGCCTTCACCCAAGCCCAGCGAGCTGAGCTCCGCCAAACCCGGGATCGACGGCATCTTCGATTCGACCTGCACGATCGCCTGCGCCTGGAAGACCGGAGCGCTGAGCAGGGCATACGCGATGCCGCCCAGCATGAAGACCGCGGTCACGGTGATGATCAGCCATTTACGGTCGATCAGGACTCCCAGAAGCTCACGCAGATCAATTTCATCGCCATCCTGGCTGGACGTCTTCGTCATTTCGTTTGCCATCACAAATCAGTTTGAAAATTTCAGGGAGAGGGCGCCACCGGCAACGCAGGTGGGACCCACTACTTAACGGATGTATCGGGTCCACGCTTGAGTGCATTCGTCGATCAGCGCGTACACATGCTCGAAGGCCGGTCGCTGCTGGCGATACGGGTCGGGAATCTCGCGATCGCCGCACCACTTTCCCAGCAGGAACGTTTTGCCGCTGGCTTGCGGAAACTCGTTGGTGATCGAAGCAACGTGCCTGCGCTCCATCACCAATACCAGATCGGTTTCCCGCAACAGCGCCGCAGTGAGCTGACGGCCGCGGTGCATGCTGCCATCAAGCTGGTGTTCCTGGAGGATTTGCTGCGCCATCGGATCGATGGGCTTGCCTGCGAGTGCCTGCAGTCCGGCGGAGCCCATCTGTACGCCGTCGCGGGCAAGATGGTGACGCATGACAACTTCGGCGGTGGGGCTGCGGCAGATGTTGCCGACACAGACAAACAGGATGCTTTTGAACACGAGGCCGGGTTTCCGATTGTAAGAAGCGCTTGGCCAACGTTTGGCGGCGAATCATACATGATTGGAAAAGTCCGCGCGGCGTGACCGGCCGCGTTGACAAGTTGGCTTGACTTCCGCCTTGACAACTTTTTAACTATGCCGCTCCCACCCCGTTTAGCTTGGAAGCTGCTCAATGAATTCAATCACACGCATGTTCGGTATCGCTGCACTGGCAGCCTGCTCCTCGATGGCGGTTGCCGCCCCGCAGTCGGCTCCGGCCACGAGCGCAGAAGCGCTGCCGCAGGCGCAGGCTGCAGCCGGGGTTGATGCCGCTGCTGCGGGCGGGGCCGCGGAAGGTGGCGCAGCTGCCACGGCTGGCACTACTGCAGGTGCAGGTGCAGGCGCTGCTGCGGGCACGGGTGGCGCAGTGGCTGCCGCAGGCGTCTCGGCCACGACGATTGCCATTGGTGCAGCCGCAGCGGCGGCCATTGCGGTTGCCGCCTCCGGTGGTGGTAGCGATAGCGGAAATGGCAACGCCGGCGGTGGCGGCGATGGTGGCGGCGGCGGTGGCGGTGGCGGCGGTGGTGGTACCACTGGCACTACGGGCACCACCGGCACCACGGGAACCTCGCGCTAACGCGGGTTCATTTGTCTTGCAGTAATGCCTGGAGCCCCGCAGGCGCGATGTCTGCGGGGTTTTTCGTTGCACGGGTCGGGTGACGACATTCCGCGCCCGATGGAGTTTTTGATGAAACCCGTACGTCTCCCCCTTCTTGCCTTGCTGGCTGCCGCTGTCCTGTCCGGTTGCGCCCTGGCTCCGGGCCAGCACCTCAGTCGCTCGGCCATGCGCGGCAGCAGCACGCAGATCGGCAATGATGCGGTGGAGATCATTCCGATCACCTCCAAGCTGATTGCGATGGACACGGCGGCGCGCGGCGCCGACGTGGTTGCGCCGGAACTGGCGGACTTCCGCCCCGAGTCCTACCGGATCGGTTCGGGCGACCTGCTTTACATCACCGTGTGGGACCACCCCGAGTTGACCGTGCCGGCGGGCGCGCAACAGCAGCTCAATGCTGCTGGGCGACTGGTGCAGGCCGATGGGGTGCTGTTCTATCCGTATATCGGCAAGGTCCAAGCTGCGGGCCTGACGCCGGGCGAACTGCGTGACCTGCTGGCCTCGAAGCTGGCGCGTTATGTCGAATCGCCGCAGGTGGATGTATCGGTGCTGACCTATGCAAGCCAGCGCGTGTGGGTGACCGGCGCAACCGCCAATCCGGCCTCTATTCCGCTGTCGGTGGTGCCGTTGACGCTGTCCGATGCGATCAGCCAGGCGGGGCTCAACCCCACCGGTGCCGACCTGTCGGGCGTCCGTCTGGCCCGCGACGGAGTGACGTATACGATCAATCTGGATCGCCTGTCCGGCAGCACGGTCTATCTCAAGGCCAATGACAAGATCTACGTCCCGTTCCTGGACGACAAGGAAATTTTTGTTGTCGGCGAAATCAACCAGCCCGGTGCGCAGAGCTTCCGCACCGGTTCGCTGCGCCTGAGCCAGGCGCTGGGCCGTGCCCGCGGTCTGGCCCAGGCCACCGCCAATGGCAATGCGGTGTATGTGATCCGCGGCAGCAATGATCTGGCGCAGGCGCCGTCGCAGATCTACCAGCTCGAAGCCCGCTCACCGGCCGCCTTCGCCGTGGCCAGCCAGTTCGAGTTGCTGCCCGGTGACGTGGTGTTCATCGGTGCGGCCGGCATCACTCGTTGGAGCCGTTTCGTGAGCCAGCTGTTGCCGTTCTCCGGCATCATCAGCGGCGCCGCGAGCGCCAAGTCCAATCTTTCCGACTGACGCCGGTGCCGATATCGTTGATGCAGCATGCACCCGTGCATGAGGTGGGGCTGGGCCTGAGTGATCGAGCAGCGTGGTCACGTGCGTTTGGCTACGCGTGTCTGGTATTTGCCGCGTTGCTGATGACGGGCTGCAGCACCCTTACCCGCAGCAGCTTCGACCAGGTGCGGCTGGCGATCGCTGACCGCAGGGCGCATGCCGTTTCCGCTGATCAGGTGGCTGCCCTTCGGTATGCGCAGATCGCGGTGGAAGGGATGGAGCGCCCGGTGGTGATGGTGCTGGGCAATGTCGATGACGGGCGCCAGGCCTGGTACAGCGGCGACCGGCGCATCGTGTTTCTGCGCAATGGCCTGCTGACCGGCACCGCGGGCATGCCCGGCGGGGATGCGGCGGGCATCACTGTCGACAACCCGGCCGTGTTCGACGATCTGCGCGAGGTTGGCGATGGCACCCGCGTGCAACGCAGCTATGACTGGATGCCCGGCTACCGCTATGGCGTGCAGGTGCGCGGGGATATGCGGCGCGGCCCCATGGTGCAGGTCGAAATTCTTGGCCAGAACAGAACGCTGCTGCGCATCGACGAGCGGCTGTCCGGCCCGGGCGTGGATGCGCTCAACAACTATTACGTCGACCCGCAGGACGGCGCGATTGTGAAAAGCCGCCAGCTGGTGCGGCCGGGCAAGAGCCTGGAGTTCACCGTGCTCAAGCCCTATCGCGAGGGCGGGCAATGACGCGTCTTCCGCCTGTTTTCCGCCCGCTTCTGGGTCTGATGCTTGTTGCAGGCGTGGCGGGTGCCAGCGCGCAGCCGCAGGCAAGCAGCTTGCAGGTGATTGTGGAAGGCGCGGTGCAGGCGCCCGGCCCGCAGGATTTTGCCCCCGATGCGCGTTACGCCACCGCCGTGCTGGCCGCACGCCCCACAGCGGATGCCTACGTGCTGGGGGCGGCATTGCTGCGTCGCGAAGCGCTGGTGCTGCAACGTCGCCTCAAGGCCGGCATCGAGCACGATCTGCAGCAGCTGGCGCTCAATGAAGCCACGGCCGGATTTGCCAATCAGTTGGCATCCGTGGTCGATGCGATGCCGGTGACCGGCCGGGTGACGGCCCTGCTGGATCCGCGCCCGCTGGAACTGTCGACTGCGCACAACCGCCTGCTGGCCGACGGGGACCGTTTCATCTATCCGCGCCGTCCCACCACCGTGCAGGTGATGGGGGCGGTCGGGAATACCTGCGTACTGGCGCATAAGCCGCTGCAGCAGGCGCGCGACTATCTGCGCCACTGCAACGTGCTGCCGTTGGCCGACCGTGACTGGCTGTATGTGATCCAGCCGGACGGCAATGTGCAACGGATCGGCATTGCCCTGTGGAACCGTGGGCAGGAGCTGGCCGCATTGGCGCCGGGCGCCACGCTGTATGTGCCGCTCGCAGCGAAGTGGCTGGGCGAAGTGGATGCCGGTTTCAATGCACAGCTGGCCAGCTTCATCGCCACCCAGCCGCTGCCGGTGGGGCAGCCATGAGCGGGTTGGTGAAGCGGCGGGCGCTCAGCGCGCAGATCGCGTTGATGCTGTGTGGTGCGAGCGGTATCGCGACCGCGCAGGACTTGGTGACCCGTGATGACTGGGGCGGGGTGGGGCTGCTGCAGACGCCGACCGCGCGCATGGCTGATGAAGGCGAGCTGGCGTTCACCGCCAGCCGTACCTCGCCTTACAGCCGCTACAGCGTGGCGATGCAGCCGTTCCCGTGGCTGGAAGGCTCGTTCCGCTATATGAATGTCACCGGCATCCGTTACGGCGCGCAGTCGTTCAGTGGCAACCAGAACTACAAGGACAAGTCGATCGACCTGAAGCTGCGGCTTTGGGCGGAGCGGCGCTGGCTGCCGGAAGTGGCGGTCGGGCTGCGCGATATCGGTGGCACCGGCTTGTTCTCCAGCGAATACGCGGTCGCCAGCAAGCGCTTCGGACCGGTTGACGCCAGCTTTGGCCTGGCGACCGGCTATATGGGCAAGCGCGGCGACTTCGGTAATCCACTGGGGGCGATCGATGACCGTTTCGACACGCGGCCAGTGCCGACGAGTGCCGTGGTGAATGCCGGCAAGTTTGGCGCCAGCGCCATGTTTCGCGGTCGGATTGGTGCATTCGGCGGCATCGCCTACCAGACGCCGTGGGAGCCGCTGCTGCTCAAGCTCGAATATGACGGCAACGATTACCGGCATGAGCCGCGCCGACTCAAGGTGAGTGCGGACACACCGTTCAATATCGGCGCGGTCTACACGCTCAATCCGAATACCCAGCTGAGCCTGGGCTGGGAGCGGGGCAATACGGCACTGTTCGCGCTGACCCTGCATGGCAACCTGCGCCGCGCCACGCCGATGGCCAAGTTGCTGGATCCCGCACCGGAATCCCTGCAGGTAAAACCGGCCGCCGCACCCGCCGCCACGCCGCACTATCGCGATGCGGCGGACAAGGTCGCAGCCACCCGCGAACAGGTGCTGGCCTCCGCGGCTGCCACCGACTGGCCGGCGGTGGCGGCGCGTCTGCGCGCCAATGCCGGTATCGACGTGGAATCGATCAGCCTGCGCGGTGAAGAGCTTATCGTCAGTGGCGAACAACGGCGCTACTTCCATCCCGCACAAGGCCTGGGCCGTGCCGCACGCGTGCTCGATAACACCGCGCCGGAGGATTTCCAGTGGTTCACGCTGGTCAACCGCCGGCTGGGGATGTCGATCGCCGAAAACAGCGTCAACCGCGCCGCATTCGCCGATTACGTGCAGCACCGCACCGGGCTGGACGTGCTGGCCAGGCAGGTGGAGATCAATCCGCCGGGCAGGGTGAAAAGCGAACCGCTCTACCAGGCGCCACTCGACCGGTTCGAAGGTGGCTTCGGCCTGGGTTACGGGCAGATCCTGGGCGGGCCGGACGGCTTCATCCTCTACCAGTTCAGTGCCGACTATTCGGCCGAGTACCGCTTCAGCCGCAATCTGTGGCTCAGCGGCACCGTCAGCGGCAACCTGCTCAACAACTACGACAAGTTCCGCTATGACGCGCCCAGCAAGCTGCCGCGGGTGCGCACCTACCAGCGCCAGTACCTCACCAGCGCCGACGTGACCGTGCCCAACCTGCAGCTGACGGCCAGCCACCAGTTCGGGCGTGACCTTTACGGCATGGCATATGCCGGCCTGCTGGAGTCGATGTTTGGCGGTGTAGGTGGTGAAGTGCTGTACCGGCCGTTCGGCCAGCGTTGGGCCGTGGGCGCAAACGCCAACTGGGTGCGCCAGCGCGGCTTCAGGCAGGACGCCAGCTTCCGTGATTACGAGGTGGGCACTGGCCACGCCACGCTGTACTACGGCTTTGGCCGCGAGCAGCGGGTGCAGGCCGCCTTCAGTGCCGGGCGCTACCTCGCCGGCGACTGGGGCGTGACCGCCAATGTGGCGCGGCTGTTCGACAACGGCATCACCATGGGCGCGTATGCGACCAAGACTAATGTGTCCTCGGCCGACTTCGGTGAAGGCAGCTTCGACAAGGGCATCTTCGTCTCGGTGCCGATGGACTTCCTATTGCCGCGCGCCAGCCGCTCCCGCGCCACGCTGACCTGGAGCCCGCTGACCCGCGATGGCGGCGCCTGGCTGGGGCGCAAGTACGGGCTGTATGGCTTGACCAGCGAGCGCAATACCGAATTCTTCGACGCCAACCTGGGGGAGATCGCAAACTGACCGGCGTCGCCGATGGGGTGCGCCTCAGGCCATAAGGGCGCGGCATGGCGACCGCTTTGATGCGCCCTTGATTCAAAAAGAACCGTCGGCTTTATGTTCGTGAATACGATGGGTGAATTCGCTAGCACGGCAAAAATTAACTTTGTGTGAAACAGTTCTCGCTTGCTGGCATAATTGACACGGATCTGCCGCACACAGGGGGGCAGCAGGCCGGGAATAAGGATATTCGCAGTATGTTGTTTACACCTGTCCGGCTGGAGACGCGGCTTGATCCGCACGCCAGCAACAAGACCGCGGCGCTGCTCGGTCTTGCCTTGCGCTTTGTCGATCTCGCAGTGGTGGTGGGCACGGGATTTCTCGCCTATCGACTGGTAAAAGGCGATGTTGTTCTGCCGACCGACTACCTGCGTACCGTCTGCAGGGCACTGTTGTTCGGGTTGATTGTTTTCAACGGTTCCAACCTCTATCGCAGCTGGCGCGGTCGCGGGCTCAATGTCGAGATTGCAGGCCTGGCCAGTACCTGGGTGGTGCTGTTCACGGCAATGGCGCTGTACAGCGAACTGCTTACTGAAATTCATGGGCTTTCGCGGAGCTGGTGGGCAGCGTGGTTCGTTATGAGTCTTGGCGCTGCCACGGGGGCCCGTATCGTGGTCCGGCGTACTGCGCATTGGCTGCGCGTGCGCGGGGTGGACAGTCGCACCGCGGTAGTGGTCGGGGCGACGGCGGATGCGCAGCGCGTGATTCGTGCGTTGGAATGCCAGCCCTGGATCGGCATCACTGTTGCCGGCTGGTTCGGCGCCTCCGAAGGTCAAGAAGAGGGGGCGCTGCCCGGTGACATCGACGACCTCAACCACTACGTGAATGTGCACGAGATCGATCAGGTGTGGATTGCGTTGCCGATAAGCGAGCAGGGGCAGATCGCGAAGATCCTTACCGAGCTGCGGCACTCCACGGCGGACATCAAGATGGTGCCGGACATCTTCGGGCTGCAGTTGCTCAACCATTCGGTGCAGCAACTGGCAGGATTGCCGGTGATCAACCTGCGCGCCACGCCAATGGATGCCAATGCGCGCCTGCTCAAGGCGTTGGAAGATCGGGTGCTGGCCGCGCTGATCCTGCTGCTGATCGCGCCGCTGCTGCTGGCCATCGCCATCGGCGTCAAGCTCAGCTCCCCCGGACCCGTGCTGTTCAAACAGAAACGGCACGGGCGTGGCGGCACCGAGATCAAGGTATGGAAGTTCCGCAGCATGCGGGTGCATGCCGAAAGTGACGGAAAGGTTACCCAGGCCCAGAAGAAAGACCCGCGGGTGACCCGCTTCGGCAACTTCCTGCGCCGTTCCAGCCTGGATGAGCTGCCTCAGTTCATCAATGTGCTGCAAGGGCGCATGTCCATCGTCGGTCCGCGGCCACATGCGGTGGCCCACAACCTGCAGTACATGGAGCAGGTGGACGATTACATGCAGCGCCACCGCATCAAGCCGGGTATCACCGGCTGGGCGCAGGTAAACGGGTTGCGCGGGGAAACCGACACGCTGGAAAAGATGCAGCGCCGCGTGGAATACGACCTGTACTACCTGCAGAACTGGTCGCTGCTGTTCGACCTGCGGATCATCGCGATGACCGTGTTCAAGGGCTTCGTGAACCGCAATGCCTACTGATATCAAACCCTTCTCCCTTTGGGAGAAGGTGCTCGTCTCCGGCAGGAAACCCTTCTCCCTTTGGGAGAAGGTGCCCCGAAGGGGCGGATGAGGGTAGTCCCTCCATCCCTCAATCAACCCTCTTCTGTCCTTCTAGCGAAAAATAACAATGAAAATTGCCGTTGCCGGCCTCGGATACGTCGGCCTATCGAACGCAGTGCTTTTGGCACAGCACAATGAAGTAGTAGCGCTGGACATCGATTCACGCCGTGTGGAGCTAGTGAACAGCCGCCGCTCGCCGATCGAAGATGTCGAACTGGCCGAATACCTTGCCAACAAGCCGCTGCAACTGACCGCAACGCAAGAAAAAGAGCAGGCCTACCGCGATGCCGACTTCGTGATCATCGCTACGCCGACGGACTACGATCCGGTCAGCAACTATTTCAATACCGGCTCGGTAGAATCCGTCATCCGCGATGTGCTGGCGATCAACCCGTCGGCCACCATGGTGATCAAGTCGACTATCCCCGTCGGCCACACCGCCAAGCTTCGCGAACTATTCAACACGCAAAACATCATTTTCTCCCCCGAGTTTCTGCGCGAGGGCCGGGCGTTATACGACAACCTGCATCCCAGCCGCATCATCGTGGGTGAACGCTCCGAGCGTGCTGGCGTTTTCGCGGCGCTGCTTCAGCAGGGTGCTGTAAAGACAGATATTTCGGTGCTCTTTACCGAGTCCACCGAGGCCGAGGCGATCAAGCTGTTCGCCAATACCTATCTGGCAATGCGGGTGGCTTATTTCAATGAGCTGGATACCTATGCGGCTCATCATGGGCTGGATGCCCGGCAGATCATCGGAGGTGTATGTCTTGATCCACGAATCGGCAATCATTACAACAATCCATCCTTTGGCTACGGGGGTTACTGCCTGCCAAAGGACACCAAGCAGCTATTGGCCAACTACAACGACGTGCCGCAGACCCTAGTCCGTGCAATCGTTGACTCCAACACCACTCGCAAGGATTTCATCGCAGACGATATTCTGCGACGGAGTCCTCGCGTGGTCGGGATCTATCGCTTGGTGATGAAGGCCGGCTCAGACAATTTCCGTGCGTCTAGCATCCAAGGCGTTATGAAGCGCCTTAAGGCCAAAGGCGTGGAGGTGATCGTCCATGAGCCAGTCTTGGAGGAGACGGACTTCTTTAACTCACGGGTCATTAACGATCTGGCGGCGTTTAAGGTGCAGGCCGACGTGATCGTGGCCAATCGCATCGCGGATGAGTTGCAAGACGTAACCGAAAAAATCTACAGCCGCGATCTTTTTCGCGACAGCTGAGCGCAGATGTCGTTAGGGGCCATAAATTTGATCAAGAAGATTGCGCACATTCGAAAAATTCTGTTAGAGGGGTCTCGATACAAAAAAAATCTTATCCACGGTGCATTGGCAAACGCATTCACTCAGGCGGTGCCTCTGCTTGTTTTGCCTATATTGACGCGCCTTTACGTACCAGACGACTTTGGAACCCTCTCCATCTATGTTGCAATCATTTCGATCTTGGGGTCAGTCGCCACGTTTCGAATGGATTGGTTCGTGTCTGCCACACGAAACCGATTTCGGGCTGCTGTGGGACTCGCGCTAGGCCTCGCTCTCCTAATCTGCGTTCTGCTAGCTAGCATTGTGATGGGCGCACTCTTTCTCCTTTCAAGCCCAGCTTCAAACACCGGCATCTTCAGCGCCATTCGGCCAGTGGCATGGCTTATCCCTATCGGAGTGGCAGGCTATAGCTTGTTTTCGCTCACTTCGGCATGGTACGTGCGTCAAGCTAGAATTCGTGCCCTATCTTCATCGAGGATGATCCAGGGCGTGATTGGGGCGGCAGTAGGTATTGCCTTAGGTTTTGCCGGAGCCGGTGCAGTGGGTCTCGTTGGGGGGAGTATCGCAAATACGAGCGCGGGGGTCGTTAAACTGTTCCGCGATGCCTCTTCTGAACTGTTTAGCGCCGCCACCAGAATCCGGAGCGGTTATATAAAAAAAGTAGCGGCCGCTAACGCACGACATATGGCCTTCTCCGGTGGATCCAGCGTTATCAACTCTATGGGGCTATTTCTTCCAACCCTAATGTTTGGATTGTTTTTCTCAGCACATGAGGTCGGCCTGCTAGCCTTGGCGCAAAAGATTGCAATTGCCCCAACGTCGGCGATAAGTACTGCTATTTACCAGAGCTTTTGGGGAGAAGCAGCTCAAGCCAAACACTCGCAGCGGAATGACCTGCAAAATACATTTAAACGTACGAGCCTTCTACTTTTTACTCTCTCTGCTCCTTTGTTCCTCTTCTGCTTGGCGGGGCCGTTGTTCATGGGGATGGTTTTCGGTGGGAAGGCATGGGGTTCAACCGGATCGCTTTTGGCTGCGCTAGCGCCATCCGTTGCGACCCAGCTCGTCGCGTCAACACTCTCGCCTGTAATTACCATGTCGGGTGGGGCGTCGTGGGTATTTTTTTGGGACTGTGCGCGCACAGCAGTGGTCGCATTGAGCGTTATATTTTTTGCATTTTCCGGTGCAAGCTTTCTCATTACAGTCATTGCTTACTCGGCCGTGATGGCCGCCATGTATATTGTCTTATATTTCAAAGCTAAGCGGATCGTTGCAGAGCACTTCGCTCTATAATGCAATCTCGTCCCTGAGTCCATTTATAAACGCAACTAATGAAGATGCTTCGCCGTACATCCCTTGCCAATATCGCATTATTCGTCGCGTTTTCATTGGCGAGCCTATCTCTTCTCAAAGCTGGCTTCTGGATGTTTAGTCATCAGGGCGCGATTGATGAAGCTGGCTTTGACGAAGGCGTGAACTCCACCTTGGTTTTCGCGGTTTCCTACCTTTGGATATTGGCAATACCATGTCTTTGGAGAGAGTTTCGATCACAAATTCACTTGTCTAGTGGGTTCGCGCTAATTTTACTCGGATTGTGTTCTTTTGCTTGGTCGATAAGTCCCGTGGATACCATAAAGGATTCCATGAAACTCATTGCTATCTATCTTCTCGCTGTCTCTCTCAGGTCTAGGTGGAGTGCAGAGGCGATGCACCTTGTGCTTCTTTGCTTTTCAGCCGTTATTCTCGTCCTGTCATTCGTCACAGCCATAGCACTCCCGAGTTATGGGACAGCAGCGGGCGTGCATGAGGGCGCATGGCAAGGAATATTCCTGCACAAGAATCAGTTCGGAGCATTTTGCGCCATCAGCCTTATTGTCAGCCTATGCGCTGCCGGGCAGCGAGAGCACACTAAAACCTCTATCGTCATAATAGCTCTTTCCATGGTTGGTATGCTGCTATCAAGGTCCGGAAACGCCATCGTTACAGCCGTGGCTACCGCATGGTTTGCGTTTGGTATCTTCACCATAAGCAGATTTGGCCGAAGTACTGATCGGCTTCTGGGCTGGCTCTTCTTCACGGGCGCAACAGTAGCTATCTTCTTGATGGCATACCTCGCGATTGACGTCCTCTTCGATCAGCTCCAGAAGGATAGGTCGCTTACGGGCAGAACGTCCATATGGCCTCAAGCGATTGCTGGGATTGCTGAGAGCCCGGTATGGGGGCATGGCATCGGAGCGTTCTGGAGCGAGCGTGCGTACTTCGTCAATACTGGCGAGTCTTACGTCATTCCACATGCCCATAATGGGTACTTGGATCTCCTTCTGGATCTCGGGGTAATAGGGGGACTGGCCTTCTTAGCTTTTTTATCGAAGTTCATAAAAACTCATATTTATAGAGGAAGGATGCAGCGAGGAAGTATGCTTCCGCTAACTATTCTCGTATTCATCCTGGTGGCTAATATCGCCACCTCGAGCTTGTTTTCTCCGAACTACTTCTTGTTTCTCCTTTTTTTGCTCTTGCCGCGCCCCACTGCAAGCTACAAAAGGAGCTGTCCGTGAACATTTTAGGACTCGTTTCTGCCGTCAAGTTAGATGGCGCTATGGGGTGTACGACGTTTCTTAATCATTACAGTTATCTCGTTCACAAGCGGTGTGGCACCCGCTTGGACGCTTTCGATGCTATCCATGTAGATGGCATTGCAATGGTATGGCTACTTCGCGCTTTCGGAGTCAGGGCTAGTAGGCTAAGTTTCGACTACTCGTCAATTGCTGATGCTGTTTTTCAATGGCTTGAGATGAATAGGAAGACTTTGTTCATAGCAGGGGCGCAGCAGGGTGAAATTGTATCATTCGTGACCTGCCTGAGAGATCGATATCCCGCAATCTCCATTGTTGGGTTCGAGAGTGGTCATTTTGAAAGTGATACTAATCGCGCCAACTGTATTGCTAAAATTGTCGACCTGAAGCCAGACGTCCTCCTTGTCGGTATGGGTGCTCCGCTTCAGGAGGATTTTATTATTGATGTCCTAGATAAGGGGTGGTCGGGAGTCGCGTATACATGCGGAGGTTTCATTCATCAAACTGCGGCCAAGGGCGGAAAATACTATCCGCCGATCTTCGATCGCCTTCACTTGCGCTGGCTCTATCGACTGATCGATGAGCCAAAACTTTGGAAACGTTACTTCATCTCATACCCGGTAGCATCTGCTCATCTCATAAAAGATGCGATCGTCCTCCGAGTATTTTCAGCTCGGCGTTATCGTTAGAGAATACTCCGCGCTCTCGCTCAGTAATGGCCTGGTGTTCGATGCGAGTTTTTCTGCTTGGAAAGGATAGCTATTCCGAAAAGAGGGATTTAGTTTGAGTGAGCTTCATGGAAAAAAAATTAGCGTTGTCATTACACATTACGATCGTTTATTTTTATTAATTCGTGCTGTTGATTCCGCTCTCGCTCAGGGGCCTCTTGTTGGCGAGATCATCGTAGTCGACGACTGTTCACCGACCTTGACGGAAGCAGACATTCTCTCAGCACTACCTAAATCTACCCTTCTGCGCGTTCTTAAACTTGAGCGTAACGCGGGAAGCCAGAATGCGCGGAGCGTCGGTGTCAGGGCCAGCCGCTTCGGGATAATCGCCTTGCTGGATTCCGACGACGAATGGCTCCCTACGAAGCTTTTCTACCAAGTTGAATACATGCGTCGTGGCTCTTACGACCTTTGCGCTACTGCTTTCTATAAGTGCTTTGGCTCGGAAGATCTAGTTTGCGAACGTTCTATTCCCTATAGGGGAAGTGGAACGGAGTACCTCTTGAAGCAAGGTGGGCACCTTCAGACAAGCACGATGTTGATGACTAGAGAGCTTGCAGAATCGATTGGATTTCCAAAGGAAGTTCGGAAGTTTCAGGACTGGGACTTCTTAATCAGATCCGAGTTGTCTGGATTCCGCATCGGTTACCTGAGCGACCGCCTCTCCGTCTATCATTTCGGCCACGGCGGGCAAATGACTGGATGTCCGGATTCGAAGGCAGTTCGCGAGTTCCTTTCGAGACTTGCTCATGAGCTGCATCCTCGCATTTACTTTTTTGCACTTAGTCGAACTTTAGCAAGAACTGAGATTGAGAGTGGTAGGATCACAGATGGATTTCGCACGTATTTCTCCGCATGTGTTGCGCACAGGTTTTTTGATCCTATCGGATTATTGAAGTTGGTCCGCAAATCGCTTATTGCCCTTAATGGGAATGTCCGTCGCCGCACTCGGCAGTTCATCAGTCTGCGCAAGAATCCTCAATGAAAACGATGCTGATCGTGTCTGACGTCGCCTTCTCTCCAGCCAACGAGGGCAATCGCAAGCGTATTTCTGATCTCATCGAGGCCTATGAGAAACTAGGTATTGATGTAACGGTTATCCTCATTGAGGGCACTGGCAATATCGAGGAAATGCGTAAAAGGCTTGGTGGAAGGCTTCTGGTCTGTCATCGCTCGCCCATAGAAAGGTTGAGGATTCTTTTTGGGCGAATTCTGCGCTTTGGAATGGGACTTATCGGCATGCATAGGTGGAGGAACTATCCGCTCGATTCATGGGGCTGCAAGGCAGCGCAGTCCGCAGTGCGGAGCCTAGGCGAAGGAAAGGCTTTTGATTTCGTCCAGTGTCAGTATCTTTACTTAAGTGCATGTCTGGAAGTGGCTAACGATAATTCCATAAAAATTATCGACACTAACGATTTGATGAGTGATCGGTGGCGGATGTTTCCCCCGGATGAGGTCCCAAACGTATGGTACTCACTAAGCAAACGTGATGAACTTGTCGGCTGCAGACGGGCCGATGTTGTTCTGGCAATTTCGCGCACCGACCAACGCCACTTTAATGATTTGGGAGTTATCGGCGTGGAGTTGTGTGATTTCATTGCTCCGCCTCGCTCTCTATGGTCACCTACATCGCGGAGGGTCATATTTCTCGGCTCAGACAACAGGATGAACCGATCAGGATTGCGCTGGCTAGTGGAAGAGGTCCTTCCGCTCGTGCTGCGCGAAGCGCCTGATTTTCGTCTTTCAGTGGCGGGACGGGTAGCAGCCCATTTTTCCAAGCACGAAGGCATCGAAATCGTCGGTGAATTTACTTCTCTGGATGAGCTTTTCGCGGATTGTAGATTTATGTTGAATCCAGTTTCGCTGGGCACAGGACTTGCAATAAAGAATTTAGACGCATTGAGCCGAGGCATTCCAATCATTTGTACGACTAACGCAGCACGGGGGATCGAAGAATTCTGTGGAAGGGGGGTTGCCATCGCTTCGAATGCAATCGATTTCGCCAATTTGGTTGTCGATCAATGGCGTAACGTCGATGTTCTTAATAAGCAATCAGAGCTTCTTGGTCTGGCGTATGGAACGGCATATGCCGCAAGCATGCGACGGCTAGCTACGATATTCGCACGCGCCGATGAAGAATCGGCGCAGCGCTAGAGCGTGGTTGGTAGGCCACGGCATGGAAAATTTCTCCACTAGAGAATTTCAATAATGAGTGTTTTGATCTGCGGTGGCGCTGGCTATATCGGCAGCCATATGGTGCGGTGGTTGACCGAGCGTGATCATGAGGTGATGGTGTTAGACAATCTGTCCACCGGGCACCGGGAGGCGGTGCAATGGGGGCAGCTGGTTGAGGCGGATCTGATGGATCCCGCTTCGTTGGATCGGGTTTTCGCAAGACGGAACGTCGATGCGGTGATGCATTTCTGCGCGCGGTCGCTGGTGGGTGAATCGGTAGCGCAGCCCTATGCTTACTACGCCAACAACGTCACTGGCACGCTCAACCTGCTGGAAGCGATGCGTCGGCATGATGTGAAGCGTTTGGTGTTCTCGTCCACCGCAGCGGTCTTCGGCAACCCGGTAGCCGATGTCATTGATGAAGAGCACCCCAAGACACCGATCAATCCTTATGGTGCTAGCAAGCTGATGGTTGAGCGCATTCTCACTGATGCTGCGGAGGCGTACGGCTTGCGCTCAGTGGCGCTTCGCTACTTCAACGCAGCCGGTGCTACCAGCGATGCTTGCATCGGCGAGGCGCACGCCTGTGAAACCCATTTGATTCCCAATGTACTGAAGTCAGCACTGGGCACCGGTCCGGCACTGAAGTTATTTGGCGACGACTACGCCACGCCGGACGGCACCTGCGTGCGTGATTACGTGCATGTGGAGGACTTGGCACAGGCCCATCTGTTGGCGGTGGACTACCTGCAGGACCATCCGGGCGCGCACGCCTTCAATCTAGGCAACGGGCGTGGATTCTCGGTGCGTGAGGTAATCGAGACTGCTGCGACAGTGGTCGGAAACTCCATCGATTACGAGGTGGCGCCACGTCGCACGGGTGACCCTGCCGTACTGGTGGCATCCAGCAGCAAGGCGCGCGAGCAGCTGGGGTGGACGCCGGCGTGGACCGAGCTGGGACCGATAATCGAAAGTGCCTGGCGCTGGCATCAATCGCAACCCTGGTAACAACGATTATTTTTGAAAGCGGTGCGGCCATCCGCTGAGGTGGCGATTGAAGGTGGAGCAGACGCTGCCGGGAGGTGCGTGCTGGGGCACTACCTGTTGGTCCGGGAGTCATGCTGACCAGCAGTTCGCCATTGCTGGCGATTCACCGGCTTGTCGCTTCCCGAAAAGGTCTTCCCAATCTGCGCGAACCAGTCCTCGGTTCGCAGTAGTTTGGAATAGTTGTGCGACGGGACCAGCTGGCTGGTGGCCAGCGCGGCTATCAGCAGTGTGATGGACACGCTTATCGGCAAGTGATGGTTACGCAGCGTGCGTAACGCATAGGCGGCAACCGCGCCGCCCAGCAGCGCGCCCGCAATTACTTCCGACCACGGGTGGGCGCGCAGCTCCACCCGCGAGAAGCCGATCAGCAGAGCGAACGCGATACCTGAAACGGTGAGCGCCACGCGTAGTCGAGGGCGCGTGGGCGGTGCCAGCAATGCCGCGGCTACCGGCCAGCCAGACAATGCCAGCACGGTGTGGCCGCTGAAGCAGGTGAGGTCCCACGCGCGGATGCCGGTGCCCCAGGCGTAAAACGCGATCTTGCTGGCGGCGGTGATGGCTGAGGCCACAGCCAATGCCAGCCACCAGTGCAGCACCGGGCGCCAAGGCTGGCGGGTGGCGAGCAGCGCAAGACCGAGCGCCAGGCTCATCGGGAAGATCCACAGTGCGCTGCCGGGGGCGATAAGCCATTGCCAATCCCATTTCATTCAACACAGTCCTTTGCGGGCAAAACAAGGGCGGCAGTGTCGCACGTGAGGCAATGACGGTCTTTTGCCTGGTCCATCACCGCGCGCAGGTGCATGCCGGAGGAGACCAATGTAATGACCTGCTGAAAACCTGCCGAGGTGTTACTGGATCTGCGCCGCACCGTGCTGGGCGTGGTCGCGCGCAATGCCGATGCCGCCACTTGGACCAGTTGCATGCAATGGCGCGGCAGGAGACCTCGGCAATGGCCCGCGACCATGCCGATCTGGCGTTCGACTTTGAGCTGGTCCATCGCGGGCAGAGGGACAGGCTGGTGGACTCGATCTCGTGTGCCGGCTACCACCCGGAGCTGGGTGCAAGCCCCGGCAACCTGCAGATGGTCGACAAGATCAAGGCCTATGCCGACCGGTACATCGCGCCGCGATGCGGAAACGGCGATCACCGGCATCCAGACCCGCTTGAAACTGCAAGCCGCAGATCGACGCGTGGCTGAAGAAAAACGGTTGCTGACGCCAGCGGTGGACGGGGGGCGACGGTTGCGCCCCGCCTCAGTCCGGAAAGTTCGCGCGCGATTCCTGCACGCCGGCGCGGGCGCGGATGCGGATGCGCGGACGCAGCCAGACCGCGAACTCGGCTTCGCTGATGGAGTCTTCTGCCAGGCCCAGGTACAGCGGGTAGAGTTCGAGGTCTTCGGCGTCGAGCTCGCCGCCATTGAGCATGATGAACACTTCGCAGGCAACGGCTGCCATGCGTTTGTTGCCGTCGACGAATGGATGGTTGCGCGCCAGGCCATAGGCCAGGCTGGCCGCCAGATCGGCAAGATCCGGCGGCGGGTCGCCATAGGCATGCAGTTGCTGGGGGCGCGCGAGTGCGGAATCGAGCAATTTGTCGTCGCGCACGCCACTGGCCCCGCCATGTTCGGCCAGTTGCCGCTCATGGACGGCGAGGGCGAATGTGCGACTGATCCAGATGATCACGCCGGCTCCTTACTGCGCGAGCTTGTGCAGCAGGGTGCGGCGCTTGCGCATCACCGCCTCGGCCACTTCCATCTGCGCGGCAAGTTCCGGGTCGAATGCGCTCAGGCGGATGCCGTCGGGGGTTTCCAGCGCGTACAGCTCGTCGCCTTTCTCCAGGCGCAGGCGCGCAAGCAGTTCCTTGGGCAGGATGATGCCGGACGAGTTGCCGATGCTGGTGATCTTGAGTTTCATGGCGGGAATTCGGGGGTTGTTATAACGGACGTTATCACCTGGTGGTGGTGCGGACAAGCGGGCGAGGGGTGGGTTGGGCAATCGCAGGCTTCCGGCAGTACGGATCGCCGGAAAGAAAACGGCCCGCTCGCGCGGGTCGTTTCATCTGCTGCAAGCCTCGGCCCGATCAGGCTTCGACTTCATCCTTGTACGCATCCACCGGGATGCAGGCGCACATGATGTTCTTGTCGCCGTAGACGTTGTCCACGCGCGCCACCGGCGGCCAGTATTTCTGCTGCTTCAGGCTGGCCAGCGGGAAGGCGGCCAGCTCGCGCCGGTAGGCGTGGGTCCACATTTGCCACGCGCATCGGTGAGGTGGTTGTTCAGGTCGACGGCTTGCCTACGGGGGTGTTACGAAAATGTCGTCCTTAGGGCATCGCCAGGGATCTTTCTGCGGAGGATCCACCGGGCACGGCCATAGCGTGGCTGGCACGGTGGCGCGGGTTTCGAAGTGGTCGCCGTTCCACAGCAGAAAGCCCGCATGGACATAGTTGCCCGAATCGAAAGTGTGTGCATCCTTGGGCAGGGGATTTTCTGGATCTGACTCGACGATCCAGCGCGCCACCGGCACGGTATCCAGACGGGAATCATCAAGAAACGGTCCGCTTGCGCCCAGTTGTTCATAGCGCTTGAGCGCGACTTTTCCCAACACCTGCTCCGGTGGCGTCAATTGTGCGGTGACGTCTTCGATAGGCTGGCCGGCTACCTTGCGGTAGGCGCGCAGGCCGCTGCTTAGTCGGCTCGTGAGCGAATCGGCACAGTGATTCATGGCTGCTGTGTTGGTTGGGGATGGAGAAATCTCTCTCGATAGTTTGCAGGCGACGCTTACATCAACCAGATAGCCAGTGGTTCCCGGCGTTTCGGATTCAAACGTGCGGACCCAAATGAAATAGGGAAAGTAGGGATGGCTGGAGGCGCTGATGCGCCTGTCTGGAAGGTGGGCCACCCGGGGAACTTTGACTATATAGGCAGGAGCTCTCGCGAGTACGTATTCCAATACGGTCCTGGGGATGTGCAGATCCTCCGAGGGGAGCGACAGCAGGGTCCCTGCGATATCGGCAGGAAATTGCTGCATGCGCATGTCGGTGGGAGGGCGTCGGCTGTTGAGGCCGGGAGGGCCCGGCAACGGGGGAATGTCGGCCTTCGCCACGGACTGGACGGATACTTGCAAAGGTTCCGGATTACCCGGGGTTGCAGACGATGAAGCGGAAGCTCCCAATAGGAACCACAGGAATAGGGCACCGGCAATGTGCCTTACAGGTGTGCTGTTCATGAATCAGTGGCCCCGGACATGTGGTGGGTGGTGTTGCTGGTCCTGTTCCATCGAAGGGAAAGATTGCATGGCCTGTTCCTGAAGTTGGCGCAGGCTGATGTCGATGGAGGTTGTGGCCAGTTCGGCTGCGGAAATGGCTATTCGCACTGCAGCAGGGTCAGTGACGCCACCTTGCACCAGGAACAGCGTTTCGCCCGCGGCCCGGGTGGCGGTGGCGTTGTTGACCACGATCTGGTCCACGCGGGTAATGCCCCTGGCCTTGGCTTCGTGCAACAAAACCAGGCCATGGACCTCGGCCCTTTCGGTATGGAGGCCGCCCAGCGCTTGCAGGTGAGTGTCGATCTGACGCAGCAACTGATGGTCGGGATGCTGCGACATCCGCGGGTCATTGACGGAATTCAACGGTGTGCGGGTATCGATGTCGCGTGCCAAGGTTTGCTCCGGTGCCACCGAGGTCAGAACATACTGCCAGCGGGTTTGCCCGGGTGTGCCGCGCACGGTAGCAACGAAGGCATCGTAGTCGTCGTTTTCGATGGTCTGGCAGCCGGCGGAATCGGTGTTGTACTTGCCGCCCCGGTGGATCTTGAACGTGTTGTTGAGGTGCTGCACGCCCTGCACGTCGCGCGCGTCGAACCAGCCATCGCCGTTGCTGTCGCGCTCCACGCGATTGGTTCCGGCCACTATCGCAGTAGGGCTGGGGCGCAGCGAAAAGTCATCGGGGAAGCGCGTGCGCGGGTGCGTGGTGGCCAACATCTCGGTGGTGCCTTCGGCCAAGCGCCCCAGGTCCCGCACGCCATCGCCGTTGACGTCGCTACCTTGGGTCTTGGGACGGGTGATGACATCCTCGAAACCCGGGCTGCGCACCACGGTCTTGGCATGACCATCGTATTGCGCGGTGGGTTCGGTCGTGGCTTTGTGGAATTCCTGGGCGTGGCGTTCGCCGCTCGCGTCGGTCCACAGCACCACGATGCGGTCATCGTAAACACCGTTGCCATGGGAGTTTGGGGTACCGTCCCGCGATGTGCCTTGTGTGGTGCGGTTTTCCTGACGCAATCCCAGAATCACCCTGTCCTGTCCGGTCAACGTCTCACGCGCTGCGTCATTGCCGCCGATGGCTACGATGCTGGCATATATATCGTGCAACTGGGCTTGCGTAAGCCTGTCGGTTTCGGTGTCGGAAGGAAAACGAGGCGGAAGCCGCGCTTGTGCCACCCGGTCCAGCAGGGGTTGCACGATAGCGGCATCAGGAACAGGGATATTGTTGGCTTGGCGCAGAGTGGCAAATTGCGCTTCTGCACGGGATGCGACAAAGCGGTCCAGCGCCTCCTGGATTACCCGGGGCTGGCCGTGGCGCAATGTTTCAAGATGGGCAGCGGCATGACGCGCGCGGCCCTGCTGCAGCAGCGCGACGACTTCATTGGCTGAGGTATTGATGTCGAACTCTGGCATGTCCCGGTCCTTGAGTCAGATGGGGCGATCCGGATCCTTCGATCGCGTTTATGTCATGGAATCGCCGGGGGTTTCTGTAGGAGAAGTCCCTGTCCCAGCGTCCCAGTCGACGCGTGATCCTCCTGCCGGCAGGGTAGTGCGACGGGGAAGGGAAATCTCCGCGCCAAAAACAGAAAACCCCGCCGAAGCGGGGCTTTCTGTTTACCTCATCCGGAAGCCTGTCGGATCAGGCTTCCACGTCATCCTTGTACGCATCCACCGGGATGCAGGCGCACATGATGTTCTTGTCGCCGTAGACGTTGTCCACGCGCGCCACCGGCGGCCAGTACTTCTGCAGCTTCAGGCTGGCCAGCGGGAAGGCGGCCAGCTCGCGCGGGTAGGCGTGGGTCCACTCGCTGGCCGACACCTGGGTGGCGGTGTGCGGGGCGTGTTTGAGCGGGTTGTCCTCGCGGTCCAGCGTGCCGTCTTCGATTGCGGCGATCTCTTCGCGGATCTGGATCATCGCGTCGATGAAGCGGTCCAGCTCGTGCAGCGATTCGCTCTCGGTCGGCTCCACCATCAGCGTGCCGGCGACCGGGAAGCTCAGGGTCGGGGCGTGGAAGCCGAAGTCGATCAGGCGCTTGGCCACGTCTTCGGCGCCGATGCCGGTGGCCTTCTCCAGCGGCCGCACGTCGAGAATGCACTCGTGCGCGACCAGCCCGTTGCGGCCGGTGTAGAGCGTCTTGTAGTGCGGGGCCAGGCGGGTGGCGATGTAGTTGGCGTTGAGCAGCGCCACCTGGGTCGCCTTGCGCAGGCCGGCGGTGCCCATCAGGGTGATGTACATCCAGCTGATCGGCAGGATCGAGGCGCTGCCGAAGCTGGCGGCGCTGACCATGCCGACGCGGTTGGAGGCCGAAAGATCGCCCCCATCCGCGCTGCGCGCACCTTCCCCCGCAAGCGAGGGAAGGGGGAGTTCTTTGGGCAGGAACGGCGCCAGGTGCGACTTCACCGCACACGGGCCGACGCCCGGGCCGCCACCGCCATGCGGGATGCAGAAGGTCTTGTGCAGGTTCAGGTGCGACACGTCCGAGCCCCACTTGCCGGGCTTGGCCACGCCGACCAGCGCGTTCATGTTGGCGCCGTCGGTGTACACCTGGCCGCCGTGCCGGTGGATGATCTCGCAGATCTCGACCACCTCTTCCTCGAACACGCCGTGCGTGGACGGGTAGGTGATCATCAGCGCGGCCAGACGGTCGCTGTACTTCTCCGCGTTGAGGCGGATGTCTTCCACGTCGACGTTGCCGTTGGCATCGGTCTTGGTGACCACCACCTTCATGCCGCACATCTGCGCCGAGGCCGGGTTGGTGCCGTGCGCCGAATCCGGGATCAGGCAGATGTCGCGATGGCCTTCGCCGCGCGAGCGGTGGTAGGCGCGGATCGCCAGCAGGCCGGCGTATTCGCCCTGCGCACCCGAGTTGGGCTGCAGGCTCACCGCGTCATAGCCGGTGCATTCGACCAGCATCGCTTCCAGCCCGTCGATCAGCTCCTTGTAGCCGGTGGTCTGCGCAGCCGGGGCCAGCGGGTGG
The DNA here is from genome assembly GCF_030711595.1 of Stenotrophomonas sp. YIM B06876. Classification (GTDB taxonomy): domain Bacteria; phylum Pseudomonadota; class Gammaproteobacteria; order Xanthomonadales; family Xanthomonadaceae; genus Stenotrophomonas. Next base: position 59,156 of record NZ_JAUJUJ010000014.1, read on the forward strand.
ATGTTGGCAAACTCCGGCCAGGTCACCGGGATCATCTCGGCGGTGGCGTTGAGCTTCATGGTGCAGCTGCCCAGCGGGATCATGGTGCGATCCATCGCCAGGTCCTTGTCGGCCAGCGAGCGCAGGTAGCGCAGCATCTCGTGCTCACTGTGGTGGGTATTGAACACCGGGTGGGTCAGGAACGCGCTGGTGCGTACCAGACCGGCCGGCAGCGCATCGGCGGTGGCGGCATCCAGCGCCTCCACATCAACGGTCGCACCGAACAGCTGGGCCAGCGCGACGATGTCGGCGCGGGTGGTGGTTTCATCCAGGCTGATGCCGACCGCTTCGCTGTCGATCGCGCGCAGGTTGATGCGGGCCGCGGTGGCCTTGGCGTGGATCGCGGCGGCGTCGATGGCCTTGACGTGCAGGGTGTCGAAGAAATGCTCGCCGACGTTGACGCCGGCGCCGCGCAGCGCGGCGGCCAGGATCGCGGCCAGGCGGTGGGTGCGGCGGGCGATGCGGGTCAGCCCGTCCGGGCCGTGGTAGACGGCGTACATCGAGGCCATCACCGCCAGCAGCACCTGCGCGGTGCAGATGTTGGAGGTGGCCTTCTCGCGGCGGATGTGCTGCTCGCGGGTCTGCAGGGTCAGGCGGTAGGCCGGGTTGCCCTGGGCATCAATCGAGACGCCGATCAGGCGGCCCGGCATCGAGCGCTTGTAGGCGTCGCGGCAGGCCATGAACGCGGCATGCGGGCCGCCGAAACCGAACGGCACACCGAACCGCTGCGAGTTGCCGACCACGATGTCCGCGCCCCATTCGCCGGGGGCGGCGATCAGGGTCAGTGCCAGCAGGTCGGTGGCCACCGCGACCAGGCCATGGCGCGCATGCACCGCGTCGGCCAGCGCCCTGTAATCACCGATGTGGCCGAAGGTGTCCGGGTACTGCAGCAGCACGCCGAAGCTGTCCGCTTCCAGCGCCTCGGCCGGGGTGCCCACGCGCAGCACGATGCCCAGCGGCTCGGCGCGGGTGCGCAGCAGTTCCAGCGTCTGCGGGTGCACGGCGTCGTGCACGAAGAAGGTGTCCGACTTCGACTTGGCCGAACGCTTGGCCAGGGTCATCGCTTCGGCCGCGGCGGTGGCTTCGTCCAGCAGCGAGGCGTTGGCGATCTCCATGCCGGTCAGGTCCGCGCACAGGGTCTGGAAGTTGATCAGCGCTTCCATGCGGCCCTGCGAGATCTCGGCCTGGTACGGCGTGTAGGCGGTGTACCACGCCGGGTTTTCCAGCACGTTGCGCAGGATCACGTTCGGGGTGTGGGTGCCGTAATAGCCCTGGCCGATGAAGGTGCGGAACACCTGGTTCTTGTCGGCGATGGCGCGGATCCTGGCCAGCGCTTCCACTTCGGTCAGCGACTCGGGCAGCGCCAGCGGCGCCGGCGACTTGATCGAGGCGGGCACGATGGCATCGGTCATCGACTCCAGTGAATCGTGGCCGATGACGTGGAGCATCTGGGCGATCTCGGCGTCGTTGGGGCCGATGTGGCGCTCGACGAACGCGGAGGAGTGTTCGAGGTCGCGCAGCGAAACAGTGTTCTTGGGCATGACAGGCGTCCGGAGATGGCGTGCGGCACTGGGGGGCAGGCAAGCACCGATCCGCCGGCCGCGATCCCGCACAGGCGGAATGACGGCGGCAAGCCGGTGGCTTTCCTCGCGCCCCTCTGTCCTTTTGCCTGAGAGTTTGGAGGCCGCATCTGCGGATCTCTTGCCCCTTCGGCGCCGGAATCAACCGGTCTCTCCAGAGTTTTGATACAGGTGGTATCGGGCCTGAGCGATTACGGGCGTTTGCGCCTTCGGCAGCGGGTTGAGCCGCTTCTCCCACCTTGTTGCCCCGCGATTATAGCCCGGTACAGTTCGCCGGCACCGCATTGCCTTACCCTACGCGGCTCCCGCTTCAGCTGCGCGGTGGCCGGTTGCCGGCCATGCGTCGTGCCCGGATGGTTGTCCGGACAATGGGCGGCATGGTGGGCAGTGCCGGCGGCCGCGGCGGGCATTCTTGCTTCTTTGAACCCGCGCCGGTGACTGCCGGCGCCGTTGCGCAACCCTTTGGAAACCCATGCACGCAAGCAAGCAGGTCTCGTTGCGCCGGATCGCACTGCTGGTCGGCGGATTGTCGATGTTCGGGCCGTTCGCCATCGACGCGGTCTTCCCCGCCTTTCCGCAGATTGGACAACAGCTGGGCGCCGACAAACTGGCCATGCAGCAGGTGATCAGCGTCTATCTGCTGACCTACGCCTTGATGAGCCTGATGCACGGCGCGCTGTCCGATGCGCTCGGGCGCAAGCGGGTGATCGTGGCCGGGCTGGTGGTGTTCATCGGCGCCTCGATCGGCTGCGCGCTGTCGCGTGACATGGGCACGCTGCTGTTCTTCCGCGCGCTGCAGGGGCTGTCGGCCGGGGTGGGCTACATCATCGGCCGGGCGGTGATCCGCGACCTGTATGACGGCGACGATGCGCAGCGGCTGATGAGCCAGGTGTCGATGATCTTCTCCATCGCCCCGGCCATCGCCCCGGTCATCGGCGGCTGGCTGCTGGGCTGGAGCAACTGGATGGGCATCTTCTGGTTCCTGGTGGCATTTTCCACCGCGCTGCTGGCGATCACCTGCGTCTGGCTGCCGGAAACCCATCCGGCGCACGCGCGCCTGCCGCTTAAACCCTCGCGCCTGATCCACGACTACCTCGGCATCGCGATGAACACGCGTTTCCTGCGGCTGGCGGCGGCCGGTTCGCTGGGGTTTGGCGGGCTGTTCCTATATATCGCCTCGGCGCCGGCGTTCGTGCTGGATCTGCTGCATCTGAATGAACAGCAGTTCGCCTGGCTGTTCATCCCGACCATTGCTGGCATGGCGCTGGGCGCCTACGCCTCCGGGCGTGCGGCCGGGCGCATGGCCGGCGCGCGGGCGGTGCGCATCGGCTACCTGTGTATCGGCATTTCCACGCTGTTCAATATCGGCTACAACGCCCTGGCCGGGCAGATGACGCTGCCGTGGGCGGTATTGCCGATGACCCTGAATTCGTTCGGCATCGCGCTGATCTTCCCGATCCTGAGCCTGGCCATCCTGGACATGTATCCGCGCCAGCGCGGTTCGGCGTCCTCGATGCAGGCGTTCACCACGCTGGTCACCAATGCCGTGATCGCCGGGGTGCTGTCGCCGCTGCTCAGCCGCAACGGGCTGTATCTGGCGCTGGGCGCCGGCGTCTTCGCGCTGGCCAGCGGCTGCATGTGGAGCTGGGAATCACGCGCCGTGGCCGCCCGCGGCGCGACGGCGTCCGGCCACCGTGCGGCCGAGGCGAACGAGCACGCGTGAAGCGTGTGCGCAGGCGATAGTGGACAATAGCCGCGCCGCCATCACCGGCGGCCGTTCAAGAGCACACACCGATGTCGATCCAGTCCAAGGGCCGCCGCGAGGCGAAGAAAAAGCAGGCCGAGCGCGAGCGCAACAAGGCCGCGGCCAACCCCGAGCCGCAAGCCAAAGTGGAGCCGCATGCCGAACTGCGCGACCAGCAGCGCACGTTGCTGGCCGGCATCGTCCGCCGCGACGGCGAATGGGTGCTGGGCATGGACGGCAAGATCGCCGGTGAAACCACCAGCGCCGCACGGGTGCTGGCCTTGATCATGCAGGCCGCCGAGTTGCACGAGCGCAGCGGTACCCCGGTGCGGCTGATGTACTCCGATGCGCTGAAGGATGCCGCGCACGCCGAGGTGGCGGAGCAGGGCACCGATTTCGACAGCTTCCGGAAAACCCTGGCGGCCGAGCTGTCCGCGGACTCGCGCGCCCGCCACTGAGGCAGCGCGTGCGCAGCAAAAAAGCCGGCCCTGAGGCCGGCTTTTTCATGGATCAGCGCGCTGCTTTCAGTGCGTTGCCGGCTGTTTGGCGGGCGCCGCCGCGGCGGTGGCCGGAGCCGCGGGCGCGGTCCAGCCGCACATCTGGCCCTGGTTCTGCTGCTTCAGCCATTCCTGCACCGGGGTGAAGTACTCCAGCATCGGCGCGGCATCGAGCTTGTCAGTGCCGGTCAGCTCCTTCAGCGTGGCCTGCCACGGCTGGCTGGCGCCCTTGCTCAGCATCGCCCAGAACTTCTGCCCGGCTTCCTTGTTGCCGTAGAAGCTGCACTCGTTCAGCGGCCCGGTGTAGCCGGAGGCATCGCACAGACCCTTGTAGAACTGGTACTGCAGGATGCGCGCCAGGAAGTAGCGGGTGTACGGCGTGTTGCCGGGCACGTGGTACTTGGCGCCGGCATCGAAGAATTCCTCACCACGTGCGGTGGCCGGGGCCACGCCCTGGTACCTGGCCTTCAGTTCCCACCACTTCTGGTTGTACTGGTCCGGGGTGATCGAACCGTCGAACACGCCCCAGCGCCAGCGGTCGATCATCAGCCCGAACGGCAGGAACGACACCCCGCTCAGCGCCATGCGCATCTGCGCGTTGATCGTGGCCTCGCGGCTTTCCTGCGGCTTGCCGACCAGACCGATCGAGTTCAGGTACCTGGGCGTCATCGCCAGCACGATGGTGTCGCCGATGGCCTCGTGGAAACCATCGTTGGCCCCGCCCTGGAACAGCGGCGGCAGCGGGTTGTAGGCCAGGTCGTAATAGATGTGGCCCAGCTCGTGGTAGATCGTGGTGAAATTTTCCTCGGTCGGGGTGATGCACATCTTGGTGCGCACATCCGGGCCGATGGCCTTGCCGTCACCGCCCATGTTCATGTCCCAGGCGCTGGCGTGGCAGACCACGTTGCGGTCCAGCGGCTTAATGAACTGGGTGTTGGCCCAGTAGCTCTCCGGCAGCTTGGGCATGCCCAGCGAGACGTAGAAGTCCTGGGCGCGTTCGGTCATCTGCCGGGCGGTGGCCAGCTCGGCCTCACGCTGCGCCTTGAACAGCTTCTCGACCGTGGCCCCGGTGCCGGCCTTGGCCAGCGCGGTGCCCAGGTTGCCCTGGTACTGCTTTTCCAGCGCGGCGGTGATGTCCAGGCTGCCGGCGCCGGGGTAGGGCTCGAGCATGTCCCACAGGTTGCTCCAGTCCTGCTGCCACATGTTGCCGGTCAGGTGTGCCGGGATCAGGCCGCCGGCCACTTCGCCGCGGTCCTTGCCATAGGCGGTGTCCAGCTTGGCACGGGTGTAGCAATGCAGCTGTTCGTACAGCGGCTTGACCTGCTCCCACAGACGGTCGGTTTCCGGGCCGATCTGGTCGGCCGGCATGTCGTAGCCGCTGCGCCACATCTGCCCGGCATCGGCGAAGCCCATCTCCCTGGCGCCTTCGTTCACCAGTTCGACAAAGCGCTGGTACTCCTGGCGCATCGGCGCGGCGGTACCGTGCCAGCCCTGCCAGGCATCGAGCTGCTTGGCGTAGTCGCGCGAGCGCGCCAGGGTCTGTTCCAGTTCACCCAGCTGCCGGCACTGCCTGGCATCGCCTTCGCCCACGCAGTACTGGCCGGCGCCGTAGTCGCCTTCCATCTTGGTGGCGATGCGGGTCAGCTCGGCCAGCTTGGCCGGATCGCGCGGGGCCGGCATCGAGGTCATCAGCTTGAGCAGGTGGATCGCGCGCGCGGTGTCGGCGCTCATCGGCTGGCCGTCGTACTGGCCGGCCTGCTCGATCCACTGGTTGAGCGCGGTCAGCCAGCGCTCGTTGGCCTTGGCGGCCACGCGCGCGGAGTCGTCGTTGATATAGGTCGAGGACAGCCACTGCGCCGAGGTCATTTCCGGGTACATCGCCTTGTACTCGGCGTTGACCCGGGCGATGAACTGGTCGGCCGATTCGGCCGGTGCGCTCTTGGGAGCGGAGACGGCCGCTTCCGGCGAGGCTTGCTTCTTGCAGGCCGACAGCGACAGCACGGCCGCGCCGACGGCAACGGCCAGCAACAGATGACGATGGTTCACGCGATTCCCCGGTGGTGTTGAATACCGGCGAAGGCTAGAGGGCGGCAACGACGCCCGCAAGTGCGACAGGTCACCGCTTGAGTGCCAGCAACAGCACCCCGCCGCCGATCATCAGCAGGCCGGTCCATTCGCGCCAGCCCAGCCGCTCATGCAGGAAGGCGACGGCGAACAGGGCCACCAGCACCACGCTGAGCTTGTCCACGGGCGCCACCTGCGAGGCCTGGCCCAGCTGCAATGCGCGGAAATAGCACACCCACGAGGCGCCGGTGGCCAGCGCCGAAAGCGTCAGCCAGCCGAGCGTGGAGGCCGGCAGCGCCAGCGGGTTGCTCCACTTGCCGGTGGCCGGGACAAACACCGCCAGCACCACCACGATCACCAGCGTGCGCAGCAGCATCGCCAGATCCGAATCGACGCGCTGCAATCCCAGTTTGGCGAAGATCGCGGTCAGCGCCGCGAACACCGCCGACAGCAGCGCCCAGAACAGCCATTGCGGAAGCATGGTCACCGGATCGACTCCTTGTGCTGGGAGGAACAATGGCGCAAGTGGACGGCGCGATGGTCCCTGTGGAGCACAGCGGTGCTCCGCTGGCGGCTCTTCCGGGACGACAGCGGCCGGGCATGGCCCGGCCCTACCCGAGGGGGCTTTCGCAGCCGGCGAACAGGTCGCGCGAGCGGTCATAGACCGAGGTGCGCACCTGCATCAGCCCCAGCACCGACGGGAACAGGTTGTCCTGGTCGGCGCGTTCGCCGGCGCGCTTGCGCACACAGGCCAGGTCCAGGCCGCGGCCGCTGGCAAAGCCGGGCGAGAACCACATCAGCAGCGGCACCGAGGTCTGTTCCTGCGGCGCGATGGCGTAGGGCATGCCGTGCAGGTACAGGCCCTTCTCGCCCAGTGATTCGCCGTGGTCGGACAGATAGATCATCGCGGTGTCGTAGTCCTGCATGTCGCGCAGGGCGCCGATCGTGCGGTTGAGGAAATGGTCGGTGTAGCGCACCGCGTTGTCATAGCTGTTGACGATCTGCTCGCGGCTGCACTTGCCCAGATCGGCGGTGTCGCAGGTGGGGGTGAAATGCTTGAACGCGGCCGGATAGCGCTGGAAATAGCTGGGGCCGTGGTTGCCGAGCTGGTGCAGCACCACCACCCGGTCACCGGGTTTGGCACGCACCTGCGCGGCAAGGTCGTCGAGCAGGATTTCATCCATGCAGCGGCCGTCGGCGCACAGCCCGGGCGTGCGGGCGTCGTCCAGGCGCTGGATCTCCAACCCTTCGCACACGCCCTTGCAGCCGGACTGGTTGTCGCGCCACAGGGTGCTGATGCCGGCATGTTCAAGCACATGCAGCAACGACTGGTGCGCGCGGATCTTCTTCTCGTCGTAAGCGTGGCGGCCGAACGGGGAGAACATGCACGGCAGCGACACCTCGGTGCTGGTGCCGCACGAATGCATGTCGGGGAAATTGATCGCATCGGTCTGCGCCAGTTCCGGCGTGGTCTGGCGTTCGTAGCCGTTCAGGCCCCAGTTCTGCGCGCGCACGGTTTCGCCGACCACCAGCACCAGCAGGCGCGGGCGGCTTTCCGGGGCGCGGGGCACGGCCTTGGCGTCGGTACCCAGCGGCAGCTTGGGCTGCTTTTTGATCGGGCTGGCGCTGGAGAAATTCTGCTTCAGCGCGATCAAGTAATTGACCGGCGTGGCCAGGTAGCGCACTTCGCGGTGATTGCGCATCAGTGCCGAGATGTCCTGGAACGAGGCCATCACCCCGAGCCCGCCGACCACCGCCACCCCCAGCAGGAACAGCGCGCGCCACAGCAGGCTGCGGCCCCAGCTGCGGCGGCGCAGGCGCACCCGCCACAGCAGCAGCAGCGGGATCAGCGCATAGCCCAGCAGCGGCAGGATCAGCGCCGGGGTCAGCAGCTCGCGTGATTCCTTCTGGTCGGTGGCTAGCACGTTGCGCAGCATGTCCGCGTCCAGATAGACGTTGTAGCTGTTCATGTAATGGGTGGCGAACGCGGTGGCGACCAGCAGCACGGCCAGCAGCGGCTTGGCATTCCAGCGCCACAGCAGCAGGCCGAACAGCAGCGCATGCACGCTGGCCAGCAGCGCGAACAGCGACAGCGCAAACAGCACGTTGCCGGGATGGGTGGCCATCGCGGTGCGCCAGAACAGCGTGTTGCAGGCCAGCGCGAAGAACGTGCTGGCCAACACAATCAGCAGTTCGGTGGAAATCTCCGGGCGCCAACGCCACGTGCCGAAACGGTTCAGAAGAGGAGCTTCGGGGCGGGGAATCGCTGCGCTCATGCCAGGTTTCCAGAGGTGGAGATGGAGGGCGGAACGGATACGGCTTGTGCGGCGTGCATCCGTTCCGGCCGGAGCATCCACAGGTAGAGCGATACCGCGACCAGCCAGCTGATGCCCAGCGACCACAGGTCATGGGACAGGAAGTGCGCGCCGCGCAGCTGCTGGCCGAACCCGAACGTAGCACCGGTCAGCAATGCCAGCGTGAGCATGCGCCAGCGCCAGGCCGGGCGCACTGCCAGCGCAAAGAAGTACAGGGCGACCCAGGCGTAGCCGGCACTGGCGTGGCCGCCGGGAAAGCAGGCGGCAGCCGGCATGTCGGCCGGCCGGGTTTCAAACAGGCCGACAAAGCTGCGCAGCCCGCCATAGCGGCTCAGGTCCCACGGGCAATCCATCTGCGTGACCGATTTCAGCAGCGACACCAGGCCGGTGGACAGCGCCACGGCCAGCAGCAGATACAGCAGCGGCCGCCGGTAGCGGTGCCCGCGGGCATTGAAGCAGGCGCACAGCAGCAGGCCGATCAACCCCAGCGAGGCCAGTACGCTCAGCCACTTGCCGCCCCGGTGGATCAGCTGGCTGGTCACCCACGCCTCCTTGAGCAGCCAGTGCCCGCCTTCCAGCCGGTACAGCAGGTCGGCAAACCACTGGTCGATATTGCCGCCCATCAGCGCCGCGCTGAGGGCCAGCAGCGCCACCACCGGCAGCAGCAGATGGTGGAACAGGAAGTCGCCGCCTGCAGGCAGCGCGGTGGCCGGCAACGCCGGGGGCGGGAGCGGGGAATTCATCGGGCAGAGGCCGGGCCATCAGGATGGATGGCGGCATGGTCGGCCCGCCGATGTCGGAAAGCGGTGGGAGGCGCGTTGGCGGCGTGTAAATTCCGCCCGCCGGTTCAGTCGCCGTCGTCTTCGCCGGTATCGGGCAGATGGGCCTCGCAGCCGGCGCGTAGCGCGCTACCGGGCAGCAGCAGCCACCGGTTGCGGTTGGCGGTGCCGATGTCGATCACCTGCGCCGGGTCCACACAGGGAACCAGCGCCTGATCCAGCACGAACAGCCAGCGATGGGCCGGATCGGCGGTGGCCCAGGCAATGGCGTCGTGCCATTGCGCCGACAGCGGCCGCTTGAAGCCGAAATCGCGCGCGCGCGGGGTCGCCTGCAGCAGGTTCTGTTCGCGCCAGGCCACCATGCCCAGCTGCGCGTCCGGGCCGATGCGCCGCTGCACCTTGTCCATCACTGCCGAGGCCGAGCTGTAGGGGTCCAGCGCCGGCATCAGGCCCAGTCCGTACAGGGCCCACAGCAGCACCGTCGCCAGCACCACGGCCAGGCCGGCGCGGCGCAGTCGCAGCACCGCGACCAGCGCCGCGGCGGCGAGGCCAAAAGCGATCAGCCACCCGCCGATCTGCGGCAGCACCGCCGCATCGATCGCGCGACGGGCGGCGTTGCGCTGGGCCCAGCCGTCTCCGGCCAGGGCATCCAATCCCAGTGCCAGCGTCGCCAGCGACAGCACCGCGACATAGAGCAGCAGCACCCATTGCACGCCGCGGCGCCGCAGCAGGCCGGCCAACAGCGGGGCGGCGGCAACCGCCAGTGCCGGCAGCATCGGGAAGATGTAGACCTCACGCTTGCCGGGGCTGAAGGTGAAGAACAGCAGCACCAGCAGCGACCAGCCAAGCAGCAGCACATAGCGTGGATCCAGGCGCTTGCAGCGGCGCCACCACGCCGGCAGCAGCCACGGCAACAGCAGGCTGCCGGGCAGCCACAGGGTGGCAATCACCTGCAGGTAGTACCAGGCCGGCTGGCGGTGATGCCAGGCGGCGGCATAGCGGGTGCCGGTCTGCTTGAACAGCAGTTCGTGCGCATAGGAATGCAGGGTCGGGTCGGCGCTGTGCAGCAGGGCGATGCCCAGCGGCAGCAACCAGACCGCGGTGCCGGCAATGAAGCAGGGCAGCAGCAGGCTCCAGCGCCAGTCCCGCCCCGGAAGTGCAACCTCGGGGTGCGCGCTGCGCCGCCAGCGCCAGCCCAGCCACGGCAGCAGCACCAGCAGCGGCAGGAAGCCCACGCCCTTGGTCACCGTGCCGACGCCGGCAGCGAACGCGCCGATCGCCAGCGCGCGCCAGTCGGGGCCGCGCAGCAGATGTCGCAGCAGCCCCCACAACGACAGTGTGGTCATCGCCACCAGCACCATGTCGATCTGCGCGCGCTTGGCCATCAGCCCGAATTGCAGGCACACGAACAGCGCCAGCACCGCAAAGCGCGCGATGCGCCGGTTCCACAGGCGCCGCGACAGGTCCCAGGTCAGCCACAGGGTCAACAACGCCGCCAGCAACGAGGGCAGCAGGAATGCGATGTTCCAGTCGCCCACCAGCTTGTAGGCGGCCGCCTGCATCCACATGAACACCGGCGGTTTTTCCGCATACAACTCGCTGCCCCGGTGCGGCAGCAGCCACTGCCCGGTTTCCACCATGGTGCGGGCGGCCAGCACGAAGCGGGGTTCGTCGGGGGGCGAGGGCTGGCGCATGCCCAGTCCCGCCAGCAGGCTCAACACCAGCAGTACCACCAGCAGCAGCTGGCTTCGACGCGAGGACCTACGGGGTGGGTGCATGCTTTTTTTTCACAGGGAGAAGGAGGGAATGATCATGTCGCGGCTGTGGGAAACACGTCGAAGCTTATATACAGGGTATTTCGACACCACTCCGACGGTGGCTGCCGCTAGGATGCTTCACTTCTGCTGTCCCCTGCCGGGGCTCTTTCCGGAATTCTTCCATGCGGCTGCTGGTCATTGAAGACAATCGCCACCTGATTGCCAACCTGTTCGACTACTTCGAAGCGCGCGGGCATGTGCTCGATGCGGCGCCCGATGGCGTGACCGGATTGCATCTGGCGGTGACCCAGACCTATGACGCGCTGATCCTGGACTGGATGCTGCCGCGCATGGAGGGGCCGGAGGTGCTGCGTCGGCTGCGCGAGGAACACCAGTCCGAGGTGCCGGTGATCATGCTCACCGCGCGCGACGAACTGCCGGACAAGATCGCCGGTTTCCGCGCCGGGGCCGACGACTACCTGACCAAGCCGTTCGCCCTGCCCGAGCTGGAAGTGCGGCTGGAGGCGGTACTGGCGCGCACCCACGGCCGCACCCAGAGCCGGGTGCTGCAGGTGCATGACCTGCGGCTGGACCTGGCCACGCTGGAGGCGCAGCGCGGGGGGCGCACGCTGCACCTGTATCCGGCCTGCCGCAAATTGCTGGAAGTGTTGATGCGCGCCAGCCCCGCCGCGGTGCCACGCGAGCGTCTGGAGTACGCGCTGTGGGGCGATGAGCCGCCCGACGGCGACATGCTGCGTTCGCATATCTACGAGCTGCGGCGCAGCGTCGATGGCCCGTTCGCCGAGAAGCTGCTGCATACCCTGCCGCGCGTGGGCTATCGGCTGAGTGCGCCGACCGCTGCCATGGATGGAGAGACCGCACGGTGAAGCGTCCGACATTGCGGCGCAAGCTGCTGGGGTGGCTGGTCGGCTATCTGGCGTTGCTGACCCTGGTGGTGTTCAGTGCGGCCAACTACGTGCATGAACATGCCGAACATTCGGTGTGGCGCGCGCTGCTCAATTCCGAGTTGGACAGCATCGTGGCGCACATGCGCACCGATCCGCACTACCGCTGGCAGGACTCGGAGACCATGCGCCTGTACGGGGTGCCCGGGGCGGCCGCGATGCCGGAAACCCTGGCGGATCTGCATCCGGGCCTGCACGACGGCACCCTGGTGGATGGGCACAAGAGCGCGGTGATGGTGCGGCAGACGCCGGACCTGGGGCGTGTGGTGCTGGTGCTGGACATCACCGATTTCGCCGAGCTGGAGGGCTTCATCACCCGTCTGGCGCTGCTGGCCGGGCTGGCAATGGTGGCGGTGACGCTGCTGATGGCCTGGCTGGGCATGTCGCGACTGGTGCGGCCGCTGTCTGCGCTGGCTGGCAGCATCAGCGCGCTGCGCCCGGAGCAGGGCGGACAGCGGGTGCAGGTGGATGCGCGCGGCAGCGCCGAGCTGGAAGTCATTGCCCATGCACTGAACGACTACCTGGACCGCAACGAGCATTTCGTGCAGCGCGAGCGGATATTTATCAGCACCGCCAGCCATGAGCTGCGCACGCCGATCGCGGTGATCACCGGGGCGGCCGAACTGGCGCTGGAACAGGCCGACCTGCCGCCGCGTGCGCGCCAGCAGGTGCAGCGGGTGCGCGCCACCGCGGCCAACGTGGAGCAGTTGATCCAGCTGCTGCTGGTGCTGGCACGCGAACCGGCGCGGCTGGCCGCACTCAACGAGCGGCTGGCGCTGGAGCAGCTGCTGCCGGAAATCATCGAGGACCATCGCCATCTGGCCGCCGGCAAGGAGTTGACGGTGGTACTGGAGCCGACGCCGGCCTGCGACATCCTTGCGCCGATGGGCGTGGTGCAGGCGGCGATCGGCAACCTGCTGCGCAATGCGATCGAGAGCAGCGACCGGGGCAGCATCCGCGTGAGTCTGGATGCGGAGGCGGTGGTGACGATCGACGACCCGGGCCACGGCATGTCGCCGGAGGAAATCGCCGCGGTCTACGCGCAGATCGCGCGCGGGGAGCGCAATGCCCGCGCCGGGATCGGTCTGGAGCTGATCGCGCGGCTGTGCGAGCACCTGGGCTGGAAGCTGGATATCCAGTCACGGCCGGAGCGGGGCACGCGGGTCATCCTGGACATGGGCGCATCGCGGCCCACGTAACGCGGGCAGCGCCGCGCTGGAGCCGGCCGATGTGGCGCGGGCCAGCGCCCCGCTGGAGCCGGCCGATGTAGCGCGGGGCAGCGCCGC
>NZ_JAUJUJ010000083.1 GCF_030711595.1 Stenotrophomonas sp. YIM B06876
CAGCCCCTGGCGCAGGGACGGGCAAATGAGCATTTCCGCCCGGTTCATCCAGCGCCCCATCGGCACCACGCTGCTGGCACTGGCACTGCTGCTGGTGGGTGTGGCGACGTACCCGCTGCTGCCCATCGCACCGCTGCCGCAGGTCGACTTTCCGACCCTGCAGGTTTCTGCCAGCCTGCCGGGGGCGAGTCCCGAAACCATGGCCTCCAACGTGGCGCAGCCGCTGGAGCGCAATTTCGCCCTGATCGCGGGGCTCGCGCAGATGACCTCGGTCAGCGGCATCGGCTCGACGCAAATCACCTTGCAGTTCGACTTGAACCGCAATATCGACGGTGCTGCCCTGGATGTGCAGGCGGCCATCAACGCATCGAGCGGCCAGTTGCCGGCCAACCTGCCAAGCCCGCCGACCTTTCGCAAAGTCAATCCGGCGGACTCGCCCATCATGCTGCTGACCGTGCAGTCGCAAACGCTGCCCCTGACCCAGGTCAACGACTACGCCGACAACATCCTGGCGCAGCAGATTTCGCAGATCTCGGGGGTCGGCCTGGTCAGCATCGGCGGCGCGCAAAAACCCGCCGTGCGCGTGCAGGTGGATCCCGGCAAGCTGGCCGCGCTGGGCATGGGCCTGGAAGACGTTCGCGGCGTCATCGCCACCGTGTCGGTCAACCAGCCCAAGGGCACGCTCGACGGACCGGCGCAGAGCTTCACCGTCTACACCAACGACCAGTTGCTCAGCGCAGCACCCTGGAACGACGTGGTGCTGGCCTACAAGAACGGCGCGCCGGTGCGGGTGCGCGACATCGGCGTGGCGGTCGACGCCGCGGAAAACAACAAGGTGGCGGCCTGGGCCTACGCCGGCGCCGCGGCGCAGGGCAGCGGCATCCACAACGCCCGCGCCATCCTGCTGGTCATCTTCAAGCAGCCGGGTGCCAACGTGATCGACACGGTCGACAAGATCAAGGCCGCGCTGCCGCGGCTGCGCGCCGCGATACCGCCGACGGTCGAGGTCCACACCCTGGTCGACCGCACGCAGACCATACGCGCCTCGGTGCACGACGTGGAGTTCACGCTGCTGCTGACCATCGCGCTGGTGGTGCTGGTGATCTTCCTCTTCCTGCGCAATGTGGCGGCCACGCTGATCCCTAGCGTCACGGTGCCGCTGGCGCTGCTGGGCACTACGGCCATCATGTACCTGGTCGGCTTCAGCCTGGACAACCTGTCGCTCATGGCGCTGACGATCTCGGTTGGCTTCGTGGTGGACGACGCCATCGTGATGCTGGAGAACATCTACCGCCACATCGAGGCCGGCATGGCACCCATGGAGGCGGCCACCCAGGGCGCCGGCGAGATCGGCTTCACCATCATCTCGATCTCGGTCTCGCTGGTGGCGGTGTTCATACCGCTGTTGCTGATGGGCGGCATCGTGGGCCGGCTGTTCCGCGAGTTCGCCATCACCGTCACCCTGGCCATCGCGGTCTCGGTGCTGATTTCGCTGACCCTGACACCCATGCTGTGTTCGCGCTTCCTGCAGAACGAGCACGGCCGCGCGCACGGGCGGATGTACCAGCTCTTCGAGCGCGGCTTCGCGGCGCTTCTCAATGGCTACCAGCACGGCCTGAACCTGGTGCTGCGCCACCAATTCATCACGTTGTGCGTCTTCTTCGCTACCCTGGCGGCCACGGTGGCGCTGTTCATCGTCATTCCCAAGGGCTTCTTCCCGCAGCAGGACACCGGGTTCATCTTCGGTTCGGCGCAAGCCGGGCAGGACTCGTCGTTTGCCGCGATGAACCGGCGCATGGTGCAGTTCGCCGACGTGGTGCGCCAGGACCCCGACGTCACCGGCCTGGCCATGTTCGGCAACTCGTCGACCTTCAACACCGGCAACTTCTTCATCTCGCTCAAGCCCAGGGACGAAGGGCGCACCTTGAGCGCCGACCAGATCATCGCCCGGCTGCGGCCCAAGGTCGCGCACATCGAGGGCGCCTCGCTGCTGATGCAGGCGGGCCAGGACATCAACGTGGGCGGGCGCCTGTCGCGCACGCAATACCAGTACACCATCACCGACGCCAACCTGGACGAGCTCAACCTGTGGGCGCCCCGGCTGCTGGAGCGCTTTGCCCAGCTGCCGCAGCTCACCGACGTGGCCTCGGATCTGCAAAATGCTGCCGCGACCGCCACACTGACGATCAACCGCGACCGCGCATCGAGCTTCGGCTTTTCGCCCGCCGCCATCGACGCGACGATCTACGACGCCATCGGCCAGCGCCAGGTGGCCCAGTTCTTCACGCAGATCAACAGCTACCACATCATCCTGGAGGTCACGCCGGCCCTGCAGGCCGACCCATCGCTGTTTGGCAAGCTCTATCTGACCTCGCCTCTGACCGGCCAGCAGGTGCCGCTGTCGGCCTTCGTCACGCTCGACACCAACAAGACCGCCTACCTCTCGGTCAGCCACCAGGGGCAGTTTCCGGCCGTGACGCTGTCGTTCAACCTCGCGCCCGGCGTGGCGCTGGGCCAGGCGGTGGCAGCCATCAACCAGGCCCAGGCCGGCATGGGGCTGCCGCAGGCGCTGCGGGGTTCGTTCCAGGGCACGGCGCAGGCCTTCCAGGACTCGCTGAGCACCCAGCCCTACCTGATCGCCGCCGCGCTGGTCGCGGTCTACATCGTGCTCGGCCTGCTCTACGAGAGCTACATCCACCCGCTCACCATCCTGTCGACGCTGCCCTCGGCCGGCGTCGGCGCGCTGCTGATCTTGATGGCCGGCGGTTACGAGCTGACGGTGATCGCGCTGATCGGCATCATCCTGCTGATCGGCATCGTGAAAAAGAACGGCATCATGATGATCGACTTCGCGCTCACCGCCGAGCGCGAACAGGGCCTGGCGCCACGCGAGGCGATCTACCAGGCCTGCCTGCTGCGCTTTCGCCCCATCATGATGACAACCATGTGCGCGCTGCTCGCCGGCCTGCCGCTGATGCTGGGCCACGGCGCCGGTTCGGAACTGCGCCGGCCGCTGGGCTACGCCATGGTCGGCGGGCTGCTGCTGTCGCAGATGCTGACCCTGTTCACCACGCCGGTGGTCTACCTCTACCTCGACCGG
>NZ_JAUJUJ010000488.1 GCF_030711595.1 Stenotrophomonas sp. YIM B06876
GTTCTGGCCGCAGTCGCACACCGTGCGCAACGAGCAGCGCGAGCCGCAAGGCGGCTTTCCGCAGTTGCCCTGGGTGAGCGGCGCGGCGGTGGCGCAGTTCTATAGCGCGAGCCTGCTCGGCTCCGAACGCGTGGCGGGGCAGATGGCCGATGTGGTGTGGTTCAAGCCCCAGGATGCATTGCGGTTTGGCTACCGCATCTGGAGTGCGCATGATTCGGGGCTGGTGCTCAAGCTGCAAACGCTGCAGGCCGACGGGCAGGTGCTGGAGCAGGCGGCCTTTTCCGAACTCGACCTGAAGACGCCGGTGCGCATGGAGTCCCTGGCGCGCATGATGGACGACACGGCCGGCTACCGGGTTGTGAACGTGGCCATGCAAAAAACGTCGGCGGCGCAGCAGGGCTGGACGCTGCGGAAACCCGTCGCCGGCTTCGTGCCCATGAACTGCTACCAGCATGCTGCGAAGACCATGCCGGCGACCCCGGGCGGCTTGCAGTGCATCTACTCGGACGGTCTGGCGACGGTGTCGCTGTTCATCGACCGCTACGACGAGAAACGCCATGCGGCGCAGGCCGGGCAGTGGAGCATGGGAGCCACGCACACGCTCGCCC
>NZ_JAUJUJ010000489.1:0-202 GCF_030711595.1 Stenotrophomonas sp. YIM B06876
GCGAGCGCCCCCTCGGGGGGCAGCGAACCACACGAAGTGGGGAGCGTGGGGGTCAACAAGCCCGTGATGAACTTCTTCTTCATGGAGATGAACACGCGCCTGCAGGTCGAGCATCCGGTGACCGAAGCCATCACCGGCCAGGACCTGGTGGAGTGGCAGTTGCGCGTCGCTTCGGGCGAGCCGCTGCCCTTGATGCAGGAGC
>NZ_JAUJUJ010000489.1:304-608 GCF_030711595.1 Stenotrophomonas sp. YIM B06876
GGACCTGGTGGAGTGGCAGTTGCGCGTCGCTTCGGGCGAGCCGCTGCCCTTGATGCAGGAGCAACTGAAGATCAGCGGCCATGCGATCGAGGCGCGCATCTGCGCCGAGAACCCCGACAACAATTTCCTGCCCGCCACCGGCACGCTGCATGTCTACGGCCTGCCCGAGTGCGTGAGCTTCGAGCGCGCGAACCTGAGCGACACAGGCGTCGCGGTCCGCGTGGACTCGGGCGTGCGCCAGGGCGATGCGATCAGCCCGTTCTACGACTCCATGGTGGCCAAGCTCATCGTGCACGGCGACACG
>NZ_JAUJUJ010000490.1 GCF_030711595.1 Stenotrophomonas sp. YIM B06876
CGGGGCGGTTCAGCGTGATGGTGCACACCGGCCCCTCGGCATCGAAATTCACATACTGCATGGCCATGTTCCTTCTCGCTCCCTGAACCAGGGTGTTGTGGATGCTAGAAAACATTTCATAATTACGCAAACATGGAAAATATATGTAATGTTTCAGTGGCCGTGCCCAGCGCGCCCGAGCTGATCCTCGACCTGCTGGTGGCCGACGGGGGCCAGCTGACGGTGCAAGCACTGTGCCGGGCGGGAGGCTTGTTTGCCCTGGGGGAGTCCGCCATCCGTGTCGGGCTCACGCGCCTGGCGAGCGAGGGCAAGGTGCTGCGCTGTGGACGCGGCTGCTACGCGCTCAATCGCCAGNCTGCTGGTGGCCGACGGGGGCCAGCTGACGGTGCAAGCACTGTGCCGGGCGGGAGGCTTGTTTGCCCTGGGGGAGTCCGCCATCCGTGTCGGGCTCACGCGCCTGGCGAGCGAGGGCAAGGTGCTGCGCTGTGGACGCGGCTGCTACGCGCTCAATCGCCAGGGGCAGGCGCTGTCGCGCGCGGTGGATGGCTGGCAGCACAAGGAGGCGCAAACCGTTCCCTGGGGTGGGGGCTGGCTGGCGGTGCACGATG
>NZ_JAUJUJ010000491.1 GCF_030711595.1 Stenotrophomonas sp. YIM B06876
GCCGCACCGACTGAGGCGCCGGCTGGCAATGCCGCAGTGGTCGTGCCGCCGCCGGCCGGTGTGCTCGCGTTTCGGGGGCGTGGCGAGTCCTGGGTGCAGGTGCGCGATGCAACGGGCGCGGTGGTTTTTCAACGCACTCTGGCCAAGGGTGAGGACGCCTCTGCGTCAGGCGTTTTGCCTTTGACGGTGGTGGTGGGCAGGGCCGACGCCACCGAGGTGTTTGTGCGCGGCACGCTGTTCGATCTCGCTGGCGTTGCCCGGGAGAATGTGGCCCGTTTCGAGGTGAAGTAGTGAAAAAATCAGACGACGCTGCGAACTCCATACAGATTGCCTCGCCTGCGTCGCGCAGCACGCGCCNTGGTGGGCAGGGCCGACGCCACCGAGGTGTTTGTGCGCGGCACGCTGTTCGATCTCGCTGGCGTTGCCCGGGAGAATGTGGCCCGTTTCGAGGTGAAGTAGTGAAAAAATCAGACGACGCTGCGAACTCCATACAGATTGCCTCGCCTGCGTCGCGCAGCACGCGCCAGGCGCGCGTGGTCTGGGCTGGGCACACGGTGACCGTGGGCGGGGATGCCCCTGTGCGCGTCCAGTCCATGACCAATACCGAT
>NZ_JAUJUJ010000492.1 GCF_030711595.1 Stenotrophomonas sp. YIM B06876
TGACGAAAACTAGGGCGTCGCACGACAGCCCTGTTGCCCCAGTTTTCAGCGAACGCACCACCGACGCGCCGTCGTCGAGCGACAACGGGCTGGCCTTTGGCACACCGATCACCTTGATCTCGCGGCCCGGGAAGTCAGGCAGCACGCTGCGGGCCCCCTCCAGCATGCGCTCTGCGTTGCGGGTGTAGGGATTGGTCGACCGGACGAAGCCGACGCGTTGTCTCCCTAGTTTGAACAGGTAGCGCGCCACCGCAGCGCCGATCCGCAGCGTGGAGTAGCCCACCACCATCTGGCCCGAATCGAAATCTGGATCCGACACCAGGCACAGGGGTATGCCTGCGTTCACCAACATGGGCGTGGTGCGCGAATCGCGCAGGACGTTGCAGAACACGAAGCCCGCAGGCTGCCAAGCAAGCATCGACTGGGCCAGCGCATACTCACGCGCCAGGTCATAGTGGCTTTCGCCCATCAGAACCAGATAGCCCGCGGGCTCCAGAACGCTGTTAAACCCTTGATAGATGCCATGAAACAGCGTGTGCGACATCTCGGGCACCAGCAGCGCCACCATCGCGTTGTGCACCCGTTGGAGACTGGCCGCCGCCTTGTT
>NZ_JAUJUJ010000493.1 GCF_030711595.1 Stenotrophomonas sp. YIM B06876
GACACCGCCCCCGATTTCACGCAAGACTCCACGGCCGGCCCGATCCGCTTCCATGAGTGGGCGGGCGACTCGTGGGTGGTGCTGTTCTCGCACCCGGCCGACTTCACGCCCGTCTGCACCACCGAGCTGGGCAAGACGGCGGCGCTGTCGGGCGAGTTCGCCAAGCGCAAGACCAAGGCCATCGCCATCAGCATCGACCCGCTCCAATCGCACACCGACTGGGTGCACGACATCAACGAGACGCAGCACACCAAGGTGGACTTCCCCATCCTGGCCGATGCCGACAAGAAGGTCGCCAACCTCTACGACATGATCCACCCGAACGCCTCGACCACCGCCACGGTGCGCAGCGTGTTCATCATCGACCCGAAGAAGGTCATCCGCACCACCTTCACCTACCCGGCCAGCACCGGGCGCAACTTCGACGAGATCCTGCGCGTGATCGACTCGCTGCAGCTCACCGACAACTACAAGGTGGCCACGCCGGTGAACTGGAAGGACGGCGAAGACGTGATCATCGTGCCCAGCCTGCAGGACCCGGCCGAGCTGGCCCAGCGCTTCCCCAAGGGCTTCAAGACCGTCAAGCCCTACCTGCGCATCACGCCC
>NZ_JAUJUJ010000084.1 GCF_030711595.1 Stenotrophomonas sp. YIM B06876
AGCCGTGCCGGCGCCAGATATTCCGCACCCGCTTGATCGTTGCTCGCAGTTTCATCGTTCATCATCCCATTCAGAAGTTCGCCACAGGACATAAACAGGGTACATGCAGCTCAGGTCAACCGGTTGGCGACCTGAACCAGTTTGCGCGCCAACGGCCGCGCAAAACCCAGTTGTGGGATGCGGGTCTGGGTGTCCGTCACCAGGTCGGCAGGCCGCAGCGAACTGGCCAACTCGCCCAAAGTGGACACCTCGAAGCGATCGTTGTGTGCCATCAAATGGTCCAGGAGCGCCGTGAAACGATTCATGACGACCCTATCGGGCCGCAGGTCTTGGTACTGCGCGTCTCGGCTCTTGACGAAGCTGAAGCAATGAAGAACCAGCACCACATGCTCCATGCCCGCTTGTTGAGCTTGCTCCAGCGATGAACGCAATTCCCAACTGCTCATTGAGGTCGGGTCCAGTGGACGCAGCCCCTCGCGAAGCCGGGGCTCGGGCAGCGTCTGGTGGGCCAGGGTCACGGGCAACTCGAACATGCCACCGACAACCTGCAAGGCATTCAATTTCAGGCTGGTTTTATCGAATGAGCCCTTTCCCTTCACGACATGGTTGTAGCTCGAGTCGAGAACGATGCCTTGTTGACGCAGATCCGCGAGCAGCTCCCGACTACATACCCAATTGCCTGCTCGAAAGACGCGTGGGCGCTCGCCCACCAGGCGCTCGAAGATCTCACAGGCCTGGGCCAGCATGCGCTGCCGTTCAACGTCCTCAAGGCGCGCCAGATCATCGGTGCGACGGGTAATGAGCGCGCCCTGCGCCAACTGCTGCGCGTAGAAGTGGAAGTTGAGGTGGGTGTGCAGTTGCACATCCTGGCCGTGATCCTTGAGATACGCCATCCAACGCCGGCTGTCATCTTCCCCGAACACCTGAGAAGCAAACACTTCTGCGAAAAAAGTGGCTTTGAAATGTCGCTTGACGAGTTGCTGGCAGATCCAACCAATGCCATGGTCCGCACCATCGATCCGGCAATGGATGCGCCGGTCTGAGGGCACGGGCCTTAGCCTGGGATCGGACCACGCGCCTCCCATACTGTTTTCGGTATCGACAGTGAAGTAGACCTTGGTCTTCATGGGTCAGATGCCTTCATCGTCACTTCAACTGATTGCACGGATCAAACGCTTAATCCGTGACTTCATACCTACCGCTTCAAAGAGTCGCCCAAGACCTTCATTGGCCAGAGACAGGCTTCGATGCAGACCCACCAACAGTACGTTGGACGCAGTCATTCGGAACAGATACAGATCGACATACTCGACCTTGCAGTTGGCAAACATGGACTTGTAGAGTGCCTCCCCCGGACCAAAATCCAGGAATTTGCAATTCGGAATGGCGTGCGCGTCTTTGGTGATGTGATAAAGCAAGACAGTGCCGGGCGACAGGTCCGCACTTTCGGGCAGATACCCCACGACTTCATACTTGAGCACATCACCGGACACACTGCACCAAGCATAGGCAACAGGATGGTCACCATCGTGCAATAGATAGCCCCTGGCCCTACCCTCGCGTGCAAGTTTGTCCAGGTGGGCAACAAAGGCATCGTCCGTGGGCAGTCCGCTCTTTAGCAGTTTGTGCTGATAGGTCTGCTCGGAAATGCGCAACGCCTCGCGGTGGAATCGGGGCATGTCGGCGGGTGAGGTCATCAATTCGACGCCGTTGCCTCCTTGCTGCCTTTCTGTGAACCGCTTCACACTGCGGCGGAGATTTTGACGGGACTTCCCCGTGAACTTGCTGAAGTAAGCGTCCCACGATTGCTGGATTTCGATGAAATAATGGACATCGAGATTGCGCACGTACCGCAGCCAGCGGCCATACCGACCAATGCCTACATCAAAGTGGGCAGGCTCAATCCTGTGGCACAGAACACCAGCTGCATCCGCACTCAAAAGCACCTCGTAAGCCTCTGGTGCCTGCGGGCTAGCAACCGCACCAAGATCGCGTTGTTCAATGACGGCCAAGCGGGGATACCACATACCGATCGCCCATTCCCCCAGCAAGAACCGCAAACCGATCTTTCGTGGAACGATGGGTGGGTTCATGGTTGGCGCACGTCTTGGCCCATCTGGCTGGCTGACTGCACATTCGAACGCGCCTGATCGAGCACATCGGCCAGCAATCTCGCCTGGTCTTTCCGTGAGTACCGCTTGATCTGAGCGATGTTGTCGTGCGAGATGTCGACTCCCCCTGACGCCGTGAACTCGGCGTGAAGCTTCAAAAGCTTATGCATCACCTGTTCCGACGAATCGATGGAAGCCAGCTCGACACATTTGAAGGTTTCGAGCTTGCGAGCCGTATCGCCTTCAAAGTCGATCAATCCCAGGATGGCGCGGCCGGTGCGCAGGTACTCGTATATCTTTGCGGGGATCTGTGGATTGAATGCCCGACCTTGAAACACCAACAAGACATCACTGCCCAACATTTCCGAGATGGCGTCCGCATACGAAATGGGTGGTAAGCACTCGACGATGTCATCGACGCCGTGCAGACGGGCCGAAGCCATCACTTCCGATTCGTGTCGCGCCGCGCGAAAGCGGATCTTGAGAGAGGCTCGAGGCAACAGGCCCCGCTCAACAATCAACTTCACCGCTTCAAAAAGTGCCCCAGGATCACGCTCCTGCGGATAAATGACGCCGCTGTGCAAGAGCAGGAACTGATTGACCGGAGCGCCCACCCGAGCGGGATGCGCCGAGGTAAACACATCTTCGTCGTAACCGTTTTCGATCACCACGCACTTGTCGGCGTTGGCCGGATAACGCATCTGAAACGTCTTGCGCGCGCGCTCGGTTGTGAACACGCAAAACTTCGCGTTCTGCATGGCGTAGGCCTCAATGCCCTCCCAGAGGCGCCGCCGCAACTTGCCGGATGGATAGCCCGGGCTGAGCATCGGATCCCTGAAGTCGGCAACCCATGGCAAACCTGTCAACCGATGCAGGGTCGCACCGATCAGGTGCGCACTCGCAATCGGATAAGT
>NZ_JAUJUJ010000494.1 GCF_030711595.1 Stenotrophomonas sp. YIM B06876
CTGCGGTTTGCGCCTTGCCCTGCGAACGAATCCATCGCTTTCATTGCGTTCCTCTACTTCCGGGCTGAGGTACTAGATGGCGGCGGGAATTTCGTTCCACAGCGCGATGACCTTCCGGTCGGGGTGGTTGGCTTCATGGCCAAGCAGGCTCAAGGATGCCGGGTACAACGGAAAATGCTGCCCTTCGACCACCGGCAGGCCAATCCACCGTACCGCCAGCGCGGCGCCGAACNTGGCTTCATGGCCAAGCAGGCTCAAGGATGCCGGGTACAACGGAAAATGCTGCCCTTCGACCACCGGCAGGCCAATCCACCGTACCGCCAGCGCGGCGCCGAACTGACCGTGCGAAAAGAGCGCGATATTGCCTTGCAGGGTATACAGCCTCGTGAGGAGCCGGTCGGCACGGGCGGACACATCGGCAGGCATCTCGCCCCCGGGGCAGCCATCGCGCCACACGTTCCAGTCTGGGCGGTCCCTGCGAATGTCCTCGGAGCGCTGGCCCTCGTAGTCGCCGTAGTCCCATTCGGCCAGATCAGGCTCGATATCGCTCGCCAACGCAAGCCCCGCCAGTTCGCAGGTTTGGCGCGCACGCAGCCGTGGACT
>NZ_JAUJUJ010000495.1 GCF_030711595.1 Stenotrophomonas sp. YIM B06876
GCCACCCTGTCGTTCAGCAACGGCAGCCCCAGCGTGGACCTGCCGGTCTACCAGGGCAACATTGGCCCGGACGTGATCGACATCCGCAAGCTGTACGCGCAAACGGACATGTTCACCTACGACCCGGGTTTTCTGTCGACGGCCTCGTGCCAGTCGTCCATCACCTACATCGACGGCGACAAGGGCGAGCTGCTGTACCGCGGCTACCCCATCGAGCAGCTGGCCACGCAGTGCGACTACCTCGACACCTGCTACCTGCTGCTCAATGGCGAGCTGCCCAACGAGACCGAGCGCTCTGACTTCCACAAGCTGGTGCTCGACCACACCATGGTCAACGAGCAGCTGCAGTTCTTCCTGCGCGGTTTCCGCCGCGACGCGCACCCCATGGCCGTTCTGACCGGCCTGGTGGGCGCACTGTCGGCCTTCTACCATGACAGCACCGACATCAACAACCCGCAGCACCGCGAGATCTCCGCGATCCGCCTGATCGCCAAGATGCCGACGCTGGTGGCCATGGCCTACAAGTACGGCAAGGGCCAGCCCTACATGTACCCGCGCAATGAACTCTCGTATGCGGGCAACTTCCTGCGCATGATGTTCGGC
>NZ_JAUJUJ010000085.1 GCF_030711595.1 Stenotrophomonas sp. YIM B06876
GATCCCGGCCGCCGTGAGCACCTGCACAAAGGGCATTCCTTCCAGCGTCTTCTGGCGCAGGGTCTCATCATGGAGGATCGCACCGCTGATGCATTCGCCCAGGCCAGGCGTTGTCACCAGCAATTCGCGGTACGCGCGGCGGGTCTCTCCGCTCGGGACAATGCCAGCGCCGGCGAAACGCTTGTCGCAAGTGCCAACGCTCTCGTCCATGGCGAGCAGGCCCTTGCCGGCGGCCACCAGGGCCTGCGCTGTAGCGCTCAGGGCGGTCATGGCGGCGTGGCGCCCGGCGGCGCCNTCGTCCATGGCGAGCAGGCCCTTGCCGGCGGCCACCAGGGCCTGCGCTGTAGCGCTCAGGGCGGTCATGGCGGCGTGGCGCCCGGCGGCGCCTGCTCAATGCGGTCCAGGGCTTGGCGTATCGCCGCGATGATCAGTTTGTCCGCGCAGCCCTCATCAATGTCGGGCACGTCCCACTCGAAAATGGCGCGGTATTTGTCGATCAGTCCTTCGACGTCCAAGGCCAGCTGCGCTCGGTGCGCGTCCAACTCCAGTTGTTCCATCTTCGCCATGGCGCATCTCCTTCAAGGCGTGGTAGCGGTCCATTTCCAATCGCGGATTGCCGGTAGATCCTGACCGCGCTGCTCGATGCATCGCCGGTGCTCGATCAGCTTGCCCCGCGCAACCTGCTTCAGGCAAGCCTCTTTGCGGCCCATGTGCGGCAGCCGATCCACCGCGTCCTGCACCCGATGGAAGCGGTCGATGTCGTTTTGCACCCGGATGTCGAACGGGGTCGTGATCGTGCCTTTCTCCTTGTAGCCGCGCACGTGCAGGTCGCGGTGGGTACGGCGGTATGCCAACTGAGGCACCAACCATGGGTAGCCATGCAAGCCGAACATGATGGGCTTGTGCCGCGTGCAAAGCGAGTCGCAGTCCTTGTCGCTCAGACCGTGCGGGTGCTCGGTGTTCGATTGCAGCCGCATCAGGTCAACGACATTGATCACCCTGATCTTCAGCTCGGGCAGGTGCGCGCGCAGGATGGACACTGCCGCCAGGATCTCAACTTCGGTGCAGTGCGGCACGGCAGCGTCCATGGTGGGCCATTGTGGGAGCGCGTGTTTTCCGGCGACGGCCACGTTGGCATGATTGCGGCTGCGCAGGCAGTGATCGCACACCGAGAGCAAACAATTGGCATCGGGCGGCAGGTACGGCCGCACGATGTCAGCCTTCTTGTTGATGACATGATCGGGGAAGCCCGGGTCCTGGTGCGTAAATCCATTGTGGTCTTGCTGCCAGACGTGCGAGGCCAGCAAGTAGTTCAGCGACGCGATCGGCCGGCGCCAGGGCAGCTCCCGGATTACTGTCAACCACTGGGCGTGCTGGCTTTGGTTCAGCCGGACCACGTCGCGCAGAAAACTGCCCAGCCCCCGAGCGTCCTGTGTTTGCAGGGCTCCGGGCGCAGGGAGATGGACGGCGTGCTCGCGAAAATCCGGCATGCAAAGCTCGCGCAGCAGCAAGCCGCCATTCGCGAGCGGATTTGCCCCCATCCGCCGCTCGCCCTTCGGCGCCAGTTCGGCCAGCTCCGGCAACAACCGACCATCCTGGTCGAACAGCTCTTCGGCCTTGTAACTCTTCATCCAGCGCTCGTGCTGAACAACATGCTCGGGATGCTCTGCATCCACCAGCAGCGGCATGTGGTGCGAACGAAAAATGCCATCGACGGGCAGGCCATCCACAACCTTCGCTCCGGTCCAGCCCTTGGGCGACCGGAGCACGATCATCGGCCAAGGCGGGCGCTTGGCGTTCTTGTCTTCGCGTGCGCTCTTCTGTATCTGTCGAATTTCCTCCACGGCCTGGTTCCCAGCACTGGCCATCGATTGGTGCATCTTCGCGGGGCCATCGCCGTCGACCAACAGCGGCGCCCAGCCGCAACCCCGGAAAAACTGCGCCAGCTCCCCGTGGTCTGTGCGCGCCAAGAGGGCCGGGTTGCTGATCTTGCAGCCATTGAGGTGCAGGATGGGCAGCACCGCCCCGTCAGCAATGGGATTGAGCATCTTGTTCGACTGCCATGCGGCGGCCAAGGGCCCTGTCTCGGCCTCGCCGTCGCCAACGACGCAGGCAACGATCCATTCCGGGTTGTCGAGATAGACCCCGCTCCAGGCACCTTCAAGGCACACCTTGCCAGCCATCGCGGGGCCCCCATGGCCGGGGCCGGCGATAGAGATCATGTCCGGGCCGTACGCATTGATGGCCCGGTTCAGATGGGCACAGATGAAGTTCTGGCCTGGTGTCGCTCCCCAATGCCCGACCACCAGCGGCCTCACGCGGGACAGCGTCAAAGGCGTCTTCCGCAGCGGGTTTTCGCAGAGACAGATCCGTCCGACCGCCAGACAGTTGGCGGCACGCCAGCAGGCGTCCATCTTGTACAGCAGGTCGGCATTCAGGATGTCGGATTTCATGGGATGGAGGATCTTCAAATGCGCGCATCTGCACTTCACTCAAGCAAAAGGGGGCGCTTTCCAGAGATCCGTGCTTTTTATCTGGCCAGAGGCGTTGTTGTAGTGCCT
This sequence comes from Stenotrophomonas sp. YIM B06876, assembly GCF_030711595.1. Taxonomy (GTDB): domain Bacteria; phylum Pseudomonadota; class Gammaproteobacteria; order Xanthomonadales; family Xanthomonadaceae; genus Stenotrophomonas. The sequence continues at coordinate 2,562 of NZ_JAUJUJ010000085.1, forward strand.
GCATTGAGCAGCGTCTGTGCGCCACCGCGCATAGACAGGCGTGCGGCGCGGCGCAGTGTGTTGTGTGCGACAGCGCACAGACCCTCTGTGGTGAACGTCCTACCCTGCATGTCGTGGCATGCAGACCATTGCTTGGTCCGCTCTTGGAACCGCAAACATGAGTCCATTTCATACCGCGCCGTCGTTTCACGAACCCACCCCTTCGGCAGCAGGCGTGCAGTTGCTATCGAACGGCAACTACCACGTGATGGTCTCGCGCACGGGCGGCGGGTATAGCCATTGGAAGGGACTGGCGTTGACGCGATGGCGCGAGGACGCCACCTGCGACAACTGGGGCGCCTTCTGCTACCTCCGGGACCGCGCCAGCGGCCTTGTCTGGTCAACGACCGTCCAGCCCACGCTGCAGCAGGCCGACGCCTGCGAAGCCCTGTTTCCGGTG
>NZ_JAUJUJ010000496.1:0-204 GCF_030711595.1 Stenotrophomonas sp. YIM B06876
ACAACGACTGGAGATCCCCGTGGCCTACGCAATGATCGAAGTGCGCACCGAAGCCGACAAGGTCGGCATCATCACGCTCAACCGCCCCAAGCAGCTCAACGCGCTGAACGACCAGCTCATGGACGAACTGGGCCAGGCGCTCAAGGCCTTCGACGCCGACGCACAAATCGGCTGCATCATCCTCACCGGCAGCGAAAAAGCCTT
>NZ_JAUJUJ010000496.1:377-596 GCF_030711595.1 Stenotrophomonas sp. YIM B06876
TGCCGCCGGCGCCGACATCGGTGCCATGGCCCGCTACAGCTTTGCCGACGCCTACAAAGGCGACTACATCGGCCGCAACTGGGAGCAGATCCGCTCCATCCGCAAACCCGTGATCGCCGCCGTCAGCGGTTTCGCCCTGGGCGGCGGCTGCGAGCTGGCCATGATGTGCGACTTCATCATCGCGGCCGACAACGCCAGGTTCGGCCAGCCCGAGATCAA
>NZ_JAUJUJ010000497.1 GCF_030711595.1 Stenotrophomonas sp. YIM B06876
ATCGATGCTGACCGGCGAGCCGCTGCCCGTGGCCAAGGAGGCGGGTGATGCGTTGACCGGCGGCGCTATCAATGGCGAGGGCCGTGTGGTGCTCGAGGTGCGCGCCGTGGGCGCCGAGACGGTGCTGGCGCGCATCATCCGCCTGGTCGAAGACGCGCAGGCCGCCAAGGCGCCGATACAGCGGCTGGTGGACCAGGTTTCGAACGTGTTCGTGCCGGTGGTGCTGGCGATCGCGCTGGCGACCTTGCTGGGCTGGTTGTGGGCCGGCGTGGGGGCCGAGACGGCGCTGATCCGCGCCGTGGCGGTGCTGGTGATTGCCTGCCCGNTGGTGCTCGAGGTGCGCGCCGTGGGCGCCGAGACGGTGCTGGCGCGCATCATCCGCCTGGTCGAAGACGCGCAGGCCGCCAAGGCGCCGATACAGCGGCTGGTGGACCAGGTTTCGAACGTGTTCGTGCCGGTGGTGCTGGCGATCGCGCTGGCGACCTTGCTGGGCTGGTTGTGGGCCGGCGTGGGGGCCGAGACGGCGCTGATCCGCGCCGTGGCGGTGCTGGTGATTGCCTGCCCGTGCGCGCTCGGCCTGGCAACGCCGGCCGCC
>NZ_JAUJUJ010000086.1 GCF_030711595.1 Stenotrophomonas sp. YIM B06876
CAGTTTCAGCGTCAGCGGCCGGGTGAGGCACCCCGGCGTCAAGCTGGCGCCGGCCGGCATCACGGTGCGGGAGTTGATCGACGAATACTGCGGCGGCATGCAGGACGGCCACCAGCTCTACGCCTACCTGCCGGGCGGCGCCTCGGGCGGCATCTTTCCGGCCAGTCTGGCCGACGTGCCGCTCGACTTCGACACCCTGCAGCCGCACGGCGGCTTCATCGGCTCGGCCGCCGTCATCGTGCTCGGCCAGCACGACAGGGCGCGCGATGCGGCGCTCAACATGATGCGCTTCTTCGCCAACGAGAGCTGCGGCCAGTGCACGCCCTGCCGCGTCGGCACGGCCAAGGCCGCTGCGCTGATGGAGGCGCCGGTCTGGGACCACGCCACGCTGGAGGATTTGAACCAGGTGATGGTGGACGCGTCGATTTGCGGCCTGGGCCAGGCAGCGCCGAACCCGGTGCGCTGCGTGCAGAAATATTTTTCCCATGAGGTGGCCTGAATGAACGCTCCCGCCCGACTTGCCGAAGTGACCGTGCCCACCGTCGCCTTCACGCTCGACCAGCAAACCCTCCACGCTTTCGAGGGTGAAACCATCCTCCAGGCCGCCCGGCGCCACGGCGTAGCGATTCCGCACCTGTGCTACCAGGACGGCCTGCGGCCCGACGGCAACTGCCGCGCCTGCGTGGTCGAGATTGCGGGCGAACGCACGCTCGCGCCCAGCTGCTGCCGCAGCGTGACGCCCGGCATGCAGGTGCAGGCGCAGAGCGAGCGCGCCGTGAAGAGCCAGAAGATGGTGCTGGAGATGCTGCTGTCGGACATGCCCGATGCGGGCTACAAATGGAGCGAAGCCGACGAATCGCTGCAGCACGGCGAGCTCAGCGAATGGGCCGCGCGCATGGATGTCAGCGTGCGGCCCGAACTCCAGACCCTGCGCCGCGAGCAGCCGCCGGCCGACCTGTCGCACCCGGCCATGGCGGTGAACCTGGACGCCTGCATCCAGTGCAAGCGCTGCGTGCGCGCCTGCCGCGAGGAACAGGTCAACGACGTGATCGGCTACGCGCTGCGCGGCGCGCACAGCGCCATCGTGTTCGACCTGGCCGACCCGATGGGCGAGAGCAGCTGCGTGGCCTGCGGCGAATGCGTGCAGGCCTGCCCCACGGGCGCGCTCATGCCCAAGACCCAGATCGGCTCGCAAATCGTCGATAAAAAAGTCGATTCGGTCTGCCCGTTCTGCGGCGTCGGCTGCCTGCTGACCTACAACGTCAAGGACAACAGAATAGTCAGCGTCGAGGGCCGCGATGGCCCGGCCAACCAGAGCCGGCTGTGCGTCAAGGGGCGCTTCGGCTTTGACTACGCGCACAGCCCGCAGCGCCTGACCGTGCCGCTGGTCCGCAAGGCCGGCGTGGCCAAGGACCCGGCGGCGCTGCAGACGCTCAACCGCAACACGGCGGACTGGTCGGCGGTGTTCCGCGAAGCGAGCTGGGAGGAAGCGCTGGCGCTGTCCTCGGGCGCTTTGAGAAACCTGCGCGACACCCACGGCAAGAAGTCGCTGGCCGGCTTTGGTTCGGCCAAGGGCAGCAACGAGGAGGCCTATCTGTTCCAGAAGCTGGTGCGCACCGGCTTTGGCTCCAACAACGTCGACCATTGCACGCGCCTGTGCCATGCGTCGAGCGTGGCGGCGTTGCTCGAAGGCGTGGGCTCGGCGGCCGTGAGCAACCAGGTCAACGACGTGGCGCATGCGGACCTGATCTTCGTCATCGGCTCGAATCCGACGGCCAACCACCCGGTCGCGGCCACCTGGATGAAGAACGCGGCCAAGCGCGGCGCGAAGATCGTGCTGGCCGACCCGCGCGTCACCGACATCGGCCGGCACGCCTGGCGCACGCTGCAGTTCAAGCCCGACACCGACGTGGCCATGCTCAACGCGCTGATCTACACCGTGATCGAGGAGGGCCTGGCGGACCAGGATTTCATCGCCCGGCGCGCCAGCAACTTCGAAGCGCTGAAGGAAAACGTCCAGGGCTACAGCCCCGAGGCCATGGCGCCGATCTGCGGCATCCCGGCGGCCACGCTGCGCGAAGTGGCGCGCGCGTTCGCCCAAGCCAAGGGCGCGATGATTCTCTGGGGCATGGGGGTGAGCCAGCATGTGCACGGCACCGACAACGCACGCTGCCTGATCGCGCTGAGCACGGTGACCGGCCAGATCGGCAAGCCCGGTTCCGGCCTGCACCCGCTGCGCGGCCAGAACAATGTGCAAGGTGCCAGCGACGCGGGCCTGATCCCCATGATGTTCCCCAACTACCAGCGCGTGACGGACAAGTCGGCGCACGCCTGGTTTGAAGATTTCTGGGGCATGGCGCTCGATGACCAGCCCGGCTACACCGTGGTCGAGATCATGGACAAGGCGCTGGCGCCGGATGACGACCCACACAAGGTGCGCGGCATGTACATCATGGGCGAGAACCCGGCCATGAGCGACCCCGACCTGAACCACGCGCGCCATGCGCTGGCCAGTCTCTCGCACCTGGTGGTGCAGGACATCTTCATGACCGAAACCGCCTGGCTGGCCGACGTGGTGCTGCCCGCCACGGCCTGGCCCGAAAAGACCGGCACGGTCACCAACACCGACCGCATGGTGCAGCTCGGCCGGCAGGCCATAGCGCCGCCCGGCCAAGCCAAGCCCGACCTGTGGATCGTGCAGCAGATGGCCGCCGGCATGGGGCTGGACTGGCGCTACGAGGGCGAACACAGTGGCGTAGCAAAGGTCTACGAGGAAATGCGCCAAGCCATGCATGCGGTGATTGCGGGCATCAGCTGGGAGCGGCTGCAGCGCGAGTCCAGCGTGACCTATCCCTGCCTGAGCGAAGACGACCCGGGCGCGCCGACGGTGTTCATCGACCGCTTCGATACCCCGGACGGTCGTGTCAGGCTGGTGCCGGCGGACATCATTCCGGCTGCCGAGCGGCCCGATGCCGACTACCCGTTCGTGCTGATCACC
>NZ_JAUJUJ010000498.1 GCF_030711595.1 Stenotrophomonas sp. YIM B06876
AGACTCCCCCCCAAGTGGAGTGGGCGAAACCGGGTACGCCTGCCTCGGCGACTGTGGGCACATCCGGGAAGAGCCTGGAGCGTCGCACGCCGGGGTTCGCCAGCGCACGCAGCTTGCCAGATTCGACGGTGCCGCGAGCCGTCGAGGTCAGACCTACCATGAAGTCAATTTGCTTGCCCATCAGCGCGGCGACACCTTCAATGGCCCCCTTGAAAGGAACATTCACTGCGCCAATCCCTGGCACGGCCTTCACCAGCCTCTCAAAGATCATGTACTCGGGCGAACCGGGGCCGGTAGTGCCACAAGAGAGCTTCTGCGGATCAGCCTTCATTGCAGCGATGAGCTCCTGCAGGCTCCTGTAGGGCGACCCGGAATTCACCAGAATGAGAAATGACGAGGCCTGTATGCGTGGCGCGACGGGGGCGAAGTCCTTCAGCATGTCGATCTTGGCCCCCATCGCCTGAAGGGTGACGATACCCGAATGCACATAACCAAAGGTGCCGCCATCGGGGGCCGCCATTGCGATCGCCTTGGATCCAATCAGACCGGCCGCACCAGCCGTGTTCTGCACGATAACAGGCACCCCGACGCG
>NZ_JAUJUJ010000499.1 GCF_030711595.1 Stenotrophomonas sp. YIM B06876
CAATCGCGGCAATCATTTCCTCGGAGCCGTTGCCAACCACGATCTGCTGCGCGTCACAAGCGAGCTTGTGCGCCAGGGCGGCGCGCAGGGCGGTGCAGGCCGGATCGGCATAGCGCCAGGGCTCATAGGCGGCGGACGCCAACGCCTTCATGACCGCCGGCGAGCAGCCCTCGGGGTTTTCGTTGCTGGCCAGCCGGGCAATGTCGTGCTGGCCGCTGATGGCGCGCGCCACCTCCACGTTCATGCCGGCGTTGTAGGGCGGCAGGGCCGCGACATGGGGGTTGAAGCGCAGGCCGTGAGGCACGTTGTCAGGGGCAGAGTTTTTCATGAAGGCAGTCCGGAAAAAGGGGCAAATCGNGGGCAATGTCGTGCTGGCCGCTGATGGCGCGCGCCACCTCCACGTTCATGCCGGCGTTGTAGGGCGGCAGGGCCGCGACATGGGGGTTGAAGCGCAGGCCGTGAGGCACGTTGTCAGGGGCAGAGTTTTTCATGAAGGCAGTCCGGAAAAAGGGGCAAATCGTCAAAGATCAAGCACCAGGTTGCCCTGGGGCCGGGCGCAGCAGATCAATACCTGTCCGGCGCCGGGGTC
>NZ_JAUJUJ010000500.1 GCF_030711595.1 Stenotrophomonas sp. YIM B06876
ATCGGTATGAAGCACCGCCTTGCGTCCCATTTTTCGCAACCTCCCCAGAAAGGCTCTCCCATGCTGCCCTCCCAGGCCCCTGTCATCGACGTGCGCACGATCGACCCCCGCGAACGGTATGTGCTGGTCTTCGACCGTTTCGATAGCCTGCTGCCTGGCGAGGCGCTGCAGCTCATCCACAACCACGATCCGCTGCCCCTGCGCCACCAGCTCGAAGCGCGCTCGGCGGGCCAGTTCCAGTGGGCCTATCTGCAACAGGGGCCCGCGCAGTGGCGCGTGCTGCTCAGCAAGCTCGAGCCCGCCGAAGCGGAGGACTCGTGCTGCTCGGGCGGCGCCTGCGGCGGTTGATACAAAAGCCGCTNGCCAGTTCCAGTGGGCCTATCTGCAACAGGGGCCCGCGCAGTGGCGCGTGCTGCTCAGCAAGCTCGAGCCCGCCGAAGCGGAGGACTCGTGCTGCTCGGGCGGCGCCTGCGGCGGTTGATACAAAAGCCGCTAGCCGTGGCGGAACGGGCTGCGCGCCTGCAGCTCGTCCAGATACTGGTCAACGCCGGCGCCTTCGCGCTCCAGAAAACGCTCCACCGCGTCGGCG
>NZ_JAUJUJ010000501.1 GCF_030711595.1 Stenotrophomonas sp. YIM B06876
GATGCGCCAGTTCGAGGTGGTGGGCAACGTCTCGCTGGCCTTCTTCCTGGCCATGGCGCTGATGTCGATGAAGCTCTGGGAGCTGGCCCAGGTGGCTGGCCCGCTACTCGTCATCCTGCTGGTGCAGACGGCGGTGATGTTCGCCTACGCCTACTGGGTCACCTTCCGCGTCATGGGCAGCGACTACGACGCCGCCGTCATCGCCGCCGGCCACTGCGGCTTCGGCATGGGCGCCACGCCCAACGCCATGGCCAACATGCAGGCCTTCACGGCCGCCAACGGCCCGTCGATGAAGGCGTTTTTCGTGATCCCGCTGGTGGGCTCGCTGTTCATCGACTTCTTCAATGCGGTGATCATCACGNTGCGGCTTCGGCATGGGCGCCACGCCCAACGCCATGGCCAACATGCAGGCCTTCACGGCCGCCAACGGCCCGTCGATGAAGGCGTTTTTCGTGATCCCGCTGGTGGGCTCGCTGTTCATCGACTTCTTCAATGCGGTGATCATCACGGGGTTCTTGAATTACCTGAAGTAGGGTGGGCCCGGGATAGGGCGGTGCACCTCAAATCACCCGCTCCCACACCAGCAG
>NZ_JAUJUJ010000502.1 GCF_030711595.1 Stenotrophomonas sp. YIM B06876
GATCGCCGTGCACCAGGACAAGACCGGCAAGGCGCGCGATCTGGCGCTGTCGTACGCCATGGCCAACGGTGGCGGCAAGGCCGGCATCATCGAGACCAACTTCAAGGAAGAGACCGAGACCGATCTGTTCGGCGAACAGGCCGTGCTGTGCGGCGGTGCCGTCGAGCTGATCAAGATGGGTTACGAAACCCTGGTCGAAGCCGGCTACGCGCCCGAGATGGCTTACTTCGAATGCCTGCACGAGCTCAAGCTCATCGTGGACCTGATCTACGAAGGCGGCATTGCCAACATGAACTACTCGATCTCGAACAACGCCGAGTACGGCGAGTACGTGACCGGCCCGGAAGTCATCAACGAGCAGTCGCGCCAAGCCATGCGCAATGCCTTGAAGCGCATCCAGGACGGCGAATACGCCAAGATGTTCATCCTCGAAGGCCGCACCGGCTACGCCAGCATGACGGCGCGCCGCCGCAACACCGCCGAGCACTCGATCGAAAAGGTGGGCGGCCAGTTGCGCGCCATGATGCCTTGGATCGCCAAGAACAAGCTGGTCGACCAGACCCGCAACTGATAGCGCCGCC
>NZ_JAUJUJ010000503.1 GCF_030711595.1 Stenotrophomonas sp. YIM B06876
TCGGGCGGTGCGTTTAGCCGCCGCGAGCAAAAGAAATGTGCCGGATGTGCTTCATCCAAATCACACTATATATGGGGTGTCATTTGTGTTCAAGACACTACTGGTAGTGTATCGCAGGCGCGATATCTGGGCGGCGTAGCGGGCTACTCCGGCACCATTTGCAAAGCGCTGCCGGCAGCGCTGGAAGGCCACGCCCGGCGGGCGCCGGGCCTTGAAAAAGCAGCCGGGNTATCTGGGCGGCGTAGCGGGCTACTCCGGCACCATTTGCAAAGCGCTGCCGGCAGCGCTGGAAGGCCACGCCCGGCGGGCGCCGGGCCTTGAAAAAGCAGCCGGGGCGCGCGTTGCAGCCGGTTTTTGCGTGCCAGCGGGCATGGGCTTTGGGCGCAGCCCTGCGCGGCCAAAATCCCGCCGGGCCGAAAGTGTTACAAATTCCCGCCCTGGGTGGAAGCGTTCCGGGCCTCTGGAGGAAAGCGCGACCCGTCCCATTGCAGGCGCTGGCGCAGCCCGGGCCAGTCGAAACCCGCGCCCGGGTCGCCCTTGCGGCCCGGCGCGATGTGCTCATGGCCGGCGACATGGGCGAT
>NZ_JAUJUJ010000504.1 GCF_030711595.1 Stenotrophomonas sp. YIM B06876
GGCGCCCTGGCCGGTCTCGTGCAGCGCGATCTGCAGCTGCAGGCGGTTGGCCAGCATCAGGTGGGCGATCTGTGCCAGCGCGCGCACCGGCTTCATGCGGTCTTCGTAGACCACGCGCAGGCTTTCCTGCGCGGCGGCCAGGCCGCGGATGCCCGACGCAGCCAGCATGAGCGCGACCAGCATGGCCAGCACCATCATGCAGGCCAGGCGCGTGCCAATGCGCAGGCGCGAAAAAAGCAGGGAGCCGCCTTGCCAGCGCTGGCGCAGGCCACTGAAATGCGCCCTCATGGCACCGGCGCGCCATGGCATGCGGCAGCCGCAGAAAAGGCGTGGCCCGGAAGGAGGGAAAGGNCGCAGCCAGCATGAGCGCGACCAGCATGGCCAGCACCATCATGCAGGCCAGGCGCGTGCCAATGCGCAGGCGCGAAAAAAGCAGGGAGCCGCCTTGCCAGCGCTGGCGCAGGCCACTGAAATGCGCCCTCATGGCACCGGCGCGCCATGGCATGCGGCAGCCGCAGAAAAGGCGTGGCCCGGAAGGAGGGAAAGGAGTTTGAACATGCACGCATCCGGCCCTGGGGGC
>NZ_JAUJUJ010000505.1 GCF_030711595.1 Stenotrophomonas sp. YIM B06876
CCCGCCAGGCGGCGCGGTCGGTCTGCGCGCGTACCCGGGCCAACGGGTAGTCGGCATGGGCAATGAAGTGCACCGCGTGCAGCGCCTGCTGCCGGTCCACGTGCGGCTTGCGCACGAAATACAGGGCCTGGGCGGCGCTGTCCCAGTCGGCGTGCACGAACAGGTTGGCGAACGCCGGATGCGCTTCGTCGGCGCGCGCGTCCAGCAGGGACACCTCGAACNGCGCCTGCTGCCGGTCCACGTGCGGCTTGCGCACGAAATACAGGGCCTGGGCGGCGCTGTCCCAGTCGGCGTGCACGAACAGGTTGGCGAACGCCGGATGCGCTTCGTCGGCGCGCGCGTCCAGCAGGGACACCTCGAACATCGACAGCAGCTCAAGCGTGATGGGCTGTGCGCAGAGGTTCCACAGCTCGACCCGGCGCAGCTCGATGTCGTCCTCAGGGCTCACCCACACCGTGCAGCAGCTGCGCAAGTCCGCCCATTGCGCGTGCAGGCAAAGGTGGTCGCTATGGAAGGTGGCGTGGTAGTGCGCGCGCGGGTCAGGCGCCGGGTGCTGGCTCAGGGAGACGGGCGGGCTGC
>NZ_JAUJUJ010000087.1 GCF_030711595.1 Stenotrophomonas sp. YIM B06876
CTGCCCGCGGCCTGAGCCACCACCGGGCTCTTGAAATCGGCACAAATGCCCTTATCATTAGCACTCAACGCCAGAGAGTGCTAACAACGCTGTCTGGCCGAAGTTTGGTGGCGCCTGAGATGTCAGGCGCTTTTTGATGTAGCAAACCCTTTTTGAACCCAGGAGATCGCAATGAAACTTCGCCCCCTTGCTGACCGCGTGATTGTCAAGCGCATCGAAAGCGAAACCAAGACCGCATCCGGCATCTTCATCCCCGACAACGCCGCTGAAAAGCCTGACCAAGGCGAAGTGCTGGCCGTGGGCCCTGGCAAGAAGAACGACAAGGGCGAACTGGGCGCGATGAGCGTCAAGGTCGGCGACCGCGTGTTGTTTGGCAAGTACAGCGGCCAGACCGTCAAGGTCGACGGCGACGAGTTGCTGGTCATGAAGGAAGACGACCTTTTTGCCGTCGTCGAAAAGTAATCAACAAGCTATTAAATTAATAGCTACTGGCGCTTGATTTACGGGCGCTGGAACCGTATTTAACTTATATTCAGGAGCTCCAACATGGCAGCAAAAGACGTAGTTTTCGGCGGCGAAGCCCGCGCCCGCATGGTCGAAGGTGTGAACATCCTGGCCAACGCAGTCAAGACCACCCTGGGCCCGAAAGGCCGCAACGTGGTGCTCGAGCGCTCGTTCGGCGCCCCCACCGTGACCAAGGACGGCGTGTCCGTGGCCAAGGAAATCGAGCTCAAGGACAAGCTGCAGAACATGGGCGCGCAGATGGTCAAGGAAGTCGCTTCCAAGACCTCTGACAACGCTGGCGACGGCACCACCACCGCCACCGTGCTGGCCCAGGCCATCGTGCGCGAAGGCATGAAGTACGTGGCCGCCGGCATGAACCCCATGGACCTCAAGCGCGGCATCGACAAGGCCGTGACGGCCCTGGTCGCCGAGCTGAAGAAGGCCTCCAAGGCCACCACCACCTCCAAGGAAATCGCCCAGGTCGGCTCGATCTCCGCCAACTCTGACTCCAGCATCGGCGAAATCATTGCCAATGCCATGGACAAGGTCGGCAAGGAAGGCGTGATCACCGTGGAAGACGGCAAGAGCCTGGACAACGAACTCGACGTCGTCGAAGGCATGCAGTTCGACCGCGGCTACCTCTCGCCCTACTTCATCAACAACCCCGAAAAGCAGGCCGCGATCCTGGACAACCCCTTCGTGCTGCTGTTCGACAAGAAGATCAGCAACATCCGCGACCTGCTGCCCACGCTGGAGCAAGTGGCCAAGGCTGGCCGTCCGCTGCTGATCATTGCCGAAGACGTCGAAGGCGAAGCCCTGGCGACGCTGGTGGTCAACACCATCCGCGGCATCCTGAAGGTTGTCGCAGTCAAGGCCCCGGGCTTTGGCGACCGCCGCAAGGCCATGCTGGAAGACATCGCCATCCTGACGGGCGGCAAGGTCATCGCCGAGGAAGTGGGCCTGACGCTGGAGAAGGTCACGCTGGCCGACCTGGGCCAGGCCAAGCGCGTCGAAGTGGGCAAGGAAAACACCATCATCATCGACGGCGAAGGCCAGGCCGCCGACATCGAAGCGCGCGTCAAGCAAGTGCGCGTGCAGATCGAAGAAGCGACCAGCGACTACGACCGCGAAAAGCTGCAGGAACGCGTGGCCAAGCTGGCCGGCGGTGTGGCCGTGATCAAGGTCGGCGCAGCCACCGAAGTCGAGATGAAGGAAAAGAAGGCCCGCGTCGAAGACGCACTGCACGCCACCCGCGCTGCCGTGGAAGAAGGCATCGTGGCCGGCGGTGGCGTGGCCCTGCTGCGCGCCCGCCAGGCGGCTGGCGAGATCAAGGGTGACAACGCGGACCAGGAAGCCGGCATCAAGCTGGTGCTCAAGGCCATCGAAGCGCCCCTGCGCGAGATCGTGGCCAACGCCGGTGGCGAGCCTTCGGTGGTGGTCAACGCCATCCTGGCCGGCAAGGGCAACTACGGCTTCAACGCCGCCAACGACACCTACGGCGACATGATCGAGATGGGCATTCTGGACCCGACCAAGGTCACGCGCACCGCGCTGCAGAACGCAGCATCGGTGTCCTCGCTGATGCTGACGACCGAGTGCATGGTCGCCGAGGCGCCGAAGGACGAAGCCGGCGCTGGCGGCGGCATGCCCGACATGGGCGGCATGGGTGGCATGGGCGGCATGGGCATGTAATGGCCATCGGGCGGGGCTTGCTCCCGCCCAGAGGCGCCCGCCTCACCTTTCAAAAAAAGCCCGCAGGCCTGGTCGCCTGCGGGCTTTTTTATTCAGGCGATCTGCTGGGTCAAGGGCCGGCCCGGGCAGTCGCCCATCCGGGCTGGCGCCAGCGCAGCCAACGCACCCACTGGCTGCAGAAATTGCAAACGCCCGGTACGGCGTACCGGGCGTCACTGAGCGGCTTGTCTCGGTCTGGCTTGCCGCAGGAGGGGCAGTGCCGACCGCCCGCCTGGGTCATTGGTTCTGAATACCGGCCATCTTGACGATGCCGCTCCATTTGGAGGTTTCCGCCGCCAGATGGTCGGCAAGGACTCTGCGCGATCCCCCCAGTGGCGTGGCGCCCATGGCTGCCAAGCTCTTCTTGACTTCCGGATCCTTCAGGATGTCGTTGACCTCCGCATTGATGCGGTCCAGGATTTCCGTTGGCGTGCCCTTGGGCGCCAGCAAGGCAAACCAGGTGGACGACTGCAGCTTCGGATACCCCAGCTCCGTGGTGGTAGGCACATCGGGCAAGGCCTGCGACCGCTCCGCAGACATGATGGCCAGGGCGCGCAGCTTGCCGCCCTTCACCTGCCCGACAACGCCCGGCACGAGCTGGAACATGGCCTGAATTTCATTGGCGATCAGGTTGGTCGTCGCCTGACCGGGGGCTGCATAGGGAACATGCACCAACTGCGCTCCGGTCTCCCGCTTGAAGAGCTCCCCGGCCAAATGCATC
>NZ_JAUJUJ010000506.1 GCF_030711595.1 Stenotrophomonas sp. YIM B06876
AGCATGCGCAGCGGCCACCACGACACGCCCCAAATGAAGGCGTTGCACAGCAGGGCCAGGAGCGCAAGCAAAGGAGGCTTGTGCAGCGCGCTCAAGGTGCTTGCAGCGTGCCGTGCGTGACGCGCCCGTTCATCATCGTGGCGACCACGGGCACCTTGTGGATGTCGTGCGGCTGGACGTCGAACAGGTTCTGGCCGAGCACCACGAGGTCGGCGCGCTTGCCCACTTCCAGCGAGCCGGTCTGGCGCTCCAGCCCGCTCTGGAACGCGGCATCCAGCGTGTAGCCCTTGAGCATCTGCGCCAGCGTGAGGCGCTCGTCCAGCGGCGGCAGGACCTTGGCGTCGGGCTGCCCGATGACCTGGCGCGTCATGCCGATCTGGATCACGTCCAGCGGCTTGTAGGTCGAGAAGTAGCCGGCAGCCGCCCAGTCGGTGCCGAAGCTCACGCGCGCGCCGGACTCCAGCAGCGCGCGCGCGCGGTAGAGGTTGCGCGTGAAGCGCTCCTCGCCCAGGCGCACGCGCAAGGTTCCTTCCGTGTCGGGATCGGAGGTGGCCCAGTTCACGCCCGGCTGCGCGATCA
>NZ_JAUJUJ010000507.1 GCF_030711595.1 Stenotrophomonas sp. YIM B06876
GACGAGACCACCACGCGCGAGGACATCGCGCTGCTCTGGTCCTTCTTCGCGCAGGACGGCCAGGCCCTGCCGCAGGTGGCCGCGTTCGACAAGGGCATAGAGCCCTTGATTCCGGCCGCACTGCGCCGCAGCAGCCGCTTCCTCACGCACCCGGTGTTCAACACGCACCACTCCGAGACGGCCATGCTGCGCTACATCCGCCAGCTGTCCGACAAGGACCTGGCGCTGGACCGCAGCATGATCCCGCTGGGTTCCTGCACCATGAAGCTCAACGCCACGAGCGAGATGATCCCGATCACCTGGCCCGAGTTCGCCCACATCCACCCGTTCGCGCCGGCCGAGCAGCTGCAGGGCTACCGGCAGCTCGACGAGCAGCTGCGCGCCTGGCTGTGCCAGGCCACGGGCTACGCCGGCATCAGCCTGCAGCCCAACGCCGGCTCGCAGGGTGAATACGCCGGACTGCTGGCCATCAAGGCCTACCACGCGGCCCATGGCAGTGGCCACCGCAACATCTGCCTGATCCCCAGCAGCGCCCACGGCACCAACCCGGCCAGCGCGCAGATGGCCGGCATGC
>NZ_JAUJUJ010000508.1 GCF_030711595.1 Stenotrophomonas sp. YIM B06876
TGGGGGCCCATCGGGTGATGTCTTCCTGCAGCAGTTGCGCCAGACGTGTTGGGCCGCCGGTGAGCGGTTCGACGCCTGCGACCTTGAATCGCTCCTGTACGTCCGGTGCGGCGACGGCCGCTGCGACCAGCTCAGACAACTTGGAAACAACGGCGCTCGGTGTGCCTCGGCCTGCGAACAAGCCCACCCAGAGCTCGCCTGCGTATCCGGGCACCACCTCGCCGATGGCTTGCACGTCCGGCAGCGCGGGAGAGCGCTTTGCAGAACTCACGCCCAGGGCACGGAGCTTGCCACTTTTGATGAACTCTATGCACGACGGTAGACTGGCGAATGCCACTGGAACCTGCCCGCCCATCACGTCGGTCAATGCAGGTGCCACGCCCCGATACGGAACATGCTGCAAGGGAACGCCGGCGCTGCTTGACAGCATGGCTCCTAAGAGGTGATTGAGCGAGCCATTGCCGGCTGACGCGTACTGAATCTCCTCCTTGCTGGAGCGTGCCGCCTGAATGAACTCGGTCAACGTCTTCGCTGGGAAGGAAGTATTCACGACCAGTACGTTCGGCACGACGCC
>NZ_JAUJUJ010000509.1:0-261 GCF_030711595.1 Stenotrophomonas sp. YIM B06876
TGAAGCCCAAGAGGTACATGACGCCGAAGGTGCCCAGCAGCGACACCACCGTGGCCACCGCCGGAATCACCGTGGCGCGCGCGCGGCGCAAAAACAGCCCGACCACCAGCACCACCAGCACGATCGACGCCATCAGCGTGAATTCGATCTCGCGCAGCGAGGAGCGGATGGAGTTGGTGCTGTCCGACGCCACGGCCACATGGATGTCCTGCGGCAACTGCGCCTGCAGCTCGGGCAGCAGGGCGCGCACGCCATCCACGG
>NZ_JAUJUJ010000509.1:331-574 GCF_030711595.1 Stenotrophomonas sp. YIM B06876
GAGCGGATGGAGTTGGTGCTGTCCGACGCCACGGCCACATGGATGTCCTGCGGCAACTGCGCCTGCAGCTCGGGCAGCAGGGCGCGCACGCCATCCACGGCATCGATGATGTTGGCGCCCGGCTGGCGCGTGACCAGCACGATGATGGCCGGCTCGCCGTTGAACAGGCCCAGGGTGCGCGTGTTCTCCACGCCGTCGATCACGCGCGCCACATCGCCCAGGCGCACCGCGGCGTTGTTGCGC
>NZ_JAUJUJ010000510.1 GCF_030711595.1 Stenotrophomonas sp. YIM B06876
TCCACCGCATTTCGTCTCCAATCAACAGTAGGGTTAGGCTGCGTTCCTGCCCCCTATTGGGTTCTTTGCAGTGTCGGTATAAGGTTTTTCTGAACACTGATGTTGCCAAGCACTTCAAATGGAAAGCTCACATGAGTGGGCTCGACATCCACCTTGCGGGCTTGCGCCCCTTAGCGAGCGTCTGATGCAGTTGCTCAGAGTAATTTCAACACCATGGCGCCAGCCATTACTGGCCCTGTGTTTGCTGCAGGTATTGATCTTGCTCTTTTTCCGGCGCACCGCGCTGGGAATGGCTTCGGTCTGGTCCGCATCTGAAACGTACGCCCATGGGTATGTCGTCCCGCTGATCTCTCTATGGCTGGTGTGGCACATTCGGGGCCGCTGGGTTCGCATGATTCCCCACCCGTCCAAGGGGGCATGGGTGTTGATGGGCATCGTAGCGGTGTTCTGGTTGCTTGGGGACCTGGTGGTGGTGAATGCCACCACGCATTTCGCGTTGGTGGCATTGCTCGTGCTAAGTGTCCCGGCGATCCTTGGCTGGTCCATCGCCCGAGCAATGACGTTTCCCCTGG
>NZ_JAUJUJ010000511.1 GCF_030711595.1 Stenotrophomonas sp. YIM B06876
CTGCATGCGGACCTCGACGCCCATGCAGTGCGAGGCGCGCAGGCCGTGGCGGGCCATTCGAAGTACGCCGAGCGCCAGGGCGAGGAGGCCATCGCCATCATCGGGCTGCGCCGCAAGATCGCGCAGAAGATGCAGGAATCCAAACGCCGCATTCCGCATTTCAGCTACGTCGAAGAGGTCGACGTCACCGAGCTGGAGCAGCTCCGCGCCCGGCTCAATGCCTTGCACGGCGCCACGCGCGGCAAGCTCACGCTGCTGCCGTTCATTGCCCGTGCCCTGGTGCTCGCGGTGCGCGAGTTTCCGCAGATCAATGCGCGCTTCGACGATGAGGCCGGCGTGGTCACGCGCCACGCCGCGGTGCACCTNAGCTGGAGCAGCTCCGCGCCCGGCTCAATGCCTTGCACGGCGCCACGCGCGGCAAGCTCACGCTGCTGCCGTTCATTGCCCGTGCCCTGGTGCTCGCGGTGCGCGAGTTTCCGCAGATCAATGCGCGCTTCGACGATGAGGCCGGCGTGGTCACGCGCCACGCCGCGGTGCACCTGGGCATTGCCACGCAGACCGAGGCCGGG
>NZ_JAUJUJ010000512.1 GCF_030711595.1 Stenotrophomonas sp. YIM B06876
CCGACCAGACGGCCATCGGCCGTGCGGCGCACGACGTTCACCGCACCGATCAGGCGGGCCTCGGGCGTCACCTCATCGCACAAGGCAAGGATGGCCGTCTTGTGCGGTACGGTGACGACGAAGCCATCCAGGTTCTGCACCGCCCGCAGTCCTTGCACCGCCTGCGCCAGCCCCTCGGGCTTCACATGCACGGGCACCATGACACCGTCGATCTGGCGTTCGGCGAACAGCTGGTTGATGCGCTGCGGCGTCTTGACATGGTGGATGGGGTCGGCCAGGATGCCGAAGATCTGCGTGCTGCCGGTGATGTCTCGCATGGTGTCAGGCCAGGGTGTAAGAGGTCTTGGTGGCGGTGTANATGACACCGTCGATCTGGCGTTCGGCGAACAGCTGGTTGATGCGCTGCGGCGTCTTGACATGGTGGATGGGGTCGGCCAGGATGCCGAAGATCTGCGTGCTGCCGGTGATGTCTCGCATGGTGTCAGGCCAGGGTGTAAGAGGTCTTGGTGGCGGTGTAAAACTCGCGCGCGTAGGTGCCCTGCTCTCGCGGACCGTAGCTGGAGGCCTT
>NZ_JAUJUJ010000513.1 GCF_030711595.1 Stenotrophomonas sp. YIM B06876
GTGCGCCTGCACAATGTGTGCCCTTTTTGTTCCAGGAACCGAACGTTGCAGACCCATAGCACTTCTTCGAACCAGATGGACTTGTCCCTGCGCAGCCTGCGCTCCATCTGGCACCCATGTACCCAGATGAAGCGCGCCGAAGGCGTGCCTCCGCTGCCGATGGCGCGTGGCGCAGGGCCGTGGCTGTACGACTACGAAGGACGCCGCTACTTCGATGCCAACAGCTCATGGTGGGTCAACCTGTTCGGCCATGCCGATGCGCGCATCAACGACGCCATCAAGCAGCAGCTCGACACCTTGCCGCATGTCATGCTGGCNGCACCCATGTACCCAGATGAAGCGCGCCGAAGGCGTGCCTCCGCTGCCGATGGCGCGTGGCGCAGGGCCGTGGCTGTACGACTACGAAGGACGCCGCTACTTCGATGCCAACAGCTCATGGTGGGTCAACCTGTTCGGCCATGCCGATGCGCGCATCAACGACGCCATCAAGCAGCAGCTCGACACCTTGCCGCATGTCATGCTGGCCGGCTGCACGCATGCGCCTGCGGTGCTGCTGGCCGAAAAGCTG
>NZ_JAUJUJ010000514.1 GCF_030711595.1 Stenotrophomonas sp. YIM B06876
CGGGACGAACTGGCGATCTTCGAGATGGCGCTGCAGATGCGCCGGCGCTACGGCGCCGAGGCGATCCGCCACTACATCATCAGCCACACCGAAAGCGTGAGCGACCTGCTCGAGGTGCTGCTGCTGCAAAAGGAGGTGGGCCTGGTGCGCGGCACCCTCGATGCACAGGCCCAGGCCGACCTGATCGTGGTGCCGCTGTTCGAGACCATCGAAGACCTGCGCAACGCCGCGCCCATCATGCGCGAGTTCTATGCGCTGCCCGGCGTGGCCGCGCTGGTGCAGCGCTCGGGCGCCGAGCAGGACATCATGCTCGGCTACTCCGACAGCAACAAGGACGGCGGCATCTTCACNAGGCCCAGGCCGACCTGATCGTGGTGCCGCTGTTCGAGACCATCGAAGACCTGCGCAACGCCGCGCCCATCATGCGCGAGTTCTATGCGCTGCCCGGCGTGGCCGCGCTGGTGCAGCGCTCGGGCGCCGAGCAGGACATCATGCTCGGCTACTCCGACAGCAACAAGGACGGCGGCATCTTCACCAGCAACTGGGAGCTGTACCGCGCCGAGATC
>NZ_JAUJUJ010000515.1 GCF_030711595.1 Stenotrophomonas sp. YIM B06876
CGGGCGCGAAGTGACCCAGAACGACCGCCCCGAACTCACCGCCGTCAAGATCATCGTCTCGGGTGGCCGGGCGCTCGGGAGCAAGGAAAAGTTCGACGAAGTCATGCTCCCGCTGGCCGACAAGCTCGGCGCTGCGCTGGGCGCGAACCGCGCGGTGGTGCGCGAGCTACGCGCCGAACGACCTGCACGTGGGGCAGACGGGCAAGATCGTGGCGCCGCAGCTATACATCGCCTGCGGCATCTCGGGCGCGATCCAGCACCTGGCNCCGGGCGCTCGGGAGCAAGGAAAAGTTCGACGAAGTCATGCTCCCGCTGGCCGACAAGCTCGGCGCTGCGCTGGGCGCGAACCGCGCGGTGGTGCGCGAGCTACGCGCCGAACGACCTGCACGTGGGGCAGACGGGCAAGATCGTGGCGCCGCAGCTATACATCGCCTGCGGCATCTCGGGCGCGATCCAGCACCTGGCGGGAATGAAGTACAGCAAGGTCATCGTGGCGATCAACAAGGACCCGGAGGCTCCGATCTTCTCGGTGGCCGACCATGGGCTCGAGGCAGACTTGTTCACGG
>NZ_JAUJUJ010000516.1 GCF_030711595.1 Stenotrophomonas sp. YIM B06876
AGGTGCACGTCCTCCATCGACTGGAAGCGTGTGTTCTGCACCGTCTGGAACGGCAGGCCGTGCCGCTGGCAGATGCCGTAGCGGTTGTGCCCGTCCACCAGCACTTCGCCCCACAGCACCAGCGCGTCGCGACAGCCCTCGGCCAGGATGCTGCGCTCGAGCGCGGCGTATTCCTCGGCGGTGAGGGGGTCGATGTAGGCTTTGAGTTCTTCGTTGACGACGATGTTCATGGGGGGCGGAACGCGGGGCAGGGCGGGCGAAGTGGGGCAGGGGCGGGATTGTAGGCGCCTGCCCGCATGCCTTGACAGTGGTTACGACGGTCACGCTCGCAGGAACGTCAGCAGCGCATCGTTGAACGCCTGCGCGTGCGACACGCTCAGCCCGTGCGGCGCACCGCTGACCCTCACCAGCTTGCTGTGGCGCACGGCGTGGTGCGTGCGCAGGCCCGAGCCTTCGATGGGCACGATCGCATCCGCCTCGCCGTGGATCGAATCGTCCGGATTGGCTGTGGCGCCAGCGGCAGCGCCACCCAGCACGCCAGCAACAGCACCGAGCGTGGCCC
>NZ_JAUJUJ010000517.1 GCF_030711595.1 Stenotrophomonas sp. YIM B06876
AGCGCAGCCAGCCCTGGCCCACGACTACAACGAAGCGGCCACGCGCGACCTGTTCATCGACCTGCTGCTCAAGGAAGCCGGCTGGCCCCTGGCCGATGCGCGCGACCGTGAATATGAAGTGCAAGGCATGCCCAACCAGCAGGGCAAGGGCTTCATCGACTATGTGCTGTGGGGCGACGATGGCAAGCCGCTGGCCATCGTCGAGGCCAAGCGCAGCCGGCGCAGTGCCCGCGAGGGCGAGCAGCAGGCCAAGCTGTATGCCGACTGCCTGGAAAAGCAGTTTGACCAGCGCCCGGTGATGTATGGCACCAATGGCTACGAGCACTGGCTGTGGGACGACACCACCAGCCCGCCACGCGCAGTGCAGGGCTTTCACAAGAAGGACGAGCTGGTGCTGATGGTGCAACGCCGCACCAGCCGCAAGCCGCTGGCGGGGGCCGCCATTGCGCACACCATTGCCGAGCGGCATTACCAGCAGCGCGCCATCCGCCGCATTGCCGAGACGTTCGAGCGCGACCAGCACCGCAAGGCACTGGTGGTGATGGCCACCGGCGCGGGC
>NZ_JAUJUJ010000015.1 GCF_030711595.1 Stenotrophomonas sp. YIM B06876
TCCATCTGTTGCTGCCACTGCGCCTGCAGCCGCTGGGCGGCGGCGTCCTGGCGGTGCCGCAGCAAGGCGAGCCGGGATTGCGGGCTTTGCCCCTGCAGGCGCAGCACGGCGCGATCGGCGCGCTGCATCGCCTGGACCAGCTGGTGGGTCTGCAGCTGCTGCAGGCGGGCCTGCAGGCGACGCAGGCGCACGGCCAGGTCGCGCTGGTCGGGAACCAATAGTTCGGCCGCCACCGACGGCGTGGGCGCACGCAGGTCGGCGGCGAACTCGGCCAGGCTGAAGTCGGTTTCATGGCCGATCGCCGCCACCACCGGGGTGGTGCTGGCGGCGATGGCGCGCACCAGTTGTTCGTCGTTGAATGCCCACAGGTCTTCCAGCGAACCGCCGCCGCGGGTCAGCAGGATCGCGTCATAACGGCCGCTGGCATCGGCGCGCCGCAGCAGCGCGCTGAGCTGCGCAGGCGCGCTGTCGCCCTGCACCAGGGAGGGCAGCAGTTCCACTTCCAGCAGCGGGAAGCGCCGTGCCAGCACGCTGAGCACGTCACGCACGGCCGCGCCGGTGGGCGAGGTGATCAGCGCCAGGCGGCGCACGTGGGCCGGCAGCGCCCGCTTGCGCGCCGGAGCGAACAGCCCTTCGGCTTCCAGGCGCGCCTTGAGCTGCTCGAACGCGCGGCGCAGCGCGCCCTCGCCGGCTTCTTCCATATGGTCGAGCACCAGCTGGTAGTCGCCGCGCGCTTCGTACAGCGTCAGCCGGCCGCGGACCAGCACCCGCATGCCTTCGCGGGGCAGGAATTTCAGCCACTGGCTCTTGGGTTTGAACAGCGCCCCGCGCACCTGCGCACGGGCATCCTTGAGGGTGAAATACAGGTGGCCGGAGGCGGGCCGGGTGACATTGCCCAGTTCGCCCTCGACCCAGATCAGCGGGAACGCCCCTTCCAGCAGGTCACGTGCCAGCGTGTTGAGCTGGCTGGGAGTCAGGGTGTGCGCGGCGTGATCCATGGGTTTGAAACGGCAAGTGCGGAGACGCAATGGTCGCACGTTGCCGTTGGCCGCTTCAGTCCACAGTTCGCTCAAGCGCCTGGCCGGTGTGGCGCTGCAACGCCCATTGCACGTGTTCGCGCACCAGCGCCGAAGGATGGTCGCGGCGCGAGGCCAGCGCCTGCAGCACGGCCACCGAGGTCGGCGCATTGCCCAGCGCCACGGCGATATTGCGCAGCCAGCGCTCGTGGCCGCTGCGGCGGATCGCGCTGCCTTCGGTGCGGCGCAGGAATTGGTCCTCCTCCCAGGCGAACAGCTGCGCCAGCGTGGCCCGGTCCAGGTCGTTGCGGGCGCGGAAGTCGGGCTCATCGGTGCGTTGGGCGAACTTGTTCCACGGACACACCAGCTGGCAATCGTCGCAACCGAAGATGCGGTTGCCGATCAGTGGACGCATCTCCAGCGGAATCGCGCCGTCGTGCTCGATGGTCAGGTAGGAGATGCAACGGCGGGCGTCCAGCCGGTGCGGGGCGGTGATCGCGCGCGTCGGGCAGATCTCGATGCAGCGGGTGCAGCTGCCGCAGTGGGCGCTGGCCGGGGTGTCCACCGGCAACGGCAGGTCGACATAGATTTCACCGAGGAAAAACCACGAGCCGCCATTGCGGTCGATCAGGCAGGTGTGTTTGCCGATCCAGCCCAGCCCCGCATTGCGCGCCAGCGCGCGCTCCAGCACCGGCGCCGAATCGACAAACACGCGGTGCCCGAACGGCCCCACCTCGGCGGCGATGCGCTCGGCCAGTTTCTGCAGGCGGCCGCGCATCAGCTTGTGGTAATCGCGGCCCAGCGCGTAGCGGGCGATGTAGGCGCGCTCCCCGGTGGCCAGCGTCTCCCAGGCATCGAGGTCATCCTTGTGGCCGTAGTCCAGGCCAACCGAAATCACCCGCACCGTGCCGGGCAGCAATTCGGCCGGGCGCGAGCGCATGTCGCCGTGGCGGGCCATCCATTGCATCGTGCCGTACAGCCCCTGGCCCAGCCAGTCACGCAGGTGGGCCTCGTCCTCACCCAGCTCGATCCCGGAAAACCCGCAGCGCTGGAAGCCGAATTCACGGGACAGCTGGCGGATGCGCAGGGCGAGCTGCGCCGGATCGGCGGGGACGGGAACGGTGGACATGCGCGCAAGTATAGAATCGGACCCATGCAAGCACCTGCTGCCCTCTTCGATAGTCCGGCTGCGCGCCGGATCGACGCACAGGCCACGGCGTTGCTCGGTGGCGACGGCTACGCGCTGATGCTGCGTGCCGGGCAGGCCGCCTGGGAGCAGGTGCTGGAGCACTGGCCGGCGGCGCAACGGATCGTGGTGGTATGTGGAACCGGCAACAACGGCGGCGACGGCTATGTGCTGGCACGGTTGGCGTTGCAGTCCGGGCGCCGGGTGCAGGTGCTGCACCTGCGCGGCGGCGGCCCGGCCACGGAACTGGCGCAGCGCGCCTGTACCGAATACCTGGGGTGCGGCGGCCACATCGAGCTGTTCGAACACGCGCTGGGGCAGGCCGACCTGGTGGTGGATGCGCTGTTCGGGATCGGTTTTTCGCGCAGCCCCGATGCGGCCACCACGGCGCTGATCAATGCGATCAACGCAGCCGCGTTGCCGGTGCTGGCGCTGGATGTTCCCAGCGGGGTGGATGCCCAGACCGGTGCGGTGCCGTCCGTCGCGGTACGGGCCACGCGGGTGCTGCAGTTCATTGTCGCACATCAGGGGCTGCATACCGGCGATGCGCTGGAATATGCCGGTGAACAGGCCTTGGCCACGCTGGACCTGCCGGCTGCGGCTTTCGCCGGGGTCCGGTCCGCCGCGCAGCACTGGCGGCAACCGCAACTGGCGGCGCAGTTGCCTCCGCGCCGGCGCAATACCCACAAGGGCGAATCCGGGCATGTGCTGTGCGTGGGCGGCAATCACGGCAGTGGCGGTGCGGTACTGCTGTGCACCGAGTCCGCGCTGCGCAGCGGCGCCGGTCTGGCAAGTGTGGCGACCCGCGCTGCGCAACTGGCGCCCCTGCTGGCGCGCTGTCCCGAAGCGATGGCACATGCGATCGAGGACCGCGCCGAGCTGACGCCGTTGCTGGAGCGCGCGGGCATCGTCGCGATCGGGCCGGGGCTGGGCCAGGACGACTGGGCGCGTGAGCTGTGGCAACAGGTGCTGGCATGCGGGCGGCCGCTGGTGGTCGATGCCGATGCCTTGAACCTGCTGGCCGCCGCGCCGTTGCGATTGCCCGGCGCGGTGCTGACTCCGCATCCGGGGGAGGCGGGACGGCTGCTAGGGATCGGCGCCGCGCAGGTCCAGGCCGACCGTTTCGCGGCTGCGCAGGCGCTGGTTGAACGGTTTGACGCGGTGGTGGTGCTCAAGGGCGCCGGAACCGTGGTGGCCGCGCCCGGCGCCAGCCCGCGGGTGATTGCCGCCGGCAACCCCGGCATGGCGGTAGGAGGCATGGGCGACCTGCTGACCGGCGTGATCGCCGCGCTGCGCGCGCAGGGGCTGGAGGCGTTCGATGCGGCCAGTACCGGCGCGCTGCTGCATGGGCTGGCCGGCGATGCCGCGGCGGGCGATGGCCAGCGCGGATTGCTGCCACGCGATCTTCTGCCACACCTGCGGCGGCTGGCCAATCCATAATTGCGGCCATGATCGAACTCTTTCTTCCCGATGCCGCGGCCACCGACCAGTTGGGCCAGGCCTTGGCGGCCACCCGTCCGGCCCTGGCCGTCGTGCATCTGCAGGGCGACCTGGGCGCCGGCAAATCCACCTTGGCGCGGGCGCTGCTGCGCGCGCTGGGGGTGCAGGGTGCCATCCGCAGTCCCACCTACACCCTGGTCGAACGCTATCCGGTCGCTGGCGGCGAGGCCTGGCACCTGGATCTGTACCGGATCGGCGATGCCGGCGAGCTGGATTTCCTGGGCCTGGATGATGCCGCCGCCACGCTGTGGCTGGTGGAATGGCCCGAGCGCGGGCGGGGCGGCCTGCCGCCGACTGATCTGAGCGTGGCCTTGGCGATGGAGGGCACCGGGCGCCGGGCCCGGTTGGCGGCGGCCAGTGAGGCGGGGCGCCAGTGGCTGCAACGGCTCGCGCACACCGGTCACTTGCAGGGGCTTTCTGTCTCCTGACAACAGGAAGATGCGGCAGGTTGCGGATTATCAAGGGAAAAACATATTGCAATTCCCCGATTCTGGTGTTTGAATCCAAACCCATGTTGACGGGAAGCCGCCGGATTGCCCTGTATGCCGCTGTTGCCGGACTGTGTCTGGCCGGCGCCAGCGCGTGGGCGGGCGAAATCCGCGGCGTCTCGCTCGCTGCCGGGGCCACCGGAACCCGCGCCGAGATCCAGCTCAGCGGTGGTGGCAGCTACAAGACCCTGTCACTGGCCGCGCCGAACCGGCTGGTGGTCGATTTTCCCGGGTCCAGCAGCATGCATGGCCTGAAAGTGCCGGCCCCGGCCGGGGTGGTCACCGCGGTCCGCACGGGCAGTCCCGAGCCGGGCACATTCCGGGTCGTATTCGACCTTGCCGAATCGGTGGCGCCGTTCAAGCCGCAGATGCAGGTGCAGGGCGCCGACTCGCGGCTGCTGATCGAATGGCCCGGTGAAATGCCGCTGGCCAAGGCCGTTCCCGACGCTGTGCCAGCGACCGGCGCCACGCTGGTGGACGCGCGCGCGGAAGCGGCAAAGGCAACCGCGGCCCTGACCGCGGCGGTCAACCAGCGCGCAGCCACAACCGCCTCCACGCCAGCAGAGTCCGCCTCGCAGACACCCCCCGCCGCGACACTGGCGACGGGTGGATCGGCGATGGCGATCCTCAATGGGCAGGCCACCTCTGCCATTGCGCCATCTTCTTCTTCGCCCTCCGCCGTAAGCGTTGCCGCCCCCCCGTCGACGGGGCCGGCCGTGACGGTGCCGGCGCCCGTGGTGACCACGGTGGTGCCGCCACGGCCGGCCATGCCCAGCGACGCGGCGCGCATGCGCATGCAGCCCGGGATGCGGCCGCTGGTGGTGGCGATCGATCCGGGCCATGGCGGCCAGGATCCCGGTGCCGTCGGTCCCACCGGCAAGCGTGAAAAGGACATCACCCTGGCGGTGGCGCGCGAACTGGCCCGCCAGGTCAATGCCACGCCCGGATTGAAGGCCTATCTGACGCGCGACAGCGACGTGTTCATCCCGTTGCCGATGCGGGCGCAGAAGGCCCGCGCGGCCAAGGCCGATATCTTCATCTCGATCCACGCCGATGCCGCCGAAAACCGCGCCGCCACCGGCTCATCGGTGTATGTGCTGTCGACCAAGGGCGCTTCCTCGCAACGCGCGCGCTGGTTGGCGGACAAGGAAAACTCGGCCGATCTGGTGGGCGGCGTGCGCCTGCAGCAGACCGAAGGCACGCTGGCCAACGTGTTGCTGGATCTGGCCCAGAGCGGATACATGAAAGCGTCCGAAGATGCGGCCTCGCACGTGCTGGGCGGGCTCAAGCGCATCGGCAAGAACCACAAGCCGAATATCGAACGGGCCAATTTCGCGGTGCTGCGCACCTCGGACATGCCGGCGATGCTGGTGGAAACCGCGTTCATCTCCAATCCCGACGAGGAGCGGCGCCTGATCGATCCGGCCTACCAGCGCCAGCTGGCGGGCGCGGTGCTGGATGGGGTCAATACCTTCTTTACCCGACAGCCGCCGCCGGGAACGCTGTTTGCCGCCCGCGCGCAGGCGGAGCTGGATGCGGGCGCCACGGTTGCCGGCGGCAGCCGCTGAGGCGCTCGGCTATCATCGGCAGCTGATTTCCGATGACGGCGTCCGCGCCGAATACCGTGCCTGAATCCGTGTCAGCGTTGTTTCCCCTTTGCGTCCTGTTGCCGGCATTTCCCACTGCAGGAGGCCCGGCATGAGCATTCGCCAGTTGCCCGAGATCCTGATCAACCAGATCGCGGCCGGCGAGGTGGTGGAGCGGCCGGCCTCGGTGGTCAAGGAACTGGTCGAGAACGCGCTTGATGCCGGCGCCCGTCGGGTGGACATCGATCTGGAGGAAGGCGGCGTGCGCCTGATCCGCATCCGTGACGATGGTGGCGGTATTCCGCCCGGCCAGCTGTTGCTGGCGGTGTCGCGGCATGCGACCAGCAAGATCGCTTCGCTCGATGATCTGGAGTCCGTCGCCACCCTGGGCTTCCGCGGCGAAGCCTTGCCGTCGATCGCCTCGGTCAGCCGCTTCACCCTGGCCTCGCGCCGGCCCGAAGACGACCATGGCTCGGCATTGCAGGTTGAAGGAGGCCGGATCGGCGAGGTGACGCCGCGGGCGCATGCACCGGGTACCACGGTGGAAGTGCGCGAGCTGTTCTACAACGTGCCGGCGCGGCGCAAATTCCTGCGCGCCGAACGCACCGAGCTGGGCCATATCGAAGAATGGCTGCGCTCGCTGGCGCTGGCCCGACCGGATGTCGAACTGCGGGTCTCGCACAATGGCAAACCGTCGCGCCGCTACAAGCCTGGCGACCTGTATTCCGATACGCGGCTGGGTGAGACGCTGGGCGAGGATTTCGCCACCCAGGCGCTGCGCGTGGACCACAGTGGCGCCGGATTGCGGCTGCATGGCTGGATCGCGCAGCCGCATTATTCGCGCGCCAGTGCCGACCAGCAGTATCTGTATGTCAACGGCCGTTCGGTGCGTGATCGCAGCGTCGCCCATGCGGTGAAAATGGCGTATGCCGATGTGCTTTACCACGGCCGCCAGCCGGCATACGTGCTGTTCCTGGAGCTGGACCCGACCCGGGTCGACGTCAACGTGCATCCGGCCAAGCACGAGGTGCGCTTCCGCGATTCACGGCTGATCCACGATTTCGTCTATCGCACGCTCAAAGAAGCGCTGGCCGAGACCCGCGCCGGCATGGATCCGGCAGTCATGGCCGCGACCGAGGCGCATGCGCCAGCGGGGGCCGATAGTGGCCATGGCGCCGGCGGCTATGCGTTGGTGCGGCCGGCCGGTAGCGGTGCCGGCGGTGATTGGCGGCCGCAGCAGTCGCCGTTGGGTTTGCAGGTGGCCGAAGCGCCGTCGGCGTATGCCGCGCTGTATTCGACGGGTACGCCACCAAGCGGCGAGGGCACGTTCGCGCCGCCGGCCTTCCGCAATGCCATGAGCGGACTGCCGGCCACCGCTGCCGACAGCGGCGTGCCACCGCTGGGTTATGCCATCGCCCAGTTGCATGGCATCTACATCCTGGCCGAGAACGCCGAGGGGCTGATCGTGGTGGATATGCATGCCGCCCACGAACGCATCGGCTATGAGCGTTTGAAGACCGCGCATGACGGCATCGGCCTGCATGCGCAGCCGCTGCTGGTGCCGATCACGCTGGCGGTGGGCGAGCGCGATGCCGATACCGCCGAGCGCGAGGCGGAAACGCTGGCGGCGCTCGGGTTTGAAGTCACCCGCAGCGGACCGGGATCGCTGCATGTGCGCAGCATTCCGGCGCTGCTGGCCAATGCCGAGCCTGAGGGACTGCTGCGCGATGTGCTGACCGACCTGCGCGAACACGGGCAGAGCCGGCGCATCGCCAGCGCCCGCGACGAGCTGCTGTCGACAATGGCCTGTCATGGCGCGGTGCGTGCCAACCGGCGCTTGACCGTGCCGGAAATGAACGCGTTGTTGCGCGACATGGAAGTCACCGAGCGCTCCGGGCAATGCAATCACGGCCGCCCGACCTGGGCGCGTTTTTCACTGGCTGAAATCGATCGTTGGTTCCTGCGGGGGCGTTGATGGCAAACAGGATGGGGAGAATGGCGCTGTTGCTGGCAGCGGTGATGCTGGCCGGCTGCGGCGGCGACCGGCAGCAGGTCGCACCAGTGGCGCCGATAGCCGATGCGGGCTTCATGTTGCAGAACGATGGCTGGCGCGAACAGCGCCTGGCCGAACTGCAGGCGCCCGAAGGCTGGACCAGTCTGGTGGGGCTGCACTGGCTGGAATGGAAGGCGCATTACATCGGCAGCGGCAGCACCAGTGGCATCCGGCTGGCGGTGGGTCCGCCGAAGTTGGGCATGGTGTCGCACGAAGGCGACCGCGCCTGGTTCACCCCGGAAGCCGGCGTGGCGATGAGCATCGACGAGGTGCCGCTGAAAGGGCGCGTGCGCTTCTACAGCGACCGCGATGCCGAACCGACCGTGATCCATTTCGACGATGGCAAGGGCGCACTGAGCCTGATCCGGCGCGGCAACCGCTTCGCGCTGCGGGTCAAACACGCCGATGCGCCGTCGCGGGTGGGGTTTTCCGGGTTGCAGTACTGGCCGCTGGACCAGTCCTGGCAGGTCACCGCGCGCTTCGTGCCGCACGCAGCGGAAAAAACCCTGCCGATCGTGGACATCACCGGGCTGAGCAGCGAACTGCCCAACGCCGGTGCACTGGAGTTCCAGCGCGAGGGCCGGACTTGGCGCCTGGAGGCGATCGGCGAGCCCGGAGATGCGCTGTTCGTCATTTTCGCCGACCGCACCAGCGGCCACGGCAGCTATCCGGCCGGACGCTATATCGATGTGGCGCAGCCCGATGGCAACAACCAGGTGGTGCTGGATTTCAACCGCGCCTACAACCCGCCGTGCGCGTTCACGCCGTTTGCGACCTGCCCGCTGCCACCGCCGGAAAACCGCCTCGACCTGCGCATCGAGGCCGGCGAAAAGGCCTATCTCAAGCCACTTGCACAGGGCTGACCGATGAAATCCCGATTCCACAATGCGCTGGGCGCGCTGTTGCTGACGGCTGCAGCGCTGCTGGTGCCTGCGGCCGCCATCGGCAAGGACGCGCCGGCCAGTGTGCCGCGAGCCGCGCCGGTGCCGCTGCTGTGGAAAGTCAGCGGGGCCGATGGCAGCGAGCTGTACCTGCTGGGTTCGTTCCATCTGCTCAAGCCGCAGGACTACCCGCCCTCGGCCGATGTCGAACAGGCCTTTGTCGCGGCGCGGCGGCTGCTGTTCGAACTGTCGCCGCAGGAGCTGGCTTCGCCGACCTTGCCGGCGCAGATGCTGCAGGCGGCCGTGCGCCAGGATGGCCGTCAGCTCAAGGACGACCTCGACGCTGCGACGTGGACGCGGCTGCAGGGCTATGCCCGCGCCAATGCGCTGCCACTGGATCGGCTGGCAGGCATGAAGCCGTGGTTTGTCGGGCTGTCGATCAGTCTGGCGCAGATGGCCAAGCAGGGCCTGGACCCGCAGTCGGGTCTGGATCGATACCTGATGGGGCGGGCCGATGCGGCGGGTAAACCGGCGTCAGGACTGGAGACGGGCGCCGGTCAGATCGCCCTGCTTGATGGCATGGACACCCTGGAGCAACGGCAATTGCTGCGCGAGGCACTGGAACAGGCCGAGCAGGGCGATGCGGACGGCCAGCGCCTGTACGACGCCTGGCGCCGCGGCGATGAGGCCATGTTGTGGAAAGACATGGCCCAGCAGATGAAGCGCGGCTACCCGCAGCTGTACCGGCGGATCAATGTCGATCGCAACGACGCCTGGGTGCCGCTGCTGGAGCAGCAGCTCAAGCCCGGCCGCGGCAGTACCCTGGTGGTGGTCGGAGCGCTGCATCTGCTCGGCAATGATGGCGTGGTCGAGAAGTTGCGGGCCCGCGGTTATGCGGTCAAGCGCATCTGTTCGTCCTGTCAGCCGCAGAAAAAAGCCGCGGCGCTCAGGCAGCCGGTGACGCGCACGGCGCAGAAAGCCGGTGCCTGAGCACCGGTTCTTCCAGCATCAGCGGCCGCTGCGGCCCTTGGCGGCAGGCGCCGGCGGCGGGTCGGCCGGCTTGCCGGTACCCTGCGCGCCGGGTGCACCGGGACGGCCAAAGCCGGCCCCCATGGTGCGCTGGAATTCCTGCCACAGCTCCAGGTTGCGCTCGGTGAGCTGGTTCATCATCGCCCACGGCGTCTGCCCCAGCAGGTTGCCCATCTGCTGGCGGAACTGCTGCTGCTGGTCGAGGAAGGTCTGCATGCTGCGTTCAAGGTAATTACCCATGAAGCCCTGCAGCGAATCGCCATAGAAGCGGATCATCTGGCTCAGCATCTGGGTGGACAGCATCGGCTCGCCGTCCTGCTCCTTGTCGGCGATGATCTGCAGCAATACAGAGCGGGTCAGGTCGTCGCCGCTCTTGGCGTCGCGGACCTCGAAATCTTCGCCATCGATGATCAGCTGGCGCACGTCTTCGATGGTGATGTAGCTGGAAATCTCGGTGTCGTACAGCCGGCGGTTCGGATACTTCTTGATGATGCGGGTCGCAGCCATTAAGCAGTCACTCGTCACGGTAGAAGCGCAGCATGGCGCAGTGCAGCAGGCCTTGCAACCGCCAACCGTACTGGTCGCAGGCCGTTTTCAGGGGGATGAATTGTTGCGCAGCACGGTTATCCACACGCTGCAGCATCGGTGCAGCCTGCGGCCTACCAGCCCATGTGATGGCCACCGTTGATATCCAGGTTGGAGCCGGTGATCCAGGCCGCCTCCTCGGCGACCAGGAAGGCGACCGCATAGGCGATTTCCTCCGGCTTGCCGAGGCGCCCGGTGGGGATGTCGGCGATGATCTTGGCGCGCACTTCATCGGGCACGGCCATCACCATGTCGGTGGCCACGTAGCCCGGCGAAATGGTGTTGACGGTGATGCCGAAGCCGGCGTTCTCACGCGCCAGGGAAATGGTGAAGCCGTGCATGCCGGCCTTGGCCGCGGCGTAGTTGGCCTGCCCGTACTGGCCCTTGAGGCCGTTGATCGAACTGATCTGGATCACCCGCCCCCAGCCGCGCTTGCGCATGCCTTCGATCACCGGGCGGGTGACGTTGAACACCGAGTTGAGGTTGGTGTTGATCACGTCATGCCACTGCTCGGCGCTCATGCGGTGGAACGTGGTGTCGCGGGTGATGCCGGCGTTGTTGACCAGGATGTCGATCGGACCCAATGACGCTTCCACGGCATGGACCAGGGCCTTGCCGCTTTCCGGGGCGGCGACGTCACCTTCAAACAGCCCGATGTCATAGCCTTTGGCGCGCATGGCCTGTTGCCAGAGCTGCGCTTTTTCGGCGTTGCGGAAATTGCTGGCCACCCGATGGCCCTGGTCGGCCAGCCGTTGGCAGATGGCGGTGCCGATACCGCCGGTACCGCCGGTGACCAGTGCAACGCGAGGTGTCATGGGGTAGGTGCTCCAGGGCGGGGGGCGCAAAAGTGAGAAGGCAATTCTAATGAGGTTGCGCCGCCGTTGGGGCGCCGGTCTCCACCCGCAGCGATTGCCGGGGCAGCCGCGCCGGATCGAAATGACAGTGTGCGGCCTCCAGCAATGCCGCAACGTCACGGCAGGTACCCAGCGCCTCGGCGGGCTGGCCCAGGGTGGTCCACAGCCAGCGCAGGACCGGCAGCGGTGCGCCGGCATTGACCGGCGCCGCCGCCAGCGACTTGGACAGCTTGCGGCCCTCGGCGTCCAGCAGCAGTGGCAGGTGCAGGTAGTGCGGCGACGGCAATCCCAGGGCCCGTTGCAGCAGCAGCTGGCGCGGAGTGGAGTCGACCAGGTCGGCACCGCGGACCACGTGGTTGATCTGCTGTTCGGCATCGTCGACCACCACCGCCAGCTGGTAGGCCCAGCAGCCGTCTGCGCGCCGCAGCACGAAGTCGCCGACGGCGCTGCGCACGTCCTGTTCCACATGTCCCTGCAGGCCGTCGTCGAAGCCGACAGGGCGGCTGTCAGGCACGCGCAGCCGGATGGCCGGCTGGCGGCGACGGGTGCGGGCCACACAATGACGGTGGATGCCGCCTTGTGCGTCCAGTTCGGCGCGGCTGCAGTGGCATTCAAAGGCCAGCCCAAGGTCCAGCAGCCGCTCCAGCGCCTGCCGGTACCGGTGGTGGCGCGCGCTCTGGTACTGCGGTGGCGCATCGGGATGCAGACCGAAGGCGGCCAGTGTGGCGCGCTGGCAATCCGCCGCGCCGGGAACCTCGCGCGGCGGGTCCAGGTCTTCGATGCGCAGCAGCCATTGGCCGTTGGCATGGCGGGCCAGCAGCCAGCTGCCGAACGCGACCAGCATCGACCCCAGGTGCAGGGGGCCGGTCGGCGAGGGGGCAAAACGGCCGCGATAGGGGAGGTCAGGCATGACAAACTGAATCGTCGGTCAGATGGGTGCTTGAATTCAATATTCAGGAACCTCAAATTGAACCGTCGTTCTCCCTTCCTTCCGGATCGTTCGCCCATGTTCAGCCGTATCGCCCTGTTCCTTGCCACCAACTTCGCGGTGCTGATTCTGGCCAGCATCGTGATGTCGATCCTGGGCGTCAATTCGAGCCAGATGAGCGGATTGCTGGTGATGGCCGCCATTTTCGGCTTCGGCGGCTCGATCATCTCGCTGCTGTTGTCCAAGTTCATGGCCAAGCGCAGCACCGGCGCACAGGTCATCACCAGCCCGCGCAACGACACCGAACGCTGGCTGCTGGCCACGGTCGAGCGGCAGGCCCGTCAAGCCGGTATCGGGATGCCGGAAGTGGCGGTGTACGAAGGCCCGGAGATCAATGCGTTCGCCACGGGCGCGAACCGCAACAAGGCGCTGGTGGCGGTGTCCACCGGCCTGCTGCAGAACATGAGCGAGGACGAGGCGGAGGCCGTGCTGGGCCATGAAATCGCCCACGTCGCCAATGGCGACATGGTCACCATGGCGTTGCTGCAGGGCGTGCTGAACACCTTCGTGATCGTGCTGGCGCGGGTGGTGGGCGGCTTTATCGACAGTGCGCTGTCGGGCAACCGCGAAGGCGGTGGCCGCGGTTTCGCCTACTACATCATCGTGTTCGGACTGGAGATGGTGTTCGGTCTGTTCGCCACCATGATCTCGATGTGGTTTTCGCGCCACCGCGAGTTCCGGGCCGATGCTGGCGGTGCCAGCCTGGCCGGTCGGCAGAAGATGATCGCCGCGCTGGAGCGGCTCAAGCTCAACCATGGCCAGAGCACACTGCCCAACCAGATCGCCGCGTTCGGCATTGCCGGTTCGACCGCGAAGAAACTGTTCCTGAGCCACCCGCCGCTGGAGGAGCGCATCGCTGCGCTGCGTGCCTCGACCCAAGTCTGATCAGTCGCGCCTGTCTGTCGAAACGCCCGGCCTGGTGCCGGGCGTTTTTTGTTTGGTGGTGCCATGGTTCGATGGACTGGCTGATAAAGGCCGAGCGGCTGCGCGCTGGCAGGTCGTTGCCGTCGAATGCGCGGTGGTCTTTGCTCTTGATTTGGGCTCTTAGGGGCCGTCAAAGCGGGCCGGGCACCGCAGGGTCGCCGGGGCGAAGAGGTGCACGTGTCTGAGCGTAGCGAGTTTGTGCGCCGGCCCCGATGACGCGAGCAGCGCAGGGAACCGATGCGGCTGTATCGCATCGGACCGCGTCCGGCCACAGCGGTTTTGGCTACTTTCCCAAGAGAAAAGTAGCTCGCGCCTTGAGGCGCGAAAGCTCTACTGCCTTTCAGCGCTTACGCTGGGCACGAAAAGGCGCGAATGCGGCGACAGCCAGTCGGCGCAAAGCAAAACGGCACCATTGCGGGTGCCGTTGGAAACTCCGGATGCGGGGGCGATCAGAACCTGGCGTCGAACTCGGCGGCGTAGCCGGTGTTGACGATGATCTTCTGCAGCGCGTCGCTGACCTTGATGTTGCCGGCCACGATCTGCTGGGTCTCCGGGCCGCGCG
Organism: Stenotrophomonas sp. YIM B06876; assembly: GCF_030711595.1. Lineage (GTDB taxonomy): Bacteria > Pseudomonadota > Gammaproteobacteria > Xanthomonadales > Xanthomonadaceae > Stenotrophomonas. The sequence continues at coordinate 13,653 of NZ_JAUJUJ010000015.1, forward strand.
AGTCCATGCGCGCCGGGGCGGCGCCCTTGTAGTCGCACACGCGGCCACCGGCCTCGCGCACCAGCAGCACGCCGGCGGCGATATCCCAGGCTTTCACGCCGGCTTCGAAATACGCGTCGGCGCGGCCACAGGCCACGTAGGCCAGATCCAGCGCGGCCGAGCCGGTACGGCGCACGTCTTCGGCCTGCACCAGCAGCGCATCAATCGCCTTGAGCTGGGCGCTGGTACGCGAGCGCTCGCGCGGGGCGAAGCCGGTGTGGACGCTGGCACCGGCCAGGTCCTTGCGGTCGGAAACGCGGATACGGCGGTCGTTGAGCACCGCGCCGGCGCCACGGCTGGCGGTGAACAGCTCGTTGCGCAGCGGATCGAAAATGACCGCGTCGATCGGCTCGCCGTTTTCGACCAGGGCGATGGACACGCAGTAGTGCGGGAAGCCGCGCAGGTAGTTGCTGGTGCCGTCGAGCGGGTCGATCACCCACATGTAGCGGTTCACCGCCTGCACACCGCCTTCCTCGCCCATGATTCCGTATTCCGGATAGGCGCGCTTGAGTTCCTTGACGATGACCTTCTCAGCGTCTCCGTCGACCTCGCTGGCGTAGTCCATGCGCCCTTTCTGGACGACATTGAGCGAGTCGAGCTTGTTGATGTTGCGCAACAGGACATTGCCGGCGAGGCGGGCGGCCTTGACCATGACGGTTACGGCGGGTTTCTGCATGGCAAAAGGCTCCCGTGAAGGCTGAGATCGGATTGGCGGGGGAAAAGAGCGGGTCCGGCGCGCTGGCCGGTCGGGCAGTTTACCATCTGCAGCTGTCTCGCTCCTGATTTCTGTCAGCCAATGTCTGTATCCACACATATCCGTTTCATTCTGGTCGGGACCCAGCATCCCGGCAATATCGGCGCCGCGGCGCGCGCGATGAAGACCATGGGGCTGTCGCGGCTGGTGCTGGTGGCGCCGGAGAAGCCGCTGGACGAGGTGGCTTTCCGCCGCTCGGCCGGGGCCGAGGATGTGCTCGGCGATGCCCCGGTAGTGCAGACCCTGGCCGAGGCGGTGGGCGATTGCCGGCTGGTGCTGGGGTGCACCGCACGCTCGCGCAGGGTATCGCTGGAGGAGCTGCTGCCCGAGGTGGCGGGGCAGCGCGCCGTGGCCAAGGCGGGGGAGCGGGCGGAGGTCGCGTTCGTGTTCGGGCGCGAGCGCACCGGGCTGACCAACGAAGAGCTGCAGCTGTGCCACGCCGCGGTGCACATCCCGTCCAATCCGGATTTCAGCTCGTTGAACCTGGCCGCGGCGGTGCAGGTGCTGGCCTACGAGGTGCGCATGGCGCAGCTTGGCGAGGCGGCCATGCCGGTGGCAGAGCCGGGATTTGGCGAGGCGCCGGCCAGTCATGCGCAGGTCGAAGGCATGTTCGGGCAATTGGCCGAAACCCTGGATCAGATCGATTTCCACAAGGGCCGGGCGCCGGAATCGGCGATGCGCAAGCTGCGCCGGCTGTTCCTGCGCACGGAATTGAGCGAGCAGGAAGTGCGTCTGTTGCGCGGAATCCTGTCTGATGCCCAGCGCATGGCGCGGCTGGCCGGCGGTAGCGCGAACTGAGCTGTCGCCACTGCCGGCATTTCGGTTAGTCTTCTCCGGTCTCTAGGGGAGCTGCCGTTTTGCCTGTATCGCGATGGCTGTTGGCAGTCTTACTGCTGTCGCTGGTCCTGACGCCTGACGTAGGCCGCGCCGGGCCGTCGTCCGTGCTGGTCCTGGGGCGCATCAGCGATGACCCGAAATCCCATTACCAGCAGCTGCAGCCGCTGCTCGATTACGTGGTGCCGCGCATGCGTGATGTCGGCATCACCGAAGGACGCATCCTCATGGCGCGCGATCCCCAGCAGATGGCCAGCTATCTGCGGCGGGGGCGCGTGGACTGGGTCACCGAAACCGCCGGGACCGCGATGGCCCTGGGCCAGCGCAGCGGCGCGCGGCCGTTGCTGCTGACCGAACGCAGCGGGGTGGGCAGCTACCAAAGCATCTTCTTTGTCCGCCGTGACAGTCCGATCAGGCGCCTGGCCGATCTGAAGGGGCGCACCCTGGCGCTGCAAAGCGTGCAGTCCACCAGCGCCTACCTGGTGCCGGCGATGGAGCTGCTGGACCATGGCGTGCATCCGCAGATCCTGTTGACCCCGCAGGATGCCCCGGCGCCTGATTCGGTGGGTTATGTGTTTGCACGCTCCGAATTGAATATTTCCACTTACGTGCACAAGGGCGTGGTCGATGGCGGTGTGGTCAGCAGCATCGACTGGGGCCGCGAGACCAGCGTGCCGGCTGCGTTCAAGCGCGATTTGCGGGTGATCCATCGCAGCGAGCCCTACCCGCGGGCGGTGGAAATGGTGCGTGCCGATCTGTCCTCGCCGGTTCGCCAACGTCTGCAGGAAGTGCTGTTGCAGGCCAGCACTGATCCGCAGGCAGCGCCGGCATTGAAGACGTTTTTCGGCACCACCGGCTTTCACCGGGTGGACGCCGGTACCCAGCGCCGGCTCGATCGCCTCAAGGCCGGGCTGATGCGGGTACGGATGGACGTGGAATGAATCCGCTACGGCTGGGGCTGCAGGCCAGGTTCCTGCTGGGGTTGACCACCGCGCTGTTGGTGGTCGGTGCGATTGTGGTGCTGATGCTGGCGCGCCAGACGGCCATGCAGCGTGAGCTGACCCAGCTCAGTGGCAGTGTCATCCACGACCTGTTCGAGCGCAGTGTGCGCAAGCAGGGCGAGTCGCTGACCCGGGCGTTGGCCGATGCGCTGGTCAACCCGCTTTATTACTCCGACCTGGAGGCGATCGGCGCGCTGGTCCGCAACACCGCCAGCCAGCAACTGGTCGACTATGTGCTGGTCTACGACCCGGCCGGCCGGCTGATCCACGATGGTTCGCTCGATGTCGCCGACTATGGCCGGCAGATGCAGGATCCGTTGGCTGCCGCCGTGGTGGCGGCCGATGCGCTGACCGTGCAGGATTCCGCGGCGATCGTGGATGTGGCCATGCCGGTGTTTATCGGCAACCAGCGGATCGGCGGGGTCCGCGTCGGCATGGGCCTGGGCAAGCTCCGCACACAGGAAATCGAGGCGATAGAGCAGGTGGGGGGGCGCCTGGATGAGCTGGGCAAGCGCCATCTGGGCTGGCTGGCATTGATGCTGGCTGCGCTGGTCGGCTTCGGTGCGGTGTTTGGCCTTTACGTGCAGCACATGCTGGTCCGTCCCATCCGCTGGCTTGCAAGTGCGGCGCGACGGATCGAGTCCGGTGACTACGACGTCGAGCGACGTGACAGCCGCCGGCGCGACGAGGTGGGCGAACTGGTGCGTGCGTTCGGGAGGATGAGCGAAAGCATTGCCCGGCATGACCGCGAAGTCCGCCATATGGCCTATACCGACGCCCTGACCGGGCTCACCAACCGGCTTGCTTTCCGCGAGGCGCTGGACCACCGGATGATGGCCGCCCGCGTCTCCGGTCAGCGGCTGGCGCTGCTGTTCACCGACATCGACGAATTCAAGCGGGTCAACGACACCCTGGGGCATGAGGCCGGGGATGAGGCGCTGCTGCAGGTGGCCCAGCGCATCACTGTCGCGGTGCAGGGCGCGGGTGGCGATGATGCGTTGCTGGCGCGGTTCGGCGGCGATGAATTCGTGATCCTGATCAGCCAGGGCGATGTGGCGGTGGCGGCCATGCAGCTGGCCGAGCTGCTGGTGGCCGAACTGGGGCGGCCACTGCTGGTGCAGGGCCGGGAGATTTTCCTTGGTACCTCGATCGGCATCACCCTGTTCCCGGATGATGCGGTGGATGCCACGGCACTGCTGAAAAATGGCGACATCGCGATGTACCAGGCCAAGCTGGCCGGCAAGAACTGCTATCGCTATTACAGCCGGGCGATGGACCACGCGGTGGAGCGGCGCCTGCATATGGAGCAGGAATTGCGCGGCGCGTGGGACCGCGGCGAATTGCATCTGATGTATCAGCCGATCTTCCGCACCCGCGACCGCTGCCTGGTGGGGGTGGAGGCGCTGCTGCGCTGGCAGCATCCGGCACTGGGGACGATTCCGCCCTCGGTATTCATCGACGTCGCCGAACAGAGCGGGTTGATCGAAAGCATCGGCCCGCGGGTGCTGCGCGCGGCCTGCATGGAAGCCAGGCGCTGGCCGGTCAACAGCGTCGGCGAGGAACTGTTCGTCTCGGTCAATGTGTCGCCACGGCAGTTGCGCAGCGGCGATCTGGCCGGAGAGGTCGCCAACTGTCTGCGTGATTCCGGATTGCCGGCCTCACGGCTGCACCTGGAGCTGACCGAAACGGCGGTGATCGGCGACGAAATGCTGGCCGCCTCGCTGCTGGACAAGCTGCATCGCACCGGGGTGAAAGTGTGGCTGGACGACTTTGGAACCGGCTTCTCCGGCCTCAGCCACCTGCGCCAGGTGCCGGTGGACGGGGTCAAGATCGACAAGAGTTTCGTGGCCGACCTGCAGCACGATGCCGATGACCTGGCGTTGACCACGGCCATCATCGCCATGGCCCATGCGCTGGGCATCACCGTGGTGGCCGAGGGGATCGAGCAGCAGGTCCAGTTCGACCTGCTGTGCCAGCGCGGCTGCGATCTTGCCCAGGGCTATTGGCTCAGTCACCCGTTGGCGTCGGCCGATCTGGTGCAGTTGCTGGTGCGCCACGGGTCGCGGTCGTAGACGGCGGCACCGCGATTCAGAGCGGGCGCTTGCTGCTGTCGCCGGCGATCTCACGCACCAGCCTGGGCACCAGGTAGCCGGAAAGGCGCGCCATCAGCGCCGCATGCAGTGCCTGCGCCTGCGCATCGCCGACCTCGAAATGGGCCACGCCCTGTACCCGGTCCAACTGGTGCAGGTAGTAGGGCAGTACGCCGGCGGCAAAACTGCGTTCGCTCAGGGCTGCCAGCGCGTCGACACTGTCGTTGACCCCGCGCAGCAGCACCGCCTGGTTCAACAGCTGCGCGCCGGTATTGCGCAGGCGCGCCAGCGCGGCATCGACATCGGCGGCGAATTCGTTGGCATGGTTGGCGTGGATCACAAAGGCTACCGGCCAGGGCAGGTGGCCCAGCCACTGGATCAACTCGTCGTCGATCCGTTCGGGCATCACCACGGGCAGCCGGCTGTGGATGCGCAGGCGCCTGAGGTGGGGAATACGCATCAGCGCATCGGTCAGTTCGGCCAGCTTCGGGGTTGCCAGCGACAGCGGGTCACCGCCGGAAAGGATCACTTCATCGATGTCCGGATCGGCGGCAATGGCCGCCATCGCCGGTTGCCAGTGGTCGCGGCTGGCATTCTCGGCGGCATAGTCGAAGTGCCGGCGGAAGCAGTAACGGCAATGGATCGCGCAGCTGCCGGTGGTCACCAGCAGGGCACGGCCACGGTATTTCTGGATGACGCCGGTGGCTTTCCTGGCGGCGCCATCGCCCACCGCATCGAAGCTGAAACCAGGCACGACCTGCATTTCCCGGTCGATCGGCAGCACCTGGCGCAACAACGGGTCATTCCGGTCGCCCGCGCGCATGCGCGCCACGAAGCTGCGCGGCACCCGCAGCGGGAATTGCGCCAGCGCGTCGCTCGAGACCCCCAGCGCCGCCGGGTCCAGTTGCAGCAATGCCAATAGCTCGACCGGGTCGCGCAATGCCTGGCGCCAGGCTTGCTGCCAGCGCGGAGCGGGTTCGGGGATAGCGGCTTTTTCTGGAGTGGCGAGGGGGGCTGCGGTTATCATTGGCGGTCAGAAAATCAAGTGCCCGGCCGACCGGTCGGGCGGTCCATTCTATCCGGCCGGCCGCAGGCCCGGCGGTTTTGCCCCATCAGGAGTTCCAGTTATGGCCACTTACGGCATGAACGACGTCAAGAACGGGATGAAGATCCTGGTCAACAATGAGCCGGCCGTCATCATCGAGACCGAGTACGTCAAGCCGGGCAAGGGCCAGGCCTTCACCCGCGTCAAGTACCGTTTCATCAAGTCCGGGCGCATGGTCGAACTGACGATGAAGGCGACCGATGACCTGGAAGCGGCCGACGTTGTGGATACCGATATGCGCTATCTGTACAGCGATGGCGAGTACTGGCATTTCATGGACCCCGAATCGTTCGAGCAGGTGCAGGCCGACAAGGCCGGCATGGGCGGCGCCGAGAAGTGGCTCAAGGGGGAGGAGGACTGCGTGGTGACGCTGTGGAACGGTTCGCCGATCTGGGTGCAGCCGCCGAATTTCGTCGAACTGAAGATCACCGAAACCGATCCGGGCGTGCGTGGCGACACCTCCGGCGGCGGTGGCAAGCCGGCGACGCTGGAAACCGGTGCGGTGGTGCGGGTGCCGCTGTTCGTCAACCAGGATGAAATCATCAAGGTCGACACGCGCTCGGGCGAGTACGCATCGCGCGTCAAGTGATCCCGCAATGCCCGCCGCCGTCGACGAGGGCGGGCACGCCGGTATTTGCCGGCTTTTGCCGGGCACAGGTGCCCGGCTCTCCGGGCGCCGATGGCGTCCTTGCAAGTGAGTCCGCATGAGCGACAACCAGTGCATTCCCGAATCCTGTGACCTGTTGATCGAGGCCGGTTACGTGGTTCCGATCGAGCCGCACGCGGTGGTGCTGGAAGACCACGCGGTGGCCATCCGCGGCAGTGAAATCATCGCGATCCTGCCCACAGCCGAGGCGCGCGCCCGGTTTGCGGCGACGCAGGTCGTCTCGCGCCCCGATGCGGCGCTGATGCCGGGCCTGGTCAACGCGCATACGCACAATCCGATGACGCTGCTGCGTGGCGTGGCTGACGACCTGCCGCTGATGGTGTGGCTGCAGCAGCACATCTGGCCGGTGGAAGCGGCGGTGATCGGGCCGGAGTTCGTCGCCGACGGAACCCGGCTGGCCATTGCCGAGATGCTGCGCGGCGGCACCACCTGCGCCAACGAGAACTACTTCTTCTCCGACGTCCAGGCCGCCGTCTACAAGCAGCATGGCTTCCGTGCGCTGGTGGGCGCGGTGATCATCGATTTCCCGACCGCCTGGGCCAGGAGTGACGACGAGTACTTCGCCCGCGCCGGCGAGCTGCACGACCGGTGGCGCGGCGATCCGCTGATCGGCACCGCGTTCGCACCGCATGCGCCGTACACGGTCAATGACGCCAATTTCGAGCGGGTGCGGATGCTGTCCGACCAGCTCGACATGCAGGTGCACCTGCATACCCACGAAACCGCACAGGAAGTGGCCGATTCGATCAAGCTGCACGGCCAGCGCCCGCTGGCGCGGCTGGACCGGCTGGGGCTGGTCAACGAGCGCCTGATCGCGGTGCACATGACCCAGCTGACCGGGGCGGAGATCCAGCTGTGCGCCGACCGTGGCGTGCACGTGGTGCATTGCCCCGAATCCAACCTCAAGCTGGCGTCGGGTTTCTGCCCGGCCTGCGCGCTGGTGCGTGCCGGGGTGAACCTGGCCATCGGCACCGATGGCTGCGCCTCCAACAACGACCTGGACATGTTCAGTGAAAACCGCACCGCGGCGATTCTGGCCAAGGCGGTGGCCGATGACGCCACTGCGCTGGATGCGGCGACCACGCTGCGCGCGGCCACGCTGGGCGGCGCGCGCGCGTTGGGCTTCGGCGACCGGATCGGCTCGATCGAGGTCGGCAAGCAGGCCGATCTGGTCTGTGTCGATCTGTCGGCGCTGGAAACCCAGCCGCTGCATCATGTGCTGTCGCAACTGGTGTATGCCGCCGGCCGCCACCAGGTCAGCGATGTGTGGATCGCCGGCCAGCCCAGGCTGGTCCAGCGCGAGCTGGTCGACATGGATACGGCCGCGCTGGTGGCCAATGCCCGCCAGTGGCGTGAGCGCATCCGCCACGTGCGTGCCTGATGCCACTGTCCGGGGCGTCGCGCAAGCGCCGTCCCCAACCGGAATGACAACGATATGACTGCCCCCCGCGACACTGTTTCTTCCAATTACGACCAGGCCGAGCTGGACAAGTTTGCCGCCCTGGCCAACCGCTGGTGGGACGTTGACGGCCCGCAGAAGCCGCTGCACGCGCTCAATCCGGTGCGGCTGGACTACGTGGCTGGGCGGGCGCCGTTGCGCGGCGCGCGGGTGCTCGATATCGGCTGCGGCGGCGGCCTGCTCAGCGAGGCACTGGCCAAAGAGGGCGCGCAGGTGACCGCGATCGACCTGGCGCCGGAGCTGGTCAAGGTGGCGCGTCTGCATGGCCTGGAGTCGGGGGTGCAGGTCGACTATCGGGTGCAGGCCGCCGAGGATCTGGCCGCCGAACAGCCGGGCGCGTTCGACGTGGTGACCTGCATGGAAATGCTCGAGCACGTGCCCGATCCCGGTTCCATCGTGCGCGCCTGCGCCACGCTGCTGAAGCCGGGCGGACAGCTGTTCCTGTCCACCATCAATCGCACCGCGGCCGCGTTCGCGGTGGCGGTGGTGGGCGCCGAATACGTGGCGCGGCTGCTGCCCAAGGGCACGCACCACTACCAGGATTTCATCAAGCCGGCCGAACTGGGTGCATGGGTGCGCGAGGCCGGCCTGCAGTTGTGCGATGTCAGCGGCATGGCCTACGAGCCGTGGCGCAACCGGGCGCGGCTGAGCTCGCGGACCGACATCAATTACCTCGCCCACGCGCGCAAGCCGGAGACCGCGGGCGGTGAGTGAGGTGTCCCGCCCTGCGGCCGCGGCGTTTCCGCCGGCGGTATTGTTCGACCTTGATGGCACCTTGCTCGACAGCGCGCCGGATATGCTGGCCACCGCCAATGCCATGCGCGCTGCCCGCAGTCGCGCACCGCTGACGTTGGCACAGCTGCGGCCAGTGGTATCCAAGGGTTCGCGGGCGATGCTGGCGGTGGCGTTTCCCGAACTGGACGAAGGCGCGTGCAGTGCGCTGGTGCCCGAGTTCCTGGACGGCTACGAAGCGCTGATCGGCCGCCACGCGGTGCTGTTCGATGGCATCGCCGACATGCTGCTGGCGCTGGAGCAGGCCGGCAGCCGCTGGGGCATCGTCACCAACAAGCCCGAGTATCTGGCGCGGCTGATCCTGCCGCAGCTGGGCTGGGAGCAGCGCTGTGCGGTGCTGGTCGGTGGCGATACCCTGGCCGAGCGCAAACCGCATCCGTTGCCATTGCTCGTGGCGTCGCAGCGGATGGGTTTTGCGCCCGCGCAATGCGCCTACGTCGGTGACGATGAGCGCGACATCCTCGCCGCGCGTGCGGCCGGCATGCCGTCGGTGGCGGCGCTGTGGGGATACCGTGTGGCGCATGACGATCCGCACTGCTGGCAGGCCGACCGCATGGTGGCCGAGCCCGCGCAACTGCAACACCCGTGTGGCTGGCCGCGCATCGGTGCGCCCGCTGCCTGAATCCATTTTGCAAGGAGCCGCCGTGAGCAGCGCGCTGGACAGTTTTCTCGATAAATGGCGCACCCGTTGGCCGGAGTGGTCGCAGGTGGAGGGCTTCATTCCCGCAGCCGAGCGCGAGCGGGTGGTGGCCTGGTTCGCGCTGCTGCAGGAGTTTGACGACATCCTCAATACCAGCGGCGACCCGATGCCGTCCGACGCCAAACTGGCGTGGTGGGGCGAGGAGCTGCGCGGGTGGTCGGCCCAGCGTTCCAAGCATCCGCTGGGCCGTCTGCTGGAACCGGTGCGGGCGCCGTGGGCCGAGCTGGCACAGGTGCTGCCGCACCTGGTCCAGGCGCGCGCGGCCAACGCGGATCCGCAACAGGCGCGGCAGTCGTTGGCGGCATATGCGAACGCCGTAGCCGCTGTGGAACAGGCGATGTTCGGCGGGCACGCCCGCGGTGACGCGGCTGCGGCGGTGTTGACCCAGACGCTGGCGCAGCGGCTGCAGGACCTCGACAGCGCGGCAGTCCCGCATTCGTTGCAGGCGCCCGAACCATCCGTGTCGGTGCGGCAGTGGGGCCGGGAATTGCTGTCGCAGTGGCCGGCCCGCGTTGCCGGGCCGCGCCCGCGCCGCATGTGGTCCGCGCTCGCGCGTTCACGGCAGCAGGCCAAGGTGCGCGGTCAGGCCTATGCGCCCAAACCCATCGGGGTGCTGTGGCGTTGCTGGTGGGCCGGCCGCGGCTGAGCAAGAGTTCCTACGTCGCGCCCAGCGGCGATGGTCAGGCGTTGCCGGGTGCCCGTTGGATTTTCGACGGAAATCCTGGGCTTCCGTGCGGCGCTCGATGAATGCCCGGACTTTTACTTGCCGCGTTCGAGCACCAGCAGCGGGTCGATGCGGGTATCAAACCAGTTCATCCCCCAATGCAGGTGCGGCCCGGTGGCCCGTCCCGTTGCGCCGACCGCGGCGATCACCTGGCCCTGTTCGATCTGGTCGCCGACTTTGACGTCGATCCGCGACAGGTGCAGGAAGTTGGAGCTGATGCCAAAGCCGTGATCCAGCAGCACGGTGCCGCCGGTCAGGTACAGATCCGGGCCGGCGAAGGTGACCACGCCGGCCGCCGGCGCCTTGACCGGCGTGCCGGTCGGTGCGGCGATATCCATGCCCGAATGGCCCGACCCCGGCTGGCCGTTGTAGATCCGCGCATTGCCGAAGCGGCCGCTGATGCGGCCCTGCACCGGCCAGATGAAGGGTTGGGCAAAGCCGGTGCGGTTGTCGTCCCGGGCGCGGGCAGCGGTGACCTGCGCCTGTTCGCGCTGGATCCGTTCGGCGATCGCCGGCGGCGGGTTGACCGTCTTCGGCGGCACCCCGTTGACGCGTTCGGTCGGCCAGTCGCGCGGGGTCACCGCGATGCTGACCGCTTCGCTGCCGCCGTCCGGGCGTCGCACCTGGAGCTGCAGCGGGCCCTTCTCGTCACGGCCGATGCCAAACACCACGCTGCCATAACCGCTCACCCGCAAGGTGCGGCCGGCGTACTGCACCGTGCTGCCGGCGGGGACCTTGCCGATCACCATCGCACCCTGCGAGGCGCTGGCGGGAAACACCACCCGGCTGTCGGCCTGGGCGAGCGCGGGCGAGGGCAGCAGGGCAGTCACGCCTGCGCCGCCCGCCGCCAGCAGGCCCAGGCCCAGCAACGCCGCCCGCATCAGCGATCGAAGCTCATGCGCTTGCCATTCGGCGCGCCAACCAGTGCCTGGCCGTCCCACGCCAGCTCGCCGTTGACCCAGGTCGAGGCGATGCGCGAGCGGAAGGTGGCGCCCTCAAACGGCGACCAGCCGCACTTGGACAGCACGTCTTCGCGCTGGACCGTGAAGGGCACATCCTCGACCAGCACCAGATCGGCCCAGTAACCCTCGCGCAGGAAGCCACGCTGGCTGACATCGAACAGCTGCGCCGGGGCATGGGCGAACTTCTGCACGATCTGGGCAATCTCGATCTTGCCTTCGTGCACCAGCTCCAGTGCGGCGACCAGCGCGTACTGCACCAGCGGCAGCCCGGACGGCGCCTGCGCATACGGCTTCTGTTTCTCTTCCCAGGTGTGCGGGGCATGGTCGGTGGCGAGCACATCGATCACGTCCTCGACCAGGGCGCGGGTCAGCGCCTCGCGGTCACTGGCATCCTTGATCGCCGGGTTGCACTTGATCAGGTTGCCCAGTCGCGCGTAATCGCCGCGATCGAACCGCAGGAAATGGATGCAGGTTTCCGCGGTGATCTGCTTGCGGCTGCCGTCGGCCCGGATCAGCGGGCCGCGCTCGAACAGGGCCAGTTCGTCGGCAGTGGAGATGTGCAGCACGTGCAGGCGGGTGCCGTGCTTCTTTGCCAGCGATACCGCCAGCTGCGAGGACTTCAGGCAGGCCTGGCGCGAGCGGATATCCGGATGATGCTCGGGGCCGAGCGCGTCGCCGTATTTCTCCACGAACGCCTTCATGTTGGCGTCGATCATCGGCGTGTCTTCGCAGTGGGTGATGATCGGTGTCGGCGCATCGCGGAAGATCGCATCCAGCGTCTGCGGGTTGTCCACCAGCATGTTGCCGGTGGAGGCGCCCATGAACACCTTGATGCCCGGTGCGGTCTTCGGGTCCAGCGTCTGGATATGCTGCAGATTGTCGTTGCTGGCGCCCATGTAGAAGCCGTAATTGGCACGGGCGCGGCCGGCGGCGGCGTCGTACTTGGCCTGCAGCGCCTGCGCGTCGAGCGTGGGCGGATTGGTGTTGGGCATGTCCATGAAACTGGTCAGGCCACCGGCCACGGCCGCGGCCGATTCGCTGGCGATATCGCCCTTGTGGGTCAGGCCCGGTTCGCGGAAATGGACCTGGTCATCGATCATGCCGGGCAGCAGCCAGCGACCGGCCGCGTCCACTACCTGGTCGCCGGGCCCGGGCGAAATCTGCGCCGCGATGCGCGCGATGCGCCCCTCCTCGATCCGCAGGTCGGCATCGAATTGCCGGCCTTCGTTGACCAGTCGGGCATTGACGATAACGGTAGAGGACATGTCAGTGGTTTCCTGTGCAGCGGGAAGGGGGAGGATCGGCATCGGGCACCGGGTCGAATCCGCCGGGATGCAAGGGATGGCAGCGTGCAAGGCGGCGCGCGGCCAGCCAGCTGCCGCGCAGCGGGCCATGGCCGGCAATGGCCTGCATCGCATATTCGGAGCAGCTGGGCACGAAGCGGCAGCGCGGCCCCAGCAACGGGCTGATGAAGCGTTTATAGAAACGCAGCGTGGCAATGAGGAGGCGGCCGATCACCGCTGAATCATAAGCCAGTTGTCATTGCGGCAGTGTTTGGCGCACGATGCCCGGACGGCCGCGAACGAAGCTGAACAGCTTTGTCCGCGCCGGCCGGGTGCAGCGAGTGCCTGGTTACGTTCCGAACTGCGCGAAACGGTCCGGCAACACCCGCGGCCCGTTTCCACGCAGACGCGACCTCCGTTCATGGAGGTGTGGTCGACGTGGTTGCTGCTGCTGGTCGGGTAGGCTATAAAGGCCCGCTTTCCCGGGCCCCGGGGGAACCAAGGAAGAGCTTTTCGTGGCTGCTAAAAAAACTGCAAACAAGGCCGTTCCGGCCGCCAAGAAAATCGCCAAGCCTGTTGTGAAGAAGGCCGCGGCGACATCCGTTGCCAAGAAGCCGGTCGCCAAGGTGGCGAAGAAGCCGGTGGCCAAACAACCGGTTGCCAAGAAGGCACCTGCAAAGAAGGTGGCTGCCAAGAAGGCGGCGCCGGCCATCAAGAAGATCGTGAAAAAGGCCGCCGCACCCGTTGCCAAGCCGGCAGCGAAGAAAGCCGCCGCGGTCGTCAAGAAGGGGGTCAAGGTGGCGCCCAAGCCGGTCGCCAAGAAGGCCGTCGCCAAGCCGGCGGTTGCCAAGGCCGCCAAGCCGTCTCCGCCCAAACCCGTCGTCAAGTCCGCACCGAAACCGGCCTCCAAGCCGGCGCCGGCCAAGTCTGTCCCGGTCAAGGCCGCCACACCGGTCGCACCTCCGGCTCCCAAGCCGGTCGCCGCCACACCGAAATCGGCGTCCAAGACCCCGCAACTCAAGAATCCCGTGCCTGTTTCGAAATCTAACGCTAAAACCGTCGTCAAGCCTTCCGCCGCTCCCAAGGCCGTCCGTCCGGTCGGCAAGGTCGCCGTAGCGGTGGCCGCGCGCTCGGCCGCCCCGGCCCCGCGCACCAAGTACAAAGTGGTGGAGTACAAGACCGACGAACTCACCGGTCGGCCGATCCTGCCTGCCGGCTACAAGCCGTCCGCGGATGAGGAGTACATGAGTCCGCTGCAGCAGGAGTATTTCCGCCAGCAACTGCAGGATTGGCGCGCCGATCTGGTCGAGGAGTCGAAGCAGACCATCGAGAATCTGCGTGATGAAGTGCGTGATATCGGCGACGAGGCCGAGCGCGCCACCCGCGAAACCGAAAATTCGCTGGAACTGCGTACCCGTGACCGTTACCGCAAGCTGATCGGCAAGATCGACAGCACGCTCAAGCGTCTGGATGCCGGCGATTACGGCTACTGCGTGGACAGCGGCGAAGAGATCGGGCTGGATCGGCTGGAGGCTCGCCTCACCGCCGAACGCACGATCGATGCGCAGGAGCGTTGGGAACATCTGCAGAAGCAGCAGGGCGACTGAGCCCGGCTGCTGTCACCGCATGTTTTACCGGGAACCCCGCTTCGGCGGGGTTTCCCTGTTTTGGAGCGCAAACCATGTCGGACCATGAAGGCTTCATGCGCCAGGCGATCGAGCTGGCGCGACGCAATGTTGTTGAAAGTGGGCGCCCGTTCGGCGCGGTGCTGGTGAAGGATGGCGTGGTGATCGCCACCGGTACCAACACCCTGCATCTCAGCCACGATCCCACCGATCACGCGGAATTGCGGGCGATCCGCCAGGCCAGCGCGCATCTGCGGAGCCCGCGCCTGGAGGGCTGCGTGATCTATGCCAGTGGCCATCCGTGCCCGATGTGCCTGGCGGCGATGTACCTCAGTGGTATCGGGCAGGCATGGTTTGCCTACTCCAACGAGGATGCGCAGCCTTATGGGCTGTCAACCGACGCCGTCTACGCCCGGCTTGCCGCCGGACCTGCGGCCGCCGGCTCCGGCTTGCGGCAGTTGCGGCCATCGGGCGAAGCCGGGTTGTATGCGCAATGGGCCGACGCCGGCCGTTGAGGCGGGTCAGTGCAGATCGCGCAGGTTCAGGCGCCGCAGTTGCGGCGCTTTCCATGCGGTGACTCCGGCAACCCCGAGCACCGCGCAGCCGCCGATGACCACCGCCGGCACCAGTCCGAGCAGGCGCGCCATGCTGCCGGCGTAGAACGCGCCCAGTTCGTTGGACGAGCTGATGAAAATGCCGTTGATCGAGGACACCCTGCCGCGCATCTCGTCCGGGGTGGCCAGTTGCAGGATGGTTGAGCGCACCACCACCGACACCCCGTCGAAGGCGCCGTAGAACAGCAGGATCACAGCCGACAGCCAGAAATGCTGCGACAGGCCGAAGGCGATCACGCACATCCCGAATCCGGCCACGGCAAACAGCAGCACGCGGCCGGCGTGGCGTTGCAGCGGCCGTCGTGCCAGCCACAGGCTGACACCGACCGAGCCCAGCGCCGGCGTCGCGCGCAGGATGCCCAGCCCTTCGGGACCGTAGTGCAGGATTTCCTGGATGAAGGCCGGCAGCATCGCCACCACGCCGCCCAGCAGCACCGAGAACATGTCCAGCGCCATCGCCCCGAGCATGATCTGGTTGGACAGCACGAAGCGGGCGCCTTCGGCGATGCTGGCGAAAATCGGCGCGCGCACGACCGGGGCGGCGGCTTCTTCGACCCGCAGCGTGGCCAATGCCAGCAGCGCGACTACAGCCATCATCGCCGCCACCGCATAGGCCATGCCTTTGCCGCCCACGCCCACCAGCAGCCCGCCCAGCGCCGGGCCCACCACCATGCCGGTCTGGAACACCACGCTGCCGAGGCCGGCGCCACGGGCAAACTGCTCGCGGGCGAGGACGCGGGCGAACAGCGCGTTGTAGATCGGCGAAAGAAATGCGCGGACCATGCCGGTCAGGGCGATGGCCAGATAGATCGGCCAGACGCCCTTGAACGGCAGTCCACCCACTGCCACCGCCGCCAGCACCGCCGCGGTGACGACCAGGCCGGAACAGGCGGCCATGCCCAGCTTGCGGCGGGGCAGGTGGTCGACCAGATAGCCGGCGAACGGCGCCACCGCGAAATAGGGCACCACTTCCGCCAGGCCGATCAGGCCCAGCGAGAACGGATTGCGGGTGATCTCGTAGATATGCCAGCCGACCGTGATTGCCACGATCTGGTAGGACAGCATCGCGGCGATGCGATACAGCAGCAGCCGGGAGAAGCCGGGTTGGGCCAGCAGTGGGGCGCTGCCGTGGACGCGACTCACTGCTGCGCTTGTGCGGTATCGCGGATGAAGGCCAGCATCGCCGCCAGACCGTTGCTGCGGGTCGGTGACAGGTGCTTGGCCAACCCGATTGCGGCGACGTAATCGGGCTCGGTAGCGAGGATTTCGCGCGCCGGCCGCCCCGAATACACCCGCAGCGCCAGATAGATCAGGCCCGAGACGATGGCCGAATCACTGATGGCATGGAAGCCCAGTCTGTCGGCATTGCCCTCCGGCACGATCCACACCATCGACTGGCAGCCATGCAGACGGTGCTCTTCCGTTTTCCAGTCGTCGCGGAACGGCGGCAGCTTGCGGCCGAGGTCGATCAGGTACTGGTAGCGCTCGGACCAGTCACTGAAGAATGCGAATTCCTCGGCGATGGCGGCCTGGGCCTCGGCGGCGGTGGCTTCGAGCGGGAACGGGGTGTCGGTCATTTCAGGATCCTGTGTAAGCCCTGCTCCCGCCGGGAGAAGGATTGTGAAGAGGGGCAAGGTCTGCCCCGCATCCGGCGCGATGCGCCATGGGCCTCTGGCAAATTGCGGTGCGCCGCTTCGGGGCTGCTGCGCGGTGCAGGCCGCCAGGCCTGTGCACCATGTGAGCTGGGAAAAGCGGCCCCAGCCTCAGCCGCGCTTCCAGCGTACGCCCTGCGGGGTGTCCTCCAGCACAACGCCTTCGGCGGCCAGCTGGTCGCGGATGGCGTCGGCACGGGCGAAGTCGCGCGCCTGCTTGGCCGCGATGCGCTCATCGATCAGGCCCTGGATGCGGGCGTCATCGCCGCCTTCTGCGCCCCGTCCGAACCAGTCGGCCGGCGCCTGTTGCAGCAGCCCCAGCGCGAGCCCGGCACCGAGCAGCTCGCCTTTCAGTCGCGCCTTGTCGGCGGCAGTTGCGGCCTTGCGCGCTTCGCCGGCAATGCGGGCCACTTCGGCCAGCGCTTGCGGCGTATTGAGATCGTCATCCAGCGCGGCTTCCACCGTGGCCGGAATCATCGCGGTCGCGTCGATTTCCACCAGGTCCCGCAGCGTGCCGTACAGCCGGTCCAGCGTGCGCACCGACTGCTCGATCAGCGCATCGGACCAGTCCAGCGGCTGCCGGTAATGGGCCGACAGCAGCGCGTAGCGCAGCGCCTCGGGCGGGTGCTTGCGCACCAGGTCGTGCACGCGCTCGATGTTGCCGATGGACTTGCTCATCTTGGCGCCGCCGAAGTTGAGCATGCCGTTGTGCAGCCAGAAGCGGGCGAAGGTCTGGCCGCCGTGGGCGCATTCGCTCTGCGCGATCTCGTTCTCGTGGTGCGGGAACTGCAGGTCCACACCGCCGGCGTGGATGTCGATGGTCGGGCCCAGGTGCGCGGCGGCCATCGCCGAGCACTCGATGTGCCAGCCCGGGCGGCCGCGCCCCCACGGCGATTCCCAGCCGGGCAGGTCGTCGCTGGAGGGCTTCCACAGCACGAAATCACCGGGATCACGCTTGTACGGGGCCACGTCGACGCGGGCGCCGGCCAGCATTTCGTCCGGGTCGCGGCGCGAGAGCTTGCCGTAGTCCTTGAAGCTGGCCACCGCGAACAGCACGTGGCCCTCGGCGGCGTAGGCGTGGCCGCTTTCGATGAGCTGCCCGATCATGGTGATGATCTGCGGGATATGGGCGGTGGCTTCCGGCTCGATATCCGGGGGCGCCACGCCCAAGGCAGCCATGTCTTCGCGGTAGGCGGCGGCGAAGCGGTCGGTGATCGTGGCGATCGGCACGTTCTGTTCACGCGCGGCCGTATTGATCTTGTCGTCGACGTCGGTGATGTTGCGGGCATAGCGCAGCGCGCCGAAACGGCGGCGCAACAGGTTGGCCAGCACCCCGAACACCACCGGGCCGCGGGCATTGCCGATATGCACGTAGTTGTAGACCGTGGGGCCGCACACATACAGGGTGGGGCAGGCGGGGTCGAGCGGAGCAAACGGCTCCAGCTGCCGCGTCAGATTGTTGTGCAGGCGCAGGGTCATGTCGGTCTGGGGGAAGAACGGATGCGCCGATTCTACCGGTCCACCTGCCGTCGGGCACCTCCGGGCTGGGCAGGCGGCCTCTGGAAGGGTAGTGTTCAGCCCTCCGTGGGCTCCGGTGCCTACACTAGCGGCCATTGTCTTGTCTTCGATTGCCTTGTGTTGATGAATCCAGCATCTCTGTTGTCGATAGTCTGCCTGTTTGCCGCGGCCACCGTGCCCGTTGGCGCCCAGGAGGTCGATCTGCGCAACCGCGTGGTGGTGGTCGAGAACATCCGCTACGACTACGCGCAGGTGCTCAATGTCGAGCCGGTCTTCCAGACGTTGCGGGCCTCGCGCACCGAGGAGCACTGCGAGCCGGTGTCCACCCGCACGCTGGCGCCGGTGCAGGTGATTGCCGAAGAGGAGAAGGGCCGGTTCAGTCGCTTCATGGATTCGGTCAAGGGTATTTTCAAAAGTCGTGACCAGGCCGAAGACGGTCCGGTGGCGGTGGCGCATTCGGGCAATGCCGCGTTGCTGACGCCCGAATGCCGGATTGTGGAAGTCGGCCGCGAGTTCCGCCGCCCGATCGCCTATGACGTGGATTACGTCTACAAGGGCACCAAATACCGCTCGCGGTTGCCGGAAGATCCGGGCAACCGGCTGAAACTGCGGGTCTCGATCACCCCGCATCTGGCCGAAACCGACGACTCCGCAGGTGTGTCGCCATGATCCGCGTGTTTCTTCCCGCTTGCGTGCGCGGGGCGTGCGTGCGACCATCCGCAGCGATGAAATCGAACAGCTCACAGCTTGGCACCAGCGCCGCCCGGATGGCCTCCGGCATGACTTCGCGTGCCCGTCGACCGGAACCCCACATTCTCGCTGGGTGACCGGAGCTTCGTGCTGTCTGTTCGGAAAACCCAGCCCAGGCTGGGTTTTTTCGTTTCCGGATGATGAAAAGTTTCAAGCGTAATGAATCGCGCGTCCGCGCATTGCCCGCCCCACGGCGAACCCCACCACAGCAAAGGATGGACCGATGTCTCTGAAGCACTTCCTGAACACCCAGGACTGGCGTCGCGATGAACTGGACGCGTTGCTGACCCAGGCCGCGCTGTTCAAGCAGAACAAGCTGGGCGAAGAGCTCAAGGGCCGCTCGATCGCGCTGGTGTTCTTCAACCCTTCCATGCGTACCCGCACCAGTTTCGAGCTGGGTGCGTTCCAGCTGGGCGGCCACGCCATCGTGCTGCAGCCGGGCAAGGATGCGTGGCCGATCGAGTTCAACCTCGGCACGGTGATGGACGGCGATACCGAAGAGCACATCGCCGAAGTGGCCAAGGTGCTGGGCCGCTATGTCGATCTGATCGGCGTGCGCGCCTTCCCGAAGTTCATCGACTGGACCAAGGACCGCGAAGACGAAGTGCTCAAGAGCTTCGCCAGGTATTCGCCGGTACCGGTGATCAACATGGAGACCATCACCCATCCGTGCCAGGAGCTGGCGCATGTGATGGCGCTGCAGGAACACTTCGGCAGCCAGGACCTGCGTGGCAAGAAGTACGTGCTGACCTGGACCTATCACCCCAAGCCGCTCAACACCGCGGTGGCCAACTCGGCGCTGACGATCGCCACGCGCATGGGCATGGACGTGACCTTGCTGTGCCCGACCGCCGATTACATCCTCGACGAGCGTTACATGGGCTGGGCGGAGAAAAACGTCGCCGAGAGCGGCGGTTCGCTGCAGGTCAGCCATGACATCGCCAGCGCCTATGCCGGCGCCGACGTGGTCTACGCCAAGAGCTGGGGCGCGTTGCCGTTCTTCGGCAACTGGGAGCCGGAAAAGCCGATCCGCGACCAGTACAGGCACTTCATCGTGGACGAGGCCAAGATGGCACTGACCAACAATGGCGTGTTCAGCCACTGCCTGCCGCTGCGCCGCAACGTCAAGGCCACCGACGCGGTGATGGATTCGCCGCAGTGCATCGCCATCAACGAAGCCGAGAACCGGCTGCACGTGCAGAAGGCGATCATGTCGGCGCTGGTCGGCCGGTAACAACATCGGTACAGAGCCGACGGGTACCCGGCTGCTCTTCCCGCCAGCACACCACGCGTTCCAGCCGGGCATAGCCCGGCTCTACAAAAACCGCATTCCAATTTGGACCTGACCCCCATGAGCAACAAAGACATCGTCCTCGCCTTTTCCGGCGGCCTCGACACCAGCTTCTGCGTGCCGTATCTGCAGGAACGCGGCTACAACGTGCACACCGTGTTCGCCGACACCGGCGGCGTGGATGATGAAGAGCGCGATTTCATCGAAAAGCGCGCCGCCGAGCTGGGCGTGACCAGTCACGTCACCGTCGATGGCGGCCCGGCGATCTGGGAAGGCTTCGTCAAGCCGTTCGTATGGGCCGGCGAGGGCTACCAGGGGCAGTACCCGCTGCTGGTGTCGGACCGTTACCTGATCGTCGATGCCGCGCTCAAGCGCGCTGCCGAGCTGGGCACCAACATCATCGCCCACGGCTGCACCGGCATGGGCAACGACCAGGTCCGCTTCGACCTGGCGGTGAAGGCGTTGGGCGACTACCAGATCGTCGCGCCGATCCGCGAGATCCAGAAAGAGCACACCCAGACCCGTGCCTACGAGCAGAAGTACCTGGAAGAGCGCGGCTTCGGCGTGCGTGCCAAACAGCAGGCCTACACCATCAACGAGAACCTGCTGGGCCTGACCATGTCCGGTGGCGAGATCGACCGCTGGGAAGCACCGGGCGAGGGTGCCCGCGGCTGGTGCGCCCCGCGCAGCGCGTGGCCGATCGAACCGTTGACGGTGAAGCTGACCTTCGTTGAAGGCGAAGCGGTGGCGCTGGATGGCAAGCCGATGCCGGGCGAGCAGATCCTGGCCCGGCTCAACACCATGTTCGCCTCGTACGGCGTCGGTCGCGGCGTGTATACCGGCGACACCGTGATCGGCCTGAAGGGCCGCATCGTGTTCGAAGCGCCGGGGCTGGTGTCGCTGCTGGTCGCGCACCGGGCGCTGGAAGACGCGGTGCTGACCAAACAGCAGAACCGTTTCAAGCCGGACGTGGCGCGCAAGTGGGTGGAGCTGGTGTACGAAGGCTTCTACCACGACCCGCTGAAGGCCGATATCGAAGCCTTCCTGAAGTCCTCGCAGGCCAAGGTCAACGGCGAAGTGACGCTGGAAACCCGCGGTGGCCGCGTCGATGCGGTGGCGGTGAGCTCCGCGCACCTGCTCAATGCCAAGGGCGCAACCTACGCGCAGTCGGCCGACTGGGGGGTGGAGGAAGCCGAGGGCTTCATCAAGCTGTTCGGCATGAGTTCGACGCTGTACGCGCAGGTCAACCGCTGAGCGCCGCTCGAAGCCTGACGCTCAAAGCCCCGCTCCCGCTTGCGGGAGAGGGGTTGGGGTGAGGGGCGCTTTGCCCGTGCTGTTGGTCCTGCCCCGAACGCAAAACCAGCAAAGCAGAAGCCCCCCATCCGCCCTTCGGGCCCCTTCCCCCGCACGCGGGAGAAGGGATGTCTCCGATCACCGACCAGATGACCTGTAGCTGCCCACCATGACAACCTTGCTTGAATCCACCCTGCAGCACCTTGAAGCGCTGGTGGCGTTCGATACCCGCAATCCGCCGCGGGCGATCACCACCGGTGGCATCTTCGATTACCTGCGCGCGAACCTGCCGGGCTTCAACGTCGAGGTGATCGACCACGGCGCCGGTGCGGTCAGCTTCTATGCGGTGCGTGGCACGCCCAAGTACCTGTTCAATGTGCATCTGGACACCGTGCCGGATTCGCCGCACTGGAGTGCCGACCCGCACCTGATGCGGCGTACCGAGGGCCGCGTGATCGGCTTGGGCGTGTGCGATATCAAGGGCGCCGCCGCCGCGCTGGTGGCCGCGGCCAACCTCACCGATGGCGACGCGGCGTTCCTGTTTTCCAGTGACGAGGAAGCCAACGATCCGCGGTGTATCGCCGCCTTCCTTGCGCGCGGGATTCCGTACGAAGCGGTGATCGTCGCCGAGCCGACCATGAGTGAGGCGGTGCTCGCGCATCGCGGCATCAGCTCGGTGCTGATGAAGTTCGCCGGCCGCGCCGGACACGCCTCCGGCAGGCAGGATCCGTCAGCCAGCGCGCTGCACCAGGCCATGCGCTGGGGCGGCAAGGCCTTGGACCATGTCGAGTCGCTGGCGCATGCGCGCTTCGGTGGCCTGACCGGGCTGCGTTTCAACATCGGCCGCGTGGAAGGGGGGATCAAGGCCAACATGATCGCGCCCGAAGCCGAGTTGCGCTTCGGTTTCCGGCCGTTGCCGTCGATGGATATCGATGCGCTGCTGGGCACGTTCGCCGGTTTCGCCGAGCCGGCGGCCGCGCACTTTGAGGAAACCTTCCGCGGCCCGAGCCTGCCGTCCGGTGACATCGCCCGCGCCGAAGAACGCCGTCTGGCCGCCCGCGACATCGCCGACGAGCTGGGCCTGCCGATCGGCAATGCGGTGGATTTCTGGACCGAGGCCTCGCTGTTCTCGGCCGGCGGCTACACCACGATGGTCTACGGCCCCGGCGATATCGCCCAGGCCCACACCGCCGACGAGTTCGTGACGCTGGACCAGCTGCAGCGCTATGCCGGGTCGGTGCTGCGGATCCTGCAGCGCGGTGCCTGAAACATGTGACCCGGTGGCACGCCACCGGTTTTCCCCCCGCGACCGCGGTCGCATCGAAGAAGCAAGAAATGTCCCCTGCCATGCAACCCCATCGCCAAACCCGCCAGACCATCGTGCGCCTGCTTTCGAGCATGGCCAGCGCCAAGGAGATCAGCCAGTACCTGAAACGGTTCTCGCAGCTGGACGCCAAGCGCTTTGCCGTGGTCAAGGTCGGTGGGGCGGTGCTGCGCGACGATCTGGAGGCGCTGACCTCCTCGCTGTCGTTCCTGCAGGAGGTTGGCCTGACCCCGATCGTGCTGCATGGCGCCGGTCCGCAGCTGGATGCCGAGCTGTCGGCCGCCGGCATCGAGAAGCACACCATCGACGGCCTGCGGGTGACCTCGCCCGAAGCGCTGGCGATCGTGCGCCGGGTATTCCAGGCCTCCAACCTGAAGCTGGTCGAGGCGTTGCAGCAGAACGGCGCGCGTGCCACCTCGATCACCGGCGGGGTATTCGAGGCCGAATATCTGGACCGTGACATCTACGGCCTGGTCGGCGAGGTCAAGGCGGTGAACCTGGCGCCGATCGAGGCCAGCCTGAAGGCCGGCTCGATTCCGGTGATCACCAGTCTGGGTGAAACGCCGAGCGGGCAGATCCTCAACATCAATGCCGACTTCGCCGCCAACGAGCTGGTGCAGGAGCTGCAGCCGTACAAGATCATCTTCCTCACCGGTACCGGCGGTCTGCTCGATGCCGAAGGTACGGTGATCGACTCGATCAACCTGTCCACCGAATACGAGCAGCTGATGGCGCAGCCGTGGATCCACGGCGGCATGCGGGTCAAGATCGAGCAGATCAAGAGTCTGCTGGACCGGCTGCCGGAAGAGTCCTCGGTGTCGATCACCCGTCCGGCGGACCTGGCCAAGGAGCTGTTCACCCACAAGGGCTCGGGTACGCTGGTGCGCCGCGGCGAGAAGGTGCTCAAGGCGACAGCGTGGGACCAGCTGGACCTGCCGCGGCTGAAGGCGCTGATCGAGTCCAGCTTCGGCCGTACGCTGGTGCCGGACTACTTTGAAAAGACCCGGTTGCTGCGTGCCTATGTCAGCGAGCACTACCGCGCCGCGGTGATCCTCACCGACGAGGCCGAAGGCGTGTATCTGGACAAATTCGCGGTGCTCGATGACGCGCAGGGCGAGGGGCTGGGGCGCGCGGTGTGGAATGTGATGCGGGAAGAAACCCCGCAGCTGTTCTGGCGCTCGCGCAACGGCAACCCGGTCAACCATTTCTACTACGCCGAATCCGACGGCTGCTACAAGCAGGGCAACTGGAAGGTGTTCTGGTTTGGCGCTGACGGTTTCGAGCGGATCCGCACCTACGTAGAGCACTGCGCCGCGCGCGCCCCGAGCCTGGAGGGCTGAGCCACATGAATCTCGCTGACTGGACCAAGGTGCCTACGCTGGATGGAAGGCATGCGCGGATCGAGCCGCTGCAGATGGCGCATATCGAGGGCCTGCGGGGAGCGTTGGGCGACGGGGCGCTGTCCCGGCTCTGGTACACCCAGGTGCCGACAGCAAAGACGATGACCGCGTACGTCCAGGCCGCGCTGCAAGGGCAGGCCGAGGGCAGGATGCTGCCGTTCGCGGTGCTCAATGCCGACGGCGAGGTGGTCGGCACCACCCGTTACTACAACCTGGATACCGATGTGCCCCGGCTCAGTATCGGCTACACCTGGTATGGCCAGGCCGCGCAGCGCACCGGCATCAACACCGAAACCAAGCTGATGCTGCTCACCCATGCGTTTGAACGGCTGCAGTGTCTGAGCGTGGGGTTCGAGACCAGCTGGTTCAACTTCGCCTCGCGCGCGGCGATCGCGCGGCTGGGGGCCAAGCAGGACGGCGTGCTGCGCAACCACAAGCGCCATCCGGATGGCACGCCGCGCGACACCGTCATCTTTTCCATCATCGACGCGGAATGGCGGGGCGTTAAACATCACCTGCAGCACCGCCTGGACGCCCACGCATGAGCACTTCCAAGACCTTCACCGTCGGCATCGTCGGTGCCCGCGGCCATACCGGCGCCGAACTGATCCGCCTGATCGCCGCCCATCCGCGGATCGAGCTGGCGTTCGTGTCCTCGCGCGAACTGGCCGGCCAGCGCGTGGCCGAACACAGCGACGCTTATCAGGGCGAACTGCGTTATGAGAACCTCGATGCCGGGGCCGTGGCCGCCAAGGGCGCCGATGCGGTGATCCTGGCGCTGCCCAACGGCAAGGCCGGCCCGTATGTGAGCGCGCTGGATGCGGCAAGGCCGGACACGGTGATCGTCGATCTTTCCGCCGATTACCGTTTCGACAACAGCTGGTATTACGGCCTGCCCGAACTGACCCGGCAGCGTTATGCCGGGCAGAAGCGCATCAGCAATCCGGGCTGCTATGCCACCGCGATGCAGCTGGCGATCACCCCGCTGCTGGGCCAGCTGGCCGGGCCGCCGCAGTGCTTCGGGGTATCCGGCTATTCCGGCGCCGGCACCACGCCGTCGGACAAGAACGATCCGGACAAGCTGCGCGACAACCTGATGCCGTACGCACTGACCGACCATGTGCACGAACGCGAGGTAGCGGTGCGGCTGGGCGTGCCGGTGGAATTCATGCCGCACGTGGCGCCGCATTTCCGCGGTATCACCATGACCGTCAATCTGTGGTTGCAGCAGCCGCTCAAGCGCGAGGAAGTGATGGCGCTGTACCAGCAGCGCTATGCCGGCGAGGCGCTGGTCGAGGTGGTCGACGAGGCGCCGTGGGTCAGCCGGATTGCCGGCACCCACGGCGTGCAGATCGGTGGCTTCACCCTGGCGCCGGGCAACAAGCGCGTGGTGGTGGTGGCCACCCTCGACAACCTGCTCAAGGGCGCTGCCACCCAGGCGTTGCAGAACCTGAATCTCGCCCTTGGCCTTGATGAGCTGACCGCCATCCCGCATTGATCCCCGGCATGCAGGAACAACGCAAATCGCGATGCGGCTTTACCGGTGAGCATCGCGACTTGCACCTGAAGAAGGTGCAAGCGTCGCTCCTGCAACGCCTCTGCCACGCTCCTGATTGCTTTAGAGAGAACCCCATGACCAACCTGCTCTGGCAAAAACCCGGCGTCGCGGTGGACGCGAAGATCCAGACTTTCCTGGCCGGCGATGACGTGATCCTGGATCGCGAATTTTTCCTGTACGACATCGCCGCCAGCACCGCGCATGCCGAAGGCCTGCAGCACATCGGCATCCTTTCGGCCGACGAACTGGCCGGACTGAAGCGCGAGCTGTCGGTGCTGGCCGACGACTTCCGCAGCGGTGCGTTCGTGCTCGACGAGCAGTACGAGGATTGCCATTCGGCGATCGAGGCACGCCTGACCGACCGCCTCGGCGATGCCGGCCGCAAGATCCACACCGGGCGCAGCCGCAATGACCAGATCCTGGTCGCCACCCGGCTGTGGTTGAAGGACAGGCTCACCCGCGTGGCCGAACTCAGCCGCGGGATTGCGCGGGTTGCGCTGGATCGCGCGCAGGCTGAAAAGGACCTGCCGGTACCGGGCTACACCCATATCCAGCGCGCCGTGGTGTCCTCGGCGGGCATGTGGTGGGCCGGCTGGGCCGAGGCCTTCATCGACAACGCGATCCGCGCCGTCGATACCCGCAAACTGGTTGACGCCAATCCGCTCGGCACCGCCGCCGGCTATGGCGTCAACCTGCCGCTGGATCGCGCCCACACCACCGCCGCGCTGGGCTTTGCGCGGATGCAGGTGAGCCCGATCTACGCGCAGCTGTCGCGCGGCAAGTTCGAGATGGCCGCGCTCGAAGCGTTGGGCGGTGCCACCCTGGACCTGCGCCGCCTCGCCTGGGACCTGTCACTGTTCACCAGCGGCGAGTTCGCCTTTGTCGCGTTGCCGGCGCAGTACACCACCGGCAGCTCGATCATGCCGAACAAGCGCAATCCCGACGTGATCGAGCTGATGCGCGCCACCCACGCCAGCGTGGCGGCGGCGCGCACCGAGATCGAGCAGCTGCTGTCGCTGCCGTCCGGCTACCATCGCGATCTGCAGAGCAGCAAGGGCGCGATCTTCCACGGCTTCGGCCGCGGACTGGCGGCGCTGGAACTGCTGCCGGCGTTGCTGGCCAACCTGGAATGGCGTGAAGACAGGCTGCGCGCGGCGATCGACTCGGGCATGTATGCCACCGACGTCGCGGTGGAAGCGGCGGTGGCCGGAGTCCCGTTCCGCGACGCCTACAAGGCGGCGGCTGAAGCCTCCGCGAGCGCAGGGCAGGGGCGTACGCCGGAAGGCAGCCTGGCCGCGCGCGTTTCGCCCGGTGCCGCGGCCGACCTGCAGCTCGACGTGTTGAACAGGCGCTGGCAGGCCTTGTCCGTATAACGGCAACGGCGCAACCGTGCTGCAGGAGCGGCGAATCGGCTTTGCAGGAGCGCTTGCACCCTTTTCAGGTGCAAGTCGCGATGATCCGCCTTGAAAGCCTGACTGCTGCACATCGCAAATTACAGGGAAATCAAGGGCAGGGAATGAAACGGTATCTGGTACTGGCCATGCGCAAGCCCTCGTTCGACGTGGCGGTGGTCGCGCCGCACAAGGCGTTTCTCGACTTCCTGCGCGAGCAGGGGAAGCTGCACCTGACCGGCGGTTTCAGCGATGGCAGCGGCGGCGCCTATGTTCTCGAAAACATCGCGGACCTCGCCGAGGCCACGGCCATCGTCGCCACTGATCCGCTGGCGATCCACGACAGCTCCGAGCTGACCATCCACGAATGGAACACGCGCTGAGCCCATGACCGAGCTTCCCGCATCACGGTTCACCGAGCAGTCGCTGCCGCCGTGGCGGCGTGCGGTGTTGAAGGTCGGCAGCAGTCTGCTGGCCGCCGATGGTGGCGGCCTGACGCCCCGCTTCGCGCTGGGGCTGGCGCAGTTCGTGTCGGCCAATCTGCTGGCCGGGCGCGAAGTGGTGATCGTCTCATCCGGCGCGGTTGCGGCCGGGCGGGCGATCGTGCCCAAGGCATTCGAAGCCGGTGCGGCGATTGCCGCCCGCCAGGCGCTGGCCGCCTTGGGCCAGGCGCAGCTGATCGCCTTGTGGCAACGCTTCTTCGAGCGCCCGGTGGCGCAGGTGCTGCTGACCCATGACGATCTGCGCAACCGCCGGCGTTATCTCAACGCCCGCGCCACCCTCAACGAGTTGCTGGCATTGGGCGCATTGCCGGTGGTCAACGAGAACGACACGGTCTCGGTAGACGAGTTGAAGCTGGGCGACAACGACAACCTGGCCGCGATCGTGGCGGCGCTGGTCGATGCCGATGCGCTGTTCATCGCCACCGATATCGATGGCCTGTACACGGCCGATCCACGCGGCAACCCCGATGCGCGAGCGCTCGACCAGGTGCTGCAGCTGACGCCCGAGGTCATGGCCATGGCCGGTGGCAGCGGGAGCGCGCTGGGTACCGGCGGCATGCAGACCAAGCTGCAGGCCGCGGCCAAGGCCGGCAAGGCCGGCATCGACACCTATCTGTTCAATGGCCGCAATGGCGACGTGGTGCGTGGGCTGGCCCAGGGGCGGCTGCGCGGCACCCGCCTGCACGCCGGGCAGACACGGGTTGCCGCGCGCAAATACTGGTTGCGGCACGCGCCGGTGGAAACCGGGGCGATCGTGATCGATGCCGGTGCCGCGCGTGCGTTGCAGCAGCAGGGTGCCTCGCTGTTGCCCGGTGGTGTGACTGCTGCAGAAGGCGACTTCCGCCGCGGCGACATGGTGGAAGTGCGTGTGCGTGATGACGCCGGAGAGCGCTGTGTGGCCCGCGGCGTCAGCCAGTATTCGGCGTTGGACATCCGCCGCATCTGCCGCCATCACTCGCGCGAGATCGAGGCGATCCTCGGTTACAACTATGGCGGCAACGTCGTCCATCGTGACGACCTGGTGCTGGTGTGAACCTCTTCTTTCGGGCTTGGAGCGGGGTGGTCTGATGAGCGATATGCGCAATCTGGCGCTGCAGTGCCGTGAGGCCGCCGATGTGCTGGCGCAACTTTCCGGCGAAGCCAAGGCCAAGCTGCTCGAAGCGATGGCGATGGCGATGGAGCACGACACAGACGCCATCCTCGATGCCAATGCGCGCGATCTGGCGACGGCCGAAGGCAAGGGCGTGGGCGCTGCCATGCTGGACCGGCTGAGGCTCGATCCGCAGCGTCTGGGTGGTATCACTGCCGCGCTGCGTGAAGTGGCTGGCCTGCCGGACCCGGTCGGGCAGATCACGCGGGACGATGTGCGCCCCAATGGCCTGCGCGTGCAGAAGGTGCGCGTGCCGCTGGGAGTGATCGCGATGATCTACGAGGCGCGCCCGAACGTGACCGCCGATGCGGCGGCGCTGTGCATCAAGGCCGGCAATGGTGTGATCCTGCGTGGCGGCTCGGAGGCGATCCACTCCAATACCGCCATTGCCGCCTCGCTCAAGCGCGCATTGCGCGAGGCCAGCGTGCCGGATGCGGCGTTGACCCTGGTCGAGGATCTGCGCCGCGAGACGATACTGGAGCTGGTGCAGCTCAGCGATATCGTCGATCTGGCGATCCCGCGTGGGGGCGAGGGCCTGATCCGGTTTGTCGCCGAGCATGCGCGGGTGCCGGTGATCAAGCACTACAAGGGCGTGTGCCACCTGTTTGTGGATGCCCCGGCGGATCTTGCGCTGGCGCTGAAGCTGGTGGTGGATGGCAAGACTTCGCGGCCGTCAGCCTGCAACTCGCTGGAAACCCTGCTGGTGCATGCCGATATCGCGCCGCGGTTCCTGCCGCTGGCGGCGGCCGCGCTGCGCGAACGTGGCGTGGAACTGCGCGGTGATGCGGCCACGAGGCAACTGGTCCCGGGCGTCCTGCCGGCCAGCGAGGACGATTACGCTGCCGAGTATCTGGATCTGATCCTGTCCATCGCGGTGGTGCCGGATCTGGAGGCCGCGATCGCGCATATCCGGCGCTATACGTCCGACCATACCGAGGTCATCGCCACCTCCGATGCGGCAAACGCCGAGGCGTTCGTGCATGCGCTGCGCTCGGCGGTGGTGATGGTCAACGCGTCCCCGCGCTTTTCCGATGGCGGCGAACTGGGGTTGGGCGCGGAGATCGGCATCTCCACCACCCGCCTGCACGCCTATGGCCCGATGGGACTGGAAGCGCTGACGGTCGAACGCTTCGTGGTACGCGGCCAAGGCCAGACCCGGGCCCAGGGGCAATAGCCCGCTGCGCGGGACTGGCTCACGCGCCTCGGGGCATCACCGTGACGATGGCGGCGATGCGTGCCCGGAAAAACGACAGGCTGTAATCGGCCTGGCTGATCCACAGCGGCGCCACTGTGGCTGTTCAGGGGGGCGTTTACCTGCCCATTGCCCGGAATGGCGCGAAAACCCCTCGGGAACAAACCTGGCCAGGAAGTTGAAGTGGCCGCCGTGGTTGCCGGTGCGGCTTACTGCTGGTCTTCCAGTTTCTGCGGTTTGCAGGCGACCCAGGAGGCGGTGAGCAGGATCACGCTGCACAGCACCAGGAAGGCGAATGGGCCGGCCCAGGTGCCGGACCAGGCGTGCAGCAGGCCGAACAGCAGCGGCCCGACACAGCTGAAGCTGTAGCCGACGCCCTGCATGAAACCGGACAGCGCCGATGAGCCGGCTGCGGTCCGCGTGCGCAGGTTGATCAGGGTCAGTGCCAGCGGGAACGTGCTCGGCCCCAGGCCCAGCAGGGCCACCCACAACAGGGGCGCCTTGAGCGGTGCCCACAACAGGCCGGCGAAGGCGCACATCAGGCAGATGAAGCACAGCAGCACGATCGGGAACGGGTTGCGGACCCGCACCGCGATGGCCGGCATGGTCAGCGCACTCACCAGGCCCAGGGCGGAGAACAGCGCCACCATCGCGCCGCCGAAGGCCGGGGTCGCGCCGGCGTCCACCAGCAGCCGCGGCAGCCAGGTGAACATCGAATAGGACACCAGCGAGGTCATGCCGAACATCAGGGCCAGGCCCCAGCCCAGCGGCGTGCGCCAGACCTGCAGCGCAGGTGCGCCTGGCGTGGCAGCAGTCTGGGCCGCATGCGCCCCGGGCTTGAGCCAGACCAGCGGCAGCATGGCGAAAGCGGAGATCAGGGCCCACACGCCCAGTGAAACCCGCCAGCCCGCGGCATCGGCCAGGGGAACCGCGAGCAATGCCGGCAGCATCGTGCCGACCTGCAGCACGGTGATGTAAAGCGTGCTGACGGTGCCGACGCGGTCGGGGAAGTAGCGCTTGACCATCGGCGGCACCACCACGTTGCCGATGCCCATACCCGCCAGGGCGATGGCCGACCCCACCAGCAGGCCGCCGGTGCTGCCGGCCAACGAGCGCGCCAACAGGCCTGCGGTCGCCAGTGCCATGGCCAGCAGCGCGGTGCGCTCAAGGCCGATGCGTCGCGCCAATGCCGGGGTGGACACGCCGAACAGCGCGAAGGCGGCGGTCGGCACCATGCCCAGCACCCCGGTCATGGTGGCGCCAAAGCCGAACACCTGGCCCAGCTGCTCCAGCAGCGGGGTCAGCGACGTTACTGCCGTACGCAGGTTGAATGCGGCGACCAGGATCGCGGCGAATGCCAGCAAGCGACCGTGAAGCAGGGGGCGACGGGCGGTGGACCCGGCCAAGGGGGAAGGACTGGGCATGTACTGGCTCCGTAACGGAATAGCGGGCATCGCCTTGCGCGAGCCGGAATAACACAAAAGCAAAAGCCGGCGCGGCGGCCGGCTTTTGCAGATACATCCTTGAATCTTTGGTCGGGGAGACAGGATTCGAACCTGCGACCTCTACGTCCCGAACGTAGCGCTCTACCAGACTGAGCTACACCCCGAAGGAGCCGCCTATGATAACGGCGGGCCTGGAAACTGGCAAGTGTTTTGCGGGAGAAGCGGCCGTGGCCGATCGCGCGGTCCGGCAGGCGCAAATATCCGTGCGGAGGGAGCCGCTGCTACTGCTTTCCATTGCTGGAAACGGGCACAAAAAAGCCCGGAGAACGCAGCGCGTTTTCCAGGCTTCAATGTGACCAGTGCGTGGTCGGGGAGACAGGATTCGAACCTGCGACCTCTACGTCCCGAACGTAGCGCTCTACCAGACTGAGCTACACCCCGAAGGAGCCCGCTAAGATACCTTCTGAGCGGGCAACTGACAAGATGGATATGTCGGTTTTTCTACTTCTTCTGTTCCAGGTGACGCTGTTCGCGCGCCTCGAACCACATGCCATTGAGGATGGCGGCGGTGGAGNCGCTAAGATACCTTCTGAGCGGGCAACTGACAAGATGGATATGTCGGTTTTTCTACTTCTTCTGTTCCAGGTGACGCTGTTCGCGCGCCTCGAACCACATGCCATTGAGGATGGCGGCGGTGGAGGCCAGGCCGACACCGAGAATCCAGGCGAAATACCACATGTGATGACACTCCTTGATGGTTGTCGTTTGCGGATCAGTAGGCGTTCGGGTTCTCACCCATTTCCGACAGCGTCGTCTTGCCCTTGAGCACGCGATACACCCAGGTGGTGTAGGCGATGATGATCGGCAGGAAAATCGCCGTGGCCAGCAGCATGATCCACAGCGTCAGATGGCTGGACGAGGAATCCCACACCGTCAGGCTGGAGCCGGGCTGGCTGGAGGAAGGCAGCAGGAACGGGAAGATCGCAAAGCCCACGGTCAGGATGATCGCGGCGATGGAGGCCCCCGAGGCGAGGAAGGCGAGCCCGCCCCGGTGCTTGCGCAGCAACAACGCGCTCAGCACCGCGCCCAGCAGGCCGACGATCGGCGCCAGCAACGTGGCGGGCATGCTGCTGTAGTTGTACAGCCAGCCGCCGGCAGCGCCGAGTTCCACGGTTTTCAGCAGCGGATTGCTGGGACCATCGCCGACCACCTGCGAGGTGATCTGGTAACCCGGCAGGCCGATGGCGACCCATATCCCGGCGACGGCGAACAACACCCCCGAGGCGATCGCCGCGATGCTGCCGTAACGCGCGGCCCGTTCGGCCACCGCGCCGTCGGTCTTCAGCACCAGCATCGCCGCCCCGTGCGCTACCAGCATCGCCACGCTGACCAGGCCGGCAAGCAGTGCGAACGGTGTCAGCAGGCCGAAGAAACCGCCGGTATAGAACATGCGCTGGGTGTCATCGAAGTGGAACGGCACGCCCAGCAGCACGTTGCCGACCGCCACGCCCATGATCAGTGCCGGCACCAGGCCCGCGATGAACAGGATCCAGTCCCAGTTGTTGCGCCAGCGCGGGCTGGGCATCTTGCTGCGGTACTTGAAGCCGACCGGACGCAGGATCAGGGCGAACAGGATCACGAACATCGCCAGGTAGAACCCGGAGAAACTCACCGCATACAGCGGCGGCCAGGCGGCGAAGATCGCACCGCCACCGAGCACCAGCCACACCTGGTTGCCCTCCCATACCGGGCCGACGGTGTTGATCACCAGCCGGCGTTCCTCGTCGGTCCTGGCCACGAACGGCAGCAGCATGCCGACGCCAAGGTCGAAGCCGTCCATTACCGCAAAACCGATCAGCAGCACGCCCAGCAGCAGCCACCAGATCAGGCGCAGCGTCGTGTAGTCCAGAAGAATGAAATCCATGAGTGTTCTCCTGCCTTATGCCTGGCCCGGGGCCGATGCGCGGGCGTGGGGGGAAACAGTGGCCGGTTCCTGCAGTGACGGCAGGATGTCGTCCGGTCCCTTGCGGATCGCTTTGAGCATCAGCTTGATCTCGATGACCATCAGCACCGTGTACAGCGCGATGAAGCCGGTCAGGGTGACCAGGATCTGATGCAGGGCCAGGCCCGAGGCGGCGTAGAACGTCGGCAACACCCCGTCCACGGCCCACGGCTGGCGGCCGTATTCGGCCACGAACCAGCCACACTCGATCGCGATCCACGGCGCCGGCAGCGTCCACAGGGCGATCTTCAGGAAGGTGCGTTTGCTTTCGACGTTGTGGCGGCACGAGTAGTAGAAGGCCACCGCGAAGAAGGCGATCAGGTAGAAACCCAGGCCGGCCATGATGCGGAAGGTCCAGAACAGCGGGGCCACGGTGGGAATGGTGTCCATCGCGGCCTGCGCGATTTGCTCGGGGGTGGCGTTGAGGATGTCCTCGCGGTAGCGCTTGAGCAGCAGGCCGTGGCCCAGATCCTGCCAATGCCGGTCGAACATCTCGCGCGCTTCGACATCGTTCTTGTCGGCACGCACGCGTTCCAGCGCCCCGTAGGCGATCTGGCCGCCGCGGATGCGGTGTTCGGCGCGACCGACCAGTTCCAGGATGCCGGGGATCGGCGTGTCCAGCGAGCGGGTGGCGATCAGGCCCATCAGGTACGGGATCTTGATCGCGTAGTCGTTCTGGTGGGTCTTCTGGTTGGGGATGCCGAAAGCGGTGAAGTCGGCCGGCGCGCGTTCCGTTTCCCACATGGCCTCGATCGCGGCCAGCTTCATCTTCTGGTGTTCGGAGGCGGCATAACCGCTCTCGTCACCCAGCACCACCACCGACAGCGACGACAGCAGGCCGAAGGCGGCGGCAACCGCGAACGAGCGGCGGGCCACGTCATGGTGCTTGTTGCGCAGCAGATAGAAGGCGCTGATCGACATCACGAACACCGCACCGGTGACGTAACCGGCGCTGACGGTATGCACGAACTTGGCCTGGGCCACCGGGTTGAACAGCACGGCGACGAAGTCCACCACCTCCATGCGCATCGTTTCCGGATTGAACACCGCGCCCACCGGATACTGCATCCAGCCGTTGGCGATCAGGATCCACAGCGCCGACAGGTTGGTGCCCAGCGCCATCAGCCAGGTCACCGTGAGGTGCTGGACTTTCGACAGCCGGTTCCAGCCGAAGAAGAACAGGCCGATGAAGGTGGCTTCCAGGAAGAACGCCATCAATCCTTCGATCGCCAGCGGCGCGCCGAAGATGTCGCCCACATAGTGGCTGTAGTAGGACCAGTTCATGCCGAACTGGAATTCCATGACGATGCCGGTGCCCACGCCCATCGCGAAGTTGATGCCGAACAACGCGCCCCAGAACAGCGTCATGCGCCGCCAGACCTCTTTTCCGGTCATGACGTAGATGCTCTCCATGATCGCGATCATGAAGGACAGGCCCAGGGTGAGGGGGACAAACAGGAAGTGGTACATCACGGTCAGCGCGAACTGCAATCGTGATAGATCCACTACGGTCATATCGATCATGGCCAGGCTACCTCGTGGAATGTGGGCATAAGGGTGGCAGGGTTGCGGGAATGACGAGCATGATCCGCCTTGAGCATGATGCCAGCCTTGATCTGGATCAATGTGCCCAGGGGCCATGCCGGGAGAAGGTGCACACGCAGCGAGCGGGGGGCTTGCT
The DNA here is from genome assembly GCF_030711595.1 of Stenotrophomonas sp. YIM B06876. GTDB lineage: Bacteria > Pseudomonadota > Gammaproteobacteria > Xanthomonadales > Xanthomonadaceae > Stenotrophomonas. The sequence continues at coordinate 48,452 of NZ_JAUJUJ010000015.1, forward strand.
TACAATCGCCGTGTTTTCCTTCTGCAGAGTTGCCGTCCTTGTGAGTGATGTTCCAGACCCGCCTGAAGAGCAGCGCATGCGCCGCCGCCAGCAGCTGCAATGGCTGGCATCGCTTGCATCGGACGCGCGGTCGCGCCAGCGCACGGCGGCCGTGGCGGTCAGTGTTTCCGGAGCGCTGCTGATTGCGCAGGCCGCGGCCATCGCGTGGTTGATCCATGGCGTCGTGATTGAACACCGCGCGCTGGCGCAGACCGTGCCGGTTTTCACGGGCCTGGCATTGGTGTTGCTGTTGCGCAGCCTGCTCGGGGGAGTGGCGCAGACGGCCGGTGGCGATGTCGCCGACAGCGCGCGGCTGGCGCTGCGCGAGCGCGTCTACCGGCGGCTGATGGGCAACGGCCCGCTGTGGCTGCGGCAACAGCGCAGCGGCGAGCTGGGCGAACTGCTGATGACCCACGGCGATGCCATCGAAGGCTATTACGCCGGCTACCAGCCGGTGCGGGTCGAAGTGGTCGTGGTGCCCCTGCTGATTGTGCTGGCGGTGGCCTGGGTGGACTGGGTGGTGGCGCTGGTCCTGGTTTTCACCGCGCCGCTGGTGCCGTTTTTCATGATGCTGGTAGGTTGGGGTGCCGAAGCGGCCGGGCGCCAGCAGCTCGGTGAGCTGGCGCGGATGAGCGGCCATTTCGCCGATCGCATCAAAGGCCTGGGGCTGCTGCGTCTGTATGGACGGGGCGATGCCGAGCTGGAAGGCGTGGCACGGGCGGCGGAGGGCGTGCGCGTACGCACCCTGAAAGTGCTGCGCATCGCCTTCCTCTCGTCCACCGTGCTGGAGTTCTTCGCGTCGGTAAGCGTGGCGATGGTGGCGTTGTACCTGGGGCTGAGCTATCTGGGAATGCTGTCATTGCACGCCACGGTACCCACGCTGGGGACCGGCATGTTCTGCCTGCTGCTGGCGCCGGAGTTCTATGCGCCGTTGCGGCGTCTGGCCGCGCACTACCACGACCGCGCCAACGCGCTTGCGGCCGCGGCGGAAGTGGAACGCCTGTTGGGGGGCTTGCCGGGGGCCGATGACGCCGAACTGTTGCAGGCGTCCGCGCGCATGCTGGAGCCGGCCGAAGCAAAGGCGCCGGCGGTGGTCGTCGAGGCCGTTTCGTTGCGGCCACTGGGCGCCCGTCATGACGCGGTGACTGGACTTTCACTTCAGCTCGAAGCCGGGCGACGGGTGGCACTGACCGGCGCCAGCGGCAGTGGCAAGAGTACGGTTCTGGAAGCGCTGGCCGGCTGGTTGCCGCCGCGCGAAGGACGGATCGTTGTGCACCCGGGGTTGAAGGTCGGCTATGCCGGGCAACGGCCCTACCTGTTCCACGGCACCATCGCCGACAACCTGCGTCTGGCCGATCCCGGCGCCAGTGAGGCGCGCCTGCGCGCGGTGGCCGAAGCGGCGCAGGTGATGCGCTTTGCCGCGGGCCTGCCGCGCGGGCTGGATACGGTGATCGGCGAGCGCGGCTTCGGTCTTTCCGGCGGCGAGGCACGACGGATCGGGCTGGCACGGCTGTTGTTGCGTGATCCGGATGTGCTGCTGCTGGACGAACCGACCGCGTTCCTCGATCCGCGCACCGAAGCCGACCTGCTGGCGGCGCTGGCGATCCATGCGCGCGGGCGCAGCGTGTTGATGGCCACCCACAGCCAGGCGGCAATGCGCTGGGCCGACCAGGTCGTCGAACTGCAGGCCGCTGCCACCACGTCCGCGGAAGTGCTGGCATGAGCCGGGTACAGGACGATGACCTGCGCGCGGTGTTCCAGCGCCATCGCTGGCGGCTGCTGTTTTCAGTGGTGCTGCTGCTGACGACGATGCTGGCCGGGGTCGGCCTGCTGGGGCTGTCCGGCGGCTTCCTGACCGCGGCGGCATTGGCCGGGGCGACCGGCATCGGCAGTGGTTTCAACTTCTTTTCGCCCTCGGCCGGCATCCGTGCGCTGACCATCGCCCGGATCGTCTCGCGCTATTTCGAAAAGCTGGTCGGCCACGACGTCACCCTGCGTATCGCCCGTGACCTGCGGGTGTGGTTTTTCCGGCGTGCGCTGCCGCTGGCTCCCTCGCGTCTGGGCAGCAGCCGTACCGGCGAGCTGCTGGCGCGGTTGATGTCCGATATCGGCGAGATGGACGGTCTGCTGGTGCGGGCGATCGGGCCACTGCTCGCACTGGCCGGCATTTGCGTGGCTGCGATCACCGCGGCCGCGCTGATCTACTGGCCGGCGGCGGTACTGCTGACGGGGCTGGTGGTGGTCATCGGGATTGGCGTGCCGTGGCTCGCAGTGCGGCATGGCCATGCCGCGGAAAGCCAGCGTGCGCTACGCCGCTCGACGTTGCGCACCGTGGCCTTCGAGGGACTGGAGGGCGCGGCGGATCTGACCGCGCTGGAGGCGCGCGGCGACTGGACTGCGCGGGTGGAGGCCGCCGCGTTGCAGGTCGCCAGCAGCGATCGCCGCCGTCGGCGCCGCCTGGTTTCCGGCAATGTCATGCATTCGGCGTGTGCCGGCGCGGGGCTGGTGGCGATGCTGTGGCTGGCCCTGTCCGCGTTCCAGCACGGCGCGCTGGAGGCCCCGTTGGCGGCGGCCCTGGTGTTCCTGACGGTGGCCCTGCTCGAGGTGGCGGCCGGCATCGGCATGGCCTGGCAGTCGCTGCAGTCGGCGCAGGTCGCCGCGCACCGCTTGCGGCAGATTGCCGGCCAGTCGCCTGCGGTAAGCGAGGCACCGGCCCCGCAGCCGTTGCCGGCGGCGCCGTCGGTGCTGGCCTTGGAGGATGTGGGCTTCGCCTGGTCGGGGGAAAGCCGACGGCTGCTGGATGGCCTGGACCTGCAACTGGCACCGGGCGAGCGCATCGCCATCTGCGGTGACAGCGGGTGTGGCAAGACCACGCTGTCGTCGCTGGTGCTGCGGCTGTGGGATCCCGAGCAGGGGGCGGTGCGCTATGGCGGCGTCGACCTGCGGCAGGTCGAACAGGCCGCGTGGCACCGGCGCCTGGCATGGTTGCCGCAAGGCGCGCCGGTATTTGCCGGCAGCCTTGCCGAGAACCTGCGCCTGGGTGATCCGGCTGCCAGCGATGAGGCGTTGTGGGCGGTTCTGCACGACGTGCGTCTTTACGACTGGGCGCAGCGCCTGGGCGGGCTGTCGGCGTGGGTCGGCGAGAACGGCGCCACCCTGTCCGCCGGACAGGCGCGGCGCGTGGCGCTGGCCCGCGCGTTGCTGCGCAATGCGCCGTTGATGGTGCTCGACGAACCCACCGAGGGGCTGGACGTGGATACCGCCCACGCGTTGTTGCAGGACCTGGCTGCCGCACTGGGGAATCGCAGCCTGTTGATGATCACCCATGACGCGCTGCCCGACGGCGTGGTGCATCGCAGTTACCGCCTGCAGCAGGGCAGGTTGATCGCGGAAACGTGACGGGGTGGAGCTACCGCGTGCAGGCGATGCGCCAGGGCGATCTCTCGGCAGGTGGTTCATCCCGGGTATCTCTGGGAGATGGCGGTTGCCAGGCCAACCAGCCCCGGGAACGCCGGACAAACCTGTACAGCCATGCCCCGTTTGACGCCTCGCGGTCGAGCGCTGCGTGTCGGGCAGGGCGCGCCAGCGTCAGCCGCGCAGCCGTGGCGGCGCAGCTACCGCATGCCGTCCGGTGCCGTGGGCAAGGCCGGAGCACTGCCTGGGCGATGGAAGCCTTCCTGCGCTGGCGTCCACAGGCCGCGACCGGTTTCAGGGACGCCGTGGATCGGGCGGTGGCAGTTCCTCCCGGATGCGCAGGAACCGCGCGAAGCGCGGCAATCCGGTGCTGGTCAGCCCGTTGTAGCGATAGGTGACATGACTGCCCAACGGCGGTGGGGCCGCGCGCTGGGCATCCGTGAAACCGCTGCCGAGCCGGAACTGGCGGCCATCGGCACGTTCGACCAGCAGAGCGCCGAGCATCCCGGTGTATTTGCCTTTGCCCGGGACATGGGCAACCACCCGGGCTTCGGCATCGTCCCAGGGCTTGAGTTTGAACAGGGTGTCACTGCGCCCGGGCAGGTAGCGTCCGTGGCGGTGATGCAGCATCAATCCCTCGCCGCCGGCCGCCACCACCTCGCGCAGGTGCCTGTGCAACGCGGCGGTGTCGGCGAGTTGCCGCTGGGGAATGGCCTGCAGCCACGGCACGTGGGCCGCGCGGATACGCGTCTGCAGGATTTCCAGGCGCGCATCGAACGTGCCCGGATGGGCCGGCGCGTCGAACACCATGAAACGCAGGCGGCGCCAACCGCTATCGGTGGCGCCGGTGGTGCGCACCAGGGCACTGGTCTCGTCGAAGCGGTCACGGCCGAGCCACAGCTCGCCATCCAGTTCCATCGGCGGCCAACCGGCCACGAACCAGGCCGGTGCATCGATGCGGTTGCCGGCGCGGCTCCACAGCACCTTGCCGTCCCAGCGGGCGCGCACGCCATCGAGCTTCTCGCTGACCCAGTACTGGGAAACCTCCGGGCCCTCGCGCCAGCTGTTGGCCAGCATCAGCATCGGAGGCGAGCCGGCCGCTGCGGGGACCGCGGGCATCAATAGCAGCGCTGCCAGCAGGAATACAAACACTCGGGACATGGCCGGGTTCTCCGAAGGCGGTGTCAGGCACCACCTTCGCGTCCGCTGATCCGCCGGGCTATCGGAGTAGGACCCGCGGGCGGGTAGGAACCTGGACTGCCGTCGGGTGCGGAAACGCCGCCTACAGCGAGCGCAGGAAATTGCCGATGGCCGGACCGAATCGCGCGTAATCGACCAGGAACGCGTCATGGCCCTGCGGCGAGTCCAGCCCGATGAATTCGGCCTCGGCGCCGCCGGCGCGCAGCCCGTCGGCAATCTGTTGTTGCTGCTGCACTGGAAACAGGATGTCGGTATTGGCGCCGATGACCCGCACGCGCGGGACGTGGATTTTCGCCAGCCCGGCGATCACGTCGCCATTGCCGTATTCGGCCATGTCGAACCAGTCCATCGCCCGTCCCAGGTAGAGGTAGCAGTTGGGATCGAAGTGGCGCACGAAGCGGCGCGCATGGCCTTCCAGATAGCTTTCCACCTGGAATTCCAGGCCGAACGGGTCGTCATCGGACTGGTCCGAATCCAGTCGCACCCGGCCGAAGCGGCCATCCCACTCCAGTGCCGAGCGGTAGGTGATCACCCCCAGCTTGCGCGCCATGCGCATGCCCGATTCCGGATAGTGCTCGTCGTCGTAATCACCGCCGTTCCACTGCGGATCAAGGCGGATGGCTTCGCGCTGCAGCGAGCGGATGGCGATGGAAAAGGGCAGGGCCTGGGCGCTGCCGGAGATGTTGATGTGGGTGCGGGCGATACCGGGGTGCTGCAGCAGCAGCGCCAGCGCGGTCATGCCGCCCATCGAATTGCCGATCACACAGGCCAGCTGGTCGATGCCGAGCGCGCGCACGGTCTCGATCGCGGCATTGGCGATGTCCTCGATCGACAGCTCGGGAAAAGAGAGCCGGTAGCGCTGGCCGGTGGCCGGATCGATCGAGGCCGGCCCGGTGGACCCCTTGCAGCTGCCCAGCGAATTGACGCAGACCACGAACCAGCGATCGGTGTCGATCGGTTTTCCCGGTCCCAGCATCGGCTCCCACCAGCCCGGCGCGGGATTGGCCGGGTTGCTGGCCGCATGGGCGTCGGGCGACAGGCCGGTGACGATCAGGATCGCGTTGCCGCCCCCGCCATCCAGGGTTCCCCAGGTTTCATAGGCGATGTGCGCTTCGCGCAGCGCGCCCCCGCGCTTCATCCGGAACGGCGAGGAGAGCGCGAGGAAACGGCTGCCGGGAGGCGTGAATTCGGTCATCGGTCGATTTTAGCGGGGTTGCCGCCGGTTGTTGCGGTCTGTGGCAGCGCCGGTGGTCACCGCGCTACGCCCCATCACGTGCCGGGGGCGCCGAGCACGATCTCCACCGGCTGCCGCGCCGGCAGCGTCACCCGCACCGGCGCCGATTCGAGGTCATCGGTCTGGCGCATCGCATTGCCGCTGGCCGACAGCCGTGCCAGTACTTCGACCTCGCCCAGCGCGGAGAGCTTGTGGGTCGGCATCGGGCTGTCGCCGTCATCCAGGGTCACCGTCAGCGGCAGGTCCTGCAGCGCATGCCGCTCCACGGCGACCGGCATCGGCGGGCCGCCCGGAATGCGGGCGATCACAAACACGGTGGTGTCACCGCGCAGGCGCGCGCGCGCGGCGAAGTCCGGGTCCAGGGCGATCCTTACCGTTACCGCGTTTTCCGCGACCGCCGTTGTGGGAGCCGCCGGCAATGGTGGCTGGCCGGCGGCGGCGCGGGCCGCGTCGATCTGTTCGCGCAACGCGGCCGCAGCGCCGGGTTCAAGTCGCGGCAGCAGGGTTTCCCAGGTCTGCGCCGCCTGCGCGGCGTGTCCGCGCTGGCGCTGGACGATGCCGATCAGCCACACCGCCCGTTCGTTGTCGGGCGCCTGTTCGCGGGCCTGTTGCAACCACTGCAGCGCGGTGTCATCGAACTGGTGGTCCGGGTCGGCCTGGGCGCGGGCCTGGGCGGCTTCCACCAGCAGCACCGATTCAGCAGGAGCCAGCTGCACGGCGCGCCGGTAGGACGCGGCGGCGGCCTCGGTGCGGCCCAGTTCGAGCTGGGAGCGGGCCAGCAGCGCCCAGCCGTCGGCCCGTTGCGGATCGCGCTCCAGTGCGGCCTGCAGGCGGGCGATGCCGTCCTCCAGTGTTTGCGGGGCCAGTGTCGCCTGCGGCTGCAGGGCGTCGGGGGTTCCCAGCAGCCGGTACAGCGCCAGCGTGGCGACCACCAGACTGGCCACCAGCGTCAGCCAGACCGCGCGCTTGCCATCGCGGGCCAGCGGCCACAACACGATGCCGGTGGCCGCGGCCGCCAGCAGCGCGATCAACAGCTGGAACAGGCCGCTCACCATTCGCGTTCTTCCTGGTCGGCCTCATCGGCGATGGGCGCGGCCAATTGCCGTCCGCGCCGGCGGACATGCACCACCAGGACGCCAGCCGCGATGAGCAGCAGCAGCCCGGGGCCGAACCACAGCAGCAGGTTGCCGCCGTCCATCTGTGGCCGGTACAGCACGAACGGGCCGTAGCGATCGACCAGGAACCGCTTGATCTGCGCATCGCTCCGGCCCTGCTGCATCAGCGCCAGTACTTCGCGGCGCAGGTCATGGGCGATCTGCGCGTTGGAGTCGGCCAGCGACTGGTTCTGGCATTGCACGCAGCGCAATTCGGCGGTCAGCGCGTGAAAGCGGTTTTCCTCGGCGCGGTCGCGATACTGCAGCGGACTGGGGTCGCCCGCCGGCTGCGCATGGGCGGGGACGACAGCGCCCAGCACCAGCAGCAGTACCGGCAGCCAAAGCCGATTCATCGAGTGGCTCCGCCGCGTGCCGGTGGCGCGGCGCGGCGCGCGTCATCTTCGACTTTCTGCAGCGCCGGCAGCAGCTGCCGGGTCATCACGGTCTCGGTCAGGGCACCGCTGTACTTCCAGCGCACGATGCCGTTGCCATCGACCAGGAAGGTTTCCGGCGCCGCGGCGATGCCCCAGTCCAGCGCGGTGCGGCCATCGGTGTCGGCCAGCACCAGCAGATACGGATTGCCCAGACGCTCCAGCCACTGCAGCGCATCGGCGCGTTCGTCCTTCCAGTTGTAGCCGATCACGCGCACGCGCTTGGTCAGCGCGAACCGGGTCAATACCGGGTGTTCATCGCGACACGCCGGGCACCAGCTGCCCCAGACGTTGAGCAGGTAGGGCGCACCGCGCAGCTGCTGGCCGGTGACCTGGATGCTCGGGTCGTGCAACACCGGCAGCGAAAAGTCCGGGGCCGGCTTGCCGATCAGCGCAGAGGGCAGGCTGTCGCGGTCCGGGTCCCCGGAGCGCTTGACCCCGAACAGCATCAGTCCCAGCAGGCCGGCGAAGAACAGTACGCCGAGTACGAGGGCCACGGGCGGCAGGCGCTGCGGGCGGGCAGTGGAATCGGACATCAGGGTTTCTCCGGAAGCCGGCGGAACCGGCGGTCGGCGGCGGTGACAAAGCCACCCAGGGCCATCAGCGCAGCGCCGAACCAGATCCAGCGCACGAAGGGTTTGATCTGCACGCGTACCGCCCAGGCATCGTTGCCCAGCGATTCGCCCAGCGCGACATAGACATCACCGAACAGGCCGGGATGGATGCCCGCTTCGGTCATGCCCTGGCCACCACTGGCGTAAACGCGTTTTTCAGGATGCAGCCGGGCGAGGGGGCGGCCCTCGCGCAGCAGTTGCAGATGGCCGCGATCGGAATGGTAGTTCGGGCCTTGCCGTGCATCCACGCCTTCGAACACCAGCCGGTAGCGGCCCAGGTCCAGCGCCTGCCCGGGAGCCAGGGCGACCTCACGCTGTGCGTTGAGCGCTTCCACCAGCAACGCGCCCACCAGGAACACGGCGATGCCGCCATGGGCGAGCACCATGCCGACGGTTTCGGCATTGAAGCGGCCCCTGGCGCGGATCCGGGTCCACACGAAGCGGGCGGTGCCGAACGCGACCCACGCCGCGGCGCCGATGCCGACGGCGGTTTTCAACTGCCCTTGCGGCGCCATGAACCAGCCGATCGCGCCCAGCGCGATTGCCAGCCCGGCCCACGGCAGCAGCAGCGCCAGCGGGCGCAGGCCCTGTTCGCGCTGCCAGCGGGTCAGCGGCCCGAACGGCAGCAGCAGCACCAGCGGGGCCATCAGCAGCAAAAACAGCGTGCCGAAGTACGGCGGTCCGACCGAGACCTTGCCCAGATCCAGCGCATCGGCCAACAGCGGATACAGCGTGCCCAGCAGCACCATCGCAGCGGCGCAGCTGAGCAGCAGGTTGTTGGCCAGCAACAGGCTTTCGCGCGAATTGAGTACAAACGCCCGCCGCGGATCGTCCGGGTTGCCGCCGATGCCCGGGGCGCGCAACGCGTACAGCAGCAATGAGCCGCCGACGACCAGGGCCAGGAAAATCAGGATGAACAGGCCACGCGAGGGATCGGCGGCGAACGAGTGCACGCTGGTCAACACGCCCGAGCGCACCAGGAAGGTGCCCAGCAACGACAGCGCGAACGCGGTGATCGCCAGCAGCAGGGTCCAGCCGACAAACACCCCGCGCTTTTCGGTCGCCGCCTGCGAATGCAGCAGGGCGGCGCCGACCAGCCACGGCATGAAGCTGGCGTTCTCCACCGGGTCCCAGAACCACCAGCCGCCCCAGCCCAGTTCGTAGTACGCCCACCAGCTGCCCAGCGCGATGCCGATGGTGAGAAAGCCCCAGGCGACGTTGGTCCACGGACGGGTCCAGCGCAGCCAGCGCACGTCGATGTGGCCATCGAGCAGGGCGGCGATGGCGAAGGCAAACGGCACCGCGAAACCGACGTAGCCCAGATACAGCAGCGGCGGGTGGATGATCAGGCCGGGATCCTGCAGCAGCGGATTGAGGTCGCGGCCTTCCAGCGGCGCCGGCAGCAGGCGCACGAAGGGGGTGGAGGTGAACAGCAGGAAAGCGAGAAAGCCCACGCTGATGATGCCCATCACCGCCAGCACCCGCGCCACCACCTCGGCCGGCAGGCGCCGCGAGCATTCGGCCACCGCCGCCGTCCACAGCGCCAGCACCAGCGTCCACAGCAGCAGAGAGCCCTCGTGCGCACCCCACACCGCGGAATAGCGGTAGATCATCGGCAGCAGGGAATTGGAGTTCTCGGCGACATAGCGCAGCGAGAAATCCTGGCGTACGAAGGCCAGCGTCAGCATGACGAACGCGCCCAGCACCGTCAGCAGTTGCAGGTGCGCGGCCGGGCGCGCGACCGCCATCCACGAGGACTGCCGGCGGTGGGCGCCGATCAGCGGCAGCGAGCACTGCAGCAATGCCGCCAGCAGCGCCAGGATCAGCAGGACCTGCCCGATCTCGCCCAGCACTCAGGGCGCATCCGTGGCAGCGGGCGCGGGTACCTGGTGCTTGTCGTGCGCCAGCCCCATCTTGTCGGCCAGTTCCTTGGGCATGTAGGTCTCATCGTGCTTGGCCAACACGTCTTCGGCGACAAACACGCCATCGACCATGCGCCCGGTAGCGACCACCGCCTGACCTTCGCGGAACAGGTCCGGCAGGATGCGGTCGTAGCTCACCGGCAGTTCGCCATCGCCATCGGTGACCTGGAAGTGGGCGTTCAGGGCGCCGGGTTCACGCCGGAACGAGTCTTTGGCCACCATGCCGCCCAGGCGGAAGCGCGCATCGGGAGCGACTTTGCCGGCCAGCACCTCGGCCGGGGTGTAGAGGTAGGCGACATTGCGTTGCAGGGCCATCGCGGTAAGCGACAGCGCGACCGCGGCCGCGACCACGGCCAGGATCACGAACATCAGGCGGCGGCGCTGGACCGGGCTCACCGGGTCAATTCCGCATCGGCGGCCGCGGCGTCACCGCGTCTGGAACGCCCGGCACGGCGGCGGGCATCGCGCAGCTGTTGCCGCAGTTGCAGGCGCGGGGCGATGAAATCCCAGGCCAGCACCAGCGCGAACACCGCATAGGCCATCGCCACGTATTTGAAGTAGCTCACGGCGTCTTCTCCAGTCGCTGCAGCACCCAGGCCTTGCCGATCTCGCGGCGCAGGTTGTCGGCACGGGCACGGGCCAGCAGCGAGCCGGCAAACCAGAACTTGGTGGCGAACACCATCAGCCACAACGGCAGGATCATGCTGCTGTCCATGCTCGACTCGCCCAGCAGGCGGATGGTCTGGCCCTGGTGCAGCGAGTTCCACCACACCACCGAATAGCGGATCACCGGCAGCAGCACCACCCCGACAATGGCCAGCAGGCCGGCCGAACGGGCGGCCGCGCGGCGGTCATCGATCGCCCCGTACAGGCCGATCACCCCCAGATACAGGAACAGCAGGATCAGCTCGGTGGTCAGGCGCGGGTCCCAGTCCCACCACGTGCCCCACATCGGCTTGCCCCAGAGGCTGCCGGTGGCCAGCGTGATCACGGTGAACGCCGCGCCGATGGGCGCACAGGCCATCGCCAGGATTTCGCACAGCTTGATCCGCCAGACCAGCGCGATGGCGCTGTACAGCGCCATCAGCCCGAATACGAACAGGCTCATCCAGGCCGAGGGCACGTGGATATAGAGAATGCGGAAGCTGTCGCCCTGCTGGTAATCCGCCGGCACCACCGCCAGCGCCTGCCACAGGCCGAAGCCGAACAGCGGCAGCGAGGCGAGGTAGCACCAGGGTGCCCAGCGGGCAGCGAAGGAATCGAAATAAGCGGGCGAACCCAGTTGGTGGAACCAACGTACCAAACCCTTGGACATCCGATCACTCGCTGAAGAAAACCGACGGCCGGCCCACCTTGCTGCCCCGACCCCCGCCGCGAACACGGGGTACCTGCACCGCCGCATTCTCCCAGACTGGGGCACATCCGCCAAGCAGCGGGCCGGCCGGTCGCGTGCTTACGGTTTGAGGGTGAGCGTGCCTTTCATGAAGGCCGAATGGCCGGGGAAGCTGCAGAAAAATTCGGTGGGTGTTTTGCCCAGCTTGGCCACCGGGAACGACACCGAGGTGCTTTCACCGCCCCCGACCACGGTGCTGTGCGCGATCACCCGGGCGTCGCCGGGCTTGATGTAGTTGTCCGCCAGCCCGGCTTTCATGCCGTCGGCATCGATCCCGGCCATGTCGGCGGGCTTGGCGATGACCACGTTGTGGCCCATCACCGCGCGGGCCAGCTTGCCGGTGTGCTTGAGATGGATGGTGAAGGTGGTGCAGCTTCTGGGCACGTCGATATTGGCCAGGTTGTATCTCATCGCGTCGCTGCCTTCGAGATTGGCCGCACAGTTGGCGGCGGCGTGGACTGAAGGGGCGGCGCCCAGCACGGCAAGGGCGAAAACAAGGCGATAGCTCATGGCAGGACTCCCGGTTGCGATGCATGCGCCATGCATTGGCGCGAAGGGACGGAGGAGGGCGGCGGTCAGCGCCTTGTGGCATCGGGCGAACTCGCCGCCTGCCCGGCGGCGGACGGGTCTGCGCAAGCACCGGGCCGCAGCGCAAGCCTAGGATCACGTGCCGTCAGCGGCAGTGAAGAGTGGGGCGCACCGGCGCGGTTTTGGCGCGGCGCGGGACGCCGTGCAGCGGGTGTGGCTGCCTGCTGCGGCCGGCTGCTCAGGAAGTGGAAATGCGGATCGCGGCCGCGGCGGTGAGCGGGGCCAGCAGCAGGCTCACCACCAGCCCGGCACCGAGCAGCAGCAACGCGCCGCTGGCATCGAAGCCCTGCGCGGTGGCGGCTACCGCACCGGCGCCAAACACCAGCACCGGCACGTACAGCGGCAGGGCCAGCAGGGCCAGCAGGATCCCGGAACGGCGCATGCCTACCGTCAACGCGGCGACCACCGCGCCGAGCAGGCTCAGCAGCGGGGTGCCCAGCGCCAGCGAAACCAGCAGCACCGGCAACTGTTCGCGTGGCAGGTGCATCAGCTCGGCCAGCAACGGGCTGACCAGTACCAGCGGGAAGGCGGTGGTGAGCCAGTGCGAGAACACCCGGACCGCGATCAACCAGGCCAGCGGTATCGGCGACAGCAACCACTGCTCCAGCGACCCGTCCTCGGCATCGCTGCGGAACAGCGTATCCAGCGACAACAGGCCGGCCAGCATCACCGACAGCCACAACACCGCCGCGGCGACCCGCTGCAGCTGCTCCGGCTCGCCGCCCAGCGCGAGCGCGAACAGGGCCACGACCAGCAGCGCGAACAGCACCGGTTGCGCGGCATCGCCCCGGCGGCGCCACAGCAGTTTCAGGTCGCGCTCCAGCAGTGCCTTGGCGGTGCTGTAAAGGCTGGGGTGCGGCCCGGGCAGTTTCATGCGGACGCCTCCGCGGCAATGCTGGCCAGGGCCAGGGTGCGGTGCGGCACCGGCGGCGCGGCATAGGCGCCGTGGGTGGTGACGATGGCGCCGCCACCCGTGCGCAGATGTGCGGAAAGCATGCGGTTGACCAGGTTGATGCCATCCAGGTCGAGGTTGGCGTAAGGCTCGTCCAGCAGCCACACCGGCGCCGGCGACAGCCAGATGCGTGCCAGCGACAGGCGTTTTTTCTGCCCGGCCGACAACTGCCGTACCGGGGTGTCCTCGTAACCGCCCAGACCGACAACGGCCAGCGCGCTGCCGGGCACCTGACGCGCACGCCGGCCGTGCAGGCCACACAGGAAATGCAGGTTTTCCAGCGTGCCCAGATCCTGCTTCAGCGCCGGCAGATGGCCCATGTAGCCGATGAAGCGCGGGCGATCACCGGTGGCCGCCGGCTTGCCGTCGATCTCGATCTCACCGTCGTCGGCCCGCAGCAATCCGGCCAGTACCCGCAGCAGCGTGGTCTTGCCGGCCCCATTGCCGCCATGCACCAGCAGCGCTTCGCCGCTGTCGACATGCAGGTCGACCGGGCCGAACACCGGTTCATCGTTGCGGCTGAAGCGCAGTGCGCGCGCGGCGAGCAATGGAGGAAGGTTCGGGGCTTCAGTCATCGGGTCAGGCGCTTCCATCCTTGGGGCAGGGAGCGCGAAAAAGCGGCGCGGAGGGCTGGCGCATTATAGCCCCGCCCACTTGGCGATCGCGGCCGGCGCAGGGGCACTGCACGCCGGGTCGACATCGCGCAGACAGAACCGCGCCGGCGCCATTGCGTACACTGGCGCTTTATTGGCTACCTACGCACGCACGCATGCAACCGCAGACCAAACTGCCCAAGGTGGGCACCACCATTTTCACCGTGATGTCGCAGCTGGCCGCCGAACATGGCGCGGTCAACCTCGGACAGGGCTTTCCGGATTTCGCCGCGCCGCAGCGGCTGCTGGATGAGACCGCCAAGGCCATGCAGGCCGGCTTGAACCAGTATCCGGCGATGGCCGGCGTGGCGCCGCTGCGCCAGGCGATCGCGCAGAAGGTGCTGGACTGCTACGGCGCGGTGGTCGATCCGGAAACCGAAATCACCGTCACCAGCGGCGGCACCGAGGCGATCTTCAATGCGATCCATGCGGTGGTGCGCGCCGGTGAGGAAGTGATCGTGCTGGACCCGGCCTACGACTGCTACGAACCGGCGATCGACCTGGCCGGCGCGCGCGCGGTGCATGTGCCGCTGGACCCGCAGACCTTCGCCGTGGACTGGGACCGCGTGCGCGCGGCGATCACCCCGAAGACGCGGATGCTGATGGTCAACAGCCCGCACAATCCGTCCGGCGCGGTGCTGGGCGCGGCCGACATGCAGGCGCTGGGCGAGCTGCTGCGCGGCACCGACATCTATCTGATCTCCGACGAGGTCTACGAGCACATCATCTATGACGGTGTCCGCCATGAATCGGCGCTGCGCTGGCCCGAACTGCGCGAGCGCGCCTTCGTCATCTCCAGCTTCGGCAAGACCTACCACTGCACGGGCTGGAAGATCGGCTATGCGGTCGCGCCGCCGGCGCTGACCGCCGAGTTCCGCAAGGTCCACCAGTACAACACCTTCACCAGCTTCGGCCCGGCGCAGTACGGGTTCGCGGCGATGATCCGCGACGAGCCGCAGCACCATCTGCAGCTGGGCGCGTTCTACCAGGCCAAGCGCGACCGCTTCCGCGCGCAGCTGCTGACCACGCGGCTGAAGCCGCTGCCGGTGCCGGGCGGTTATTTCCAGCTGGTCGACTATTCGGCGGTCAGCGATCTGCCCGACCACGAATTCGTGAAGTGGCTGACCATCGAGAAGGGCGTCACCGCGATTCCGCTGTCGCCGTTCTATGAAACCCCGCCGGCAGGCCAGCGCCTGGTGCGCCTGTGCTTCGCCAAGAACGAAGCCACGGTGGATGCGGCCATCGAACGGCTGCGCACGCTGTGACCCGGGAGGCTGCGAGCATGCAGGATCTGCGCATCTCCCTGGTGCAGGGCGATACCCGCTGGCACGATCCGGCCGCCAACCGCGCGCACTACGGCGCGTTGCTGGCGCCGCTGGCCGGCACCACCGATCTGGTGATCCTGCCGGAAACCTTCACCAGCGGTTTTTCCAACGAGGCGATCGACAAGGCCGAGGACATGGACGGCCCGACCGTGGCCTGGATCCGTGAGCAGGCGCGCGTGCTCGACGCGGCGGTCACCGGCAGCGTGCAGCTGCGCGTGGGTGAGGACGTCTACAACCGCTTGCTGTGGGCCACCCCGGACGGCGGGCTGCAGTATTACGACAAGCGCCACCTGTTCCGTTATGCCGGCGAACACCGGCGTTACGCCGCCGGCAACCAGCGGTTGTGCGTGGAATGGAAGGGCTGGCGGATCAATCCGCAGGTCTGTTACGACCTGCGTTTTCCGGTGTTCTGCCGCAATCGCTATGACGTCGAGCGCGCCGGGCAGCTGGATTTCGACCTGCAGATCTTCGTCGCCAACTGGCCCTCGGCCCGTGCCCACGCATGGCGCACGCTGGCGCGGGCACGGGCGATCGAAAACCTGTGCTTTGTGGCCGTGGTGAATCGCGTCGGCATCGACGGCAATGGTCTGCACTATGCCGGCGACAGTGCGGTAATCGATTGCCTCGGCCAGCCGCAGGTGGAGATCCGCGAACGCGAGCAGGTGGTCACCACCACGATCTCGGCCGCTGCGCTGGTGGAACATCGTGAGCGCTTCCCGGCGATGCTCGATGCGGATGCGTTCACCCTGGACGGGCCGGTGGTCATACGCTGAATGGGTGCCTGCCGGATCTTTCGTGGCCGGTCTGCAGTGCGCGGACGGGCTGTTAGGCTCGATCCAGTTCTCTCGACAACATGAGGTTGAAGCAGATGAAGACACTTTTCGCGGCGCTGGTCCTGGTCGGCTCAGCGGTCCTGGCGCCGGCGGCACAGGCGGCGGGCAATATCGATTGCGAGCTGCGTTACAACCTCGCCGGGTGGTCGGCGTTCTACAAGACCGCTTCCGGCAGCGGCACCATTGTCTGCGACAACGGCGCCCGGATTCCGGTGAAAATCACTGCCAAGGGCGGAGGCCTGACCGTAGGCAAGACCAAGATCACCGACGGCAAGGGCCGTTTCACCGGGGCGTATTCGCTCAACGAGCTGCTGGGTACCTATGCCGCGGCCGAGGCGCATGCCAGTGCTTCCAAGGCCACCACCGCGCAGGTGATGACCAAGGGCGACATTTCGCTGGCGCTGGCCGGCACCGGTGAGGGGTGGAGTCTGGGAGTGGGCTTCGGCAAGTTCGTGCTGGAGCGGCGCTGAGTCCTGTTGACCGTGTACCACTGATTCTCTGCGGCAATCACGCAGATAAAAAAAACGCCCCCGCAAAACGGGGGCGTTGTGTATGCGCTCAGTGCAGGCGATCAGCCGCCGCGCGGGCCACGGTTGCCACCGCCACCCGGACGACCGCCGCCGGGGCGCCCGGCACCACCGGGACGATTGCCGCCGGGACGATGGCCATCGTGACGCGGAGCGCCACCGGGACGGCCACCTGGGCCGCCAGGACCACCCGCGCCACGGCTCGGGCC
>NZ_JAUJUJ010000088.1 GCF_030711595.1 Stenotrophomonas sp. YIM B06876
GGCAGCGCCCCGCTGGAGCCGGCCGATGTAGCGCGGGGCAGCGCCGCTCTGGAGCCAGCCGATGTAGCGCGGGGCAGCGCCCCGCTGGAGCCGGCCGATGTAGCGCGGGGCCGCGCCCCGCTGGAGCCGGCCGATGTAGCGCGGGGCCGCGCCCCGCTGGAGCCGGCCGATGTAGCGCGGGGCCGCGCCCCGCTGGAGCCGGCCGATGTAGCGCGGGGCCGCGCCCCGCTGGAGCCGGCCGATGTAGCGCGGGGCCGCGCCCCGCTGGAGCCGGCCGATGTAGCGCGGGGCCGCGCCCCGCTGGAGCCGGCCGATGTAGCGCGGGGCCGCGCCCCGCTGGAGCCGGCCGATGTAGCGCGGGGCCGCGCCCCGCTGGAGCCGGCCGATGTAGCGCGGGGCCGCGCCCCGCTGGAGCCGGCCGATGTAGCGCGGGGCAGCGCCGCTCTGGAGCCAGCCGATGTAGCGCGGGGCAGCGCCCCGCTGGAGCCGGCCGATGTGGCGCGGGGCAGCACCGCGCTGGAGCCAGCCACTGTAGCGCGGGGCAGCGCCCCGCTGGAGCCGGCCGATGTAGCGCGGGGCAGCGCCCCGCTGGAGCCGCTACGGCATGATCTTGCCGCTCACGCGAGAAATCTATTCCGGCAACAACTTGCGTTCGACCAGCCACGCTCTCGCGTCTTCGGCATCGCCTTCGAACCACGCCCGCGTCGATCCCAGCCGATAGGTGTAGCCCCAGGCGTCCATGTCGGCCATCAGCCGCGCGCTGCCGACCCCGGGCAGTTGCGCGGCCAGCAGGATCTGCAGATAGCAGGTGGNCCGCTGGAGCCGCTACGGCATGATCTTGCCGCTCACGCGAGAAATCTATTCCGGCAACAACTTGCGTTCGACCAGCCACGCTCTCGCGTCTTCGGCATCGCCTTCGAACCACGCCCGCGTCGATCCCAGCCGATAGGTGTAGCCCCAGGCGTCCATGTCGGCCATCAGCCGCGCGCTGCCGACCCCGGGCAGTTGCGCGGCCAGCAGGATCTGCAGATAGCAGGTGGCGTCTTCTTCCTGCACCGAATCGGTGGCATCGGTATGCACCTGCGCGCGACGCTCGGCCGGCAACACGATCAGGTGGCAGGCTTCATGCAGCATCGAATGCACGGGGGTGTCCGCGCGCACATAGACGTCGCTGGCGATCACGCCGGCTTCCGGCTCGCCCCAGTAGCTGCCGGGGATTTTCTGTCCGTCCCCGATGCGGTTCAGGCGCAGGCCGTGGCGGGCGAGCAGGTCGCTGGCGGCGGCCCAGTCGATGGCGCCGACGCGGATGACGTCAGGGGCGGGTTCCACGGCAGGGGCGGGAGGGTTGGACATGGGCACGGGCAGGCAATGACAAGGGCCGCACTGGGCGGCCCTTGCGCGGAGTCATCGGGAGGGGCTCAGGCCTGCGGGCCTTCCGGCAACGCGACGGAGATATCGAGCACGTCGTGTTCGCCGTCCTTGACCAGGTCCACCTTCACCGCATCGACGTCGATGTTGACGTACTTCTTGATCACTTCCAGCAGCTCGCGCTGCAGCAGCGGCAGGTAGTCCGGACCCCCGCGGTGGCTGCGTTCCTGCGCGATGATGATCTGCAGGCGGTTCTTCGCAGTTTCGGCGGTGGTTTTCTTGGCCTTGAGGAAATCGAACAGTCCCATCTTCACCCTCCGAACAGCTTGCTGAAGAAGCCCTTCTTCTCAACAGTGGTAAAGCGCATCGGCCGTTCTTCGCCCAGAATCCGGCTGACTGCGTCCTCATAGGCCTGTCCGGCCGGCGACTCGGCATCCAGGATCACCGGCTCGCCCTTGTTGGAGGCATTGAGCACGTCACCGGATTCGGGAATCACGCCCAGCGCCTTGAGGCCCAGCACTTCTTCAACGTCGTTGATGCTCAGCATCTCGCCGCTTTCCACCCGTGCCGGGCTGTAGCGGGTCAGCAGCAGATAGGCGGGCACATCATGGCCGCTCTCGGCCTTGTGGGTCTTGGAGTCGAGCAGGCCGATGACGCGATCGGAGTCGCGCACCGAGGACACTTCCGGATTGACCACGACCACCGCACGGTCGGCGAAATACATCGCCAGGAACGCGCCTTTCTCAATGCCGGCCGGAGAGTCGCACAGGATGTAGTCGAAACCTTCGGCGGCCAGGTCCTTGAGCACCTTCTCCACGCCTTCCTTGCTCAGCGCATCCTTGTCGCGGGTCTGCGAGGCGGCCAGCACGAACAGGTTGTCAAAGCGCTTGTCCTTGATCAGGGCCTGCTTGAGGGTGGCCTCGCCGTGGACGACGTTGACGAAGTCGTACACCACGCGGCGTTCGCAGCCCATGATCAGATCGAGGTTGCGCAGGCCGACATCGAAGTCGATGACTGCGACCTTCTTGCCGCGACGCGCCAGGCCACACGCCAGGCTTGCGCTGGAGGTGGTCTTGCCAACGCCGCCCTTGCCGGAGGTGACTACGATGATTTCAGCCAAAGGATTTCTCCACAATATTCGGGGGTGGGCTGCGTCAATCCAGCGCAGCGATTTTTATCTGGTCCTGTTCCAGCCATACCTGCACGGCTTTGCCGCGCAGGTCCGCCGGAACATCGTCCAGTACCTTGTAATGACCCGCAATGGCGACCAGCTCGGCGTGGAAGTCACGGCAGAAAATCCTTGCGCCGGTATTGCCCTGGGCGCCGGCCAGGGCACGGCCACGCAGCGTACCGTAGATATGGATGCTGCCATCGGCGATCACCTCGGCGCCGGCGCCGACCGTTGCCAGCACCGTCAGGTCGCAGTTTTCAGCGTACAGCTGCTGGCCTGAGCGGACCGCGGTGCGTTGCATGCGCCCGGGTTGCGGCGTTGCGGTCTCCGCCACGTCGGCAGGCGGGGCCGCGGCCGGCGCCGTTTCGGCGCGGGCCGGGG
>NZ_JAUJUJ010000518.1 GCF_030711595.1 Stenotrophomonas sp. YIM B06876
TCATCATGGCCTGCATCGCGGCGATGCGGCTCTGGTTGCCCTCGGCCATGCCCACGGGCAGCAGCCCCAGCACCAGACCAAAGGCCAGCGACAGGCGTGCGGACAGGCGCCGCCACGCGGGCCCGACAGAACGCCGCAAGTCGCAAGAAAGGGGCGTCAGAGCGGCGCGGAAGAAGCGGTCATAAGGTTCGTTGTGGCGTGGCGCGAAAAAAACGCNTGCATCGCGGCGATGCGGCTCTGGTTGCCCTCGGCCATGCCCACGGGCAGCAGCCCCAGCACCAGACCAAAGGCCAGCGACAGGCGTGCGGACAGGCGCCGCCACGCGGGCCCGACAGAACGCCGCAAGTCGCAAGAAAGGGGCGTCAGAGCGGCGCGGAAGAAGCGGTCATAAGGTTCGTTGTGGCGTGGCGCGAAAAAAACGCAAGCCGGTCCCGGGGCGCGGCTCAGCCGGATTTGCCTTCCATCAAATCACCAGGCAGGGAGCCGAAGACAGTGCTTGTCGCACGGCGCGGCGACCCAACGCCATTAGATGGCTGAAGGCAAATCCGTATCAGTTTTT
>NZ_JAUJUJ010000519.1 GCF_030711595.1 Stenotrophomonas sp. YIM B06876
CAAGGCATCCAAGGCATCCAAGACATCGGCGACCAGCATCAACATCGGCATCAGCGAAAAAGACCGCGCTGCCATTGCGCAAGGCCTGTCGCACCTGCTGGCCGACACCTACACGCTGTACCTGACCACGCACAACTTCCACTGGAACGTGACCGGGGCTATGTTCAACACCCTGCACCTGATGTTCATGGGCCAGTACACCGAGCTGTGGAACGCGGTCGACCCGATCGCCGAGCGCATCCGTTCGCTGGGCCATGTGGCGCCGGGCTCGTACGCTGATTTCAGCCGCCTGGCCAGCGTGCCCGACGTGCCCTCGGTGCCGCCCAAGGCGCTGGAGATGGTGCGCATCCTCGTCAAGGGCCACGAGGCCGTGGCGCGCACCGCGCGCGAGCTGTTCCCCGTCGCCGACAAGGCCAGCGACGAGCCCACCTGCGACCTGCTGACCCAGCGCCTGACGGTGCACGAGCAGACGGCGTGGATGCTGCGCTCGCTGCTCGAAGAGTAAAACCTGCCAGGGCGGCGCCGCGTGCTTGCGCGTGGCGCCGTTTTTTCATTTTC
>NZ_JAUJUJ010000520.1 GCF_030711595.1 Stenotrophomonas sp. YIM B06876
GGGGGGGCGGCCTGGGCATCGGCCTGATCGGCCTGGCGCTGCTGGGCGGCGGCAGCGTGCTGGCGCTGCAGGCCATGGGCGCACCCGAGTTCAGTGGCAACGGCTACGCCGTGTTCAAGGGCGTGTACGGGGCGCTGGTCACGGTGGTCCTGCAGCCCGTGATGGTGTTTGCCGCCCTGGCCCATCACCAGGGCGGCAGGACGGTTTAGGGCGTCACCGCGGCGCGCATCATCTGCGCGAAGTTCTCGCTGTACGGCGGCAGCATGCCCCATTCCTGGCGCGGGTCGTGGTGGCCGGCGCTGTAGACGCTGCGCACGTGGCTGAACTCCAGGAAACCTTCGCGGCCGTGGTAGTGGCCCATGCCAGAGGCGCCGACGCCGCCAAAGGGCGCGTCGTGCAGGGCGGCATGCATGAGCACGTCGTTGATCGACACGCCGCCCGAGAGCGTGTGGTCCAGCACCCACTGCTGCTCGGCCGCGTCGCTGCCGAAGTAGTACAGCGCCAGCGGGCGCTCGCCGGCGTTGATCTCGGCCACGGCGTCGGACAGCGCGCGGTAGC
>NZ_JAUJUJ010000521.1 GCF_030711595.1 Stenotrophomonas sp. YIM B06876
CTTTTTTGATGGGCCTGGCTTATTTTTTAGAAAACATCTTGACTAATGGTGCAATTTAAATATCATTGAATGAGATTGCGAATCTTATAGCAACCTGAACACACCAGATCCCAAGAATGTGACGAGAAAGAACGGCAAGGCACCTGAAGCGCAAAGCCCTGTGCAGAAAAGGGATCAAAGGCTTTCGAATTTCTCTCCTTGCGTTTCTGGCGACTCGCCCGCCCGTCGTCACAGCTACTTTTGACACCTTGAACGGAGTTTCGGATGTTCCCCACACGACCCCGCCAGACTTGGCGTCCTCAGCCGGCCGAAGCCGAACGCAGCGCCCTGGGCCAGTTCGCCAAACGCCAGGGCTTTGGAATTGACGAATATGACGCGCTCTGGAGATGGTCGGTCTCAGAGCCTGTCGCGTACTGGTCCGAGGTCTGGAAGTTCACCGGGCTGCAAGGCTCGCTCGGCAAGACCGGCTTGTCCAATGCTGCCGACATGGCGGCGGCACGCTTCTTCGATGATGGCCTGCTCAACGTCGCGGAAAATCTGCTTGCAGCTCCCCG
>NZ_JAUJUJ010000522.1 GCF_030711595.1 Stenotrophomonas sp. YIM B06876
GCAAACGGTCTTCAATGGCATCGAGCCGCTCGGGGCATTCCGGGTGGCCCGGCCCCATCTCGTGCTTCCAGCAATCGCGGTGGGTGAAATAGCCCGTCTTGCTCACAGTCATCTCCCCGTCTATCTTTTTTCGGATAACGTCACGCCATGCATGCACAGCACAAAATCAAGTCACTTCTGGACCAGCTTAACACGGTGATTGTGGGCAAAAGCGCCCGTGTACAGGACTGCGTGGCCTGTCTGCTGGCCGGCGGCCACCTGCTGATCGAGGACGTTCCGGGCGTCGGCAAAACCACCCTGGCGCATGCCCTGTCGCACACTTTCGGCCTGCAGTTCGCGCGCGTGCAGTTCACCGCCGACCTGATGCCCAGCGACCTGATCGGCGTGTCGGTCTACGAGCGCGGCAAGGAGGCCTTCGTGTTCCACCCCGGCCCGGTGTTCGCCCAGGTGCTGCTGGCCGACGAGATCAACCGCGCACCGCCGCGCACCCAGAGCGCGCTGCTCGAAGCGATGGCCGAACAGCAGGTCACGCTCGATGGCGTCACCCACG
>NZ_JAUJUJ010000523.1 GCF_030711595.1 Stenotrophomonas sp. YIM B06876
AGTTCATATCGACGGCGGTGTTTGGCACCTCGATGTCGGCTCATCACATCCTGGGGCTGTAGTCGGTCCCAAGGGTATGGCTGTTCGCCATTTAAAGTGGTACGCGAGCTGGGTTCAGAACGTCGTGAGACAGTTCGGTCCCTATCTGCCATGGGCGTTGGAAGTTTGAGAGGGGCTGCTCCTAGTACGAGAGGACCGGAGTGGACGAACCTCTGGTGTTCCGGTTGTCACGCCAGTGGCATTGCCGGGTAGCTATGTTCGGAAACGATAACCGCTGAAAGCATCTAAGCGGGAAGCGTGCCTCAAGATGAGACTTCCCGGGGCACAAGCCCCCTGAAGGAACCATATAGACTATGTGGTTGATAGGTCAGGTGTGTAAGTACAGCAATGTATTGAGCTAACTGATACTAATGATCCGTGTGGCTTGACCATATAACCTCAAGTTGCCTTGGCCGACGATTCGTCGATAGATCCAAGTGCACGCTACGTCACAAGACCAAACGTGAGACCGAGCGCCTTTATGCGCTTTTTACTCAAGTACCCAGGG
>NZ_JAUJUJ010000524.1 GCF_030711595.1 Stenotrophomonas sp. YIM B06876
ATAGGCTATCTTGCCCGGCAGAGCCCGCTCCAGCGGGCCGCAGGAGACAAGCCCATGGAGACCCAAGGCCACGACGTGGTGATCGTCGGCGCCGGCATTGCCGGCATCGTCTGCGCGCTCGAACTGCTGGGGCAGGGCCGGCGCGTGCTGCTGCTCGACCGCGACCAGAGCGACAAGCTCGGCGGCCTGGCGCGCGAGAGCTTTGGCGGCATGTTCGCCGTCGATACGCCCGAGCAGCGCCGCATGGGCATCAAGGACAGCGTCGACCTGGCGCTGGCCGACTGGCAGGCCTTTGCCGAATTCGGGCCCGACGACACCTGGCCGCAGCGCTGGGCGCGCGCCTATGTCGGCCACTGCACCGAGCACATGTACTGGTGGCTGCGCGGCATGGGCATCAGCTACCTGCCACTGCCCAACTGGGTCGAGCGCGGACAGTTCACGCCGGGCAACTCGGTGCCGCGCTTTCACATCGTCTGGGGCACGGGGCAGAAGCTGGCCAGCACGCTGATCGCGCAGCTGCGGCAGCACCCGAACGTGAAAAATCT
>NZ_JAUJUJ010000525.1 GCF_030711595.1 Stenotrophomonas sp. YIM B06876
CCAGGTTGGTGAACGAGCCGACGTTGATCTGCGTGGCGTTGGCGCGCTCGGGCGTGCTGAAGGGGCCGACCAGGATCGGCACGCCCTTGCGGTACGTCACCTCGGTGTAGGCCGAGGTCTTGCCGAAGCTGGTGCTGGCGGTGGCGCCCAGCAGCTTCACGTCGTCGAAGTAGCGCACCTGGTAGGTGCCCACGCGGAAGGTCGGAGGCGCGGGCTGGATGATGGGCAGCGGCGTGCGGTCGTNGGGCGTGCTGAAGGGGCCGACCAGGATCGGCACGCCCTTGCGGTACGTCACCTCGGTGTAGGCCGAGGTCTTGCCGAAGCTGGTGCTGGCGGTGGCGCCCAGCAGCTTCACGTCGTCGAAGTAGCGCACCTGGTAGGTGCCCACGCGGAAGGTCGGAGGCGCGGGCTGGATGATGGGCAGCGGCGTGCGGTCGTTGTAGTTCAGGTAGTACAGGCCGGCCTCGGTCTCGTCGGTCACGCGAAAGCGCGTGCCTATGCCCCACTGGCCCGTCTTGCCCGGCTTGATGTCGTCCCGGCGCT
>NZ_JAUJUJ010000526.1 GCF_030711595.1 Stenotrophomonas sp. YIM B06876
CACATCCCGGCCTCTACCCCCAGCAAAAAGCGCAAAGCCGATCAACCACCAGAGCGCAAAAATCAAAAAAGATAGCTGCGACCGCACACCAGTTAATCAATTACGACTGATAGCACCGCAAAAACATTGCCACACAAGCGCCAGCAGCTATCAAATCAATTGCAGCGCGCGCTGCGCAGGAGCCGCGCCAGCGCCCAGCTGGAACACCGACACCACGCCCACCAGGTCTTGCGCCTGGCCCTTGAGGCTGCTGGCGGCGGCGGACATTTCCTCGACCAGGGCGGCGTTCTGCTGCGTTACCTGGTCCATCTGCGTGACGNCTGCGCAGGAGCCGCGCCAGCGCCCAGCTGGAACACCGACACCACGCCCACCAGGTCTTGCGCCTGGCCCTTGAGGCTGCTGGCGGCGGCGGACATTTCCTCGACCAGGGCGGCGTTCTGCTGCGTTACCTGGTCCATCTGCGTGACGGCCTCGCCCACCTGCGCCACGCCCAGCGACTGCTCGTGGCTGGCGGCGCTGATCTCGCCCATGATGTCGGTC
>NZ_JAUJUJ010000527.1 GCF_030711595.1 Stenotrophomonas sp. YIM B06876
CATCGGCACCAGCGTGAGCGAGACCACGGCCGAGATCAGGATGGTGATGGCCAGCGTGACAGCGAACTCGCGGAACAGCCGGCCCACCACGTCGTTCATGAACAGCAGCGGAATCAGCACCGCGATCAGCGACACGGTCAGCGAGATGATGGTGAAGCCGATCTGCGCCGCGCCCTTGAGCGCGGCCTGGAACGGCGGCTCGCCCTCTTCGATGTAGCGCGCGATGTTCTCGATCATCACGATGGCGTCGTCGACCACGAAGCCGGTGGCGATGGTCAGCGCCATCAGGCTCAGGTTGTTGAGGCTGTAGCCGAGCAGGTACATCAGGCCGCAGGCGCCGACCAGCGAGATCGGCACCGCCAGGCTGGCGATCACGGTGGCGCGCAGGCTGTGCAGGAAGAAGAAGATCACCAGCACCACCATCAGCACGGCCAGCACCAGCTCCATCTCGACATGCTGCACCGAGGCGCGTATGCCCGTGGTGCGGTCGGACAGCACCTGCAGCTTGAGCGCGGCCGGCAGCGCGGCCTCGAGCTCGG
>NZ_JAUJUJ010000528.1 GCF_030711595.1 Stenotrophomonas sp. YIM B06876
CAGGAGACCATGCCATGCATGCACCAAGCACCCTGCAGCAGCGCCTGCAACAGCGCCTCACCGACCAGCACGTGGCCGACTTCGCGCGCGACGGCGCCGTGTGCATCCGCCAGCTCCTCAACCCGGACGAGGTGGAGCTGCTCAAGCAGGGCATAGAGGCCAACCTGGCCGCGCCCAGCCCGCGCGCCAAGGTGGCCAGCCGGCCCGATGATCCGGGGCGCTTTTTCGAGGACTTCTGCAACTGGCAGGACATCGCCCAGTTCGGCCGCATCGTGCGCGAGACGCCGCTGGCGCATGCCGCGCAGCGCCTCATGCAGTCGCCCACGGTGCGCCTGTACCACGACCATGTGCTGGTCAAGGAGCCGGGCACGCGCCAGCGCACGCCCTGGCACCAGGACCAGCCCTACTACAACATCGACGGCGCGCAGAACGCCAGCATGTGGATTCCAGTGGACCCGGTGCCCCGCAGCGCCACGCTCGAATTCGTCGCCGGCTCGCACAAGGGCCCCTGGCTGATGCCGCGCACCTTCATGGACA
>NZ_JAUJUJ010000089.1 GCF_030711595.1 Stenotrophomonas sp. YIM B06876
GTTGACGTGCGGCTTGGTACGCTCGAATTTTCCTTTTGCCATTTTCTTTTCTCCAAAGAGCAATTCCCGTGTGATGGTTTAACGTCTGCACCTGATTGCTGGATCGCCCTGCACGGGAAACGGGGCGGCACCAGATCGCAGACAGCTTATGCTATTTAATCAATAGCTGCCAACGCTTGCTATGTAAGCGTTGGCGGCTGTTTTGATTAAATTCAATTCAATTGATCAGTGGGGCCAGAGCAGCAGAGCTGATCTATCCCGCATTGACCAGTGGGGACAGAGCAGCAGAGCTGGTCTGTCCCGCAAGGGCTTACTTAGTGCGCGCAGCCATGATGGCTTCGGACACGTTGCGCGGCGCTTCGCTGTAGTGCTTGAACTCCATCGAGTACGTGGCGCGGCCTTGCGTGGCCGAGCGCAGCGAGGTGGAGTAGCCGAACATTTCCGACAGCGGCACTTCGGCCTTGATGGCCTTGCCGCCACCAACCATGTCGTCCATGCCCTGCACCATGCCGCGACGCGACGACAGGTCGCCCATCACGTTGCCGGCGTACTCTTCTGGCGTTTCCACTTCGACGGCCATCATGGGCTCCAGGATCACGGGGTTGGCCTTGCGGCAACCTTCCTTGAAGCCGAAGATGGCGGCCATCTTGAACGCCAGTTCGTTCGAGTCCACGTCGTGGTACGAACCGAAGTGCAGCGTGACCTTGACGTCGACCACGGGGTAGCCGGCCAGCACGCCTTGCGTGACGGCTTCGTTGATGCCCTTCTCGACCGCGGGGATGTATTCGCGCGGCACCACACCGCCCTTGATGGCGTCGACGAACTCGATGCCCTTGCCCGGCTCGTTGGGCTCGATCTTGAGCACCACGTGGCCGTACTGGCCCTTGCCGCCCGACTGGCGCACGAACTTGCCTTCGGCTTCTTCGACCGTCTTGCGGATGGTTTCGCGGTACGCCACCTGGGGCTTGCCCACGTTGGCTTCCACGCCGAACTCGCGCTTCATGCGGTCGACGATGATTTCGAGGTGCAGCTCGCCCATGCCGGCGATGATGGTCTGGCCCGATTCTTCGTCGGTCTTGACGCGGAAAGACGGATCTTCCGCGGCCAGGCGCTGCAGCGCGATGCCCATCTTTTCCTGGTCGGTCTTGGTCTTGGGCTCGACGGCCTGTGCAATCACGGGCTCGGGGAACACCATGCGCTCCAGGATGATGGGCGCACCGATGTCGCACAGGGTTTCGCCCGTGGTCACGTCCTTCAGGCCCACGCAGGCAGCGATGTCGCCGGCGCGGATTTCGTCCACTTCCTGGCGCTCGTTGGCGTGCATCTGCACGATACGGCCGATGCGCTCTTTCTTGCCCTTGACCGAGTTCAGAACCGTGTCACCCTTCTTGAGCACGCCCGAGTAGACGCGCACGAAGGTCAACTGGCCGACAAACGGGTCGGTCATCAGCTTGAAGGCCAGCGCCGAGAACTTCTCGTTGTCGTCGGCCTTGCGCGTGATCGGGTTTTCGTCTTCGTCGGTACCGGCCATCGGAGGAATGTCCTGGGGCGAAGGCAGGAAGTCGAGCACGGCGTCCAGCATGCGCTGCACGCCCTTGTTCTTGAACGCGGTGCCGCACAGCATGGGCTGGATTTCGGTGGCGATGGTGCGCTGGCGCAGGCCGGCCATGATTTCCGCCTCGGAGAGCGTGCCCTCTTCCAGGTACTTGTTCATCAGCTCTTCGGTGGCTTCGGCGGCGGCCTCGACCATCTTCTCGCGCCACTCGTTGCACACGCCCACCAGGTCGGCGGGAATGTCACGGTATTCGAACTTCATGCCCTGGGAAGCTTCATCCCAGTAGATGGCCTTCATCTTGATCAGGTCGACCACGCCTTCGAACTTGTCTTCAGCGCCGATCGGCACCACGATAGGCACGGGGTTGGCCTTCAGGCGCAGCTTCATGCCCTCGACGACCTTGAAGAAGTTGGCGCCGGTGCGGTCCATCTTGTTCACGAAGGCCAGGCGCGGCACCTTGTGCTTGTTGGCTTGGCGCCACACCGTTTCGGATTGCGGCTGCACGCCACCCACGGCGCAGTACACCATGACGGCGCCGTCGAGCACGCGCATGGAACGCTCGACTTCAATCGTGAAGTCCACGTGGCCGGGGGTGTCGATGATGTTGATGCGGTGCGCGGGGCGGGACAGGTCCATGCCCTTCCAGAAGCAGGTCACGGCCGACGAGGTGATCGTGATGCCGCGCTCTTGCTCTTGCTCCATCCAGTCGGTGGTGGCAGCGCCGTCGTGCACTTCGCCCAGCTTGTGGGTCACGCCGGTGTAAAACAGGATGCGCTCGGACGTCGTGGTTTTGCCTGCGTCAATGTGNTTGCTCTTGCTCCATCCAGTCGGTGGTGGCAGCGCCGTCGTGCACTTCGCCCAGCTTGTGGGTCACGCCGGTGTAAAACAGGATGCGCTCGGACGTCGTGGTTTTGCCTGCGTCAATGTGCGCCGAAATACCGATGTTGCGGTAGCGCTCGAGGGGGGTGGTGCGAGCCATGATGGATCCTTGATTGATCGTTCTGTGGGTGGGCGCGACTGCTAAAAAACAGTGCTTGCGCCCAGCCTGTATATGAGAGCCTTCTGAATCAACACAAGGCCGCAAGCATGAATGCTGGCGGCCTTTGTGTGACAGGCGGGATCTTCCGGTTTAGAAACGGAAGTGGCTGAATGCCTTGTTGGCTTCGGCCATGCGGTGCACTTCGTCACGCTTCTTCATGGCGCCGCCACGGCCTTCGGTGGCCTCGAGCAACTCGTTGGCCAGGCGCTGGGCCATGGACTTCTCGCCACGCTTGCGGGCCGCTTCCTTGATCCAGCGCATGGACAGGGCCAGGCGGCGGACAGGGCGCACTTCAACGG
>NZ_JAUJUJ010000529.1 GCF_030711595.1 Stenotrophomonas sp. YIM B06876
GCCCAGCTGCCGCAAGGCTTTGGCTACGAGTGGACGGGCCAGTCGCGCGAGGAAAAGCTCGCCGGTTCGCAGGCCGTGATCCTCTACGGCTTCGCCATCCTGGCGGTGTTCCTGTGCCTGGCCGCGCTCTACGAGAGTTGGTCGATCCCGCTGTCGGTGATCCTGGTCGTGCCGCTGGGCGTGGTCGGCGTGCTGCTGGCGACCCTGCTGCGCAGCTACTCCAACGACGTCTACTTCCAGGTCGGCCTGATCACCATCATCGGCCTGTCGGCGAAGAACGCGATCCTGATCATCGAGTTCGCNCGAGAGTTGGTCGATCCCGCTGTCGGTGATCCTGGTCGTGCCGCTGGGCGTGGTCGGCGTGCTGCTGGCGACCCTGCTGCGCAGCTACTCCAACGACGTCTACTTCCAGGTCGGCCTGATCACCATCATCGGCCTGTCGGCGAAGAACGCGATCCTGATCATCGAGTTCGCCAAGGACCTGCAGGCGCAGGGCAAGGGCGTGATCGAGTCGGCGCTGGCCGCCG
>NZ_JAUJUJ010000090.1 GCF_030711595.1 Stenotrophomonas sp. YIM B06876
TACTGGATGCCGTACACGGCCAACCGCGAGTTCAAAGCCAATCCGCGCATGATCGTCGAGGCCAGCGGCGCCTATTTCACCGACGCCGAAGGGCGCAAGATCTTTGACGGCCTCTCGGGCCTGTGGTGCGCGGGCCTGGGCCATGGCCGGCGCGAGATCGCCGAGGCGATTGGCAAACAGGCCGCCAAGCTCGACTATGCGCCGGCCTTCCAGTTCGGCCACCCGGGCGCGTTCGAGCTGGCCAACCGCATCAAGGGACTGACGCCCGAGGGCCTGGACTATGTGTTCTTCACCGGCTCGGGCTCGGAAGCCGCCGACACCTCGCTGAAGATGGCCCGCGCCTACTGGCGCACCAAGGGCCAGGCGAGCAAGACGCGCCTGATCGGCCGCGAAAAGGGCTACCACGGCGTTAACTACGGCGGCATCTCGGTCGGCGGCATCGGCGCCAACAGGAAGCTCTTCGGCCAGGGTGTCGAAGCCGACCACATCCCGCACACCCAGCCGCCCATGGGCTCGTTCCACAAGGGCATGCCGCCCACGGGCGCCGAGCTGGCCGACAAGCTGCTCGACGTGATCGCGCTGCACGATGCAAGCAACATCGCCGCCGTCATCGTCGAGCCGTTCTCGGGCTCGGCCGGCGTGGTGATCCCGCCCGCGGGCTACCTGCAGCGCCTGCGTGAGATCTGCACGCAGAACAACATCCTCTTGATCTTCGACGAAGTCATCACCGGCTTCGGCCGCGCCGGCGCCATGACCGGGGCCGAGGCCTTCGGCGTCACGCCCGACATCATGAACATCGCCAAGCAGGTCACCAACGGCGCGCAGCCGCTGGGCGCGGTGATCGCCAAGAAGGACATCTACGACACCTTCATGGCCGCCGGCGGCCCCGAGTACCTGCTCGAATTCCCGCACGGCTACACCTACTCGGCCCACCCCGTGGCCTGCGCCGCCGGCATCGCCGCGCTCGACATCCTGCAGAAAGAAGACGTGGTCGGCCGTGTCAAGGCCCTGGCGCCGCACTTCGAGGCCGCCGTGCACAGCCTCAAGGGTGTGAAACACGTGGCCGACATCCGCAACTACGGCCTGGCCGCCGGCATCACCATCGCGCCGTTGCCCGGCGAACCGGCCCGCCGCCCCTACGAGATCGCCATGAACTGCTGGAAGAAGGGCTTCTACGTGCGCTACGGCGGCGACACCATCCAGCTCGCGCCGCCCTTCATCAGCGAGAAGGCCGAGATCGACCGCCTCGTCAACGCCCTGGGCGACGCGCTGGCCGAGACGGCCTGAGTTTTAGCGAGCTATTGAAAAGTGAGCTGCTTGCGCTTGTGTTTATTGAATTTCATGCTGTTTTATATCTGAAACGAAGGTATAGCATGCGTTAACAGCTATTGTTTGTATAGCAATACGTCAAAGCCTCTGCAGCGCTGAGCGCGGCAGGGGCTTTTTGCAGGGCGCAGAGCGCGGCAATGGCGGTGGAGGGATGGGCCCCGGCGCAGGTGCATGGCCGCGCTGCGGGCGATGGGCCTGCGCGGGTCACAGGTGTTTCACCCTACGGCCCGGGTCTGTTTGCCGGGTGGGTCGGGGAGTGAAGCCTACAATCGCAATCCCTTACAAAAGCTGACGGCCCGCCCGGAGCAGGTGGCGCGGCCTGGCACTTACCAGAGCTGGAGACCCTTGATGCCCGAGACCATTGCGGCGAACAATTCCCCCGAAAAACGTGCCGAGCTGCGCCGCGCAGCGCTCGAATACCACGAGTTCCCCAAGCCCGGCAAGATCGCCATCGCCGCGACCAAGCAGATGGTCAACCAGCACGACCTGGCCCTGGCCTATTCGCCCGGCGTGGCCGCGCCGTGCGAGGAAATCGTCAAGGACCCCAGTGCGGTCTTCAAGTACACCAGCCGTGGCAACCTCGTCGGCGTGATCACCAATGGCACGGCCGTGCTCGGCCTGGGCGACATCGGCGCGCTGGCCAGCAAGCCGGTGATGGAAGGCAAGGGCGTGCTGTTCAAGAAGTTCTCGGGCATCGACGTGTTCGATATCGAGATCAACGAGAAAGACCCCGCCAAGCTGGTCGAGGTCATTGCCGCGCTCGAACCCACGTTTGGCGCCATCAACCTTGAAGACATCAAGGCGCCCGACTGCTTCTATGTCGAGCGCGAGCTGCGCAGTCGCATGAAGATCCCGGTCTTTCACGACGATCAGCATGGCACGGCCATCGTGGTCGGCGCGGCCATCCTCAACGGCCTGAAGGTGGCGGGCAAGGACATCAAGCAGGTCAAGCTGGTGGCGTCCGGGGCCGGCGCTGCCGCCCTGGCCTGCCTGAAATTGCTGGTCAAGCTGGGCCTGCCGCGCGAGAACATCTGGGTCACCGACATTGCCGGCCTGGTCTATACCGGCCGCACCGAGCTGATGGACGAGGACAAGGCGCAATTTGCCCAGCCCACCGAGCAGCGCACCTTGGGCGAAGCCATCGAGGGCGCGGACGTGTTCCTGGGCCTGTCGGCCGGCGGCGTGCTGAAAAAAGACATGGTGGCAAAGATGGCGGCGCGCCCGCTGATTTTTGCGCTCGCCAACCCCAACCCTGAAATCCAGCCCGAAGACGTCAAGGCGGTGCGCGACGACGCCATCATGGCCACCGGGCGCTCCGACTACCCGAACCAGGTCAACAACGTCCTGTGTTTTCCGTACATCTTCCGCGGCGCGCTCGACTGCGGCGCCACGACCATCACGGTGGAGATGGAAATCGCCGCCGTGCACGCCATTGCCGACCTGGCCGAGGCCGAGCAAAGCGAAGTGGTGGCGGCCGCCTATGCGGGCGAGGCGCTGGCCTTCGGCCCCGAATACCTGATCCCCAAGCCGTTTGACCCGCGCCTGATGATGAAGATCGCGCCG
>NZ_JAUJUJ010000530.1 GCF_030711595.1 Stenotrophomonas sp. YIM B06876
GATGAAATAGGCATTTAGGCCTTATCAGGACTGCGTAATAAGCTATTGAATTAATAGTAATTGTGCGCCGCAATATTTTCGCGATGGCATAGGTGCCCGGGGCGGTGCAGCCACTGCCTTGTTTTTAAGCATGCCGCGCAAAGCCAATGCTGGCGCGGTGTTTCGGGCTTGTCCCTGCGCTTATCCACATGGTGCTGCACATTCGGCGGGCATAACCGCAAGGCGTGGAAAAACCGTGCTTTGGCGTCGAAGGCCTGCGCGCATCACCGACAATGGCGGGTTGCCGCCGCGGCAGGTTTTTTTGCCGCGCACGCGGCCCCTCTCTTTCTTTCCAACGTTTCTTCGAGAACCCGTTCTTTGTGATCAAAGGCATCGTCGCGTCCGTCCTGGCTTCGGTCTTGTTTGGCGCCATCTACTACCTCGCGCCGCTGCTGGCGCCGCTCGATGGCGAGCAGATCTTCGGCTGGCGCGTGCTGCTCACGCTGCCGTTCACCACGCTGCTTTTGCTGTGGCGCGGCGA
>NZ_JAUJUJ010000531.1 GCF_030711595.1 Stenotrophomonas sp. YIM B06876
CGGCAAAAGGGAAGTGCCGCACCTCGGCCGACGTGAAATGCTTGCCCAGCAGCTCGGCCATGCCGGCGAGCACGCTGTCCGTCGCGATGGCGATGCGCGCGACCTCCTTGTGGTGCTCGCGCGCGAAGTGCATGTGCGCGGTGAAGCCGCCGAAGTTCTCCCAGCCGGGAAAGCCCTTGGCATGGACCAGCACGCCGCGCAGCCTGGCGTGGCTGGCCAGGTAGGCGTCGACCATGGCGCTCAGGCCGCTGAAATCTTCCTTGCTCAGGGGCGCGCCGGGCTTGAGCACCAGAATGCCTTGGGGCCGCAGTATCGAATAGGCGAGCATGTGAACCTCCGTCGCAAAGACCTGCACTGTAGGCCGATGCCGGCGCCAGCGCATCCGCCGCCAGCCTTTCTCGCGCGAGGCATTGCACGACAATGCGGCATGCCTTTCCAACCCGAACCGGCCTACACCCACGGCCAAGCCGACCGAACCGCCGTCCTGCTGTGCAACCTGGGCACACCCGACGCCGCCACC
>NZ_JAUJUJ010000532.1 GCF_030711595.1 Stenotrophomonas sp. YIM B06876
CCGAGGGCGAACGCCGCGGCCTGGTCATCGTCCACACCGGCGATGGCAAGGGCAAAAGCACGGCGGCCTTTGGCCTGGCGCTGCGCGCGCACGGGCGCGGCAAGGCCGTGAAGATCTACCAGTTCATGAAAGTGCCGACGGCGCGCTTTGGCGAGCACCGCATGTTCGAGCAGATCGGCATCCCCATCGAAGGTTTGGGCGATGGCTTTTCATGGAAGAGCAAAGACCTCGAACATTCCGCGCAGCTGGCGCGCGACGGCTGGGAGAAGGCGCGCGCCGCCATCCTGTCGGGCGAGCACTTTTTGGTGGTGCTCGACGAGATCACCTACCCGCTGATCTATGGCTGGCTGCCGCTCGAACCGGTGCTGGAGACGCTGCGCAGCCGCCCCAAGGACGTGCATGTGGTGCTCACGGGCCGGCGCTGCCCGCCCGAGATCATCGAGCTGGCCGACACCGTGACCGAGATGCAGCTGGTCAAGCACGCGTTCCAGGCCGGCATTCCGGCGCAGCGCG
>NZ_JAUJUJ010000533.1 GCF_030711595.1 Stenotrophomonas sp. YIM B06876
ATGACCGTGGGGCCAGCGTCGCGCAGGCCAATGCATGGCTGGTGCGCTAATGCCAAGTTGCGTTTATTCGACTAGATCCGTTCGGGCTGAGCTTGTCGAAGCCGGGGGAGCCTTTCGACAAGCTCAAGGCGAACGGTTTCTATCTTTGAACGCCAAACCGTATAAGTGCTAGGCATGGGGGTTTCTCTTACTTCTTCAGGGCAGTGCGCTGGCGCGGGCCGCCTGGTGGTGTCGGTGGTCAGCCATGGGCATGGCGCCCAGGTGCAGCAACTGCTGTGGCAGATGGCGCAATGCCAGGCCTTGCATGGGGCGCGCGTGGTGCTCACGCACAACCTGCCCGAGCCTGCGCCGAGGGCCCCGCAAGGGGGCTGGCCTTTTGCGCTTGAGGTGGCTTGCAATGCGGCGCCGCAGGGCTTTGGCGCCAACCACAATGACGCTTTGCGCAATGCCACCGAGCCGTTTGTCTGTGTGCTGAACCCCGATGTGCAGCTGCTGGCCGGCGAGGATGTGT
>NZ_JAUJUJ010000534.1 GCF_030711595.1 Stenotrophomonas sp. YIM B06876
AGTTCTTCAAGGAGTCGGTATGAAATTCAGCAAGGTTCTTCAAGCGGTAGCGCTGTGTGGCGGGCTGCTCGGCTTCGGCGCGGCCAACGCTTCGGTCATGACCTTCGCGGGTGTGAACGATACAGGTTCAATCCTGTATTCGACCCTCCAAGATGGCGCCACGCTTTCCGCAACCATGCAATTCACGCTCAGCTCGATATCAGCGACCAGTGCCACGTTTGCGCTGAAGGTCTCGAATAACTCCTCGGGACCGGGCGACAACACACTGGCCTCGTTTGGGATCGACGTCGTGAGCCCAGCACTGAAGACTGCGTCAACCTCTGCGGGTTGGCATGCCAGCATGGACGGCAAGCTCACCGGGGGCGCCGAGAAAGTGGACCTTTGCATTTGGGCTGGCAGCAACTGCAACGGCGCGAGCAACAAGGGCTTGGGTGAAGGCTTGTTCGACACCTTTTCACTGACCTTGACGACTGCCGGCAACTTCCTGACGAATGGGATTTCGTTCACGA
>NZ_JAUJUJ010000535.1 GCF_030711595.1 Stenotrophomonas sp. YIM B06876
AGCGCCTGGACCCGGAGCGCTGCGTGGGTGTCAGCGGCGCCGAACCCGAGCGGCGCGTGCTGCTGCGCGAAACGCTGGATGAATGGCTGCGCAGCAAAAGCGCGCCGGGATTTTCTGCAACGACCTTGGGCTTATAGGGTTGTGCAGTCCAGGAATGTCGGGTAAATGCAACGCTGCACCCGCATGGGCAAGTGTCAGTATTAGTCAGGATTGACGAATGCCCAATATAATTATCCGTTGAGTAAGAAGCGCGCTTTTGCGCGCACTCTGCCAGAGCGAAGCCAGGCTGTAAGAGGCGGGGCGTTGTGGCATCCAGTTTTTTGTCGTCCACCAAGGAAATCTGAAATGAACAAGACCCTCATCCTGGCCTCCCTGATCGCTGTTGCCGCCCTCGCCGCTTGCGGCAAGAAGGAAGAAGCCGCTCCTGCTCCCGCACCAGCACCCGTGGAAGCACCCGCTCCTGCCGCTGAAGCGCCTGCCGCTCCCGCTGCTGACGCCGCCGCTCCTGC
>NZ_JAUJUJ010000536.1 GCF_030711595.1 Stenotrophomonas sp. YIM B06876
TCCAGCACGATCCGCGCCGCGGTTGCCAGGCCCGCGCATTGCTGCCCGGAAAGCGCGTGCGCAGCCAGCACGAACGCCTGTGCGCCCGGCGCCGGCGGCGGCAGCGTGAGTTGTGCGTTGTGTGCGCTGATCTGCGCCTGCAAGGTCGCCAGCAAGCTGTTTTCGCCGGCCGCGCTGGTGTCCAGCACCACCACATCGACGCCCAGCTGCAGCGCCTGCCAGTAGCGCTGCGCCAGCAGCAGCTCGTGCACGCAGGCGACATCGGCACTGTCGCCGATCCGCACCAGGATCAGCGGGCGATCGCCGGAAATGCCGCAGCTCCACAGCACCGGGGCCCCCTCCTCGGCATGCACGGCGGCGGGCTTGAACGCGGGATCGGCATACAGCAGCGGCGCGTTCAGGCCGTCAAAGCACGCCTGCTGCGCGGCGCTGATGGCCAGCCGCGTGCGCTCGGCCCGCGCATGCGCCGTCGCGGCGGCCAGCAGCGCCTGTGCCGGGACGGCGTCC
>NZ_JAUJUJ010000537.1 GCF_030711595.1 Stenotrophomonas sp. YIM B06876
AGCACGCCGGCGGTGATCATGAACATCCAGCGCCAGCCCGGCGCCAACGTGATCGAGGTCGTCGACAGCATCAAGGCGCTGCTGCCGCAGCTGCAGGCCGCGCTGCCGCCAGCCATCGACGTCGCCGCGCTGAGCGACCGCACGACGACGATCCGCGCCTCGGTCAACGATGTCGAGTTCGAACTGGCGATCGCGGTCGGCCTGGTCGTGCTGGTGATCTTCCTGTTCCTGCGCAACCTGCC
The DNA here is from genome assembly GCF_030711595.1 of Stenotrophomonas sp. YIM B06876. Lineage (GTDB taxonomy): Bacteria > Pseudomonadota > Gammaproteobacteria > Xanthomonadales > Xanthomonadaceae > Stenotrophomonas. The sequence continues at coordinate 243 of NZ_JAUJUJ010000537.1, forward strand.
GGCCACCCTGATCCCGGCGCTCTCGGTGCCGCTATCGCTGGTCGGCACCTTTGGCGTGATGTACCTGATGGGCTTCAGCATCAACAACCTGTCGCTGATGGCGCTGACCGTCGCCACCGGCTTCGTCGTCGACGATGCCATCGTGATGATCGAGAACATCTCGCGCTACGTCGAGCAGGGCGAGGCGCCGCTGCAGGCCGCGCTCAAGGGCTCCAAGCAGATCGGCTTCACCATCGTCTCGCTGACCGTCTCGCTGATCGCGG
>NZ_JAUJUJ010000538.1 GCF_030711595.1 Stenotrophomonas sp. YIM B06876
GCGCACGCTGCTGACCCATTGAATCACCCCCAGGACTTGCACAAAATCGCTCCAGCAAGGCGTTCCGACGCAGACAGTACAACCCGTACGGCAAGGAGGAACAACGCCGCTGGAGCGGTTTTTTGCAAGTTCCCCCACCACAGGAGACAAGAAAATGAAGAAAACCGGGGCATGGCTGGCGCGCTACGCGCTCGAACAACTGGGCATCCGCTACACCTTCGGCATTCCCGGCGTGCAGAACACCGAGCTGTACGACGAGCTGAACAACTCGCACCGCATCACGCCGGTGCTGGTCAGCCACGAGGGCGGCGGTGCCTTCATGGCCGATGCGCTCTCGCGTCTGTCGGACACCGTGGGCACGCTGGTGGTGGTGCCCGCCGCGGGCCTGACGCACGCGGCCAGCGGCATTGGCGAGGCTTACTTGGATGGCGTGCCGATGCTGGTGATCTGCGGCGGCGTGCGCACCGACGTGCCCTGGCAATACCAGCTGCACCAGATGGACCT
>NZ_JAUJUJ010000539.1 GCF_030711595.1 Stenotrophomonas sp. YIM B06876
GTCTTCGAGCGCCGCGACCTGGCCATCGGTCTTGCGGAACAGCACGATTTTCTCGTTCAGGATCTTGACGGGAACGGGCCGGTCGGCGACGTCGTTTTCCCGGGCTGCGACGTACCAGGCATTGCGCAAAAACATGGTGGATTTCCTCTCGGCAAAAACGGATTGCGATGCCACACCATAGCCAATGCCACCACCCGCAACAAGCGAATTGATCTGTGTTCTTCTTTAGAAAAGCTAAACTCAATGCCGTTTTCAAAAAGTCCTGCCGCCATGCGCTCCTCGCCCGCACTGCCCCCTCAGAAACTGCCGCCCCTGCGCGCGCTGCAGGCCTTCGAAGCCGTGGCGCGCACCGGCAGCGTGATGGCTGCCGCGCTGGAGATGGGCGTGTCGGCCGGCGCCGTGAGCCAGCAAATCCGCAAGCTCGAAGAACTGCTGGACCTGCGCCTGTTCGAGCGTTGTGGCAAGGGCATGGAGCTGTCGACCTGGGGACGGCTGTACCAC
>NZ_JAUJUJ010000091.1 GCF_030711595.1 Stenotrophomonas sp. YIM B06876
CTCGGCTTGAGGCCCTTGAGCAGGTTCTGGTAGCCGGGGTTGTAGGAGATGACGAGCATGAACTCGGGCGGCGCCTGGAGCAGCTCGCCGGTGCGCTCGATCGGCAGCACGCGCCGGTCGTCGGCCAGCGGGTGCAGCACCACGGTGGTGTCCTTGCGCGCTTCGACCACCTCGTCGAGGTAGACGATGGCGCCTTCGCGCACCGCGCGGCTCAAAGGCCCGTCGGCCCAGACGGTGTTGCCCTGGCCGATCAGGTGGCGGCCCACCAGGTCGGCGGCGCTCAGGTCGTCGTGGCACGAGACGGTGATCAGCGGGCGGCCCAGCCGCGCCGCCATGTGCTCGACGAAACGCGTCTTGCCGCAGCCCGTGGGGCCCTTGATGAGCAGCGGCAGCTGCTGGTCGAAGCAGTGCTCGAAGAGCGCGCATTCGCCACCTTGGGCGGCGTAGAACGGTGCACCGCCCACGGCGCCGTCGCGCTCCAGCGTGGAGAGAGTGCCTGGGGCCTGCGCGGCCACTGCGTGGGCGTTTTGCATGCTCAGGCCTGTGACAGGCGGCTGCCGCTGGCGCTGAATACGGTTTCTTCGTCGGCCGAGGGGCCGATGAAGAAGCTCGACAGGTAGCTCAGCAGGCCGATCAGGAACATGACGCCACCGGCCACGCGTGTCCAGTAGAAGAACGCCAGCTGGTCCTGCGTCGCCATGAAGGACATCGCCGTACCCGAAGCAGGCATGCGCTGCAGCCACACCTGCAGGATGCCGGCGCCGCTGAGCGCCAGCACCATCACGGCCATGCCGATGCTCATGGTCCAGAAGCTCCACATTTCAACCCGCTGCGCATGCTTGGGGTTGGCCTCGCGGCCGCGGATGATGGGCATGGCGTAGCTGATGATGGCCAGCACGACCAGCACGTAGGCGCCGTAGAAAGCCAGGTGGCCGTGCGCCGCCGTGACCTGCGAGCCGTGCGTGTAGTAGTTGACCCAGCTGAGCGTGTGGATGAAGCCCCACACGCCGGCGCCCAGGAAGGCGATGACGGCGGTGCCAACGGCCCATAGCACGGCGGCCTGGTTGGGGTGTTCGCGGCGGCGGCGTTGCACCATGTTGAAGGCGAACAGCGTCATCATGAAGAACGGAATCGGTTCGAGCGCCGAGAACACGCCGCCCACCCAGTGCCAGTAGCCCGGCAGGCCGATGAAGTAGAAGTGGTGGCCCGTGCCCAGGATGCCCGAGATCAGGGCGAAGGCGACGATCATGTACATCCACTTGTCGATCACCTCGCGGTCCACGCCGGTGGTCTTGATCAGTACGAAGGCCAGCAGCGCAGCCATGATCAGCTCCCAGGTGCCTTCCACCCACAGGTGCACCACGAACCACCAGTAGAGCTTGTCGCGCACCAGGTTGCTGGGGTTGACGAAGCTGAACAGGAACAGCAGCGCCAGGCCCCACAGGCCCAGCAGCAGCACCAGCGAGATGGCCGTCTTGCGGCCCTTGAGCACCGTCATGCTGATGTTGAACAGAAAGCCCAGGCAGACCAGCACGATGCCGACCTTGGTGGGCAGGGGCTGCTCGAGGAATTCGCGCCCCATGGTGGCCAGCAGGTCGTTGCCGGTCATCTGCGCCAGTGTGGCGTAGGGCACCAGCAGGTAGCCCAGGATGGTGGCGGCGCCGGCGACCAGGAAGATCCAGAACAGCACCTTGGCCAGCAGCGGGCTCCAGAGATCGGTCTCGCTCTCTTCGGGCACCATGTAGTAGGCCGCGCCCATGAAGCCGAACAGCAGCCACACGATGAGCAGGTTGGTGTGCACCATGCGGGCGATGTTGAACGGGATGGCCGGGAACATCAGGTCGCCGATCACGTACTGGAGCCCGAGGGTCAGGCCAAAGAGGATCTGGCCGGTGAACAGGCATAGCGCGGCGATGAAGTACAGCTTCGCGACGGCCTGCGACGGGTATTTGAGGGTTGCGGGTTGCATGTTTTTATCCTGGGAAGTGGATGAAGGGTCTGGGCGCCGTGGGGCGCTTACCCTTCAATGTTGGGCGGCCACTTTTCGGTGTTGATACCGTTGGTCCAGCGCAGGAATTCGACCAGGTCGTCGAGTTGCGGGTCGGTGAAGTTGAACTGCGGCATCTGGCGGCGCCCGGGCGTGTGCGTAGGCATGGCCTTCATCCAGCCCTTGATGAAATCAGGCCCGCGGCGCTCGTAGACATTGCCCAGCTCGGGCGCGAAATACGCTCCCTCGCCGAGCAGCGTGTGGCAGCCGATGCAGTTGCGCGTCTCCCATAAATGCTTGCCGCGCACCACGGCAGGCGTGATGTCGCCCGCCTTGGAGCGCTCGGGGATCTTGGTTTCGGTGTGAAAGATCAGCGCGGCAAACAGCAGCACGAAAAACATCGTGCCGCCATAGAAAATGTTGCGCGCCATCTGGCTGGTGAAGCCTTGGCTCATGGTGTACCTCATGCAGTGATGNGTTTCGGTGTGAAAGATCAGCGCGGCAAACAGCAGCACGAAAAACATCGTGCCGCCATAGAAAATGTTGCGCGCCATCTGGCTGGTGAAGCCTTGGCTCATGGTGTACCTCATGCAGTGATGAGTGGCCACGTTACCGAGTCGGCAGGCGCGCCAATTTGATGCGGATCAATAAGGTTCATATTTGATGAATCTTTTTTCTGCGCCGTGTTTTTGCGCCCCGCATGGGCCGAAAATGCAGGCTGGACGTTGCCCGCATGCAACGTCCGCACAGGGCAAGAACCGTGAGCCAGCAAGATTCCATGACCACCCCACCGCGCCATCCCGGCGTCTTTGCGCCAGCCGGCAACCAGGGCGCGCGTGCGGCGCCCCGGCTGCGCGGCGACCTGGGGGTCTGGCTCATCATCCTGCTCGAGCTGTTG
>NZ_JAUJUJ010000540.1 GCF_030711595.1 Stenotrophomonas sp. YIM B06876
GGTTTGCGCGGCCAGGCCGCTGGCCTGCAGCTGCGCAAAGTCGCGCGTGCTGAGCTCGGACCAGAAGCGCGAAGGCAGGGGCGAGGGCAAGGTCGAAGAGGGGGTCTGCGGCATGCCCGCCATGGTAGTCGCTACCATCGACGCCACCACACCACTGCCTCGCCACCATGACCCTCGACCTGTTCCGCGACGACGCCTACCTGCGCGAATGCAGCGCCCATATCACCGCCGTGCAGGCCGACGGCGGCGTCGTACTCGACCNGGTCTGCGGCATGCCCGCCATGGTAGTCGCTACCATCGACGCCACCACACCACTGCCTCGCCACCATGACCCTCGACCTGTTCCGCGACGACGCCTACCTGCGCGAATGCAGCGCCCATATCACCGCCGTGCAGGCCGACGGCGGCGTCGTACTCGACCGCACCGTGTTCTACCCGCTCGGCGGCGGCCAGGCCGGCGACAGCGGCGTGCTGCTGCTCACGGACGGCACGCA
>NZ_JAUJUJ010000541.1 GCF_030711595.1 Stenotrophomonas sp. YIM B06876
ACACCAATGCCGCAACAATGGCATACCCGCGTGTCCATCCATTCGAGGAGAAACTTATGCAACTTCGCTCTTTGGGCCGCTCCGGCCTGCAGGTTTCGCCGCTGTGCCTTGGCGGCAATGTGTTTGGCTGGACGGTGGACGAGGCCACGTCGTTCTCGCTGCTCGATGCCTGGCTGGACGCGGGCTTCAACTTCATCGACACCGCCGACGTGTATTCGCGCTGGGCGCCCCAGCATGTGGGTGGCGAATCCGAGACCGTGATCGGCAAATGGCTCAAGAAAAGCGGCAAGCGCAGCCGCGTGGTGCTGGCCACCAAGGTCGGCAAGGACATGGGCGAAGGCAAGGTGGGCCTGCGCCCCGAATACATACGCCAGGCGGTGGACGCCTCGCTCAAGCGCCTGCAGACCGACCACATCGACCTCTACCAGTCGCACGACGACGATGCCAGCGTGCCACTGTCGGCCACGCTGGAGGCCTATGCCGAACTG
>NZ_JAUJUJ010000542.1 GCF_030711595.1 Stenotrophomonas sp. YIM B06876
AATGAGCGACGCTTCCATGCATCCGCACACCGAGGAGATCGAGTTCCGGCTCATCTCGCGCGAGACCACCTGAGACTTGCTATGCCGGCGCGCAACCGTCCGGGCGCCAGCGCGCACGACTCATGCCCGATTGCGAAAATTTGAGCATCTTGCCCACTGGGCCTGCTGCAATTGACCCGTTTCCTGTCCACGCGGAGTGAATCGACACAGTGCGGACCGCCTGCGAGGATCCATATTGAAGCGACGTAAGCGGTGTGGCTGTGCACCTAGCCGATGGACATGCCTGCGGGCATCTTGTCAGAACGCTCTGCAGTTAGATCCTCAAGCCCAACTGACTCGCCAGTGCAGTTTCGGCTTCCAGTGTGCTCGTCAACAAGCTACGGAAGGCGTCGGCTGACTCTTCCTCTTGCAGCGGTTCCGAGCCATTGTTGATGACGAACGAGGTGTACTCCGGAGTACGGGCAATCTGATTGAGCACCATGCGCA
>NZ_JAUJUJ010000543.1 GCF_030711595.1 Stenotrophomonas sp. YIM B06876
GCGCCCCTCTCCGGCTTGCCAGCGGGGAGCGCCGTCGTAGAGGCTGGGAAGGCGCACGCCCTCCACAGACTCACCCGCAAAAGCAAGGGCAACAGTCACATGCCCTCCCCTGCAACCGGGGCACCGTTGCGGGTATAGATCACATCTAGACTTTCACCTTCGGGCTGGTGCGACAGCACGACGGTGATGCCGTCGAGGCTTTCGACCTGCTGGCCCTGCTGCTCCACGAGCAGGGCCAACAATGCAGAGTGCGCAGCTACGAGCCGCGCCGCGTGCATGGCGTCGTCCATGGTCAGGCCGCTGGCTTGGCTGCGGGTTTGAGGGAGACGAGGCGCGGGGACACTGCGACGTTGCCGCCGCGATCGATGTAGATCGACTCGGGCGCCAGGGTGTACTCACCTGCGGGGTAGTACAGTGCGGCGCCCTGGGCGTCTTTTTCGAGGATGATTTCCGTCTTTTCGGGGAACGGGTTTGCGTGGCCGTGG
>NZ_JAUJUJ010000544.1 GCF_030711595.1 Stenotrophomonas sp. YIM B06876
GAAAGCCGGCCTCGTCGTAGTGCACGGCGGGCAGGTCCATGGATTTGGCCGCGCTGGCATCGAGCGCGCGCGCCAGCGGGGTTTCGGTCGCGGCCAGCTGCGCCAGCAGATCGGGCGCAATGGTCAGCAGGTCGCAGCCGGCCAGCGCGGTGATCTGGCCGACATTGCGAAAGCTCGCGCCCATCACCTCGGTGGCGATGCCGAAGTGCTTGTAGTGGTTGAAGATAGCGCGCACCGATTGCACGCCGGGGTCGCTGGCGCCGGCCATGGCGGCCTCGTCCCAGTTGCCGCCGGCCTGCTTTTTGTACCAGTCGTAGATGCGGCCGACGAACGGCGAGATCAGCTGCACCTTGGCCTGGCCGCAGGCCACGGCCTGGGCGAACGAGAACAGCAGCGTGAGGTTGGTGTGGATGCCGCGCTGTTCGAGCTGGCGCGCGGCCTCGATGCCTTCCCAGGTGGCGGCGACCTTGATGAGCACGCGGTC
>NZ_JAUJUJ010000545.1 GCF_030711595.1 Stenotrophomonas sp. YIM B06876
TCGTTTTCAATGATCTGGCGCAGAAAGTTGCTCGGCTTGGCGGCTTCTGGGGAGGTGTTGGTGGTCGGAAGGCTCATGCGGCCATTTTAGGGTGCCGGCCCCGCTGGCGTTACGCGTGGCAACAGGCACGCATACGTCCAGAAACATCAACTTTACACTTCTATGCCATCCTTTTGGGTATCTGGTGCGTTATGTACCGACGGGACCGCTCTGATGATCTGCAGCAGTCCCCACCCAACCAGGAGATTTCCATGAAAAAAGTCCGTTCTCTGTATGCCGTGGCCGCTGCTGCCGGTGTGGCGCTGCTCGCTTTGGGCGGCGCCAGCGTGGCCCAGGCGCGCGACCTCAATTGGTCGGTCGGCGTGAGTTCGCCCGGCATCGCCGTGGGCGTGGGCAATGGCTACCCCGTGTATGGCGCCCCTGCGCCCGTGTATTACGCACCACCCCCGGTGTACTACGCACCGCCGCCCCCCGTGTATTACGC
>NZ_JAUJUJ010000546.1 GCF_030711595.1 Stenotrophomonas sp. YIM B06876
CGCCACGGCCCAGGTGGCGGGTGGCGTGCCCGCCATGTGCGACGGCGTGACGCAGGGCACACCGGGCATGGAGCTGAGTTTGTTCAGCCGCGACGTGATTGCCGTGGCCACAGCCGTGTCGCTGAGCCACGACGTTTTCGACGCGGCGCTGCTGCTCGGCGTGTGCGACAAGATCGTGCCCGGCCTGCTGATCGGCGCGCTGCATTTTGGCCACCTTCCCACGGTGTTCGTGCCCGCCGGGCCGATGACCACGGGGCTGTCGAACAACGCCAAGGCCCAGGTGCGCGAGCAGGCGGCCCAGGGCCTGGTCGGCCGCCCCGAGCTGCTCGCCGCTGAATCGGCCGCCTACCACGGCGAAGGCACCTGCACCTTCTACGGCACGGCCAACAGCAACCAGATGCTGCTCGAAGCCATGGGCCTGCAGGTGCCCGGCACGGCCTTTTTCAACCCCGGCCAGCAGCTCCGCGCCGAGCTCACGCGCGA
>NZ_JAUJUJ010000547.1 GCF_030711595.1 Stenotrophomonas sp. YIM B06876
TGGCGTCCGAGAACAAGTCGCTGGCGCACCCGGCCAGCGTCGACAGCCTGCCCACCTCGGCCAATCAGGAGGACCATGTCTCCATGGCCACCTTCGGCGCGCGCCGCCTGGCCGACATGGTGAACAACACCGCCGTGGTGGTCGGCATCGAGGCCATGGCCGCCGCGCAGGGCATGGAGTTCGATAGAAGCCTGAAGAGCTCGCCCCTGGTCGAAGCGCAGTTCGCCGCCATCCGCGCGCGCGTGGCCTTTCTCGAACAAGACCGCTACCTGGCGCCCGACATCGAAGCCATGCGCCTGTGGGCACACCAGTCCGACTGGCCTGCCGCCCTGCTGCAGTGCCTGCCCAGCCACGCTTGACCCTCATGCGGCTATTCAACGACCCACCGTTCGGGCTGAGCCTGTCGAAGCCAGGGCGCTCCTTGCATGGAGCCCTTCGACAAGCTCAGGGCGAACGGGGTGGATGAACAGCGCTACGCCT
>NZ_JAUJUJ010000548.1 GCF_030711595.1 Stenotrophomonas sp. YIM B06876
TTCATCCAGTCCTGGCTGCCGACCGTGCCGCCGGCGCCGAACACCACCTTGGTCGGGTCGGCCTTGACGGCGGCGAGCACGTCCTTGAGCGTCTTGTAGGGCGAGTCGGCCGCCACGGTGATGGCGCCGTAGTCGGTGCCGATGGCGGCGAGCCAGCGCACGTCGTTCTCGTTGTAGCGGCCGAATTTGCCCTGGGCCAGGTTGAGCAGCGAGCCGCTGGAGAAGGCGACGAGGGTGTTGGCCTGGTCGGGGCGCTGGGCCACGATGGCGTTGTAGGCCACGGCGCCAATGCCGCCGGGCATGTAGGTCACGCGCATCGGCTCGGCAATCAGCTTGGCGTTCTGCAGCCCGCTTTGCACCAGCTTGCAGGTCAGGTCGAAGCCGCCGCCCGGCTTGGCTGGGGCGATGCATTCGGTCTTCTCAAGGGGGCCGGCCGCGTGGGCGAAAAAGGCGGAACCTGTCAGCAACAGGGCGA
>NZ_JAUJUJ010000016.1 GCF_030711595.1 Stenotrophomonas sp. YIM B06876
TACTGGGCGCGGAACTTGGCCAGCAGCGGCAGGCCCAGCTGCCCGGACAGCACCTCGGTATCGTGGCTGCCGTAGGCCAGCGCGACCGGCAGCACGCCGGCCTCGCGCAGCCCGCCGAGCAGCGCCTGGGCCGTGGCCAGGTCGGGCAATTGCGACAGGCCGCCAAAATCGATGATCACCGCGGCGCGCCCGAACAGCTTGGGCGCACGGGCCACGCGTTCGCGCATTTCCTGGCTCAGACGTTCCACATCCAGGGTGCGGACGCGCAGGTTGGCGATGCCGACCTGGCCGATCTTCAGTTCGCCAGCTTGTTCATAGTCCAGATTCACCGCCATGTTCAGGTTCCTGTCGGCTGATGCACGCGCAGGGCACGGCGTGGATGTCCCACCCAGGGGACGTCGGGAAGGTGGTCGCCATAGGTTTCATGCACCCACTGGTAGCTGCACAGGTCCTTGAGCAGCATGCTGGCGCGCAGGTCGACATCGGCCATGGTGTTCTGGCCGACTTCGCGGAAGCCGAAACTGCCATGGAACAGCAGGGCGGCATCGGCGCCGTGGTCGAGCAGCACCTCGCAGGCCATCTGCGGGTAGCGCAGCTCGGCATAGCTTTGCGCATCGGCGTAGAAGGCGCGGCCGACACCGCCACCGCGGCGGCGGCTGGCGATCACGATACGGTCGATATAGAAAAAGCTGGGGTAACGCTGCTGGAACCAGGCAAAGTTGCTGCTGTCATGTTCGCTGTCGCTGCCGTAGCCGACCAGGAAGCCGGCCAGGTTGCCGTCACGCTCGGCGACGCGGAAATATTCGGCGGTGTCATAGAAACGCCGCAACTTTGCCGCATCCAGCGGAAGGATGGCCATGCCGCCGTTGTTGTTCAGCGCCAGGACGGAATCGAGCTCGTGCTCACGCACGTCGCGGATGACGATCGACATTGTGACTCCGTGGGGTAAAACGGTCGGCCCTTGCCGGGCTGTGCGGCGGATTATCGCATGGGTCGCTGGAGCGGGCGAGCCACACGCCATTACTTCCGTGGGAGGCGATGCGGGCCGGTTCATCACTACTATGTGCGCATGTTGGGATATCTGAGCCATACCCGTGTCCTGCGCCTGGCAGGCCTTTTCACCTGGGCGATCGTCTGTGCACCGCTGGTCTACACCCAGTACGTGCCACGGGACGAGCCGGCCCTGCACAGCACGCTGGAGGCGTGGTGGCTGTTTGCGTCCTATCTGGCTTTCGGCGGCTGCTACTTCTGGCTGACCCGCGGGCTCAATACCGGCGGCCACTCGGGCTGGTACGACCGGTTGCTGCTGTTGGCACTGACGGTGTCGGCGCTGGCGGTGAGCTACCTCAGCGGCACCGGTCTGGGCAGCATCTTGATGATGGTCGCCGCCGGGGTGATTCCGTGGCTGCTGAACAAGCGGGTCGGCATGTTGTGGGTGGTGCTGAGCCAGCTGGCGGTGGCGCCGGTCTATTACGTCTTCCTGCCGTTCTCGCTGCTGGAGGCGGTGATGCAGTCGCTGCTGTACGGCGGCTTTTCGATGTTCATCTTCGTGACCAGTCTGGTGGCGCGGCAGCAGACCCAGGCGCGGGAAGAGCAGCGCCGGCTCAATGCCGAATTGCGCGCCACCCGCCTGCTGCTGGCCGAAAGCGCGCGGGTCAACGAACGCACCCGCATCTCGCGCGAGCTGCACGACCTGCTGGGCCACCACCTCACCGCGCTGAGCCTGAATCTGGAAGTGGCCAGCCATATCAGCCAGGGACAGGCGCAGGAGCATGTACGCCAGGCCCATACCCTGGCCAAACTGCTGCTCACCGACGTGCGCGAGGCGGTCAGCCAGCTGCGCGAAAGCGGCGCCATCGATCTGGCCGCGGCGTTGCGGCCACTGGCCGAGCGGGTGCCGTCGCTGGAGATCCATCTGGATATCGATGAGCCGCTCAGCGTCGAAGACCCCGGGCGCGCCCATGTGTTGCTGCGCTGCACCCAGGAAATCATCACCAATGCGGTGCGCCACGCCAGTGCACGCCATCTTTGGATCCGGGTGCACCGCGAGGAGGCGCAGGTGGTGATCGAGGCGCATGATGACGGGGTGGGCGCGGCGGCCGGGGAGATCATTCCCGGCAACGGCCTGCGCGGGATGCGCGAGCGGATCAGCCAGTACGGCGGCGAGCTGGTCATGGATACCCGCCCTGGCCAAGGATTCCGGCTGCGCGCCGCGGTGCCGGTGGTAACGAATATGCTGCTGGCTTCAGTGCCACAAGGAGTGAATGGATGATCCGCGTCTGCCTGGTCGATGACCAAACCCTGGTGAGGCAGGGGATCCGCTCGTTGCTGGCACTGGACGACAGTATCGAAGTGGTGGCCGAGGCCATTGACGGCAAGCAGGCGGTGGAGATTATTCCGCAGGTGGCCCCCGACGTGGTGCTGATGGATATGCGCATGCCGGTGATGTCGGGGCTGGAGGCGCTGCAGCTGCTGTCGCGCCAGGGGCAGCTGCCGCCGGCGATCATCCTGACCACGTTCGACGACGACCAGCTGGTGCTGGCCGGGCTCAAGGCCGGGGCCAAGGGCTATCTGCTCAAGGATGTGACGCTGGAGCAGCTGGTGGGGGCGATCCGTACCGTGGCTGCGGGCGGTTCACTGGTGCAGCCGGCCGTGACCCAGCGCCTGCTGTCCGGGCTGGAACACATGCGCAACGAGTTCGTCAGCCTGGACCGGCCCGACCCGTTGACCGAGCGTGAAACCGAGATCCTGAGGCTGATGGCCAGCGGCTTCTCCAACAAGGAGATCGCCAATTCACTGGGAGTGGCGGAAGGCACGATCAAGAACCACGTTTCCAATATTCTGTCGAAACTGGGAGTGCGTGATCGCACCCGCGCGGTGCTCAAGGCCTTTGAGTTGCAGCTGGTCTGACCCCGTGCGGACGGTTTCCGGTGGCAAAACCGGCGACCACCGTGGCGTTGCAGGGCACGCGGACCACCCGCATCCGGCGGTGATGCGTTACGCTTTGCAACTGTCGGGTATCGGGTAAGGAAACCGGTACGCCAATCGAATGAAAAATGCGCGAAAAGCCTGATAGGATTGGGGGCTTCGCTTCAATCAACCCGGCCGTGGGATCGGCCCCGGAGACTCCTGAATGACCCGTATTATCGAGTTCCTGATCGCCTTGGGGATCGTGGCTGGCCTTTTCGTCATCATTGGCGTAAGTCTGCCGGGCGAACGCCATATTTCTGAAAGCATCGAAACCAACCGCAAGATGACGATCGTGTTTGACACGGTCAACAGCCTGCGCCGTTTCAAGGACTGGAACCCGCTGGTCCTGCGTGATCCGGGCGTCGAGCTGAAGCTCAGCGGCCCGGACGCCGGCGTCGGTGCCCGTCTTGATTACAGCTCCAAGGACAGCACGCTGGGCCAGGGCTCCTGGGAGATCACCGAGAGCGAGAAGAACAAGCTCGTCGCGATCGCCATCCAGGACCCGACCCGTGGCCATGACAAGATCACCACGTTCGCCCTCGAGCCGACCGGCAAGGGTGGCCGCAACGTCAAGATCACCCAGGACTACAGCATCAAGTACGGCTTCGACCTGTTCGGCCGTTATGCCGGCCTGTATGTCAGCCGCCATGTCGGCGACGACCTGAAGCTGGGCCTGTCGCGCATGGCCAACATGCTGGCCACCGTGCCGAACGTCGACTATCGCGCCGAGGAAGCACCGCTGTCGGATCTGAAGATCGTGGACGTTCCGGCCGAGGACCTGCTGGTGGTCAACGCCGGCAACATCGACCGCAACAACGAGTCCATCCGCAAGTCGATCCAGGACAACCAGGAATGGATCAAGCGTGCGATGGAAGCCAACGGTCTCGAGGCTGCCGGTCCGGTGCGGATCGTGACCACCGACTTCGGCTCGGACAAGTACGCCTTCGACGTGGCCCAGCCGGTCCGCAAGAAGAGTGGCGCGGCTGCGGTTGCCGACAAGAACAAGGCGGAAGCCGAGGTCACGGCGCCGGTGGCCACTGCTGACGGCAAGCTCGACATCAAGATCCCGTCCGGCAACCCGGTGACCTACGTCCACGCCAAGGCCCATCGTTCGGCGTTTGCATCCTACAGCGGCCACATGGCGGGTCTGGATGTGGCGCGTAATGCCCTGCGTGCCTGGGCGGCGACCAACGGCAATGAAGTGGTGGACCGTCCGTACGAGTCCTGGAAGGGTGGCGTCGACAAGGCGTTCACCACTGACGGCTCCTACGACGTGTACTGGGCGGTCAAGTAAGCGCCCGCTGCACGGATGACCTGATGGACCCGAACGCGCCGCTTCCAGCGGCGCGTTTTTTTTGGGAGTGTTGCAGGCACCGCGATGCTGCGGTGGTCGATGAGGAGAGGATCGAAATGCCTGTTCTGGAACTGCCTTCACGCCGGCCCTTTGTGCTGGCCGGCTGTGGCGCGCTGCTGGCGGCGGCGGCGATCGGGCTGTCCGCATACGCCTCCCATGGCATTGCCGATGCGCAGGCGCAGTCGCAGGTGACTACGGCGGCGCTGTACGCCTTCGGTCACGGCATTGCATTGGCGGCCCTGGGGCGGCTGCCCGGTGATGGCGTGACCCGGGTGGCGTTGTGCGGTCTGCTGCTGGGCACGCTGCTGTTTTCCGGCAGCCTGGTCGGCGGTGCGCTGTGGCACGCGTCGATGCGGCTGGCGCCGGTGGGCGGCATGACCTTGATGGCCGCCTGGGCGGTATATGCGCTGGCTGCCCTGAGGCGCTGACATGCCCCGTTACCGGCGCGGTTTCGATGTGGAACTTGCCCATGCGCACCTGTTGCGGGATCAGCGGCTGGGTGCATGGATGCGGCGGTTGGGGCCACTGTCGGCACCCCCCGGCTGGCGCAAAACGTTCGATCCGGTCGATGCGCTGGCGCGGGCGATCCTGTTCCAGCAGCTCAGCGGCAAGGCCGCCGCGACCATTGTCGGCCGGGTGGAGGCGGCAATCGGCAGCCCACGGCTGCATGCAGACACCCTGGCGCGGATCGACGATGCGGCATTGCGCGCCTGCGGGGTGTCCGGCAACAAGGCGCTGGCTCTGCGCGACCTGGCACGGCGGGAGCTGGCCGGGGAAATCCCGGGCCTGCGGCAGATGGCGGTGATGGATCATGAGGCCATCATCCAGGCGCTGGTGCCGGTGCGCGGTATCGGCCGCTGGACGGTGGAGATGATGTTGATGTTCCGGCTCGGGCGCCCGGACGTGCTGCCGGTGGACGATCTGGGGATCCGCAAGGGTGCGCAGAGGGTCGACAACCTGGAGACGATGCCTACGCCGAAGGAGCTGTTGGCGCGCGGCGAGCGTTGGGGGCCGTATCGCACGTATGCCGGGCTGTATCTGTGGCGGATCGCCGATGCCGATGCGCAGGTGGAGGGGCCGACCTCGCGCTCACAGCAGTGAGGGCGCGACGTTGATCGCCGCGTAACGGCAGGGCGGCGGTAGCGGATCCGCGCTGCCGGGCTGCTCCGCTGCCGGGCTGCCGACAGTCCTTCGCCATCGCGATGCCGTGGATGATGCCGTCACCCGCACCGGCGGGAATGGGCGCAATCGATGGCCGCGCGCATCGGATGTCGCGATGGATGCTTGCTGGCCGCGGCGCTGCTCCGGACGGCGCCGATGGCGGTCCGGTGCGGCGTTCAGATCAGGCCGTCAACGCCGGCGCCGCTGCTCGCACTGCTCAGGCGTGGGCGCGGTGCCAGCACCAGTGCCAGGGTTCGTAGATGATCCCGAAAGGATTGTCGCGCGGGTAGCTCATGGTGAAACCGAAACGTCCGGCATGGCGCTGCAGCCAGCCGAATGCGGGCGTGGCCTCGAACGATTCTTCTGCCGGCAGTTCGCCGGGCGTGCCAATATCCAGCGCGCAGCCGCTGTGGTGTTCGCTGTAGCCCGGGGCGGCGTTGACGGTGAGGATCTGCGCCACGTCCAGGCCGCGGGCGAGCTTGCGGTCAAAGATTGCCAACTGGTAGGCGTGGCTGCGATAGCCGGAAATGGCCTCCAGCAGGATGCCGTCCATTCGCGCCCGATGCTGCATGCCCTGCCAGGCGCGGGCCGCGGCGGCGGTCAACCACAGCGGGCGCCGATACCGGTCGAAACCGGCCAGTGCGAGGTGGGCCGGTTCGGCGACCAGTTCGAGTCCATGCCGGGGGCCGTAACTTTCGTCCAGGCCCAGCTGCTGCAACCGCTCATGCAACCGGTCCAATGGCAGTTCGGCGGCCGCCGGCGGGCCGCGCCGGGTGCTGCAGATCACTTCGTCCAGCGCCGCCAGGGCGTCCTCGATGCCGGATTCGAACTTCAGCCGCGGCACCAGCGGCATCAGCCCTTCCGGCAATGACGCGGCGAGGTAGCAGCCATCGCGCTTGCGTCGCAATACCCAGCGGGCACGGGCCAGGGTGCGGGCGTCGGCGTTGCTGCGCGCACGCAGCAGGCCGGCAGGCCACAGTTCGATGTCGGGGGTGTTGATCAGCCGCGAGGGAGCAAAGCGCATGGCCCCAGCTTAATCCCGGCGTCCGTGCGCGGCCAGCCGGGTCAGGTCCTGCAGCAGCTGGCGCGGATTCTCCGGGCTGAGCAGCACGCGGCTGCCATCGCGCAGCGGCAGCAGCAGTACCCGGCTGTTGTCGGTGACCAGGCAGAACGCCTTGCCACCGTCGCGCATACGGTAGTGACCGGCGCGGACACCTGGAATCTGCAGGCCGTTGGTCTTGCGCGCAGGCTTGAGTTCGGTGTGCTCGGCCAAGTCGATGACGCGCGCCCTGTCCATTTCCAGCGCGGCCAGCTCGATGCGCTTGCGGTACAGCATGGCGCTGATCTGCAGCGTGCTGCCATCGATCATGATCCGACGGCGGCGGTAGCCGATACCGACGAGGACGAGCATGAGCAGCGGCAGCAGTGACGCCAGCCAAAGTCCGCTGCCTGCTTCCGCGGTGGCGGTGCCGCGCAGCAGCAGTGTCAATGGGGGAATGCCAGCGGCGGCCAGCAGCGGGACCGCGATCCACAGGAAGGCAAGCGGATGTGGCGCGGCGACCGGATAGCTGCGGGCCGTACCCACCGTGCCGCTGTCATTGCGTGGGAAGGCCGGGCGCATCAGGGCTGCGCCTTGATCCAGCCGGCCACATCGTCGATCAGCTGCGCCGAAACATGCCCGGGCTGCTGGTATTCCTGCAGCGTTCCCGGGCCTTCACCGGCGATGCCCAGATGGTTCAGCGCCGGATAGTCGCGGAAGCTGAAGCGGGCGCCCTGCAGGCCGGCTTTCCACAGTTGCCAGTCGCTGCCGGTCACCTGGAAATCGCGGCCGCCCTGCAGCAGCAGGATCGGCAGAGTCAGGGCCCGGGCATCGGCCACCGGATGGATCGCCTCGAAACTGCGCCAGTAATGGGCGGGCTGGCCCAGAGGTGAATCCTTGGCGGCGACCTCGCCGCTGCCGCGGACGGCGGCGATCTGTGCGTCCAGCTTGTCCAGGAAGGCCTGTTCCTCGCTGCTGATCTGGCCGTCCTGCAAAAACAGGTAGCGGTTCTGCTCGGGCAGGATGGTCAACAGCGAGCGCGCCGGTGCGGCCAGCAGGATCAAGCCGGCCAGCTTGCCGGACTGGCGGGCGATGCGCGGGGCGAGCATGCCGCCCTGGCTGTGGCCGAGCACGAACAGGTGGCGGGCGTCGATGCCGGGGGCCGTGGCCAGCGCCGCGACGGCCGCCACCGCATCGTGGGTGGTCTCGTCGTCCACGGTGAAGCTGTCGCCGGCAAGATCCTGCGGACGGGCCTTGCTGCGCTTTTCGTAGCGCAGCACGGCGATGCCCTGGGCGGCCAGGCCGCGGGCGATATCCAGGAACGGGCGGTTGGGGCCGATGGTTTCATCCCGGTCCTGCGGCCCGGAACCGTGCACCAGCACCACCGCCGGGAACGGGCCGGTGCCGTCCGGCATCGCCAGGGTGCCGGGCAGGGCGCCCGGCTTGGCGGGGATGCTGAACTCGATTTCGTGGAAGCCGGCATCGGCCGCCGGTGCGGCGGCGGGTGGCGGGGCGGCCGGGGTGATGCGGAAGCCGGCGATGCGGCCCTGACCATCGACCACGGTCTGCGTATCCAGCTCGCCGTTGGCAAAACGCAGGCGGATGACGACCACGCTCATGCCCTGCTGCGTGGTGGTCTGCGCCGCGCCGCGCCCGTTGGCCGCGCCCATCTGCGCCGGCAGGGATTCCCAGATCGCCTTCAAGGTGGCGGCGGGGACCGCGGCGGCCATTTCCGGGGTAAAGCCGGCTTCAGCGCCGGCATAGTTGCCGGCATCGAGCTGGTCGAGCAGGCGTGCGGCAATGGCCTGCGCAGGGTCGGCGGCGAGCGCGGCGCTGCTGCCGAGCATCAGCAGCGCGATGGCCAGAAGACGTAGAAGGCGCATCTCAGTTCTCCTTTTTGAACACCAGCAGGGCCGGCGCCAGCGGCGCATGGAACAGGATGTTGACCAGCTCCCAGCCCAGATTGCCCTGCCGGGCAAGTTCGGCCTGGATTTCCTCGATTTTCGGATTGCCCATCAGCGAGGCCTTGATCTCGACGGTGAGGTAGCTCCAGCGCTTGCTCATTCCTTGCTCTCCTTGTTGGTGCTGTCGGGTTTGGGTAGGCGCCCGGCCTTGCGCAGGGCATCGCGGATCACGTATTCGATCTGGGCATTGAGGCTGCGCAGCTCGTCGTCGGCCCAGCGCTGCGTCGCCGCCAGGACTTCGGCATTGATGCGCAGCGGATAGGCTTTCTTCTCGCTCACTGGCGCGGATTCCCGTTGCCGTCCTTGCGCAGGCGCAGCAGCATCGACACCAGCAGGGCGTTGACGCCCAGCGCCATGGCGATCACCACGGCGTAGACCAGGCGCTTGCTGTCCCCGGCGAAATACAGGCCGATGGCGCCGATAAACAGGCATAGCGCGACCAACGCCCAGCGCAGGCCGATGGCGCGTGCCTGCGGCGCGTTCGCTTCGCCGGTCCACAAGGCCAAACCCAGGGCGGGAAGGCCGGACAGGGCGACAACCAGGGGGACGGCGACATCCATGTGGCGGCCTCAGTACAGCGAGCTGGTATTGACTATCGGTTGCGCGCCGCGCTCGGAGCACAGCACGGTGAGCAGGTTGCTGACCATCTGCGCCTTGCGCTCTTCATCCAGGTGCACGGTGCCGTTCTTTTCCAGCTCGGCCAGCGCCATCTGCACCATGCCCACCGCACCGGCGACGATCCGCGTGCGCGCGGCGATCACCGCGTTGGCCTGCTGCCGCTGCAGCATCGCCTGGGCGATTTCCGGAGCGTAGGCGAGGTGGCTGATGCGCGCATCGATCACCTGCAGGCCGGCATCGGCCAGGCGTTCGGCCAGCTCGTCCTTCAGGTGTTGCGAGATTTCCGTGGCGTGGCTGCGCAGCGCCAGCTGACCTTCCTCGTGCTGGTCGTAGGGATAGCTGGTGGCCATCGCACGCAGCGCCGATTCGGACTGGATGTGCACGAAGCTCTCGTAGTCATCGACGTTGTAGACCGCCTCGGAGGCGTCGATCACCTGCCACACGATCACCGCGGCGATCTCGATCGGGCTGCCGTCCAGTTCGTTGACCTTGAGCTTGCCGCTTTCGAAGTTGCGGATGCGCTGGCTGATCCTCTTCTTGGCATAGAAGGGGCTGTTCCAGCGCAGGCCGTTGTCCTTGACCGTGCCCACATACTTGCCGAACAGGCTCACTACCGCGGCCTGGTTGGGCTGCATCGTGTACAGGCCGGACAGCAAGAACACCGCCAGCGCGGCCAGCAGCACCGCGCCGATGACCAGGCCCGGGATTCCCTGCGGGCCAGGGGTGGAAAGCGCTTCGGGCGCAGCTCCGGCGCTGGCCGCGGTGACCATCAGCCATGCCGCTACCGCGGCGGCGGCAATGCAGGCGATCACCACCGGAATGCCGGGCAGCGACTTCAGGAGTTTCTCTTTCATGGTCGTCTCGTCCGTGGAGTTCGAGGTCAAGATATCAATTTGATATCATGTTGCAAGTGCCGCCGGTGCGCCGGTGATTCGGGCCTGCCAGTAGAATGCCAAGCCAGTCCCCGTTTTATGGAAGCTGCGTCATGACCACTGTTGGCACCCCGCTGTCGCCGTCCGCCACCCGCGTGTTGCTGCTCGGCTCGGGCGAGCTGGGCAAGGAAGTGGCGATCGAACTGCAGCGTTTCGGGGTCGAGGTGATTGCCGCCGACCGCTACGCCGATGCGCCGGCGATGCAGGTCGCCCATCGCGCGCACGTGGTCGACATGCTCGACGAGATGGCGCTGCGCGAGCTGGTCGCGCTCGAAAAGCCGCACCTGATCGTGCCCGAGATCGAGGCCATCCATACCGAAACCCTGATCCAGCTGGAACAGGAGCACGGGCAGCGGGTGGTCCCGACCGCACGTGCCGCACGCCTGACCATGGACCGCGAAGGCATCCGCCGCCTCGCCGCGGAAGTCCTGGGGCTGCCGACTTCGCCCTACCGCTTTGTCGCTACCGAAGCCGAGTACCGGGCGGCGGTGGCGCAGATCGGGCTGCCGTGTGTGCTCAAGCCGGTGATGTCGTCTTCGGGCAAGGGCCAGAGCACCCTGCGCAGCCAGAGCGACATCGCCCCGGCATGGGAATACGCACAGACCGGCGGGCGTGCCGGTGCCGGCCGCTGCATCGTCGAAGGCTTTGTCGATTTCGATTACGAGATCACCCTGTTGACCGTGCGCCATGCCGGCGGCACCTCGTTCTGCGAGCCGGTGGGGCATCTGCAGAAGGACGGCGATTACCGCGAAAGCTGGCAGCCGCAGCCGATGTCGGAGCTGGCGCGGGAGCGCGCGCAGGCGGTGGCCAAGGCGATCACCGATGACCTAGGCGGCTGGGGCGTGTTCGGGGTGGAACTGTTCGTCAAAGGCGACGAGGTATGGTTCAGCGAGGTTTCGCCGCGCCCGCACGACACCGGCCTGGTGACGCTGGTGTCGCAGGAGCTGAGCCAGTTCGCGCTGCATGCGCGCGCGATCCTCGGCCTGCCGATTCCGCTGATCCGCCAGAGCGGGGCATCGGCCTCATGCGCGATGCTGGCCCATGGCGAGGGCGTGCCGTTCTTCAGCAATGTGGCCGCGGCACTGGAGCATCCGGATACCGCGCTGCGGCTGTTCGGCAAGCCCTGCGTGCATGGCCACCGCCGCGTCGGGGTGACGCTGGCCCGAGGCGGGAACGTTGACGATGCCCGCAACATCGCCCGTGAGGCGGCGGCGGTGATCGGGATTGAATTGAAAGGCTGACCCGGCCGGATCGATGGTGCGGACAGGCAAACGCCGGCACTGCGCCGGCGTTTTCTTTTCTGCCGGGAGGCCCGCTCAGCGCACGTCGACCCACACCAGGTGGTGGTCGCTGCCATCGGCGATTTTCGCTTCGGGGCTGTCGCCGGCCGGCCAGAACACGCCGCTGTCGAGGTACTGGAATCCGACCGAAGGCAGCACGTAATCCAGCCGCAGCGTGCCCGAACGCGGGCCGAAGTCGCCGGTCGCCTGGGCCGGCGCGCCGCGGCGCACGATGCCTTTTCCGGCATAGGCCAGGCTGGTCTGCTCGGCACCCGGACTGTGCGGGGTGGGATACCGCAGCACGCGCGGGTTCTCGAGCAGCTCGAGGATGGCCTCGTGGCGGCCATCGCCATCGATCGGGTCGTTGTTGAGGTCGCCCAGGATCACAAAGCGCGCATCGGCTGCAAGGCCGCCGCAGCGGCCCTGGTCATCGCACAGCCAGGCGGTGTTGTCGCCGGCCAGATAGTCCTGCCAGAGCCGCAGTTCGTCGTGGTTGCGCGCGGCGTTGCGCTTTTCCCGGCCATCGAATACCGGCGGGGTGGGATGCGAGACCAGCGCATGGACCGTGCCCGATGGCGTGCGTACCGGCACGTCCCAGTGCGATTTGGACGACAGCCGCAGCTGGGCCCAGATCGCATCGGAATAGAACGACTTGCCGGTGGTCGGATCCAGCGGCCGCAGCGCGCCCGGCATTGCGCTCCACTTCAGCAGCTGGAACGTGCGCACCGCTTTTTCATCGATCGGATAGCGCGACAGGACCAGCATGCCGTACTGGCCCGGGTGCAGGCCGTAGCCCCAGGCATCGTTGCCGCGGTCGCGGCCCTTGCCGCCGACCGTGCCGTTGTTGTCCAGGTCCAGCCCGCTCGGCACACCGGTGTTGACCGGGGCCAGGTAGCGGTAGGCGTAGTGCAGCGGTTCGCCGCCGCCGGGCTGGGCGGTTTCCAGATAGCGCTGCTGGAACAGGTCGGCAGCGCGATGGCCCTCGTCGTAGTCGAACTCGTTGAGCAGCACCAGGTCCGGCCGCACCTGTTGCAGCACGGCGGCGATCTTGCGCGCGTGTTCGCTGTCGCCTGCCAGCTGACGGATCAGACCGCCACTTTCATCGGAGTAGAGCGAGGTGTTGTAGGTGGCCAGTCGCAGCGCCGGTGTCGCCTCGGGTGGGGTTTTCGGGGCAGGCGCGGTGGTGCAGGCGGCACACAGCATGGAGGCGGCCAGGAGCAGGAAATGTCGGTTCATGGCGCTATTTTGCACCGGGACGATGAAACCGCCATTGCCGCGTGCCTCAGATGCCGTCGTGGGCGCCGTCGAAGTCGTGCCAGCGGCGGCCATCGTAGGCCTCCAGCGGCCGGAACCGGCGTTTGTAATCCATCTTGTGGTGGTCGCGGATCCAGTAACCCAGATACAGGTAGGGCAGCGATTCGCGCTGCGCCCACCGGATCTGCTGGAGGATGGCGAACGTGCCGAGGCCGCGCGCCTGCACCTCCGGATCGAAGAAGGTATAGACCGCCGACAGGCCCTGCACGGTCACATCGGTCACGGCCACGGCCAGCAGACGGCCGCGCTGACCGGCCTGCGTCGGCTCGCGTATTTCAAGAAAGCGCCCCTGCGACCAGCGCCCGACCAGGAACTGGTCGAATTCATGCGCGCCATGGCCATCCATGCCACCGCCGGCGTGGCGATGGGCCAGGTAGCGCTGGTACAGCGCCAGCTGTTCGTCGGTACGCTCGGCCGCAACCACCCGGCATTGCAGATCGGCATTGCGGGCCAGGCAGCGGCGTTGGCTGCGGTCGGCGGCGAAGCGCGACGCCGGAATGCGTACCGGCACGCAGGCGCGGCAGTGCTGGCAGTGCGGGCGATACACCAGGTCGCCGGAACGCCGGAAGCCCCACGCCAACGCCATCGGATACAGCACCGCCAGGCGCGGATCCTGCGGATCGAGCACCAGATCGCGGGCCTGGCGGTCCGGCCAATAGCCGCAGGGATGCTCGCCGGTCTGGAACAGGCGCAGTTCTTCGTTGCTGTCGGAATGCAGGGCCATGTGCACAGCATAGCCCGGCGTCGTCGCCGGACCTGCGCCTGTCTGCGTCATGAATACGGCCCGGAGCGCTGTCAACGCCGCCGGTGTCCGGGCGTTTTCACCAGTACCGGCACGACGAGTCCGTCGTCCGCTTTCCCCCCCAACGCAATGGAGCCTCACCATGAGTCAACGCACCCCGATGATCCTGCTGGCGATGCTGCTGGCCACTTCCGCCGCCGGTGTGGCAATTGCCGCGGCCCCTGTTGCCGCGCCTGCCGCCGCCAAGGCGCCGACCTCCCGCCTGGACCGCAATGGCGATGGCGTGATCGACCGTCAGGAAGCGGCGGCGCATCCGCGTCTGGCCGAGCGTTTCGATCAGCTGGACAAGAACAGGGACGGCAAGCTCAGCGCCGCGGAAATGCCGGCGCCGCGTTACCGGGGTGGCCATCACGGCGGCCACGGTGGTCATGGCGCGCGCAAGGGCGGTTTGATGATGCGCGGCATGGATACCAACAAGGACGGCCGGATCAGCGCCGCCGAGTACCAGGCCTATTTCGCCAAACTGGACGTCAACAAGGATGGCTATATCGACCGCGCCGACCGGGTGGCGCGGGGTGAACAGCGCCGTGCCGAATGGTTTGCCAAGGCCGATACCGACAAGGACGGCAAACTGAGTCCGGCCGAACTGGAGGCTGCGCGCAAGGATGCACCGCGTGGTCATCGCGGCCCGCGTGGACCGATGCCGGCGCAGGTGCCGGCTGCGAAGTAATCCCCCGCAGAAGTGCCGACCGACAACACCCCCGCTGGCAACAGCGGGGGTGTCTTGTTCTGCTAGTTGCGCAGCAGCGCGAACAGCGTCGCAGCCACCGCAAGCAGTGACGTGGCAACGATGACGCTGCGTCCAAACACGCTCTGGTACACCCGGGAAGGGCCGCTGCGACCATGGCGTGCGGCATCCCGGGCGAGCATCGGCGCCATCACCCGCGGCAGGGTGACCAGATACTGGTAGTTCAATGCGGCCATACCTGCCGCCAAGGTCAGCATGCCGCCAACCAGGCCCATGCGGAACACCACGCCGGCCAGGGCGCAAACGCAGAACACAAAGGCGCTGATGGTATGCAGGCGCATGAAACGGCGGACCCTGCGGTTCTCCTCAGCCGTCTCGGCATAGCGCAGCAGGTAAAGATTGGAGAGCCAGGTGGCCAGGGTGCCGAACACGAGGGAGCCCAGCACCACCCACATGCTGAACGGGCTGGGGAACAAGGCGCTCACCGCGGCGCCGAGCGTGCCTGCGGCTGCGCCACTGCTGGCGGTGTTGACGCCAAGCCCGCCAACTCCCAGCTTGCCCGCACTGGTGCCGGCCACGCCGGCCCCTGTGGCGATGATCGCCGCGCTGGCCGCACCGGGAGCCGCCAGCATCAGTGCCGAGCTGACCACGGCGGCGAAGGCGCTGCCCGGGGCGCTGCTGCGGGCGAATTCGCCGAAGCGCTTGAGCATCTGCGCGCGTACCGTGGCGCGGGCCCGCGACAGCCGCTTGCGCACCGCGGCATCGCTCAGGCCCAGCAGGGCGGCCACCTGCTGCGAGCGTTGGCCCTCGCGGTAATACAGCAGCAGGATCTCGCGGCTGTCCTCCGGCAGGGCGGAGATGAGCTCGGCGGCGGCCCGCTCGTCTTCCCCGCGCAGCAGATGCTCGGCGGCGTTGGGCGACGGATCGGCGGCCATGCCGATGGCGATTTCAGCCGCTTCACCGGTCAGCGGCCGGCCGCGATGGGCCCGCAGCCAGTCGCGGGCCAGGTTGCGGGTGATCTGGCGCAGCCACGGCAGGAAACTGGAATGGTTGTTGAGCTGGGTGAGCTGCTGCCAGGCCTTTGAAGGCCTCCTGGGCGATGTCTTCGCTGGCCTGCACGTCGCGGGTGATCGCCAGCGCGATCGCGGTAACCGTGTTCTGGCAGGCCAGCACGATGCGGCCATAGGACCGGGGACAGCCGCCGCTGGCGGCGGGCAGTTCGCGTTGCAGCATCGATTCCAGCGGGAGGGCGGTCATGGGCGGCGTCCGGACGGGATGCAGGGCATGACGGCCGACGCCGCCAGATGTGACCGTCGCTTACGGCGTGGGCGGCGGTGCAGGTGGCTGGATGCGCACCCGGATTTCGTCCTGCTCGGGCGCAGGCGCCGCCGGGCTGGCCGGTGGCTGTTGCGAGGGTTGTGCCGGTACCGGGGCAGGGGTATTGCGGTGGCGCATCACCACGAACAGGGCCACCGCGGCGATCACCAGCAGCAGTCCGATGCGGAGGCGCCAGGCCCAGCTGCGGCCGCCTGTGGTCTGCGGCACGTCGTCGCGGAAGGCGAACTCGGCGGTGGGGTGGTCGCGCCGGGTGGTGTCGAGCAGCCGCGCGGCGCGCAGTACCTCACGCGCCCGCGGCTGGTCTTCGGCATGCACCACCCAGACCGCCGGGTAGCTTTTGGCGTTGCCCTGGTCCAGATAGCTGAACTGGCCGCCGCGTTTGCTGTGATACGAACGGCCATTGGTGATGCGCGCGTCAATCCCGGCATCGCGCAGCAGCTTGGCCACGCCCTCCACGGTTTCCACGCGCTGGCTGCTGAATACCTGGCGCATGTCAGCCCCTGGCCGCGATGGCGACGGTTGCGGGGCTGTCAGGCGTGACCCGGATCAGCCCTTCCTGCGCGGTGCTGGCCACCAGCACGCCGTCGCGGGTGAAGAACTGGCCGCGGGCCAGGCCGCGCGAATCCTGCGCGCTGGGGCTGTCCAGCGAGTACAGCAGCCAGTCGTCCACGCGGAACGGGCGATGGAACCAGATCGCATGGTCCAGCGAGGCCATCTGCACGTGCGGCTGGTAGTAGCTGATGCCGTGCGGGAAGGTTGCGGTACCGAGCAGATGGAAATCCGAGGCGTAGGCCAGCAACGCCTGATGCAGCTCGGGCGCATCGCCGACCGGTTCGGTCAGGCGCATCCACACCTGGTGGTAGGGCGGGCGCCTGGGCGGATTGAGCTCGTCGCGCGGGTAGACGTGGCGGAATTCGAACGGGCCGCCGCGCGAGAGCCAGCGCTGCACCTTGACCGGCAACCGCGCCAGCACGTCGGCCGCCAGCGGCGGGGTCGGCTCGAGGTCTTCCGGTTGCGGCACTTCAGGCATCTTGTGCTGGTGCTCGGCGCCGGTTTCGGCCTGCTGGAACGAGGCGGCGCAGAAGAAGATCACCTTGCCGTGCTGGATCGCGGTGACCCGGCGCACCGAAAAGCTGCCGCCATCGCGGGTGCGGTCGACGTCATAGACGATCGGGTGGTCGATATTGCCGGCGCGCAGGAAGTAGGCATGCAGCGAATGCACGTGGCGGCCGTTTTCCACCGTGGCCTGGGCGGCAGCCAGCGCCTGGCCCAGCACCTGGCCACCAAACACGTACTTGGTGCCGATGTCGCGGCTCTGGCCACGGAACAGGTTGTCCTCCAGCCGTTCCAGCGACAGCAGGTCAATCAGTTCGGACACCACGGGTTCGGGCTGGGTGGACAAGGGGGCAACCTTCGTTTCGGCAGGCGGCGATTATAGCGGGCGCGACTTGCCGGCCGCGGCATCTTCAACTCTTGCCGAGCCGGGCGATCAGCGCGTGCAGGGCATTCTGGGTATCGGCGGCGAACCACGCCTCGATGAACCGCTCCAGCTGGATGTGCTCCGGCTGCAATGCTTCATGCAGGTCGGCCCGGGCGATGGCGCGGGTCTGCAGCATCGGCTGCCGCGGCAGCTTGAGCAGGCCCTGCAGCCAGGCCACCGCGCGCGGCACCACCTGCGGGCCGTCGGCCAGTTCATCGACCAGGCCGATTTCCAGCGCCCGCTCGGCGGCCACCAGCTGTCCGCCAACCAGCAATTGCTCCGCGCGATGCGGACCGACCACGCGGCGCATCAGCCGCTGGATGCCTTCCGGCGCCACCAGCCCGACCTGGGTTTCGTTCAGGCCAATGGAAAACGGCCGCGCCGGATCGGCGCTGCGCGCCATCACCCGGTGATCGCAGCACAGCGCCAGTACGCAGCCGCCGGCCGGAG
Source organism: Stenotrophomonas sp. YIM B06876 (assembly GCF_030711595.1). GTDB lineage: Bacteria > Pseudomonadota > Gammaproteobacteria > Xanthomonadales > Xanthomonadaceae > Stenotrophomonas. The sequence goes on from NZ_JAUJUJ010000016.1 coordinate 17,391, forward strand.
CGTGGCCGGTCACGGCCGCCACTACCGGGACCCGGCTCTCGGCCAGGGTGCGCGCGGCACCGAAGAACGCCTGCCAGCTGTCCAGCAGCTGGTCGCGGTCCGCGCCGTGGGAGAGCAGGTGCGGCACATCCATGCCGGCGGAAAAAATCCGTTCACTGCCCGACAGCACCAGCCCCTGCACGTCTTCGCCCAGGGCGTCATTCACGGCGCTGATCAGGGCGCGGCACAGCGCGGTATCCAGTGCGTTGACCGGCGGGCGCGCCAGCCGCAGTTCGCGGATGGGGCCGTGGTTGATCACTTCGATAAGCGTCGTCATGCTGCGATCTCTTGCCTGCAGGGAGTAGTGAGCTCGATGATAACCAAACCATTCATGTGCGTACTGTTGTCCCTGACGGCGCTGGCGGCGGCGCCTGTACATGCGGCCGGCGCACAGTGCGTGCAGCTGCGCGAGGGCTGGATCCGGCTGCCGCCGGGTGCCGCGGCGATGCCGATGGCGGCCGGGTTCGGCCAGATCCACAACGGCTGCGATCAGGCGGTGGCGGTGGTGTCCGCACGCAGTCCGGCGTTCAAGGAGGTCTCGCTGCATGAAACCACGCAGGTGCAAGGAGTCAGCCGCATGCGCGAAGTCGGGCGCCTGCCGGTGGCCGCCGGCCAGGCCGCCGAGCTCAAGCCGGGCGGGCTGCATCTGATGCTGATGGGGGGCGGGGCGCTGCAGGAAGGCCAGCGCGTGGCGCTGCTGTTGACCCTGGCCGATGGCCGCGAAGTGCCCGGTGAACTGGTGGTGCGCAAGCCGGGTGGCTGAAACGGCGGCCGCGATTCGCGGTCCGCACCACCCGGGTCGCCCTTGCCGCTGTTGGTATCGCCAGCAGCGGCGCCGGTGGCCTCGGGTCACGCCGCCGGGAGGGTGCTGCCCCCGGCGTTTCGGGCCCGGTCCAGAACGCTGGCGTGGCGGCCCCCGGCAGTGGCGCGCGGATCAGCGCGACGCGTTGCGGATCGCATCGGGCAGCGGCGCGCTCTTGCCGGTCTGCGTATCCATCCACACCACGACCACGTTGCCGTCCGAATACACGAGGCCGGCGTCTTTCTGGTCGATGATGCGATGGCCGATGGTGACGCTGCTGTTGCCCAGCCGTTCGACGAACAGTTCCACCACGATGTCGTTGGGCCACACCAGCGGCAGCCGGTAGTTGACGTTGGTGGCGGCCACCACCGGGGCGATGCGGTCGGTCATCGATACGCCGTCCACGCCCAGCATCCAGCGCACCCGCGCTTCTTCCAGGTAGGAGATGTATTTGGCGTTGTTGACGTGGCCCATGGAGTCCATGTCGCGCCAGCGCACGCTGATGGGAATGCGGGCCAGTTGCTTGTGCTCGTTGCTCATTTTGCAGCCTTCTTCTTGGCAGGGGCGGCAGCCTTGTTGGCAGCCGTTTTCTTGACCGGCTTTTCCTTGCGCGGCGGGCGCGCATCGGGCTTGTTGGCCACGGCCGCCGGCTGTTCCGGGCGCGCCGCGGTGGAGGGCAGCATCCGCGCCAGGAACTGGCCGGTATACGAATCCGGATGCGCGGCCACGTCTTCCGGGGTGCCGGTGACGAGGATGGTGCCGCCGCGATGGCCGCCTTCCGGGCCCAGATCGACGATCCAGTCGGCGGTCTTGATCACGTCCAGGTTGTGTTCGATCACCACCACCGTGTTGCCCTCGTCGCGCAGCTTGTGCAGCACGCCGAGCAGGGCATCGATGTCGTGGAAATGCAGGCCGGTGGTCGGCTCGTCGAGGATATACAGGGTGCGTCCGGTATCGCGGCGCGACAGTTCCTTGGACAGCTTCACCCGCTGCGCTTCACCGCCGGACAGCGTGGTCGCGCTCTGCCCCAGCTTGATGTAGCTCAGGCCCACATCGACCAGCGTTTCCAGCTTGCGGGCGATGCTTGGCACCGGCTCGAACAGCTTCAGCGCATCTTCCACCGTCATCTGCAGCACGTCGTTGATGGTGTAGCCCTTGTAGAGGATCTCCAGCGTCTCGCGGTTGTAGCGCTTGCCGTGGCAGACATCGCAGGGCACGTACACGTCCGGCAGGAAGTGCATTTCCACCTTGATCAGGCCATCGCCCTGGCACGCCTCGCAGCGGCCGCCGCGCACGTTGAAACTGAAGCGGCCTGGTGAATAGCCGCGCGCACGCGCTTCGGGCACCTGCGCATACAGCTCGCGCAGCGGCGTGAACAGCCCGGTATAGGTGGCCGGATTGGAACGCGGGGTGCGCCCGATCGGCGACTGGTCGATATCCACCACCTTGTCGAACAGGTCCAGCCCTTCGACTTCGCGGTAGGGCGCGACCGGGTGCGAGGCGCCGTTGATCTCGTTGGCCGCCAGCGAGAACAGGGTGTCGTTGATCAGGGTCGACTTGCCCGAACCGGACACGCCGGTGACGCAGGTCAGCAGCCCGGAAGGGATATCCAGGTCCACGCCCTTGAGGTTGTTGCCGCTGGCCCCGCGCAGGCGCAGCGTCATCTTCGGGTTCGGCTTGTGCCGGCGTGCGGGAATCTCGATCCGGCGCTTGCCCGACAGGTACTGGCCGGTCAGCGAGCGCGGCGCATCGAGCAGGTCCTGCAACGTGCCCTGGCCGACGATCTCGCCGCCATGCACGCCGGCGCCGGGGCCGATATCGAGCACATGGTCGGCCAGCCGGATCGCATCCTCGTCATGTTCGACCACGATCACGGTGTTGCCCAGATCGCGCAGCCGCGTCAGCGTGCCGAGCAGGCGCTCGTTGTCGCGCTGGTGCAGGCCGATCGACGGCTCGTCGAGCACGTACATCACGCCGACCAGGCCGGCACCGATCTGCGAGGCCAGGCGGATACGCTGCGCCTCGCCGCCGGACAGGGTGTCGGCCTTGCGTTCCAAAGTGAGGTAGTCCAGCCCGACATCGACCAAGAACCCCAGCCGCTCGCCGATCTCCTTGACGATCTTGGCGGCGATCTCGCCGCGCCAGCCCGGCAGTGTCAGCCCGCTGAAGAACTTCAGCGCCTCGTCGATCGGCAGCACCACCAGCTCGGGCAGCGGGCGGTCGGCGACAAACACGTTGCGCGCGGCCTTGTTCAGGCGCTGCCCGCTGCATTCGGGGCACGGGCGCTCGCTGATGTACTTGGCCAGCTCTTCGCGCACCGCCGCCGATTCGGTTTCCTTGTAGCGCCGTTCCAGGTTGGGAAGGATGCCCTCGAAGCGGTGCTTGCGCTGGGTGCGGCCGCCGGCCTCGGTGAAGTAGGTGAAGGTGATGCTGTCTTCGCCACTGCCATACAGCACCGCGTGGCGCACCTTTTCCGGCAGCGACTGCCACGGCGCATCGGCGTCGAATCCGTAATGTTTGGCCAGCGAGGCGATCAGCTGGAAATAATAGGCGTTGCGCCGGTCCCAGCCGCGCACCGCACCCGCCGACAACGACAGCTCCGGATGCCCCACCACGCGCGCCGGATCGAAGAACTCGGCCATGCCCAGGCCATCGCAGCCGGGACAGGCGCCGACCGGCGAGTTGAACGAGAACAGCCGCGGCTCCAGCTCCGGCAGCGAGTAGTCGCAGACCGGGCAGCTGTACTTGGACGAAAACAGTTGCGCCGGCGCATCGGCCGCATCCAGCGACTGCACCGAGACCATGCCATCGCCGAGTTTGAGCGCGGTCTCGAAGCTCTCCGCCAGGCGCTGCTTGATGTCTTCGTGCGGGCGGAAACGGTCGATCACCGCCTCGATGGTGTGCTTGACCCGCAGCGCCAGTGGCGGCACCGCATCGATTTCGTACAGGTGGCCGTCCACCCGCACGCGCACGAAACCCTGCGCGCGCAGCTGGTCGAACACCTGCGCGTGCTCGCCCTTGCGCTCGCGGATCACCGGCGCCAGCAGCATGAAACGCTGCTCCGGGTCCAGCGCCAGCACGTGGTCGACCATCTGGCTGACGGTCTGCGCTTCCAGCGGGTAGCCATGGTCCGGGCAGCGCGGGCTGCCGACGCGGGCATACAGCAGGCGCAGGTAATCGTAGATCTCGGTGATGGTGCCCACGGTCGAGCGCGGGTTGTGCGAGGTGGATTTCTGCTCGATCGAGATCGCCGGAGACAGGCCTTCGATATGATCCAGGTCGGGCTTTTCCATCACGCTGAGGAACTGCCGGGCATAGGCCGACAGCGATTCCACATAGCGGCGCTGGCCCTCGGCGTAGATGGTATCGAACGCCAGCGAGGACTTGCCCGAACCGGACAGGCCGGTGATGACAATGAGCTTGTCCCGCGGCAGGTCGAGGTCGATGTTCTTGAGGTTGTGCGTCCGCGCGCCGCGGATGCGGATGAAATCCATCGCCATGTGGGATCCAGTTTGGATCGCTCCGGCTGGGCCGGGAGCGGAGTGTGGGCGTGAGGTGGCGGCAATCGATCAGCCTAGCGAGCTTGCGATTTTGGGGCAATTGCCGCAATTGCCAGCCCGCCGCCGCGCCCGGCGCCCGGGGACGGATGATGGGGGCGGCTGCCTGGCCGGGTTGTGGGCTTGGAAGCTGGCGACTTGACCCCGGCCGGCAGTGACCACTAAAATCCCGCTTCTGTCCGCCCTCGATGGCGAGGCAGGCGACCACAATAACTACAGAGGAAGTCTGGTCATGTATGCAGTTCTGGTAACTGGCGGTAAGCAGTACCGCGTGGCGCAGGGCGAAACGCTCCGCGTCGAAAAGCTCGAAGTCGAAGCCGGCGACGAGATCAAGTTCGACAATATCCTGATGCTGGGTGACAGCGACGGTATCATCCTGGGTGACGCGCTCAAGGGCGCCACCGTGACCGCGAAGGTGGTGGCCAATGGCCGCGCCGACAAGATCCGGATCATCAAGTTCCGTCGCCGCAAGCACCACATGAAGCGTCAGGGTCACCGTCAGTACTACACCGAAATCGAGATCACCGGCATTGCCGGTGGCAGCAAGTAAGGAGAAGCAGTCATGGCACATAAGAAGGGCGTAGGCTCATCGCGCAACGGTCGCGACTCCAACCCGAAATACCTCGGCGTGAAGATCTACGGTGGCCAGGCCATCGGCGCCGGCAACATCATCGTGCGTCAGCGCGGCACCCAGTTCCATCCGGGTTCGGGCGTTGGCCTGGGCCGTGACCACACCCTGTTCGCGCTGGTCGATGGCAAGGTGGAGTTCTCGGTCAAGGGTGCGAAGAAGCGTCGTACCGTCAGCGTGGTTGCGGCTGTCTGATTCGGCTCGCAAGGGCGTCCGCATCCTGATGCGGGGCTGCTGACGAAAACCCCGCTTCGGCGGGGTTTTTCGTTGGCGTAGCGGAAACCGGTGCTGTCCGGCTTCCGCGCCGGATGCGGCATTGCCGCAGGCCGGTACACTGTTGTGTGGCATGACCGCGCGTCGTGTCGCTTTTTTCCGTAGGCATTCCGAAAGTGGTCACATGAAACTTGTAGATGAAGCAGAAATCCAGGTCATCGCCGGCAATGGCGGCAACGGCTGCGTCGGCTTCCGTCGCGAGAAATTCATTCCGCTGGGCGGGCCCGATGGGGGCGACGGCGGTGACGGCGGCAGCGTGTGGATCCGCGCCGATGAAAACCTGAGCACGCTGGTCGACTTCCGCCATGAGCGGATATTCCGGGCGCAGCGCGGCGAGAACGGCATGGGGCGCCAGGCCTATGGCAAGGGTGGCGAGGACCTGGTCATCACCGTTCCGGTGGGCACGGTGATCATGAACGTGGCCACCGATGAGGTGATCGGCGATCTGGTCACCCATGGCGACCGCCTGCTGGTGGCCAAGGGCGGCAAGGGTGGCCTGGGCAACATGCACTTCAAGAGCTCGACCAATCGCTCGCCGCGGCAGTCATTGCCGGGCGAAGAGGGGGAGGAGCGCCTGCTCAAGCTGGAGTTGAAGCTGCTGGCCGATGTCGGCCTGCTGGGCTTCCCCAATGCCGGCAAGAGCACGCTGATCCGTGCGGTGTCGGCCGCCACGCCGAAGGTGGCCGACTATCCCTTCACGACGCTGTATCCGAACCTCGGCGTGGTCAAGGTCGAGAGCTATCGCAGCTTCGTGATTGCCGACATTCCCGGCCTGATCGAGGGCGCGGCCGACGGGGTGGGTCTGGGCGCGCAGTTCCTGCGCCACCTGCAACGCACCCGTCTGTTGCTGCATCTGGTGGATATCTCGCCGATGGAAGGCGGGGTCGAGGGGGTCTCCCCGGTGGAGCAGGTGCGTGCGATCGAGCGGGAGCTGGAGAAGCACGATCCGGCGCTGCTGGCCAAGCCGCGCTGGCTGGTGCTGAACAAGGCTGACCTGATGTTCGAGGACGAGGCGCGGGCTGCCGCCGGGCAGATCGTCGCCGAGCTGGGCTGGACCCAGCCCTGGTACCTGGTGTCGGCGCTGGGCCGTGAAGGCACCTGGCCGATCATGAAGGACGTGATGGCGTTCTTTGATCGCCAGCGTCAGGAGGAGCTGGAGGCGCGTGATGCTGTCTGATCGACAGCATCATCGGGCAACAAAAAACCCGGCCGAGGCCGGGTTTTCTTGTGCTGCCGGAAGCCTGGCTTCTGGCAGTCCTTGCGCCGGATCAGGCGGCCTTGAGGGCCTTGATGCGGGCGGTCAGGCGGCTCTTGTGACGAGCGGCCTTGTTCTTGTGGATCAGACCACGCGAACTGAAACGGTCGAGGATCGGCTGGGCGACGGCAAAGGCTGCCTCGGCGCCGGCGGCATCATTGGCGTCCAGCGCCTTGATTACCTTCTTGACAGCGGTGCGCAGCATCGAACGCTGAGCCGTATTGCGCGCATTGCGCACAACGGTCTGCTTGGCGCGCTTCTTGGCGGACTTGATATTGGCCACGGTGGTGGTTTCCTGAAAAATCGGTGTAATGGGAACAGCAAGCGCGAAAGTATGATGGTTCGAAAAATTTACGTCAAGTCAATTGTCAAGAGGGAGCAGGAGTGAGTTCGCCAAGGATGTTGAGGGGGCTGCTGTCATTCAGCAGCATGACGATGATTTCACGGGTACTGGGACTGGTGCGGGATCAGGCCATTACCATCACCTTTGGCGCCAATGCCACCACGGATGCGTTCTGGGTAGCATTCCGGGTACCCAACTTCCTGCGCCGGCTGTTCGCCGAAGGTTCGTTCGCCACTGCGTTCGTGCCGGTGTTTACCGAGGTGAAGGAAACCCGCCCGCACGCCGATCTGCGCGAACTGATGTCGCGCGTATCCGGGACGCTGGGCGGAGTTTTGCTGGTGCTGACCGCGCTGGGAATGATCTTCACTCCCCAGATCGCCTGGCTGTTCGCCGACGCCGATGCCGGTGACCCGGCCAAGTACGGGCTGCTGGTGGATCTGTTGCGGCTGACCTTCCCGTTCCTGCTGTTCGTATCGCTGACCGCACTGGCAGGCGGTGCGCTGAACAGTTTCCAGAAATTCGCGATGCCGGCGCTGACGCCGGTGATCCTGAACCTGTGCATGATTGCCGGCGCACTGTGGCTGGCTCCGCATCTGCAGGTGCCGATCCTGGCGCTGGGTTGGGCGGTATTGGCGGCAGGTGTGTTGCAGCTGTTGTTCCAGCTGCCGTCGCTCAGGGGCATCAACCTGCTGACCCTGCCGCGCTGGGGGTGGACCCATCCGGACGTTCGCCGGGTCCTCACGCTGATGGTGCCGACCCTGTTCGGCTCCTCGGTGGCGCAGATCAACCTGATGCTGGATACCGTGATCGCCGCCAAGCTCATTGACGGCTCGCAGTCCTGGTTGTCGCTGGCCGACCGCTTCCTCGAGTTGCCGCTGGGTGTGTTCGGTGTGGCGCTGGGTACGGTGATACTGCCGGCGCTGGCCCGTCATCACGTGAAGACTGATGGAGAGGGCTTCTCCAACGCGCTGGACTGGGGGTTGCGGATGACCTTGCTCATCGCGGTCCCGGCGATGCTTGGCCTGTTGCTGTTGGCACAGCCGTTGATCGCCACGTTGTTCCAGTACCGCGAATTCACCGCGTTCGACACACGGATGACGGCATTTTCGGTCTATGGCCTGAGCTTCGGGTTGCCCGCTTTCGCGCTGCTCAAGGTGGTGCTGCCAGCGTTCTATTCGCGCCAGGACACCAAAACGCCGGTACGGGCAGGCGTGGCCGCATTGGTGGCCAATATGGTGTTCAACTTCGTCCTGTTGGCCGTGCTGTACCAGGTGATGGTGCCTGATGCCCTGAAAGCGGAGGGGGTGATGGTGGCGCTGGCCAAACAGCCTGGCCTGCATCTGGCGTTGGGCATTGCCAGTGCCCTGTCCAGTTACCTGAACCTGATACTGCTGTGGTACTGGCTGGGCAGGACCGGGGTCTACCGGCGGCGTCCGGGCTGGGGAAGCTATGTGCTGCGCTTGGCGCTTTCCTGTGCGGCGATGGTCGCGGTGCTGCTGGCGATGCTGCAGTGGCTGCCCAGCTTCGACGGCCTGGACAAGTGGCAGCGGATTGGCAGCCTGGCACTCCTGGTGGGCGGGGGGGGGCTGGCCTACCTGCTGGCCATGGCGGCCATGGGCTTCCGTCTGCGTGAGCTGCGCGGGCATTGAGGCGATGGGGCCGGTCGCGCCGCTATACTTGCTCGCTACATATCGCAATGAGCCGGCCTCCGCGGGCCGGATCGGGGTTGAATGAGCAGGCTGTTTAGGGACGTCGACGGCGGGGAGTTGTTCCCGCAGGGAAGCGTGGTCTGCATCGGCGCCTTCGATGGCCTGCATCTGGGTCACCGGGCACTGGTGCGCCACGCGGTTGGGCGCGCGCGTGTTCTGGGTGTGCCCGCGGTGGCGTTGGCGTTCGAGCCGCTGCCGCGCGAATTCTTCGCCAGGGACAATCCGCCGCCGCGGCTGATGCTGGCCCGCGACAAGGTCGCTGCGCTGCGTGAACTGGGTATCGACGGGGTTGGCCTGCTGCGTTTCGACGCCAGGATGGCGGCAATGACCGCCGAGGATTTCGTCCGCGACATGCTGGTGCGCCGGCTGGGCGTGCGCGAGGTGTGGATCGGTCCCAGGTTCCATTTCGGCAATCGCCGCCACGGCAACCTGGCGTTGTTGCAGGCCATGGGGGGCGAGCTGGGTTTTGCCGCGGGCGAGATCGCGCCGGTGGATTTGCGCGGCGAGCGCATTTCCAGTACCCGGATCCGTGGGTTGCTGGTGTCCGGGGAGTTCGTGCATGCCGCCGAACTGCTGGGCTGCCCGTATTCGATCGGTGGGCGGGTGGTGCGCGGACGCCAGCTCGGCCGCACGCTGGGCTTCCCCACGGCCAACTTGCGTTTCCCGAAAACACCCGCACTTTCAGGTATCTATGCCACCTGGGTGCATGGTGTATTCGAGCAGCCCTGGCCGTCGGTATCCAGCTTCGGCACCCGGCCCACGGTAGAGGGGGTGGAGCCCTTGCTGGAAGCGCACCTGTTCGACTATCAGGGCGATCTGTACGGTCGCCATATCGAAGTGGAATTTGTCGCCAAGCTGCGCGATGAAGAAAAGTTCAACGATCTGCCGGCATTGACCGCGCAGATGCACCGCGACGCCGAGCAGGCGCGTCGCATCCTTTCCGAACACAGATTGCGAGCCACCGCGTGAGCCAGGACTACAAAGCCACCCTCCACCTGCCGGCAACGGATTTTCCGATGCGCGGCGACCTGCCCAAGCGCGAGCCGGGTATTCTGGCGCGCTGGGAAAAACAGGGGCTGTACGCGCAGCTGCGTGAGAACGCCGCCGGCCGCCCGCTGTTCGTGCTGCATGACGGCCCGCCGTATGCCAACGGCCAGATCCACCTGGGCCATGCGGTCAACAAGATCCTGAAGGACATCATCGTCAAGTCGCGCTATCTGGCCGGCTTCGACGCGCCCTACGTCCCGGGCTGGGACTGCCACGGCCTGCCGATCGAGATCGCGGTCGAGAAGAAGTGGGGCAAGGTCGGCGTCAAGCTGGATGCCGAGCAGTTCCGGCAGAAGTGCCGTGAGTTCGCCGAAGAGCAGATCGAACTGCAGCGCCGCGACTTCAAGCGTCTGGGCGTGACCGGCGACTGGGACAATCCGTACAAGACGCTGAGCTTCGATTTCGAGGCCAACGAGATCCGCGCGCTGGCCAAAATTGTCGCCAACGGCCATCTGCTGCGCGGCGCCAAGCCGGTGCACTGGTGTTTCGACTGCGGCTCGGCGCTGGCCGAGGCCGAGATCGAATACCAGGACAAGACCTCGCTGGCGGTGGACGTGGCCTATGCCGCGCGTGATTCGCGGCAACTGGCTGCCAGCTTCGGCGTCGAGCTGCCGGCGGGCGTCGAAGTCGCAGTGCCGATCTGGACCACCACGCCGTGGACGCTGCCGGCCTCGCTGGCGGTGTCGCTGGGTGCGGAAATCGAATACGTGCTGGTCGAGGGCCCGGCCCACCACGGCCGGCGGCGCTGGCTGGTCGTGGCTTCGGCCTTGGCCGCACGCACGCTCAAGCGCTATGGCTTCGACGAGGTGGTCGCGTACGGCCACGCCAACGGCGCGGCGCTGGAGAACCAGCTGCTGGCCCATCCGTTCTATGCCAGCCGCGACCTGCCGCTGCTCAATGGCGAGCATGTTTCCGATACCGACGGTACCGGCGCGGTGCACACCGCGCCTGGCCACGGCCAGGAGGACTTCGCGGTAAGCCAGCAGTATGGGGTGATGGACAAGTACAACGCCGGCCAGATCAATCCGGTCGACGGCCGTGGCGTGTACCTGCCGTCGACGCCGCCGGCCGGCGACGTCGCGCTGGCCGGCCAGCACCTGTGGAAGGCGCAGCCGCTGATCGTGGAGGCGTTGCGTGAATCGGGCGCATTGCTGGCGTTTGCCGAAATCCAGCACAGCTATCCGCATTGCTGGCGGCACAAGACGCCGGTGGTGTTCCGCGCCACCCCGCAGTGGTTCATCTCGATGGACCAGGCCAACCTGCGCAGCGATGCGATGGTGGCCATCGGCAACGTCGGCTGGTTCCCGGCATGGGGCAAGGCGCGCATTTCCAGCATGGTCGAAGGCCGCCCGGACTGGTGCATCAGCCGCCAGCGCACCTGGGGCGTGCCGATCGCGCTGTTCACCCATCGCGAAACCGGGCAGCCGCATCCGCGCACGGTGGAACTGATGCAGCAGGTGGCCGACCGCGTGGAGCAGGGCGGCATCGACGTCTGGTATTCGCTGGACGCGGCCGAGCTGCTCGGCGATGAAGCGCCGCAGTACGAGAAGGTCACCGACATCCTCGACGTCTGGTTCGACTCGGGCGTCACCCATGAAGGCGTGCTGTTGGCGCGCGGCTTCGGCAAGCCGGCCGATCTGTACCTGGAAGGCTCGGACCAGCATCGCGGCTGGTTCCAGTCCTCGCTGCTGACCGGCGTGGCGATCGACAAGGCTGCCCCGTACCGGCAGTGCCTGACCCACGGCTTCACCGTGGACGAGCACGGCCGCAAGATGTCCAAGTCGCTGGGCAACGGCATCGAGCCGCAGGACATCATGAAGACCCTGGGCGCGGACATCCTGCGCCTGTGGATCGCCTCGGCCGACTACTCCAACGAGATGTCGCTGTCGCAGGAGATCCTCAAGCGCAACGCCGACGCTTACCGCCGCCTGCGCAACACCGCGCGCTTCCTGCTGGGCAACCTGGATGGCTTCGATCCGGCGATGCATCGGGTGCCGCTGCAGGACATGGTCGTGCTGGATCGCTGGATCGTGCATCGCGCCTGGGAAGTGCAGGAGAAGATCAAGGCGGCGTACACCGGTTACAACATGGCCGAGATCGTGCAGCTGCTGCTGAATTTCTGCAGCGTCGACCTCGGCTCGCTGTACCTGGATGTGACCAAGGACCGGCTGTACACGATGCCGGCCGATTCACGCGGCCGCCGCTCGGCGCAGAGCGCGATGTTCCACATCGCCGAAGCGTTCACCCGCTGGGTCGCGCCGATCCTGACCTTCACTTCCGACGAGCTGTGGAGCTATCTGCCGGGTGAGCGGCCCGCGCATGTGCTGTTCAGCACCTGGTATGACGGGCTGGCACCGCTGCCGGCCGACGCGCCACTGGGCGCCGCCGATTTCGACCAGCTGCTGGCGCTGCGCGAGCAGGTGTCCAAGGTGCTGGAGCCGATGCGTGCCAATGGCGCCATCGGTGCCGCATTGGAGGCCGAAATCACCGTGGCGGCGGATGACGCGACCGCGGCGCGGCTGCAGCCGCTGGCCGAGGAGCTGCGCTTCCTGTTCATCAGTGGCGATGTGAGCGTGCGTGCGGCGACCACCGACGAGATCTTCGTCAGCGCCCAGCCCACCACCAAGGCCAAGTGTGTGCGCTGCTGGCACTACCGCGCCGACGTCGGCGTCGACACCGCCCACCCCGAGTTGTGCGGGCGTTGCGTGAGCAATGTGGAAGGGGCCGGCGAAAACCGGCGCTGGTTCTGATGGGGGCCGTCGGCGTGCGTCCCAATGCGCTGGTCTGGTTGCTGGTCTCGGCGCTGGTCATCGGCCTGGACCAGTGGAGCAAGGCCTGGGTGCTGTCCAGCCTGCCCGAGTACCAGCCGGTGGTGGTGGTCGAAGGCTTCTGGAACTGGTTCCGCACCTACAACACCGGGGCGGCGTTCAGTTTCCTCAGTGATGCCGGCGGCTGGCAGTTGTGGTTCTTCACCGCGCTGGCGCTGGCCATCAGTGGCCTGATGGGGTTCTGGCTGTCGCGCACCGCCCGCAACGAGTGGCGCAGCGCGTTGCCGTACGCGCTGGTGATCGGCGGTGCGATCGGCAATGTCATCGACCGCCAGGTGCATGGGCACGTGGTCGACTTCATCCAGTGGCACATCGGCGACCACTATTGGCCGTCGTTCAATATCGCCGATTCAGCCATCGTCGCCGGTGCCATCGGCATCGCCCTGTTCGGACTGCTCGACGGCAGGGCCGGGAAAAAAGCGGGATAATCCGTGTATTCAATCCAGTTGGAACCGGCCGTCGCCGGCCGGAGTCTGTAAACGATGGATGTGCTGCTCGCCAATCCCCGCGGTTTCTGTGCCGGGGTCGATCGTGCGATCGAAATCGTCAAGCGTGCGCTTGAAACCCTGGGCGCGCCGATCTATGTGCGCCATGAAGTGGTGCACAACCGTTTCGTGGTCGACGACCTCAAGGCGCGCGGTGCGATCTTTGTCGAAGAGCTGGACGAGGTGCCGGACGGCAATACCGTCATCTTCAGCGCCCACGGGGTATCGCAGGCGGTGCGCGCGGAGGCCGAGCGTCGCGGCCTGAAGGTGTTTGACGCCACCTGTCCGCTGGTGACCAAGGTGCATCTGGAAGTGGCCCGCCACTGCCGCGCCGGGCGTGACGTGGTGCTGATCGGCCATGCCGGCCACCCCGAGGTCGAGGGCACGATGGGGCAGTGGAGCCGCGAAGGCGGCCATGGCCAGATCTATCTGGTGGAAAGCGTGGAGGATGTGGCGGCGTTGCACGTGTCGCAGCCGGAGAACTTCGCCTACACCACCCAGACCACCTTGTCGGTGGATGACACCCGTGCGGTGATCGAGGCCCTGCGCCGGCATTTTCCGGCGATCCAGGGGCCGAAGAACGACGACATCTGCTATGCCACGCAGAACCGCCAGGACGCGGTGCGCGAGTTGGCCAAACAGTGCGACCTGGTGCTGGTGGTGGGTTCGCCCAACAGCTCCAATTCCAACCGGCTCAGTGAACTGGCGATCCGTGATGGCGTGGAGTCGTACCTGATCGATGGCGCCCATGAAATCGATCCGCAATGGGTGGCCGGCAAGCGCCGTGTCGGCCTGACCGCCGGTGCTTCGGCGCCGCAGGTGCTGGTCGATGGGGTGATTGAACGCCTGCGCGAACTCGGCGCCGGCAACGTCGCCGAGCTCGATGGTGAACGCGAGTCGATGGTGTTTGCACTGCCCAAGGAGCTGCGCCTGCGCCTGGTCGATTGACCGCAGCCGCTGCAGCCCATAGAATTCGCGGCCACGCCGGAATAGCTCAGTTGGTAGAGCGGCGCATTCGTAATGCGTAGGTCGTAGGTTCGATTCCTATTTCCGGCACCAGTACAAACAGAAGGGTCGACCGGTTGCGGTTGGCCCTTCTGCGTTTTCAGCCGCGCGCAGACGGCGCGATTGCCCGGGTGCGACAACGTGTCGCAGCAGGAAGTGCGGCTTTACTGCGTTAAATCATTGTCAATGGCTTTCTAAAGCATTGCGTGAAGGCCTAAAATTACGGGGCTGACCTGGTAGCTCCCTGCAGCCTATCTCCCGGCGGGCAATCCTCCGGCGAGCGGCGTCCGTTAATCCGGACCGGGGGCTATGAAGGTCCGGCTCTCCCTCGCAATTGGATCGACCGATGATTCCGTTGAAATCTCTTGGACGCATGCTGCGTCCGGGGCTGCTGCTTGCACTGTCCGCGCTCCTGGCGGGCTGCAACTCGGCCATTCTTGACCCCAAGGGCCAGATTGGCCATGACGAAAAAACGCTGCTGATCACCGCCACCGTGCTGATGCTGCTGGTGGTGGTGCCGGTGATCGTGATGACCCTGGTGTTTGCGTGGAAATACCGCGCCTCCAACACCAAGGCCCGTTACGAACCCAAGTGGGCGCACTCCACCGCCATCGAAGTGGTGGTGTGGTCGATCCCGTGCATGATCGTGCTGGTGCTGGCGGTGCTGACCTGGCGTTCGTCGCACGCGCTGGATCCGTACAGGCCGCTGGAGTCGGACAACAAGCCGGTCACTGTCGAGGTGATCTCGCTCGACTGGAAGTGGCTGTTCATCTATCCGGAAGAGAACGTGGCCGTGGTCAACGAGCTCGTGTTCCCGGTGGACACCCCGCTCAACCTCAAGCTCACCTCTGAAACGGTGATGAACGCGTTCTTCATCCCGCAGCTGGGCAGCATGATCTACTCGATGGCGGCGATGGAGACCAAGTTGCACCTGATCGCCGACGAGATCGGCGTGTTCGAGGGCATGTCCTCGCACTACAGCGGTGCCGGCTTCAACAAGATGCATTTCAGTGCCCATTCGGTGTCCGAAGCGGACTACCAGCTGTGGCTGGCCAAGGTGCGTGGCGACGCCAACGTGCTGGACAAGGCCGCATTTGCCGAGTTGGGCGCGCAGAAGAACCATGATTGGTATCCGGTGACCTACTACAGCAGCACCGAGACCGGCCTGTTCGACTGGGTGATGGCCAAGCACATGGGCGACAACCATCACTACGGCATGAAGCATGACCCCAAGGCGATGTCGCACGACGGCGCCGGTCACGAAGGTCACGACACTGCGGCCACTGCCGCAGGTCATGACGCGCATGACGCCGCTGCAGCGGTGGATTCCGCGACCGATGCCGGCGAGCACGCCGAACACACCGCAGACGAGCACGCCACCGCCCATCCGGGCCACGGCGTCTCGGGAGAATGACAATGTTGGGAAAACTCTCGTTTGAGGCGATTCCACACGACCCGATCATCATGGTCACCTTGATCGGTGCCGGGTTGGGTGGACTGGTATTGCTGGGCCTGATCACCAGGGCCAAGCTCTGGGGCTACCTGTGGACGGAATGGTTCACTTCGGTGGACCACAAGAAGATCGGCGCGATGTACCTCATCGTGGCCTTCGTGATGATGATGCGCGGCTTTGCCGACGCGATCATGATGCGTACCCAGCAGGCGATCGCCGCTGGCGGCAACGAGGGCTTCCTGCCGCCGCACCACTACGACCAGATCTTCACCGCGCATGGCGTGATCATGATCTTCTTCGTGGCGATGCCGCTGATCACCGGCCTGATGAACCTGGTGGTGCCGCTGCAGATCGGCGCGCGCGACGTGGCGTTCCCGTTCCTGAACTCGCTGAGCTTCTGGCTGTTCGTGGCAGGCGCGGGCCTGATCATGATCTCGCTGGGTGTCGGCGAGTTCGCGCAGACCGGCTGGCTGGCGTTCCCGCCGTTGTCGGGTCTGGAATACAGTCCGGGAGTCGGGGTCGATTACTACATCTGGGGCCTGCAGGTGGCCGGTCTGGGTACCACCCTGAGCGGTATCAACTTCTTCATTACCATCCTGAAGATGCGTACCCCCGGCATGAAGTTGATGACCATGCCGGTCTTCACCTGGACCGCGCTGGTCACCAACGTGCTGATCATCGCCGCGTTCCCGGTGCTGACCATCACCCTGGTGTTGCTGACCCTGGACCGTTACCTGGGCATGCACTTCTTCACCAATGATGCGGGCGGCAACGCCATGCTCTACATCAACCTGATCTGGATCTGGGGTCACCCGGAAGTCTATATCCTGGTGCTGCCGGCCTTCGGCGTGTTCTCCGAAGTGATCGCCACGTTCTCGCGCAAGGCGCTGTTCGGCTACAAGGGCATGGTCTACGCCACCGCCGCGATCGGCGTGCTGTCGTTCCTGGTGTGGTTGCACCACTTCTTCACCATGGGGTCGGGTGCCAACGTCAATGCCTTCTTCGGCATCACCACGATGATCATCTCGATCCCGACCGGGGTGAAGGTGTTCAACTGGCTGTTCACCATGTTCCGCGGCCGCGTGCAGTTCACCAGCCCGGTGCTGTGGACGATCGGCTTCATGATCACCTTCGTGATCGGCGGCATGACCGGTGTGATGCTGGCGATCCCGGCGATCGACTTCCTGATGCACAACTCGCTGTTCCTGATCGCGCATTTCCACAACGTGATCATCGGCGGCGTGGTGTTCGGCATGTTCGCCGGCATCACCTACTGGTGGCCGAAGATGTTCGGCTTCAAGCTGGACGAAACCTGGGGCAAGCGTGCGTTCTGGGGCTGGTTCATCGGCTTCTATGTCGCCTTCATGCCGCTGTACGTGCTGGGCTTCATGGGTGTCACCCGCCGCCTGCAGAGCTATCCGAACGCCGACTACCAGCCGTACTTCGTGGTGGCAGCGATCGGTGCGTTCATCATCGGCGCCGGCATCCTGTGCCAGGTCATCCAGCTCTACGTTTCCATCCGCGACCGCAAGAAGAACATGGACCTCACGGGCGATCCGTGGGACGCCCGTACCCTGGAGTGGGAAACCGCTTCGCCGGTGCAGTTCTACAACTTCGCCGTGCTGCCCAAGGGCGAGGAGCTGGACGATTTCTGGGAGCGCAAGCAGCGTGGTGAGGGCTGGGTCAAGCCGGCCAAGTACAGCGACATCCACATGCCGCGCAACACCGGGGCCGGTGTGGTGATCGGTGCCTTCAGCCTGGTGTTCGGTTTCGCGATGATCTGGCACATCTGGTGGATGGCCATCCTCGGCCTGGCCGGCATGATCGGCGCCTTCATCTGGCGCACGTTCGACAAGGACGTGGACTACTGGGTCCCCGCTGCGGAAGTGGAGCGGATCGAGAACGAACATCGCCGTCACCTGGTCGCCCAGGGTCTGGTGAAAACGGAGTTGAAGGCATGAGCAATATCGCCCCCACCCTGAACCACGGTTCCGCCGCGCTTGCGGCGGACCATGGCCACGAGCACCACGACGCCGGCGAGAACATCGTGTTCGGTTTCTGGGTGTATCTGATGAGCGATCTGCTCATCTTCGCCACGCTGTTCGTCACCTTCGTGGTGCTGTCCGGCGGCACCAATGGCGGACCGGCGGGCAAGGAGCTGTTCGACCTGTCGTTCGTGGCCGGTGAAACCGCGCTGCTGCTGGTGTCCTCGCTGACCTTCGGCCTGGGCATGATCGCCATGCACCACAAGAAGGTCGGCCAGATGTTCGGCTGGCTGGTCGTCACCTGGCTGCTGGGTGCCGGCTTCATGGTCATGGAAATCTGGGAGTTCCAGCATCTGGTCCACCAGGGCTATGGCCCGGACCACAGTGCCTTCCTGTCGGCGTTCTTCGCCCTGGTCGGCACCCACGGTCTGCACGTGTCCGCAGGCCTGCTGTGGCTGCTGGTGATGTTCGTCCAGCTCAAGCAGAACGGTCTTACCCCGACCAACAAGACCCGCATGGCGTGCCTGAGCCTGTTCTGGCACTTCCTGGATCTGGTCTGGATCGGCGTGTTCTCTGTCGTCTATCTGTCGGGAGCCATCTGATGTCCGCACATGACAATCCTGCCCAGAGCGCCGGGGGCGAGAGCCACGGCAGCGTCAAGTCCTACCTGACCGGCTTCGTGCTGGCGGCAGTGCTCACCATCATCCCGTTCTGGGTGGTGATGAGCGGTGGCCTGTCCTCGCCGCTGGCCACCGGCCTGGTGGTCCTGGTGGCCGGTGTGCTGCAGCTGCTGGTGCACCTGGTGTTCTTCCTGCATCTGGACCGTTCCTCGTCCGCGCGCTGGAACGTCAATGCCGGGCTGTTCACCGTGCTGGTGATCGGCATCATCATTGCCGGCACCCTGTGGGTCATGTGGAACATGAACTACCACATGATGGGCTGAGCGCAGGGCACTGCGTTGCAAACAAGGGCCGCCGCAAGGCGGCTTTTGTTTGCCTGCAATCCGCGCGAGGGAAGCCCGGCCTGGTCCGCAACGCAGTTGGCATGCGCCCACTTCGCTGCACGCTGGCGCTGGTCTCATCGGGCGCGACGGGCGCAGGCTAGAGTAGTGGCCCAGTCCCCATGGAAGCGATGATGGCCAAGACCCCGGGCAAGGCCCGTACCGCCTATGTCTGCAGCGAATGCGGCGCCGAATACAGCAAATGGCAGGGCCAATGCACCGAGTGCGGGGTCTGGAACGTGCTCAGCGAGATCGTGCTGGAAAGTGCGGCGGCGGTGAAATCGCCGGCCTCGCGCCGCAGCGGCTGGGCCGGCAAGGTCGAGGCGCCGCAGATCACCGCGCTCAAGGACGTGCAGCACAGCGAGCACGCACGGGTGACCACCGGCATCGGCGAATTCGATCGGGTGCTGGGCGGTGGCCTGGTCGAAGGCGCGGTGGTGCTGGTCGGTGGCGACCCGGGTATCGGCAAGTCGACGCTGCTGCTGCAGGCGGTGGCGCGGATGGCCGGCACCCTGCCGGTGCTGTATGTCACCGGTGAGGAATCATTGGCCCAGGTGGCCGGTCGCGCCGCGCGGCTGGATCTGCCGCTGGAGGGCGTCAATGCGCTGGCCGAAACCGGCATCGAGAACATCCTGCAGCACGCCAGCACCGCGCGGCCGAAGCTGATCGTGGCCGATTCGGTGCAGACGCTGTGGACCGAGTCGCTGACCGCCGCGCCCGGTTCGGTCAGCCAGGTGCGCGAGAGTGCGGCGCGGCTGGTGCGCTATGCCAAGGAAACCGGCACCGCGGTGTTCCTGGTCGGCCATGTGACCAAGGAAGGCGGCATCGCCGGCCCGCGCGTGCTCGAGCACATGGTCGATGCGGTGCTGTATTTCGAAGGCGAAAGCGGCAGCCGTTTCCGGGTCTTGCGGGCGTTCAAGAACCGCTTCGGTGCGGTCAACGAGCTGGGTGTATTCGCGATGGGCGAGAAGGGCCTGAAGGAAGTGCCCAATCCCTCGGCGATCTTCCTGTCGGGCGGCAGCACCCGCCAGCCCGGCAGCTGCGTGATGGTCACGCGCGAGGGAACCCGGCCGCTGCTGGTGGAGGTGCAGGCGCTGGTGGATACCTCGCCGCTGTCCAACCCGCGCCGGGTCGCGGTGGGCCTGGAGCAGAACCGGTTGGCGATGCTGCTGGCGGTGCTGCACCGTCATGGCGGGGTGCTGACCGGCGACCAGGACGTGTTCGTCAATGTGGTCGGCGGCATCCGCGTGCAGGAGACCGCCGTGGATCTGCCGGTGCTGCTGGCGGTGCTGTCTTCGCTGCAGGACCGGCCGCTGGCGGACAAGACAATCGCTTTTGGCGAAGTCGGCCTGTCCGGCGAGATCCGCCCGGTGCCCAACGGCGAGGAGCGCCTGCGTGAAGCGGCGACCCACGGCTTCAAACGCGCGATCGTGCCCAAGGCCAATGCGCCCAAGGCCGGAACGGTGAAGGGAATGGAAGTGATCGCGGTGGAGCGCCTGGCGGAGGCGTTGGAGGCGGCCGCGCAGTAAGCCGCGCCGGCTCCGTTGCGGCATCCGCAGCGGAGCCGGTGTGTTCAGCGGGGCTTGAGCACCAGTTCGATCACGAACTGGCTGCCGAAGAACGCCAGCAGCAGCAGGGCCATCGCGCTCAACGTCCAGTGCACGGCCTTGATCCCGCGCCAGCCATAGCGGTGGCGGCCGACCAGCAAAGTGCCGAACACGATCCACGACAGCATGCTGAGCACGGTCTTGTGCACCAGCTTCTGCGCCAGCAGGTCATCGACGAACAGCACCCCGCTGAGCAGGGTCAAGGTCAGTAGGCTGAAGCCGACGGCGATGGTCCGGAACAGCAGGGTTTCCAGATCGGCCAGCGGCGGCAGCGCACGCAACCAGGGGTGGAAGTCGCGGCGGCGCAGGGCCCGCTCCTGCAGCCACAGCATGATCGCCAGCAATGCGCCGATGCCCAGGGTGGCGTAGGCCAGCAGCGCCAGCCAGGCGTGGGCGGCCAGTTGCCAGCTCAGCGCCTTGCTCGGTTCATGGCCGTAGCCGTGATAGACCGCCAGCAGCAGCGCTGCAATCGGGAACACCACCACCCCCAGCGCCGCCATGCGGCCACGCGCGCCGACCAGCGTGGTCAGTACCGCCATGCCCAGTGAGACCAGCGACAACGCGGCGAAGAAGTGCATGTCCGGTCCGCCGGCGGTACGCAGGGCGACCATCAGGTGGTAGCCGCCATGCAGCACCAGTGCGCCGGTCGCAGGCCACAGCCAGGCGGAGGACGGCGGCGCCTGCGTATTGCCGATGGAGCGCACCAGCAGCAGCGACGCGGCCAGATAGAGCAGGACAGAGATGAGAACGATTGACATCTTGGAAGTGTCGCACAGGCCGCAGTTCAAAACCGCATGGCAATGCGTCGCGACGGTGGATGACGGGTGCGCTTGTGCGCTTTGTTGCGGGTGCGCGGCAGCGCGGTTGGGGCGCGTGCCACAGCTGCGCTGCACGCATATCGAACCTGCAATCAGTTGTGCGGGCGACCGGCCCGTATGCCGGCGGCAAGCGCGTGCCAGGCGTGGCGCAGCGCGCCGGCAAAAGCGGCGATCCAGGCCAGCAGCGCGGTGCCCAGAAACACGCCTGGCAAGGTGGTCAGGAAGGGAAAATCCATCGCCACCACCAGCTCATGGGTGCTGGCCGCATACATGCCCAGCGGAAACACCGCGCCCCAGTACAGCGGGTCGTACTTCAGAGGGAAACGTTTGCAGGCATAACGCCACAAGGCCAGCACCAGCAGCATCGGGATCCACCAGGTACCGGTGGCCCAGTAGAACACCGTGAAACCTTTCAGGAACGGCAGCAGCGAATGCAGGAACGGCGCTTCGGCGGCGTTGCCGATCAGCAGCGATCCACCCAGTGTGGAAATGGCCATCGCGCCCATGTTGATCCAGTAGGGCGGGGCGAGGTCGTCGGGACGGAAACGGAAAAACGTGTAGCGGTAGAAAATCAACGACATCATCCAGATGTAGAGCATCCCGCCCCACAGCCACATCGACAGCGCCAGCAAATTCATCTCCAGCTTCCACGGCTGGCCGATGCGCGCCGCCAGCAGCGCACTGAGCACCGCCACCGACTGGGTCGCCACCACCGCCAGCAGCCAGCCGCCGTTGATGCCGCGGTCCAGTGCGGGTTTTGCTTCCTTGATGGTGAGGAGGGTGAATATCGCGTAGGTGAAAAACAGCCACAGCAGTGCCGCCAGTCCCCACAGCAGCAGGCCCGGGGCCAGGCTGCCGGCCAGCAGCAGGCACTGGCTGCCGAGTACGCCCGTGGCGGCGACCACGGTGAAGTAGCCCGGCCCGCGCAGATGGTCGCCCAGGTCGGCAGCCACCGCGCGCGGGTAGCGTTTCAGTCGCAGCAGATACAGCGCCCCCAGCAACGGGTACAGCGCCAGGTTCAGTACGAACAGCCCGTGTGCCAGCCATCCCACGCCGAGCATGTGGCTGGCAATGGAAAGGATGCCGGTCGCCATGACCATGCCGAAGTAGGCCGGCGACAGGGTTTCCAGCGCGCGGGCAGCGGTGGGGCGGGAAGTGGACATCGGCCTTCCAGCGGGGCGGCAGGGGGAATGGTGGCATATCGGTGGTGGAGCGACGGTCGCCGGGCGCGCGCCTGTGGCTTCGGCATGATGGGCGCGCCCGCTATACTTCCTGCTTCTTCGTCCCCGTTTCGCAGGTTGCACCGCATGTTCGAGTCCCTGACCCAGCGCCTTTCCGGCACCATCGAGCGCCTGCGTGGCCGTGGCCGTCTCACCGAGGAAAACATCCGCGAGGCCACCCGCGAGGTGCGCATCGCGCTGCTCGAAGCCGACGTCGCGCTGCCGGTGGTGCAGGCGCTGGTCGAGCGCATCAAGGTGCGCGCGGTCGGCCAGGAAGTGCTCAAGTCGCTGACCCCGGGCCAGGCACTGATCAAGGTCGTACGCGACGAACTGACCGCGGTGATGGGCTCGACCGCGGCCGACCTGAATCTGAACGTGCCGGCGCCGGCGATCATCCTGATGGCGGGCCTGCAGGGCGCGGGCAAGACCACCACGGTCGGCAAGCTGGCCAAGCACCTGAAGGAAAAGCGCAAGAAGAAGGTGATGGTGGTATCGGCCGACGTCTACCGTCCGGCCGCGATCGAGCAGCTCAAGACCCTGGCCGAACAGGTCGGGGTGCTGTTCTTCCCGTCCAGCGCCGGGCAGAAGCCGGTCGATATCGTGCGGGCGGCCATTGACGACGCGCGCAAGTCGTTTGTCGACGTGCTGCTGGTGGATACCGCCGGCCGCCTCGCCATCGACGAAGCGATGATGACCGAGATCAAGGCGCTGCACGCCGCGATCAAGCCGGTTGAGACGCTGTTCGTGGTCGATGCGATGACCGGCCAGGACGCGGCCAACACCGCCAAGGCCTTCGGCGAGGCGCTGCCGCTGACCGGCGTGGTGCTGACCAAGACCGACGGTGACGCCCGCGGCGGTGCCGCGCTGAGCGTGCGCTACATCACCGGCAAGCCGGTCAAGTTCACCGGTACCGGCGAGAAGCTGGACGGGCTGGACGTGTTCCATCCGGACCGTGTCGCCAGCCGCATCCTGGACATGGGCGACGTGCTGTCGCTGGTCGAACAGGTCGAGCAGCAGGTCGACAAGGACAAGGCGCAGAAACTGGCCGAGAAGGTGGCCAGCGGCAAAAAATTCAATCTCAACGACATGCGCGACCAGCTTGAGCAGATGCAGAACATGGGCGGCATCGGTGGGCTGATGGACAAGCTGCCGGGGCTGGGCAAGATTCCGGAAAACCTCAAGGCGCAGGTTGCCGGCAACAAGGAAGTGCCGCGGATGATCGCGATCATCAATTCGATGACGAAGAAGGAGCGGCGCAATCCGGGTCTGCTCAACGGTTCGCGACGTGCGCGTATCGCCCGTGGTTCGGGCACACAGCCGGCCGACGTCAACAAGCTGATGAAGCAGTACCAGCAGATGGAAAAAATGATGGGCAAGCTGGCCGGCGGCGGCATGAAGGGCATGATGCGCAGCATGAAAGGCATGATGGGTGCGATGGGCGGACGCGGCGGTCTGCCGTTCCGTTGAGGGCCACGGCCGCTGTGGTTGCAGGCCGCGCGGCGTATGCTGGGCGCGGTTGCGCTGCTGCGGTATGTGGTCAATGAATGCTTCGCCGATCCCTGCACACGCCGACAGTTTCTGTCGGCGTTTTGCGTTGCAGGCGCCGATCCTGCCGGCGCCCATGACGGGCGTCTGTACGGCTGGCCTGTCGATCGCCGCCGGTGGCCGCGGCGCGCTGCGCGCGGTGCCCTGCCCGGCGCAGGCTATCGGCCGTTGGAAGGGGGCGCCGGCACGGCCGGTCGCCGGGGTACTGCAGACAATGGGGATGCAGGCGGGGGCGCTGCTGTGAGCCGGATCTTCTGTAATGGGTACGAAGCCACGGCCGAGGCTCTGGCCGCCGCGCTGACCAACTACGGACACTTCACTTCGATGCAGGTGCGCGGCAGCGCGGTGCAGGGATTGGACCTGCATCTGCAGCGCCTGCAACAGGGCACGCAGGCGCTGTTTTCCAGCGGGCTGGACGAGGCGCAGCTGCGCGGCTGGCTGCGCGCGGCGCTGGCTGCCTGCGGAGTGGTCGATGCCTCGCTGCGGATCACCGTGCTGTCGCGCCAGTTCGATTTCCGCCAGCCGTTGTCGCCGGTGCCGGTCGATGTGCTGGTGTCGGTGGCGGCCCCGGTGCCGCCGGCGGACCGCGCACGTGCGCTGTGTTCGGTGGCGTATTCGCGGGAGATGCCGCATCTCAAGCATCTCGGCACGTTCGCGCTGTTCCAGCATCGCCGGCAGGCGCTGCAGGCCGGGTATGACGATGCGGTATTTGTCGACGGCGACGGCCATGTCAGTGAGGGCACCACCTGGAACCTCGCCTTATGGGACGGTCGGCGCGTGCACTGGCCCCAGGCGCCGGCCTTGCGCGGCACCACCGAGCAGCTGCTGATGGACGGCTTGGCGTCGCAGGGGGGGGCGCAGACGCGCAGCGAAGTGGCGCTGGCCGCGCTGGACCAGTTCAGCGGCGCCATTGCGTGCAATTCAGCCGGGATATGGCCGATCAGCAGGATCGACCGGCAACCGTTTCCCGATTCGGCGTCGTTGCTGGCGATGCTGCGTCCGTTGCTGGACACGCGGCCCTGGCAGCCGCTCTGAGGCGGGCGGATGCGGGCGCCGGTCCAGGCGCAGGCTGGCGAAGGGGTTGGAATGACTTCCGGGCGCCGCTATAATCGCCCGCTTACCTCGCCACACTGGCGACTGGGCAACAAGGAAAACACCATGGTTAAGATTCGACTGACCCGCGGCGGCGCCAAGAAGCGTCCGTTCTACCACATCGTCGTGTCCGACGTCCGTAGCGCCCGCGATGGCCGCAACATCGAGCGCGTCGGTTACTACAACCCGGTCGCACAGGGTTCCGAGCAGCGCATCGTGCTGGACATCGCCAGTGTCGACAAGTGGGTGGCCAACGGCGCCCAGATGACCGACAAGGTCCGCAACCTGTACAAGGAAGCGACCAAGGCCCAGGCCGCTGCGGCCTGATCCTGAGGGGCTGCGCTTTGCGGCGCAGCCCATCGGTTGAAATATGAATAAAGATACTGAACGCCGGATCCTGCTGGGCAGGGTTGCCGGCGTTTTTGGTGTGCGCGGCGAAATAAAGCTCGAGTCCTGGACCGAGCCGCGTTCCGCTATTTTCAAATACCAGCCCTGGATTCTGCGCACCCCCGCGGGGCAGGAGTCCGAGCTCAGCGGTGCGCGCGGGCGTGACACCGGCAAACATCTGATTGCCGTGTTTCCCGGGGTAACCGACCGCGACGTGGTCGAGTCGATGCGCGGCACCGAGATCTACGTGGCGCGCAGTGCGTTGCCGCCGCCGAGCGCGGACGAGTACTACTGGGTGGATCTGGAGGGTCTGCAGGTGCAGACCGTCGAGGGCGTTGCGCTGGGCACGCTGTCGCATCTGTTTTCCACCGGCTCCAATGACGTCATGGCGGTAATCGGGGACCGCGAGCGGTTGATCCCGTTCGTGCAGCCGGATTTCGTCAAATCGGTGGATTTCGACGCCAACCTGGTCGTGGTCGACTGGGATCCGGAGTTCTGATCCGGTGCGTATCGACGTGATCACGCTGTTTCCCGATTTCCTGGCGCAGTCCGCTGCGCTGGGAGTCGTCGGCCGGGCGCAGGAACGGGGGCTGCTCGAATTGCACGGCTGGAACCCGCGCGACTATGCGCAGGGCAACTACCGCCGGGTCGATGACCGTCCGTTTGGCGGTGGTCCCGGCATGGTCATGCTGATCGAGCCGCTGCAGGCCACCTTGCAGGCCGTGCGTGCGGCCGATCCGCAGCCGGCGCCGCTGATCTACCTCAGCCCGCAGGGGCGGCCGCTGACCCAGGCACGGGTGCGCGAGCTGGCGGCGCTGCCACGGATGGTCCTGCTGTGCGGGCGCTACGAGGGTGTGGACGAGCGTTTCCTGGCGGCCGAGGTGGATGAGGAGATTTCCATCGGCGATTACGTGCTGTCCGGCGGCGAGCTGGGCGCGGCGGTGATTGTCGATGCGGTGACGCGGCTGCAGGAGGGGGCGTTGAATGACGCCGAATCGGCGGTGCAGGACAGTTTCGAGGGCGATGGCCTGCTGGATTGCCCACATTTCAGCCAGCCCTCCAGCCATGTGCTGGGGGACGTGCCGGAGGTGCTGCGCTCGGGCAACCATGCCGCGATCGCGCGCTGGCGCCGGCAGCAGTCGCTGCTGCGCACCTGGCTGCGGCGGCCCGATCTGCTGGACCGGGCGGCGCTGGCGCCGGCCGACCGCACGTTGCTGGAACAGGCGCTGCGCGCCGCAGCGGACGACATCGTCAGCCAGCCCTAGCGCCGGAGGGGTTTCCTCCGTTAGAATGCGCAGTTCCCGTGCGGCCTATTGTTGGCTGGCGTGGGCGAAAAACAACAATCGTGCAGCACAATCCGCTGACTGCATCAGTCCCAGTTGTCGAATGACACACCCACCCGAACACAATCGGTGCCCACCATGAGCAAGCTCAACAAAACCATTCTGGCTGACTTCGAAGCCGCCCAGATCCAGCGCGAACTGCCGGTATTCGGCCAGGGCGACACCATCGTCGTCAACGTCAAGGTGAAGGAAGGCAATCGCGAGCGCGTCCAGGCCTACGAGGGCGTGGTGATCGGCACCAAGAACGCCGGCCTGAACTCCGCCTTCACCGTGCGCAAGATTTCGCACGGCTACGGCGTCGAGCGCGTGTTCCAGACCCACAGCGCCGTCATCGACTCGGTCGAAGTGAAGCGCCGCGGCAAGGTTCGCGCCGGCAAGCTGTACTACCTGCGTGGCCTGGAAGGCAAGAAGGCGCGCATCAAGGAAGACCTGGCCGGCAACGCCCGCGCCAAGGCCGCTCGCCAGGCAGCCGCTGCTGCCGAGTAATACCGGCAACCCCGTGTTGTTGTCGCAGAGGCCACCTCCGGGTGGCCTTTTGCGTTTGGGCTGTCGTATGTCCAGTCACCACTGTGCCTCGTGCAAAGAACGGCGGGCGTTACCGGCGTTGGTGCGGGCTGCTGGTGAAGCGCGTCTGCGCAGGTGGCCCGTGCGATGACGGGCCGCAGCACTCAGCGCGGTGGCTGCTCCGGCGCAAGTTCTGCCAGCAGATCCGGATCGGCCACCGGTGACGGCGGCATCGCCGGAACTTCGGATGGGGTGGCCACTTCCATGGCCGCCGGGGAGAGCATCCTGGCCTCGCGCCAGTTGCCCCAGCGGTAGTACGCCAGCGACAGCAGCATCGCGCAGGCCGCGCTGACCGGGAAGCTCCACCACACCGCATCGGCGCCGAAACGCGGCTGCAGCAGTTCGGCAAACGGGATCCGGATGCCCCACAGCGATACCGCCAGGATCAGCAGCGGCGGCATCACCGCGCCAGTGGCGCGCACCACGCCGGAGACCACGAAGTTCACCCCGAAGAACAGGAACGACCACACCGCGATATGGTTGAGGTGGCGGGCCACCTCCAGCGCCGGGCTGCCACCGGGCAGGAACAGCGCCAGCGTCCAGCGGTCAAGCAGGATCAGCGGTGCGATCAGGGTGCCGGTCAGCAGGAAGTTGTAGATCACGCCGCTGCGGGCGGTGCCGGCCACGTGGTCCCAGCGGGCGGCGCCCACGTTCTGCGCCGCCATCGCCGAGCACGCCGCGCCAATGGCCATCGCCGGCATCTGCACATAGGTCCACAGCTGCAGGGAAGCGCCGTAGGCGGCCGCGGTGGCGGTGCCGTAGCCGTTGACCATGCTCATCATCATGATCATCGACAGCGAGATCAGCACCATCTGCAGGCCCATCGGTACGCCTTTGACCACCAGCGCCCGCAGGATGACCGGATCGATCCTGAACAGCATGGCGTTGCGGCGGCCCAGCCACAGCATGTGCCGCCTGCGACGCATGTGGAACAGCAGCGCGGCCAGCGCCAGCGCCTGGGCGATCAGCGTGGCCCAGGCCGCGCCGGCGATCCCCAGTTCCGGAAACGGACCGAGGCCGAAGATCAGCAATGGATTGATGCCGATATCCAGCAGCACCGACAGCAGCAGGAAGCGGAACGGCGTGCGTGCATCGCCGGCGCCGCGCAGTGCCGCGGTGAGGAAGGCGAAGGCGTACAGCAGCGGCATCGCCAGGAAGATCACCCGCAGGTAGGCATCGGCCAGCGGCAGCGCCTCGGCCGGGGTGCCCATCGCCGCCAGCAGCGGGCGTGACAGCCACCAGCCGGCGATGGCGATCAGCACCGACAGGCCGACGAAAAACGTGGCGCTGGTCCCCATCACCTTGCGCGCCTGGCCGAGGTCGTTGCGGCCGATCGCCTGGCCGATCAGGATGGTGGCGGCCATGCCGATGCCGAACACCGAGCCGATCAGGAAGAACATGATGTTGTTGGCGTTGGCTGTCGCCGTCAGCGCGTTTTCGCCGAGGAACTTGCCGACCCAGATGGCATTGACCGAACCGTTGAGCGACTGGGCGATATTGCCGGCCAGAATGGGCAGTGCGAACAGCAGCAGGCTGGGGCCGATGGGGCCTTCGGTCAGGGAGCGTACGGGGCGGTTTTTCGACATGGATGCAACGGTCATACTCGGGGCAGGCACACTAGCATCCTGCGGGTGATGGCCCCGAGGGCGGGTATGCATCCGCTGATGATCCAACCGGAGACCTTTGCGGCACGATGAACCTGGACGCAGCAGTGGCAGCAGATATCCGCCTCGACGTGTGGCTGTGGGCCGCGCGTTTCTTCAAGACCCGCAGCCTGGCCAAGCAGGCGGTGGAAACCGGCAAGGTGGACGTGGGCGGGCAACGCCCCAAGCCCTCGCGCTTGATCCGCATCGGCGATGCGTTGCGCGTGCATCGCGGCGAGGAAATATTCGAGATCAGCGTGCGCGGACTGAGCGCCACCCGCGGACCGGCCCCGGTGGCGCAGGCGCTGTACGAGGAAAGCGAGGCGTCCCGACGTGCCCGCGAGGAGCTGCGGCAACGCCGCGCCGCCGCGCACAACGGGTACCAGGCGCCGGAGCACAAACCCGATAAACGCGCGCGCCGGCTGATCCGCGCCTTGGGCGATATCGACGCGTTGTAGTCCGCGCAAAGGGATGGTTCCCGGTGGGCAGGATTTGCCTTTCCCTGACTGCAGGGGGGCCAGGGAGGGCCGCGCTGCGGGCACAGGCCCGGGCAGTCTTGCCGGGCGCGCCCGCCCCCCCTTTGGATACCTTCTTCCGAGGGAGTTGAACCGCACAGCCCAAGCGCCGCGTCAAGAAAATCGCCACCGCGAGGATGGCGGGTTGCCGTGTCCAAGAGCGCTGTTCAGCGCTTGCCGCTGCCCAGCAGGCCGCTGCCGAGCCTGATCAGATCGCTGGCCCCGAACCGGCCATCGCCGTCCTGGTCCATCACCTTGCCCAGCAGGCTGCCGCCGATCCCGCCGTGCCGGGTAACCGCCTGTTTTTCCTGGCCGAGCATCCGGCCCAGCTCGCTGGCGTTGGCCTGACCGCCGCTGCTGATGCGCTGGGCGATGAAGGCCATCACGACCGGCGCGAGGATCTTCAGCAACTGGCTGGAATGGTCCGTACTCAAGCCGGTCGCCTGCGCCAGTCCGGCTTCGGCGCGTGGCTGGCTGCCGCCGAAGATGTGGCCGAGGATGCCGGCACCATCGGTCTGGGGTGAGCCACGGGCGCCAGCCAGCACCGAATCCAGTACGCTGCCGATATCCAGCCCGCCATGGTTGTTCTGCAAGGCATCCAGCAGGGCCTGTGCCCCCTGCGGCTGCGCGGTGTTGCTGCCCAGCGCGCCCATCAGCAGCGGCAACGCGGCACTGACCGCGCCGGCGGCCTGTGCCGGCTCGATGCCGAGCTGCCGGGAGACCTGCTGCAACGGGGCGCCCTGGAGGTGGGCAAGCAGTTGTCCGGTGAGGGAAGCGGTGTTCATGGAGGCGGTCCTCATCGGACGATCAGGGGGAAAGGCAGACGTCATGCTAGCGCCGATCAAAGCGTCGCGGCGTGGCGGTGGACTGGAATACAGGCCCGGAGCCTGCCGCTTCGCAGTAATACCGCTGTCGCCGGGACGGCGTGGGGTTACTCGTCGCCGAGGCTGTTGGGTGACTGTTCGGCGGCGAAGGCGCCCAGCTTGCGCAGCGCTGCCTCCACGCCTGCACCGTAGGCCGGGTCGGCCTTGCTGCAGTTGTCGACGTGGCGCTGCTTGATGAAGTCCGGCGCATCGCCCATGGCACGGGCGGTGTTGTCGAACAAGGCCTGTTGCTGGGCCGGGCTCATCAGCCGGAACAGGTCGCCGGGCTGCTTGTAGTAGTTGGCATCGTCGTCGCGGAAGTTCCACCAGTCCGCATCACCGCTGATCTTCAGCGGCGGTTCGCGGAACTGCGGCTGCTCCTGCCACTGGTGGAAGCTGTTGGGTTCGTAGTGGGGCAGGCTGCCGTAGTTGCCGTCCATGCGCCCCTGGCCGTCGCGGTGGTTGCTGTGCACCGGGCAGCGCGCGGCGTTGACCGGGATCTGGTGGTAGTTGACGCCCAGGCGGTAGCGCTGCGCGTCGGCGTAGTTGAACAGCCGCGCCTGCAGCATCTTGTCCGGCGACGCGCTGATGCCGGGCACCAGATTGCCCGGGGCGAAGGCGCTCTGCTCGACGTCGGCGAAGAAGTTCTCCGGATTGCGGTTGAGCTCGAATTCGCCGACCTCGATCAGCGGGTAGTCGGCCTTCGGCCACACCTTGGTCAGGTCGAACGGGTGGTAGGGCACCTTTTCCGCATCGGTCTCGGGCATGACCTGGATGTACATCTTCCATTTCGGGAAGTCGCCGCGTTCGATGGCCTGGTACAGGTCACGCTGGTGGCTTTCGCGGTCGTTGCCGATGATTTCGGTTGCCTCGGCATCGGTCAGGTTCCTGATGCCCTGCTGGGTGCGGAAGTGGAACTTCACCCAGTAGCGTTCGCCCTGAGCGTTCCAGAAACTGTAGGTGTGCGAGCCGAAGCCGTGCATGTGGCGGTAGCTGGCCGGGATGCCCCGGTCGCTCATGACGATGGTGACCTGGTGCAGCGCCTCGGGCAGCAGTGTCCACCAGTCCCAGTTGTTGGTGGCCGAGCGCAGGTTGGTGTGCGGGTCGCGCTTGACCGCCTTGTTGAGGTCGGGGAACTTGCGCGGGTCGCGGATGAAGAACACCGGGGTGTTGTTGCCCACCATGTCCCAGTTGCCTTCCTCGGTGTAGAACTTCAGCGCGAAGCCGCGGATGTCGCGCTCGGCATCGGCCGCGCCGCGCTCGCCGGCCACGGTGGTGAAGCGGGCGAACATCTCGGTCTGCTTGCCGACCGCGCTGAAGATCTTCGCGCGGGTGTACCTGCTGATGTCGTGGGTGACGGTGAAGGTGCCGAACGCGCCGGACCCCTTGGCGTGCATGCGCCGCTCGGGGATCACCTCGCGCACGAAGTTGGCGAGCTTCTCGTTGAGCCATACGTCCTGTGACAGCAGCGGGCCGCGCGGACCGGCGGTCAGGCTGTTCTGGTTGTCCGGCACCGGAGCACCGAACTGGGTGGTCAGATGGGTCACGGGACACTTGTTGCTGTCGGACGGCTTGCTCATGGGCGGATTCCTTGCGGGTTGGCCAACAGCGCTCTGGCGTACTGCCAGAGGCCGGCCGAGCTACTGTAGGCGTCGCAATTTCAAAAAGACAATCGAACAGGCCGCCGGTATCGATAGGGGCCGGCTATCGGTCGGCAGCCATGATCGTGAGCATTGTCCAAGCCGCGCACGGTTGACAGGAGCGCTGCCCGCGATCCTTCCTTGCCCGCCTGCCCTTGGGAGAGGCGGCAGGGCGGCGCGGATCAGACCAGGGCTTTGAGCCGGTACAGGGCTTCCAGTGCCTGCTTGGGAGTCAGCTCGTCCGGGTCGATGGCCTGCAGCGCTTCCGCCGCGGCGGAGGGGGCGGGCGTGAACAGTCCGAATTGCTGCGGTGCATCCAGTGCCTGCGGGGCCATGGCCGCGGCGTGACTTTCCCCGCCGCGCTGTTCCAGTTCGGCCAGGCGGCGCCGCGCCTGGGCCACCGTCGACCTGGGCAGGCCGGCCAGCGCGGCCACCTGCAGGCCGAAACTGCGGTTGGCCGGGCCGTCCTTGACCGCGTGCATGAACACCAGCGCTTCGCCGCCGCTCTTGTCGGTGTGTTCCACCGCATCCAGATGCACGTTGGCGATGCCGCTGGCGCCGCCCTCGAAGCTTTCGTCGGCCAGTGCGGTCAGCTCGAAGTAGTGGGTGGCAAACAGCGTGTAGCAGCGGTTCTGGTAGGCCAGATGCCGCGCGACCGCGTCGGCCAGCGCCAGGCCGTCGTAGGTGGAGGTGCCGCGCCCGATCTCGTCCATCAGCACCAGCGAGTGCGCGCTGGCGTGGTGCAGGATGTAGCTGGTCTCGGCCATTTCCACCATGAAGGTGGACTGGCCCCTGGCCAGGTCGTCGCCGGCGCCGATGCGGGTCAGGATGCGGTCGATCGGACCGATCAGCGCGCGCCGGGCCGGCACGAAACTGCCGATATGCGCCAGCAGCACGATCAGCGCGTTCTGGCGCATGTAGGTGGATTTGCCGCCCATGTTCGGCCCGGTGATCACCAGCATGCGCCGGTCCGGATGCAGGTCCAGGTCATTGGGCTCGAACGGCTGCTCGCGCACCGCTTCGACCACCGGGTGGCGGCCGCGCTCGATCCGCAGGCAGGGCTCTTCCCGCAGTTCCGGCTGGGCCCAGTCCAGCGCCTGCGCGCGTTCGGCGAACCCGGCCAGCACGTCCAGCTCGCTGAGTGCGGCGGCGCAGCGCTTGAGCGGTTCCAGATGTTCGGCCAGGGTGTCGAGCAGGCCTTCGTACAGCAGCTTCTCGCGCGACAGCGAGCGCTCGCGCGCCGACAGCACCTTGTCCTCGAAATTCTTCAGCTCTTCGGTGATGTAGCGCTCGGCGTTGGTCAGGGTCTGGCGGCGGGTGTAATGCACCGGCGCCTTGTCGGCCTGGCCCTTGCTGATCTCGATGTAATAGCCGTGCACGCGGTTGTAGCCGACCTTGAGCGTGGCGATGCCGCTGCTGGCGCGCTCGCGCTGTTCCAGATCGATCAGGAACTGGTCGGCGTGGGTCGAGAGCCGGCGCAGCTCGTCGAGTTCTTCATCGAAGCCTTCGGCAATCACGCCACCATCGCTCAATTTGAGCGGCGGCTGCTCGGCAATCGCCCGTGCCAGCAGCGCGGCGCTGCCGTCATGCGAGCCCAGTTCGGCGCGCAGCGCACCCAGCCGCGGCGAATCCAGCGGCGCCAGTATCCGGGCAATCGCCGGCAGCAGGCCGAGGCCATCGCGCAGGGTGGAAAAGTCCCGCGGCCGCGCCGAGCGCAGCGCCATCCGGGTGAGGATGCGTTCGATATCGCCGAGGGCGCGGAAGGATTCGCGCAGATTAGCGTCGGCACCCTGGTCGATCAGCGTGGCCACCGCGTGGTGGCGCTGCACCAGTACCTCGCGCAGCCGCAGCGGCCGGTGCAGCCAGCGCCGCAGCAGGCGTCCGCCCATCGGGCTGATGGTGCTGTCGAGCACGCCCAGCAGGGTGTTGCGGGTGTCGCCATCCACGCGCGTATCCAGCTCCAGATGGCGGCGGGTGGCAGCGTTCATGGCAATGGCTTCGCTGGCCACTTCCATTGAAATCGAGGTCAGGTGTGGCAGACGCTGCTTCTGGGTTTCCTCGACATAGCCGAGCAGCGCGCCGGCGGCGGCCGTGGCGCGACGGCCTTTACCGGATTTGTCGTCGTCGAGGCCGAAGGCGCTCAGGTCGTGCAGCTTGAAGAAGTTCAACAGCTGGCGGCGGCCGCTGTCGGCGTCGAACAGCCACGGCGCGCGGCGGCGCACGCCGCTGCGGTGCCTGAGGAATTCCGGCCAGTCCTCCTCGTCCGGGACCAGCAGTTCGGCCGGTTCCAGCCGCGCCAGTTCGGCTTCCAGCGCATCCTCCGAATCGACCTCGTTGACCAGGAAGCGGCCGCCGGCCAGATCGGCCCAGGCCAGGCCGTAACCGGCCTTGTTGCGCGCGATCGCCATCAGCAGCGTGTCGCGGCGTTCGTCCAGCAGGGCCTCATCGGTGACGGTGCCTGGAGTGACCACGCGCACCACCTTGCGTTCGACCAGCCCCTTGGCCAGCGCCGGATCACCGATCTGCTCGCAGATCGCCACCGATTCGCCCAGTGCCACCAGCCGCGCCAGATAGCCCTCAAACGAATGCACCGGCACCCCGGCCATCGGAATCGGCGCACCGCCGGAACTGCCACGCTGGGTCAGGGTGATGTCGAGCAGCCGCGCGGCCTTGCGCGCATCGTCATAGAACAGCTCGTAGAAATCGCCCATGCGGAAAAACAGCAGCAGGTCCGGATAGCCGGACTTGGCGGCAAAGAACTGCTTCATCAGCGGGGTGTGTTCAGCGGGCTTTTCTTTGGACATGGGGCTCGGCAATCAGGATGCCCGCCGGCCGCGGCGCATGGCCGCAGGGAACGGGCGGAAACAGGGGGCGACCATGGTACCCGCAGCGCTGCACCGTGTTCTGTCCGGCAGCGGGCGGATGCGCTTCAGCGCAGCGGCGGGCTGCCGGCGATCGTGCGCGCGCCGGTGATGATCATGCGCAGCATCTTGGTCAGCTGCGCGATCAGTTCTGGATCTTTTTCCGGCGGTTGGTCCACCGCGGTGGCGCCCATGGCGAACACCAGGCGGGTGATGGCCTTGGATGCCAAGGCAGGCTCGTACAGGCGGGCGCCATCGGCCGCGGCCAGGCGCACCAGGTCCACGCATAATTCGTCTTCGAAATAATTCAGCTCGCGGTCGACCGCGCGCTTGAATGCATCCGAGCCGGCGGTGCCCTCGCGCAACAGCACGTGCAGCAGTTTGTCGTCGGCGCGCAGCTGCTCGATGAAGGTTTCCACCGACAGCTGGATCACGCTGCGGTCGGACGACGCCGCGCGCTGGCGGGCCTGGCCGATGATGGTGCGCAGCGAGCGCCCGGCCAGATCGATCAGCGCCACGGTCAGTTCGTCCATGTCGCGGAACTGGCGGTAGAACGAGTTGGGAGCGATGCCGGCCTCGCGCGCCACCTCGCGCAGGCTCAGGGTGGAGACGCTGCGGTGCGGGCCGATCAGGGACAACGCCGCAGCCAGCAGGTCGTCACGCGAAATCGAGGCTTTGCGCGTCGGATGCGCATCATCGGTGGCCAACAGGGGCGGATCGGGGAAGGTCATCGGGGGCCGGGCGGTGAAGTGCCTGAATCATAGCCGGTCCCGCCGGTATACATCTGTATACACACTCGTATGCTCGTCCGTATAGTGGCGTCATGAATGCCATCCCTGGTCCCGTCCCGCGTCGCCCCCGCTTCATTTCGCCCCGCAACTGGGTGTCCGAGGCGTTGTTCGACTTCTGGGCGTCGCGCCTGCATCCGCTGTGGACCCGGCAGCGCCCGCGGGCCCGGCTGGTGTCGCGCCAGCCCGCCAGCCGTGATGCGGTGACCCTGGTGCTGCAGCCCAATGGCCATTTCCGCGGGCTGTTGCCGGGGCAGCACGTCAATCTGGGGGTGGAGGTCGATGGCCGCCGCCTGACCCGCAGCTACAGTCCGACCGGGCTGGCCGATGGCCGGCTGGCAATCACCGTCAAGACGGTCGACGGCGGCAAGGTCAGCGGGCATCTGGCCCACGTTGCGCGGATCGGCGAGGTGTTCGAACTGGGCCAGGCCTTTGGCGAAATGACGCTGCCGCCAGCGGTGGCCGGTGGGCGACTGCTGCTGCTGGCCGCCGGCAGTGGCATCACCCCGATGCGCGCGCTGCTGCGTCAGCTGGATGCGGCGGGCGTGGCCGGGCGGGTGGATCTGGTCTATTGGGCGCGCCGTCGCGAGCAGTTGTGCTTTGTCGATGAGTTGGCCGGTCTTGCCGCGCGGCATCCGGCGGTGAACGTGCAGTTCGCGCTG
Source organism: Stenotrophomonas sp. YIM B06876 (assembly GCF_030711595.1). Classification (GTDB taxonomy): domain Bacteria; phylum Pseudomonadota; class Gammaproteobacteria; order Xanthomonadales; family Xanthomonadaceae; genus Stenotrophomonas. The sequence continues at coordinate 53,348 of NZ_JAUJUJ010000016.1, forward strand.
ACCCGCGATACCGACACGCCGTCGCCGCGCGTGGATACGTTTGCCTTCGATGCGCTGGGCGATCTGACCGCGGCGCGGGTGCTGGTGTGCGGCCCGGGCGGGTTCGTCGAGGCGGCGCGCGCGCGGCTGCAGGGCCAGGTGGGCTCGCTCCAGTCCGAGGCTTTCAGCCCGCCTGTACTGGCGGATGTGGAAGAGGGCCTGGTGCAGGTCGAACTGCGGCGCAGCGGCCGCATCCTGGCGTTGCCACGCGGGACCGCGCTGCTGCAGGCGCTGGAGGCGCACGGCATTCGCCCGCGCAGCGGGTGCCGCATGGGCATCTGCAATACCTGCGTCTGCGCCAAGGCCGCCGGCGTGACCCGCCATACCCTGACCGGCGACTACGCGGCCGAACCGGCCACGCAAGTGAAGCTGTGCGTGAACAGCGCCAGTACCGACCTGATCCTGGAGCTGTAAGCATGTCTTCCCTGTACAACCGCGCGCTTTCCGCGGCCGAACTGCAATCCTTCGGCGAGGAACTCGATGGCGTGCGCGCACGCCAGCTCGCCACCCTGGGCGCTGCCGATGCGCGCTACATCCGCCGGGTCGTGGCCGGGGTGCGCTGGACCGGGGTGGCCGGCCGCGCGCTGCTGTTTCTTGGTGCGTTCGTGCACAGCGTGCTGATCCCGGCGTGGATCGCCGGCGTGGCGCNGCGCGCACGCCAGCTCGCCACCCTGGGCGCTGCCGATGCGCGCTACATCCGCCGGGTCGTGGCCGGGGTGCGCTGGACCGGGGTGGCCGGCCGCGCGCTGCTGTTTCTTGGTGCGTTCGTGCACAGCGTGCTGATCCCGGCGTGGATCGCCGGCGTGGCGCTGCTGGCGCTGTCCAAGATCCTGGAAAACATGGAGCTGGCGCACAACGTCATCCACGGCCAGTACGACTGGATGGGCGATCCGCAGCTGCAGGGCAGCACCTACGAATGGGACATCGTCGGTACCGCCGACAGCTGGCGCAGGACCCACAATTTCCGCCACCACACCTACACCAATGTGCGTGGACTGGACGACGACATCGGCTATGGACTGCTGCGGATTTTTCCCGAACAGCGCTGGCATCCGTTCTTCCTGGCCCAGCCGGTGGTGGCGGTGGTGTTCGCGCTGCTGTTCGAATGGGGTATCGCCATCCAGGACCTGCGCATCGGCCGCCTGCTCAACGGCAAGGTCACCGTCGGCCAGCTGTGGCGGCAGGCGCAGCCGGTGCGGCGCAAGATCGGCAAGCAGCTATTCAAGGACTATCTGCTGTTTCCGGCACTGGCCGGCCCGTTCTTCCTGCCGGTGCTGCTGGGCAACGTGGCCGCCAACCTGATCCGCAACGTGTGGACCTACGTGATCATCTTCTGCGGCCACTTCACCGCCAATGCCGAGACGTTCCCCAAGGAATGCGTGCGCGACGAGAGCCGCGGCCACTGGTACCTGCGCCAGTTGCGCGGCTCGTCCAATCTCACCGGCGGCAGGTGGATGAACCTGCTGTCGGGCAACCTCAGCCACCAGATCGAACACCACTTCTTCCCCGATCTCCCAGCCAACCGCTACGCGGCCATCGCGGTCGAGGTGAAGGCGATCTGCGCGCGCTACGGCCAGCACTACAACACCGGCTCGCTGCCCCGGCAGTTCGGCCAGGTGGTGTGGCGGATCGTGCGCCATGCCTTCCCGAGCAAACCGGTGCGGCGGACGGCGGTATCGGGTGTGGGCGCAGCCGGAGCCCGGCCGGGCTGAGCGCGGCCGCGGGTTTTTCCGCTGCGCGGCGTCCGTGCCGCATCGTGCACTTGGGCGGCATGATGGTTTTTGAGCGCTTTCCCCGGTATATAGATATGTGACGGGTCTCACACATCTTCAAGCCAAGGAAAGTTCATGACGCACGCGCGCAAACCGGCTGCCCACACCTCTGCCTCGGCCACTCCGGCCCGGCAAGACACCGCAATGGAAAGCCACGGGGATGGAGCCAGCCGCGGAGCGGTGGCGCGGCGCCTGCATGATTTCAGAAAGGCCTACGGCAAGGCCCGCGGCTGGCTTTGCCCGCCGCCGCGTTCGTTTCTTGTGGCGCTGCGCTTCGCCCTGTTTGGCGACAGCGGCCGCTTCCGTACCCATGGTGGCTGGAGGGTTTCGCGCATCTACAAGCACGACTGATCTGCGCGCGCCGGCATGACCGGCAGGCGGCAGGCAGGCCGGGCGGCGCTCGGGTCAGTCGTCTTCGTCCATGGTTCCTTCGGCCAGCGGCACCCGCGAACCGTCGAGCAGGCCGCGACTGAGCGTGCCGTTGTCGATGAACAGCAGCTCGCCGTTCTCGCCGTTCTTGATGCTGCTGTCGATGGCGATGATGCGCTCGCCATGGAAGCTGCTGATATGGGGCATCGAGGTGTGGCCGACCACGATCCGCTGCAACCCCAGCTGTTTGAGCAGCGCCTGCACCTGGGCGGTGTCCATGCGGCCGTCGAAATAGCCGCGGTACCAGATCGGACTGGTCTTGCCATCGAACAGGCGCGCGCTGTCGGGTGCCGCTTTCACCTGCTCACGCGGCGCTCCGAGCGCGGCCCGGTAGCCGGCGTTGGTGCGGTCCATCTCGCGTACCAGATCGAGGTTCTCCGGCGCGATACCGCCGTGCAGGAACAGCGTGTCGCCGATCCGCAGCAGCGTTGGGCGGGTGCGCAGCCACTGGCCGATGGTCGAGTCCGGACCGTACAGCGCCGGGTAGCTGCGACCGAGCAGCTGCGCGCTCTGCAGATACTTCGGGTTGACGTAGCGCAGGTCGTTATAGAGCACCATGGTTTCGTGGTTGCCGAGCACGAAATGCACCGCGCCACCGGCGTCTGCCGCCTGCTGCTGCAGGCTGTACAGCAGCCAGAACGTCTCGGTGACCTGGGGGCCGCGATCGAACACGTCGCCGGCCACCACCAGGGTGGCATCGCCCAGCGACCAGCGGTTTTCGGCATCGATCACATGATGGGCACGCAGCAGTTTCACCAGCAGCGCGTACTGGCCGTGGATGTCGGACAGCGCAACGATGCGCGGCGTGGCCGGGACCTGCGCCACGGCAGCGGGGCCCGGCGGCACGATCATCAGCGGATGGGGATAGCCGCACTCGGGTGCGAGCACGAGGCCGTCGTTGCCCGCCGGCAGATCACGGCGGATCACATGGTCCCCGCATACCCACTGCGCCTGCAGTCCCGTGGCGGTGCGGAACACATAAGGGCCATCGGCGTCGACATGCGCTGCGGGTGCGGACAGCGCGCGCGCGCCGGCCAGGCCGGGCAAAAGCGCCAAGGCCAACTGCAGCAGCAGGACGGGACGGCAGAAGGGCGGGATCGGGAACATCGGCGGTTTCCTTGCAATGGGCCGGGCAGGGCGACCTGCACCCTGCCGGGCATGCTACGACACCGATGCGAGGCGGCCATGCGCCATGGTCCAGGTGGCGCCGGCCGCCGACGTACGCGACGTGAGCCGGTTGGCGCAACGGATCAGCCGCGCTGCAGTGTTTGCCGCTCCGGTGCTTCGGGGAATGTGTCCGAGGCCATCACCGTGCGGTTGCGGCCCTCTTTCTTGGCCTGGTACATCGCCGCATCGGCGCGTGCCATCACCCGTTCGTAGTCGGGATGGCCGTCATACAGGGCCACGCCGATGCTGGCGCTGATCGCCAGTGAGGTGCCATCGGCCAGCGCCACCGGAGATTCGGAAATGTGGCGGCACAGGCCGTCGGCAATCACCCATGCCTTGCTTTCGTCCGTTGCCACCAGCACCACCACAAACTCTTCGCCGCCATAACGGAACACGTAATCGCTGCCGCGGGTGAACTGGGTAAGGAGGGACGCCACATGCTGCAGGGCGCGGTCACCGGCTTCATGGCCATGCCGGTCGTTGATCGTCTTGAAATGGTCCAGATCCAGCAGCAGCACCGCAAAACCGCCGCCGGACTTCACCGCCAGGTTGATTTCGCGGCGCAGTACCGTCGGCAGGAACCGGCGGTTGAGCAGGTTGGTCAACGCATCGCAGCCGGCATCGAGTTCACCGATGCGTTCGAACAACATGCCCAGCAGGTTGCGGATCTGGCTGATGCGCGCGCGCACCTCCTGCAGTCGCGCCGCGCGGGCGTGGACCTCCTCGTTGCCGTGCAGGGTTTTTTCCAGCCCGTCGTCGACCTCTTTGACCAGTGCGCTGATACGCAGGGTTTCCGGGCTTTCACCAAAGCTGGGAATGCCCTTGTGGGTGAACCAAAGGCCGAATTCGGACCCGGCCAGTGGCTCGAAACTGGCGCGGTCGCTCTGGCTGGCCAGGGCGTAGAGCAGGGTGTTTTCCCAGTCCAGCAGCAAGGCGCGCTGGCGTTCGCGCTCGGTGCTGACGTTCTGCACCAGCGAGAACAGCCGGTAGGCGGCGTCGGTGCGTGACGAACGCTCGCGGGCGTTGGAGTAGGCCAGGGTCATGCCTTCCAGCGCGATGTCGAACGACGCGGTCAGGCTGGCGCAGGCGCAATGCAGCAGCGCGCCATGGCCGATCTGCTCGGCGAGGCGTTCGAACAGGTGTTGTTTGAGTACCCGCGTGCCGCGTGTCACCAGATCCACCGGAATACCCACGCGTGCATGCACATCGCCAACGATGCGCTGGGCGGCGATCAGTTGTTCCACCGTTTCCGGGGTGGCGCGCAGCAGATTGCAGACCCAGCGTTGCATGGCCGGTTGCAGGCGGGTGCGCACCTGGTCATGGGAGAGCAGGCGCGACGCCCGCTCGTCTCCCATCATCACCTGATAGAAATGCACGGCCATGCGGGCGGCATCGGTCTCGGCCAGTGCGGCGAGCGCCTGCGCCGCCTCGGTACCGGCGTTGACCAGGCTGTGTTGCCAATCGGCCACGAGCCGCCTGTTTTCGGTGTCGGGGGCGGCAGGAACGGGGCTGGAGGGGGACATGGCAGCGGCAACGGTCGGGACAGACCTGGCATTATCGGCCGGAAGCGGCGCTGCTTGAGGCTGGTCTTGGCAGGCTGCCGGTCCAGGCCGGTTGCCGGTACAGGGGATGGAGGAGCCGGCGTGATCGTTCCATCGTTCTTTTGCCGGCAGCGAGCCGTGCAGGCGCTTCACGATGGCTGCGCTCACACCGCATAGCCTCGCGCCCGTGCCCATGTGCCGGCACGGGTGCCGGATCATGCCGGAACCGTGGTCGCATACCCGGTGTCCATCGTTCATGCTGGTGCACATGAAACCCGTCCCGTCCTACCGGTGTGCCGGCCCCGGTGCCAAATCCGACGCTGGCGCCGGCGGCCGCGGCGCGGGCAGCGCAACCGGGATGTCCGCTGCCACAGCGCAATGGAAAACGGTCCGATGATCAGCGCCGGCCCGTTTCCGTTGATGGCACTAGTCGTAGTGCTGGCTGCCGGCGTGGCGTTGTTCGTCGCCCGCCGGCTTGCGCGCCGGACTGAAGGGGGCGGCAAAGCGGCCGCTGCGATAACGCTCGATGCGCTGCTGCTGGGCCTGCTGGGCGCGCGGGTGGGCTATGCGCTGCTGCACGTCCCGCTCTACCGCGCTGATCCGGTGTCATTGGTCCGCCTCGGCGATGGCGGCTTCTCGGTCTTCACCGGGGTCGTGGCGATGGCGGCCTATGTGCTGTGGCGTACCCGCACGATCACCCCGCTGCGGCGGCCGGTGCTGTCCGCGCTGCTGTGCGGGCTGCTGTGCTGGTTTGCGGGCAGTCAGGCCCTGTTGCTGTTGCAGCGCTCGCGCGTGCCGTTGCCCGATGCCGTGCTGGTGGACATGCACGGCACGCCGGTAGTCCTGGCCCAGTTCAACGGCAGGCCGCTGGTGGTCAACCTGTGGGCGACCTGGTGCGGCCCGTGCCGGCGCGAGATGCCGGTGCTGGTGGGCGCGCAGAAGTCGCATCCGGAGATCACCTTTGTGTTCGCCAACCAGGGCGAAGCGGCGGCGGAAATCGAGGCCTATATGCGCGCCGAAGGGTTGCAGCCCGGCCATGTGCTGCTCGATACCCATTCCGATTTCATGCGCCAGACCGGTGCCCGCGCGCTGCCGACGACGCTGTTCTATGACGCCGCCGGGCGGTTGCGTGACGTGCATATGGGCGAGCTCAATCCCGCGGTGCTGGAAGCCAGGTTGCAACGCCTGCGCTGAAGCTGTGTTCGCCTTTGCCTGCGCGGATCGGGGTGGCGCGAAGGTCGCGCTGATCCCGCGCGCCGCTTCGCCGGAACAGGCGACGCCGCCCGGCACGCACAGCCCGCGCCGCGGTTGCCCGGGATGAAGGCGGTATCCGGAGTGGTTGAAGTGGCAACTGCGAAGCAGCGGGAGAGGGATTCCGCACCGGTGCCGCCGATCCTGTTCAAGTATGCCGAAGGCGTATCCAGACCCGGATGTGGCGGGAGCAGGACACGGAGGCGGAGCCGGAGCCGCGTTGACCGGCGATATCGGCGGTGCGAGGGGTGTAATAGTCTCCGCGCGGCCGCGGTGACTAAGCTGGTGTCCGTCGTCAGGAGCCCCCGATGAGCCACGACCACCGTCACCTGCCTGCCCGCATCCGCCATGAAAGGCCGCTGTGGTGGGCGCTGGGCCTGACCTCGCTGTACCTGCTGGTGGAGGTGGTGGGGGCGTTCTGGAGCAACAGCCTGGCGCTGCTGTCGGACGCGGCGCATATGGCCACCGACACGCTGGGGCTGATGATCGCGCTGGTCGCGGTGCGGCTGAGCCGGCGCCCGCCCGATGCCAAACGCACCTATGGCTATGCGCGGCTGGAAGCGGTCGGCGCGGTGGTCAACGGTGGCCTGCTGTTCGCCGTGGGCATCTACATTCTGTGGGAGGCAGCGGCGCGCTTCCGGCAGCCGCAGGACATCGCCTCGCTCGGCATGCTGTGGGTGGCCGTGTTCGGCCTGCTGGTGAACCTGCTGGCGATGCGGCTGCTGCAGGCCGGCAGTGGCGAGAGCCTGAACGTCAAAGGCGCCTATCTGGAGGTGTGGAGCGACATGCTCGGCTCGCTCGCGGTGATCATCGGTGCGCTGGCGATCCGTTTCACCGGCTGGAAGCTGATCGATCCGATCCTGGCGGTGCTGATCGGCCTGTGGGTGCTGCCGCGCACCTGGGTGCTGCTGCGCGAGGCGCTCAATGTGCTGCTCGAGGGGGTGCCCAGGGGATTGGTGCTGACCGAGGTGGAGCAGGCGCTGCGGAACTGCCCGGGCGTGGCCGGCGTGCACGACCTGCATGTGTGGGCGCTGGCCTCCAGCACCCCGGCGCTTACCGCGCATGTGGTGATGGCGGACGGGCAGGAGCCGGACGGGTTGCGGCGCCAGTTGGCCGATCTGCTGCACCGGCGGTTCGGCATCGACCACGCCACCCTGCAGGTCGAGGTGGATCATTGCGGCGATGCCTGCAGTGTGGCCACATTGCACCACGACCACGACCACGACCACGACCACGACCACGACCATGGGCCGGATGCCCAGGGCCACCACGGACAGGTCCATCGCTGATCGGCCGGGTGCGCGCCGGCGGATAGCAAAACGGAGCCGTTGCCGGCTCCGTTTCTGGTTGCGAAGGGTCCAGACTCAGGCGGCCGGTTCGCGCAGGGCCGGCATGTCCCAGCCTGCCCGGGGCGCGAAACGGTCGCCATACCGGGCCTGCAGGGTCTTGAGCTTTTCCACCAGTACATCGGCACCGGTGGCGCGGATGTACTGGATCGGACCGCCGCGGAACGGTGCAAAGCCGGTGCCGAAGATCACCCCGGCATCGAGCAGGTCGGCATCGGCCACCACGCCGTCATGCAGGCAGGCCACCGCTTCGTTGAGCAGCGGCAGGATCAGCCGGTCCTCCAGGTCGCCGGGCATGGCGTAATCCTTGGCCACTTCCGGTTTGACCGGCTTGCCGTTTTCCCACTTGTAGATGCCCTGGCCGTCCTTCTTGCCGCGCTGCCCCGGTTGCACCGTCTGCAGTGCAGCGGGAATCTGCAGGCCCAGGAACGGGGCCAGTTCCTTGCCCACGCCGGCGGCCACGTCCAGGCCGACCGTGTCGAGCAGCTCGATCGGGCCCATCGGCATGCCGAACTTGACCGCCGCCTTGTCGATCACCGGGCCGGGGAGGCCTTCGGCATACGCGGTGGCGGCTTCCAGCATGTACGGGAACAGCACGCGGTTGACCAGGAAGCCCGGCGTACCGGCCACCGGCACCGGGAACTTGCCCAGCGCCTTGCAGAACGCGGCCAAGCGCTGCTCGGTTTCGGGGGCCATGCCGTCGTGGTGGATGATTTCCACCAGCGGCATCTGCGCCACGGGGTTGAAGTAGTGCAGGCCGGCGAACTGCGCCGGGCGCTGGATGTGGTCACGCAGCTCGACCAGCGGGATCGAGGAGGTGTTGGTGGTCAGCAGCGCGTCGGCCTTCAGCTTCGGCTCCAGCGTCTGGTACAGCGCGCGCTTGGCCTGCGGGTCCTCGATGATCGCCTCGATCACCAGGTCGGCGGCGGCCACGCCGTCACCGGCCAGATCGGCCTTCAGCCGGGCGGCGACCTCCGGGCGCTTGCGCTCATCCTTCACTTTCTTGGCGAACAGGGCCTGCGCCCGGGTCATGGCCGGGTCGATGAAGCGCTGCTCGCGGTCCTGCAGGGTCACGTTGAAGCCCTTGTACGCCGCCCAGGCCGCGATATCGCCGCCCATGACCCCGGCGCCGACCACATGCACGTGCTGGATGCCGTGCTCCTTGCCGCCCAGTCCCTTGAGCCGTTCGCTCAGGAAGAAGATGCGGATCAGGTTGCGCGCGGTCGGCCCACCGGCCAGTTTGACCACGGCGCGGCGCTCGGCGTCCAGACGGGTCTGGATGTTGCTGCCGCCAGTGCGTTCCCAGGTGTTGATCAGCGCGTAGGGGGCCGGGTAATGGTCTTTTCTGGCCTTGCGCGCGACCTGTTTGGCCATCTGCGGCGCCAGGATCTTGCGCGCAATCCAGGTGTTGGTGGCCCACGCGGTGGCGCGCTGCTTGAACGGCCGCGCGCTGCCGGACAGCGCCAGCGACACCGCCGCATCCACCAGCACCGCGGGCGCGACGACCTTGTCGACCAGTCCGATCCCGCGTGCGGCCGACGCCGACAGGGTGCGCCCGGTCAGCATCAGGTCCATGGCCGCCGGCGCCCCCACCAGTTGCGGCAGGCGTGAGCTGCCGCCCCAGCCCGGGAAGATGCCCAGCTGGGTCTCCGGCAGGCCGATGCGGGTGGAGATATCGTTGGAGGCCACGCGATAGCGGCAGGCCAGCGCCAGCTCGGTACCGCCGCCCAGGCAATGGCCGTGGATCGCCGCCACCGTCGGGCAGGGCAGTTCAGCCAGTTTCTGGTAGACGTTCTGGCCGCGGCGGATCGCGTCATTGACGGTGCCGCGGCGGTCGAATTCCTGGAATTCCTTGAGATCGGCCCCGGCGATGAATCCGGCGGCCTTGCTGGAGCGGATCACCACACCTTTGGGAGGATCGATGGCAATGCGCTCGACCAGGTCACCCAGTTCCAGCAGCACGTCCTGCGACATCGCGTTGACGGCGGTGCCCTGGCGGTCGAGGCTGAGCACCACGATGCCGTCGTTGCGGATATCCGCCTGCCAGTGATTGAAGCGGAGCCCATCGAAGCCTGAGAGCATGGGACGTTCCATCCGGTTGTGTATGGAGAAGATCGCTATGATCCAGAGGTTGTTTCCCCGGCGTCAAATCCCAATGCAGGGAAGTGCGCAACAGTGTTCGCCTGAAACCGGTGTCGGGCAGGCTAACCGAACGCGAGTTAAAAGCTGGTGCTGCGACCTGGAACGGGCCGCTGAACTTTTCCCGGGATTGGCGGTCTCATTGCCCGACGTCGGTTGGGCTGACAGGAGTGCGGCTCCGCATGGCCGAAGTTGAAACACCACAGGAGCTGGATCTGGAACTGGTCCGGCGGGTGCAGCGCGGCGAGAGCGCGGCGTTCGATGTGCTGGTGCGCAAATACCAGCACCGGATCGTTGCATTGATCGGGCGCTACATCGCCGACTGGAGCGAATGTCAGGACGTGGCCCAGGACACTTTCATGCGCGCGTACCGCGCCATGGGAAATTTCCGCGGTGACGCCCAGTTCTATACCTGGTTGCATCGGATTGCCGTGAACACTGCCAAGAACCATCTTGCCGCCCACCATCGCAGGCCGCCCAACGACGACGTCGAGATTGGCGATGCCGAACTGTTCGACAGCGGTACCCGGCTGCGTGATACCGATACACCCGAGCGCGAGCTGATGCGTCACGAGCTGGAGCAGACGGTGATGAAGGCGGTCAACGCGCTGCCCGAAGAGCTGCGCGCGGCCATCACGTTGCGGGAGGTTGAGGGCATGAGCTATGAGGAAATCGCGCAGAAGATGGGCTGTCCCATCGGCACGGTGCGTTCGCGCATCTTCCGCGCACGGGAAGCCATCGACAGCGAGTTGCGGCCTTTGCTCGATACCGGCAGCGCAACCCGCGAGCGGAGTCGCGTATGACCAACAGCCATCACACCCCTGAGTCCGCCGGGCCGCTGCCCAGCAAGTTCGATGCCCATTACCGCCAGCAGCTTTCGGCGCTGGTGGACGGCGAGCTGGCTGCTGATGAGGCGCGGTTCATGCTGCGCCGGCTCGAACACGATGCCGAGTTGTCCGGCTGCCACGAGCGCTGGCAGATGCTGGGCGATGTATTGCGCGGCAATGCCTGTGCGCCGGCGCCGCCGGATTTCAGCGAGCGGGTGCGTTTGGCCGTGGCTGCCGATATCCGCCAGAACGGCGCGGTGGCCGGTGCCGCTTCGCGTCCGCCACATGGCGGCTGGAAACGCTGGGGCGGCGGTGCCGCGCTGGCCGCCTCGGTGGCGGTGGCGGCCATGTTCATCACCCGCGAGCAGCTGCCCGAACAAGACGCGCCGGATATGGTGATCGCGACGTCGGCGCAGGTGCCTGCAATGCCGGTGGCGCCATCGGCGAATCAGGCGGCGCTGGCGGTGGCT
>NZ_JAUJUJ010000092.1 GCF_030711595.1 Stenotrophomonas sp. YIM B06876
CGCGTGTCGATTTTTGCGCTCTACACCGGCGCTTCGGCCGAGACCGTCGAGAACTCGGTCTCGCAGGTCATCGAGCAGCAGCTCAAGGGCCTGGACAACCTGCTCTACATGGGCTCGACCAGCGACGCCTCGGGCAGCTCGCGCACCACGCTCACCTTCAACCCCGGCACCAACATCGATGTGGCGCAGGTGCAGGTGCAGAACAAGCTGCAGCAGGCCATGTCGCGCCTGCCGCCGGCCGTGCAAAGCCGCGGCGTGACTGTCACCAAGGGCGGCAACGACTACCTGATGACCTTCACCTTCACCTCGCCCGACCCGAGCGTGAGCCAGGTGGACATCGGCGACTACATCAGCAGCAGCCTGATCGACGTGATCGGCCGCATCGACGGTGTCGGTGACGTGACCCTGTTCGGCACCAGCTATGCGATGCGCGTGTGGATGGACCCGGCCAAGCTCGAGAAATACGCGCTCATGCCCTCGGACGTGGGCAATGCCATCAATGCGCAGAACGCCCAGGTCTCGGCCGGCCAGCTCGGCGCCCTGCCCGCCGTGGGCGAGCAGCAGCTCAACGCCACGATCACGGCGCGCAGCAAGCTCAAGACGGTCGAAGAGTTCAACAACATCCTGCTCAAGTCGGCGCCCGACGGCGCCGCCGTTTTTCTCAAGGACGTGGCCCGGGTCGAGCTGGGCGCCGAGAACCTCACCATCACCTCGCGCCTCAACGGCCAGCCCGGCGCCGGCATGGGCATCGTGCTGGCCGACGGCGCCAACGCCATGGCCGTGTCGGATGCGGTGAACGCCAAGATCGCCGAACTGCAGCCCTTCTTTCCCTACCACCTCAAGCCCTTCATCAGCTCGGATTCCACGCCCTTCGTGCGCGCCTCGACCCACGAGGTCATCGTGACGCTGATCGAGGCCATGGTCCTGGTGGTGCTCGTGATGTTCGTGTTCCTGCAGAACTTCCGCGCCACGCTGATCCCGGCGATCGCCGTGCCGGTGGTGCTGCTGGGCACGTTCGGCGTGCTGTCCCTGGCCGGTTACTCGATCAACACCCTGACCATGTTCGGCCTGGTGCTGGCCATCGGCCTGCTGGTCGACGACGCCATCGTGGTGGTCGAGAACGTCGAGCGCGTGATGAGCGAAGAGGGCCTGTCGCCCAAGGAAGCCACGCAAAAATCGATGGCCGAGATCACGCCCGCGCTGGTGGGCATTGCGCTCACGCTGTCGGCGGTGTTCATCCCCATGGCCTTCTTCGGCGGCTCGACCGGCGTGATCTACCGCCAGTTCTCGATCACCATCGTCTCGGCCATGGCGCTGTCGGTGTTCGTCGCGCTGACGCTCACGCCCGCCCTGTGCGCCACCCTGCTCAAGCCCGTCGCCAAGGGCCAGCACAGCCCCCATGGCAGCGCGCCGCGCAAGGGCCTGCTCGGACTCAACGACCGCTTCTTTGCCTGGTTCAACCACCACTTCGACCGCACGGCCGAGCGCTACCAGGGCAGCGTCGGCGGCGTGATGCGGCGCAGCAAGCGCATGGCCGTGGTGTTCCTGCTGCTGTGCGCGGGCATGGCGGTGCTGTTCATGCGCCTGCCCACGTCCTTTCTGCCGAACGAAGACCAGGGCTTCATGCAGGTGCAGATCACCCTGCCCGCCGGGGCCTCGAATGCGCGCCTGCAGGCCGTAATGACTGAAGTGAAGGACTACCTGGGCCAGCAGCCCGATGTGATCAGCTTCAACTCGATCACCGGCCTGAGCGGCGACCAGAGCTCGGCGCGCGGCTTCGTGCGCCTCAAGCCCTGGGACCAGCGCAAGCGCGCCGACCAGAGCGCCGAGGCCATCGCGCGCNGAAGTGAAGGACTACCTGGGCCAGCAGCCCGATGTGATCAGCTTCAACTCGATCACCGGCCTGAGCGGCGACCAGAGCTCGGCGCGCGGCTTCGTGCGCCTCAAGCCCTGGGACCAGCGCAAGCGCGCCGACCAGAGCGCCGAGGCCATCGCGCGCAAGGCCACCAAAGACCTGGCTTCGATCCGCGATGCGCGCATCTTCGTGCTACTGCCGCCCGCCGTGCGCGGCCTGGGCGCCAATGCCGGCTTCAACTTCCAGCTCAAGGACCTGAACGGCCTGGGCCATGCGGCCTTGGTCGAAGCACGCGACAAGGTGCTCAAACTGGCCCGGGAACACCCCGAGCTGAGCAATGTGCGCGCCACCAACCTCGACGACACGGCGCAGCTCGGCGTGCTGATCGACGACCGCAGGGCCGCCGCCCTGGGGCTGTCGACCAGCGACATCAACGCCGTGCTGTCGAGCGCCCTGGGCGGCACCTACATCAATGACTTCCTGAACAACGGCCGCGTCAAGCGCGTCTACATGCAGGGCGACGCGCCCTACCGCATGCTGCCGCAGGACATCGGCCCCTGGACGGTGCGCAACAACCAGGGCCAGATGGTGCCGTTCTCGGCCTTCACGTCCACCGAATGGACCTACGGCTCGCCGCAGCTGCAGCGCTACAACGGCAGCCCGAGCTACGAGTTCGTCGGCAACCCCGGCGCCGGCGTGAGCTCGGGCGTGGCCATGGGCGTGATCGAAGACATCATGAAGGAGATGCCGCCCGGCATCGGCTACCAGTGGACCGGCGCCTCGTACCAGGAACGCCTGTCGGGCGCCCAGGCGCCGCTCTTGTATGCCGTCTCGATCCTGTTCGTGTTCCTGTGCCTGGCCGCCCTGTATGAGAGCTGGTCGGTGCCGATGTCGGTGATCCTGGCCGTGCCGCTAGGCATCATCGGCGCACTGCTGTTCACCAGCCTGCGCGGCCTGTCGAACGACGTGTATTTCCAGGTCGGCCTGCT
>NZ_JAUJUJ010000549.1 GCF_030711595.1 Stenotrophomonas sp. YIM B06876
GTTTTGCGATTGATGCGCGCGTCGGCGCAGGCCTGCCCGTCTGAAAATGAGGCACTGCTGATCGGTGTTATTTTGATAGCTTCCAGCGCATGACTGGCAAGGGTTTGAGTCGTATTTTGCTTGAAATACCTGCATGGATGCCGGCATCTGCACCCCGCTTCGCAGCGCTTTGGGCCACGGGCCGGATGCAGCAAGATTGCGCTGCATCATGAATCTGTTTTAACCATCACACGGCGGCAGGACTTGTGCATGGCGGGGACAAAAAGGTCTATTCTTTCCATCTGCGCAGCGCTTCTTGCCTCCCGGGCAAGGCCCGCTGCAGACCCCTTCCACGGCCACGCATGCCTGGTGCTGCGTGGCCCTTTCCCAAGGCAGACCCCATGAAACGCGAAGACCTCGGCCGCGCCCACGACGTGACGGCCACCCAGCCCATCAGCCTCGATGTGCTGCAAGAAAAATACCTCAAGGCC
>NZ_JAUJUJ010000550.1 GCF_030711595.1 Stenotrophomonas sp. YIM B06876
CGCTCAGCAGCAGCACGTCGCCGGCCTTGATGCTGTCGGCGGCCAGGAAGCTGTCGATCTGCTCGGTCACCGTGGGCGTGCTGGCATTGCCGGCCGCATCGGGCTTGGCGCTGATGCGGGCATTGCCCTGCGCGTAGCCCGTGCCGCCGGCGGACTTGGGCGTCAGCGTCTTGCCGTAGGTCGTGGCCAGCTGTTGCGACCAGATGTTCACCGAACCGTCGTTGACCGTGTAGCGCACGCCGTTGGCTTGGCCGACGTCGCCGAAACCGTCGCCGAAAGCGACGAAGCGTTCGGGCTTGAGCGACGACTCGATGGTGCTCGAACCGCACGCCACGAGCAGCGCCGCCGACGCACATGCCGCCGCCAGGACACCGCGGCGCAACCAATTAACTGCCATTGCATTCTCCAGAATTTGGATGGGTAGTTTAACGAGGCCTGGCTTGCTGCCAGGCTCTTCAGGCCGCGGC
>NZ_JAUJUJ010000551.1 GCF_030711595.1 Stenotrophomonas sp. YIM B06876
AAGTTGCCCAGCGCGGTGCTGTTGGAGCCGCTGGCATAGGCGGCGCCACCGACCGCGGTGGCGTAATCGCCCGACGCTTCGGTCGGAATGAAACCCCAGAACGCGCCGCCCACGGCCACGCTGTTGTCGCCGCTGGCAATCGCGTTGGAGCCGACCGCGGTGGCGTCGTAGTTGCTCGCTGCCGCGCCGAAGCCCAGCGCGGTGGCCGACTCCACGGACGCTTCTGCGCCATAGCCCAGCGCAGTGGTGCCGAAGCCCGAGGCGCTGCTGTAACCGCCATAGGCGGCCGACGCGGTACCCGAGGCGTCACTGCGGAAACCGGAGGCGGTCGCCTGCAGGCCCGACGCCACCGATTCCTGTCCCACGGCAGTGGCATAGGCGTTGCTGGCCTGCGCCTGATACCCGACCGCGGTGCTGCCAGCGCCGATGGCCGCGCTTTCCGCACCCAGTGCCGTGGCCCC
>NZ_JAUJUJ010000552.1 GCF_030711595.1 Stenotrophomonas sp. YIM B06876
CACGGCGCGCAAGGTGCGCAAGCTCCACCACGGCAAGGTGCTGGCCGGTTTTGCCGGCGCCACGGCCGACGCCTTCACCCTGTTCGAGCGCTTCGAGGCCAAGCTGGAAAAGCACCAGGGCCACCTGGTGCGGGCCGCCATCGAGCTGACCAAGGACTGGCGCACCGACCGCGTGCTGCGCCGCCTCGAAGCCATGCTCGCCGTGGCCGACCTCGAGGCCTCGCTCATCATCACCGGCAATGGCGACGTGCTCGAGCCCGAGCAGGGCATCGTCGCCATCGGTTCGGGCGGCGTCTACGCCCAGTCGGCCGCCAAGGCGCTGATCGAGAACACCGAGCTGTCGGCGCAGGAGGTGGTGAAGAAGTCGCTGGAGATCGCCGGCGAGCTATGCATCTACACCAACATGCACCACACCATCGAAACGCTGTAGCGCGCCGCGCTCTGCCCGCCGTTTCCTGAA
>NZ_JAUJUJ010000553.1 GCF_030711595.1 Stenotrophomonas sp. YIM B06876
ACGTGGTGGCCAAGCGCTACGGCATCTCGCGCGCAGACCAGGACGCGTTCTCGCTGCAGAGCCAGCAGCGCACCGCCGCTGCGCAGGCCGCCGGCCTGTTCGACAACGAAATCATTGCCTGTGCCACGCGCATGGCGGAGAAGAACAAGGACACCGGCGAAGTCAGCCACCGCGACGTGGTCGCCACCCAGGACAACTGCAACCGCGCCAGCACCACGTTGGCCGGCCTGGCCAAGCTGGAGCCGGTGAAGGGCCCCGGCAACTTCGTCACCGCCGGCAATGCCTCGCAGCTGTCGGACGGGTCGAGCGCCTGCGTGGTGGTCGAAGCCAAGGTGGCCGAGCGCCTGGGCCTGCAACCGCTGGGCGCCTTCCGCGGTTTTGCCGTGGCCGGCTGCGAGCCCGACGAGATGGGCATAGGCCCGGTGTTCGCCGTGCCCAAGCTCTTGAAGCGCCACGGCC
>NZ_JAUJUJ010000554.1 GCF_030711595.1 Stenotrophomonas sp. YIM B06876
CTCCTTGGAAGATTTCACAGTTTTACTTCAAGGCTGGCGATCAGCGTGCGGGCGCCTCGAACGTCGCGTTGCGCAAAAAGCCCGCTGGCATCTGCAGCGCGGATGTGCCGCCAAACTGCTTGTGCGCAGCCACGAGTTCATCAAGGCGCGGATCGCGGATCATGACCTGCGGGCCCTCGTTCTCGGCCACGGCCACCGTGGCCTGCGGGGCACTGGACGCGGCGGCCAGTTGGGCGGTGGCAGACTCGCCCTGCAAGCTGCCCCACGAACTCCAGCCCACGGCAGCAACCGCGGCCAGCGAGGCAAACCCGGCCACCATCTTCCAGCGGAACACCGAGGCATTGGCCGCCTGCGCGGGCGCCAGCACAGGCACCGCTACTTGCTGCAGGCTTTCCTGCGCCGGGCGAGCGGCCACAGGCTCACGCGCCAACTGCTGCTGCAACCGGGCCAGGAAGGC
>NZ_JAUJUJ010000555.1 GCF_030711595.1 Stenotrophomonas sp. YIM B06876
GTCGAACTGGGCCAGCTGCGCCTGCGCGGGCGCCTGGCGAACGGCAGCATCGGCCTGCTCACGCTGTGCGCGGTGCTGATCGGGCTCACCATCATCCTGCTGTTCCTGGGCGAAACCATGGGCCTGGAGGCCGCGCGCCTGGCGGTGGCCGGCTTCCTGGCCGGCGTGGTGTCGTTCCTGCTGGCGCTGCTGTGCTTCATGGTCGAGACCGTGCTGGCCACGCGCCTGCTGAACTTCCACATGTTGAAGAAGTGAAAGGGACTGCCATGCGTTTGAGTGACCTGGGCGGGCTGGTCTATTCCACCGAGGCGGGGCGCATGTGCCCGGACTGCCGCCAGCCGGTGGCGCAGTGCGTCTGCAAGGCGGCCAGGCCGCTGCCGGCGGGCGACGGTATCGTGCGCGTGTCGCGCGAGACCAAGGGGCGCGGCGGCAAGGCCGTCACGCTCGTCAAGGGC
>NZ_JAUJUJ010000556.1 GCF_030711595.1 Stenotrophomonas sp. YIM B06876
CCTGTAGCTGGACTATCCGGCCCAGTACTGACACCGTTCTGACGCGTTTCTTACAGAAGTTGACGGCAAACTTCCATCAGCCTTACAGCCTCGGTAGTAACCCGGCTGCTTCTTTTCTCTATATGGAAAAAGGCGCTTTGCGCGTCTGCGCCAGCCGGCCAGAGCAGGCCCCGCGCCAAACCGGAAAATCGCCGCCCGCCCGCTTGCGCCGGCGCAGCGTAAGCACTTGGTCAGTGGGCGTTTGCAGAATCAAAAACATGCGGGCGGGCGCGCCGGTCTGCATCGCGGTTTCGCATCCACCCCCCGAGGAGAGACACATGAGCGACCCCATCGTCGACAAAATACAAGGGCACCCGAAGTACCTGGAACTGCGCCGCAAGCGCAACCGCCTGGCCATCGTCCTGACGGCGCTGATGATGGTCGTGTACTACGGCTACATCGCGCTGATCGC
>NZ_JAUJUJ010000557.1 GCF_030711595.1 Stenotrophomonas sp. YIM B06876
AGGCCATTGGCATCGAAGGCATGGCAATCGGCCACGGTCACGTCGTACACGTCCTCGCTGCCCGCGTCGTCGAGCGCCTCGATCGTGGCGGTAAAGCGCTCGCGGTTCAGGCCGCGCTGGTAGCCGGCCAGCGCCTGGGCCAGCCGCTCGGCCTTGTCGGTGTCGGCAAAACCGATGCGCTCGGCATAGGCCCGCAGGTTGTCGCCGCTGAGCACCAGTTCGTGCTGGGCCTGCGTTGTGTAGTTCTTCATGCCGCCCTGCCCATCGGGCAGCGAGCGCTCCTGCGCGGGGCGGCGCTCGGTGTACAGCGTGGACACGATGCCCATGCGCAGCAGCATGCGCTGCACGGTCTGCAGCAGGCCCGCATCGCTTTGCGCGAGTCGCACGCTCACACCCTTGTCCTGCGTGCCCTGCACCGATCCATCGGCATCGAACAGCCCGC
>NZ_JAUJUJ010000558.1 GCF_030711595.1 Stenotrophomonas sp. YIM B06876
CGCCTGCCGACCGAGATGCAGGGGCTGCGCGCCAGCGCCTGCCTCGAATCCGATGCCGTCTGCATCATGCCCAAGGGCCACCCGCTGGAGCAGCAAAGCGAGGTGCACCCGATCGACCTGGCCGAGGCCCCGCTGATCCTGCTGGGCCGCCAGCGCCAGATCCGCCACGAAATCGACATGGCGTTCCGGCAGGCGCGCGTGCTGCCGCGCGTGGCCATCGAGGTGCATTCGGTCAGCGTGGCCTGCAGCCATGTGGCACAGGGTTTGGGGGTGTCTATCGTGAATGCGCTGCTGGCCGGCTACTGCCAGCCCGAGACGTTCACGATCCGGCCGTTCCGGCCCCGCATCAGCTACCAGCTCGGCGTGGCCACGCTCGACGGCACGGCCCTGGCGCCGCTGAACACCGCATTCTCGAAACTGCTCGTCGACGCAATCCTCGCG
>NZ_JAUJUJ010000559.1 GCF_030711595.1 Stenotrophomonas sp. YIM B06876
ATGCGCTTGATCCAGGCCAGTTAAAATAATGGTCAAAAAGGCCGCAAACGCTTGCCAGTCAAGCGCAGCAAGCTATTGAAACCGTAGTACCCCGCAGCGCTCACCGCAGTTGCTCGAAGTCGATGAAGCCGCGCTCCACGTTGGTGTCGACCAGCGTCACGCGGATCTTGCGGCCCACCTCCAGGTTCGGCTCGCCGGCCACCAGCAGGCCCTCGGCCGGGGGCGTGAAGATGCGCACCCAGGTCGCTGTTTCGCTGCGCCCGGTGACGACGGCGTCGAACGCCTGGCCCACGCGGTTGTGCAGGTACAACGCGGCCTCAGACTTGCGCACGCTGCGCTCCACTTTTTCTGCCGCGTCCTCCTGGTGCGTGCAGTGCGCGGCCAGGGCCGCCAGCTCGGCCACGCCGTAGGGCGCGCGCGCATGCGCCAGCAGCGCCTTG
>NZ_JAUJUJ010000560.1 GCF_030711595.1 Stenotrophomonas sp. YIM B06876
GTGAGCTTCATGACGATGTTCAGCGGGCTCAATCCCATGTCGTTGGACAGCTGCGTGCCGATGCCGCAGCCCAGCTGCGTGCGGTCGCCGAAGTGGTGGTAGAGGCGCAGCGCGCGCGGCACGTCGAGCCCGTCGGAGAACACCAGGCGCTTGGTGTGCGGGTCGATGCGCAGTTTCTCGTAGTGCGCCAGGGCCTTCTCGCCCCAGGCGTAGGGGTCGCCCGAGTCGTGGCGCAGGCCGTCGAACAGCTTGGCGAAGTACAGGTCGAAGTCGGCGAGAAAGGCGTCCATGCCGACGGTGTCGGTCAGGGCGATGCCGAGGTCGCCGCGGTACTCCTGCACCCAGTCTTCGAGCGCGGCTTTCTGAAAGTCGCGCAGGCGCACGCCCAGCGCCTGGTAGGTCTGCAGGTATTCGTGCGCCATGGTGCCTATGGGCAC
>NZ_JAUJUJ010000561.1 GCF_030711595.1 Stenotrophomonas sp. YIM B06876
CTTGTGGGACAACGATGGTCACTGGTTTGGAAGGATAGGTCTCGGCGTAGGCGTTGAGCCCAAGTAAGCTGGCTGCTGCCAGGACGGTGAATTCGCGACGTGATTGGTTCATTTTGTCTCCTGTTTTTCTGATGAAAGGACATACGTCCTAAAGCTGCGCTAGCAGTTCTTGGGCACGCCGATAGACCGGCTTGTCGACCATTGCGCCATCCAGCTTGATGGCACCTTCGCCACGAGCGAACGCCTCGTCAAAGGCATCCACAACGCGCTGCGCGCGCTCTATGTCCTCGGGCGTGGGCGTGTAGCACTCGTTCACCACGTCGACGAACTTCGGGTGCACAACCACTGCGCCGCGAAAGCCCAGATCGCGGGCTCGGCGAACGACGGTTTTGAAGTCCTCGACAGAGCCGAGTTCGGCGATGGACGCTATGAA
>NZ_JAUJUJ010000562.1 GCF_030711595.1 Stenotrophomonas sp. YIM B06876
GCCAAAAACATCCCACAGTTGCGCAACGTCTGAGAGACTCGGTGGCAGCCATGTGCTTTTTGGCATGACGTAGCGTTTGTACAACCGGACAATATCGCGCGACGTCGGACTGGTTGTCGTGACAAAACTGCCAATTACTCCGGACGTGTGGTCGACACCCAAGCCATCAAAGTACAGCTCCGGCTGATTCCAATTGCTATTGGGATAGAGAAATACGCCGTACTTCGTGAAATCAAATTCCACCCGTTGGCCGGGATACCATGTGTGCAGCTTCGTAATCGCACGAACGTCTTGAACCGCAAACAGGTGACCAAGCAGGGTTTTCTTTTGGTCAAACTTGTCGTGAGCCTTAAGGAGCTGACGAACGAATTCCTTGGAAGCAAAAGATTCGGTCACTGGCCCATCCCCAGGTCTTCCAACGCCTTGTTGACTT
>NZ_JAUJUJ010000563.1 GCF_030711595.1 Stenotrophomonas sp. YIM B06876
ATTGATCTAAAAGTTAATGCAATTTAACAGCATTTAACGAATTTTAAAAGCAAGTTGTCGTATTTTAAATGCTTTTACTGCATTTTCAATATATTGGCATGATTTTTGACTTTTGCTTATTTGACAACTAATGACGATTGATTTTAACGCTCAGGCCACGCGGGCAGCATAGCGCTGCGCCAGCTTCAGCCGCTCATCGGGCGGCAGCTGCATCATCAGAGCCACCGCTGGGAGCTTTGGGCGCGGCTGTGGCCTCGGGCGCTGCTGCGCCCGCAAAGGGGCCAGGAAGGCCTGCAGCTTGGCGCGGAACACCTCACCATCGGTTTTGCGCGGCACGAAGTCCCAAGGCGGCAGCACGGTGTGCGCACCATGGGGATAGCGGTCGGTGAAGATCTGGCGCGTGTCGTAGGCGGCATGCAGGCCCGTGCCGCG
>NZ_JAUJUJ010000564.1 GCF_030711595.1 Stenotrophomonas sp. YIM B06876
GCCGAACGCCGTGAGCGTCGCTGCCTGCCAGAGGGCGCCGGTGGCGAAAAAGTAGATCGCCACAGGGATCCATATCAGCCCGGCGCCAATGGCCGGCAGCAGCGATAGAAAGGCCATCAGCACGCCCCACAGGACGGGCGCCTGGATGCCGAGCGCCCAAAAAATAAACCCGCCCAGCAGGCCCTGCGTGGCAGCCACCGCGATGTTGCCCTTGACCGTGGCACGGATGACCGTGGTGAATTTCTGGCTGAGGTTGTTCTTGTGGTCTTCATCGAGCGGAATCGCATCGCGGATGCGCACGGCCAGGGCCGGGCCATCGCGCAGCAGGAAGAACAGCAGGTACAGCATGACGCCGAAACTGATCAGAAACTGGAAGGTGTTCTGGCCAATGTTGATGGCCCGGGTTGCAATCAGCTGGCTGCCTTGAACGGC
>NZ_JAUJUJ010000565.1 GCF_030711595.1 Stenotrophomonas sp. YIM B06876
GCAGGACACGCTGCGCAACCTCGCGACCAACCAGCTCGCGGCCAGCGGCCATGCGAGCGCGTCGACCGGCGCAGCGGTCAGCGCCTCCGCCGAAACCATGGTGCCACTGGCGGCGATGACGCACTACGCACCGGGCAAAACGCCGCTGGCCGTCAACCACCAGGGCAGCTTCGTCGCCAGCACGATCTCCTTCAACCTCGTGCCCGGTGCCTCGCTCAGCGAGGCGGTGGCAGGCATCCAGCAGACCATGGCGCAGATCGGCGCGCCGGCGGCTATCCACGGCGAGTTCCAGGGCACGGCGCAGGCCTTCCAGCAGTCGCTGGCCAACGAGCCGTTCCTGATCGCCACGGCGCTGCTCGCGATCTACATCGTGCTGGGCGTGCTGTACGAGAGCACGGTGCACCCGATCACCATCATGTCGACCCTGCCG
>NZ_JAUJUJ010000566.1 GCF_030711595.1 Stenotrophomonas sp. YIM B06876
AGCGGCCGCCCACCACGTCGGGAATGTCGATGACCATGCCGATCGCCTCCCCCGCCTCGCCCACCGCGCACAGCTGCATGAAGCCGTGTTCGTCGCGCGGGTGGCTGTCGCTGTCGATGTCGTAGCGCACCAGGCGCAGGTTGGTCTTGTCCCAGAACGGCACGCGCCCGCAGGAGCCGACGCGGTTGTCGACGTTGATGGTGTTGGTGTTCGATTCGGTCGAGCCCCAGCCTTCGTAAATGTCGAACTGCTCGCCAAAGCGCCGCACCCACTGCTCCCAGACCTCGGGCGCCATGCCGGCGCCGACCATCTTGCGCAGCGGGTGGTCGCGGTCGTCGGGCTGCGGCGGCACGCTCAGCAAAAAGCGGCAGATCTCGCCGACGTACTGGCAGATGGTGACGTGGTGGCGGCGCACGTCGCTCCAGAAC
>NZ_JAUJUJ010000567.1 GCF_030711595.1 Stenotrophomonas sp. YIM B06876
GGCTTCAACCACTTCTGGCATGCCGAGAGCGAAAACCACGGCGGCGACTGCCTCTACATCCAGGGCCATGTCTCGCCCGGCATCTACGCGCGCGCCTTCATGGAAGGGCGCCTGACCGAAGACCAGCTGCTCAACTTCCGCCAGGAAGTCGATGGCAAGGGCCTGTCGAGCTACCCGCACCCCAAGCTGATGCCCGAGTTCTGGCAGTTCCCCACCGTCTCCATGGGCCTGGGCCCGCTGATGGCGATCTACCAGGCGCGCTTCCTCAAGTACCTGCACGCGCGCGGCATCGCCAACACCGAGAACCGCAAGGTCTGGGTGTTCCTGGGCGACGGCGAGATGGACGAGGTCGAATCGCTCGGCGCCATCGGCTTGGCCTCGCGCGAGAAGCTCGACAACCTGATCTTCGTCATCAACTGCAACCTGC
>NZ_JAUJUJ010000568.1 GCF_030711595.1 Stenotrophomonas sp. YIM B06876
CAAGGTCTCGACCGCCGAGGCGCGCCAGCAGGCCAGCGACACCCTCGCGCTGATGGGCATCCCGAGCCCCGACGACCGGCTGCGCGCCTACCCGCACCAGCTCTCGGGCGGCATGCGCCAGCGCGTGGCGATTGCGATTGCGCTGCTGCACGGCCCCGACCTGATCATTGCCGACGAGCCGACCACGGCGCTCGACGTGACCATCCAGGCGCAGATCCTGTCCGAGATGCAAAAGCTCGTGCAGAGCACCGGCACCGCGCTGATCTGGATCAGCCACGACCTGTCGGTGGTGGCCGGCCTGGCCGACGACATCGCCGTGATGTATGCCGGGCGCATCGTCGAGCACGGCAGCGTCGACGACGTGCTCGACCACCCGCAGCACCCCTATACCCAGGGCCTGATCGGCAGCCTGCCCAGCGCCAACCG
>NZ_JAUJUJ010000569.1 GCF_030711595.1 Stenotrophomonas sp. YIM B06876
TTGGCGACGCGCGCCTGGTACTGGGTTTTCTCGCTCGGCTTGTACTGCGCCTCAAGTTCGGCCTTGGCCACCTTCTCCTTGCCTTCGGCTTCCTTCTTGCAGACGTCCTTGGCGTTGCCCTTCATGGCGTCGCAATGGGCCTTGTCCATCTTGTAGTCGGCGCTGATGCGCTCTTGCGCGGCCTTGTGCTCGGCCGGTTGCATGGCCATGGATGCGGTGGCCATGCAGCCGACGGCGGCGAGGGTGATCATGTTGCGGATGAATTTCATGGATTTTTCTCCTGAATCAATGGACGTTGCCGCCAGCGGCATCAATCGTCGAAATGGAATGTGGGATGGCGCTCCTGCCATTCCTTGAGCTGTTTTTCAGCGGCTTCGCGGGCCAGGCCCTGGCGCTCTTGCAGCTTGCCCAGGAACTGTTCGCGC
>NZ_JAUJUJ010000570.1 GCF_030711595.1 Stenotrophomonas sp. YIM B06876
GTCACCATTG
Source organism: Stenotrophomonas sp. YIM B06876 (assembly GCF_030711595.1). Lineage (GTDB taxonomy): Bacteria > Pseudomonadota > Gammaproteobacteria > Xanthomonadales > Xanthomonadaceae > Stenotrophomonas. The sequence continues at coordinate 11 of NZ_JAUJUJ010000570.1, forward strand.
CGTACAACAAGGTAGACCGTGTCCTCGGTGCGCCGCGCCAGGCGCAGCATCAACGGCCTGCAGCGTTCGAGGATGGGTACGCGACTCATTGTCGCCAAGCCCAATTGCATTGCCTCGAGGCCCAAACGATAGGTTTTTAGTGAATCGCGCTCCACCAAGCCCGTCTGCACCAGCGATGACAGCAGCCGGTAAGCCGTGGTGCGGTCCATGCCGGTGGCTTCCACCAGCGCTGCCAGCGTCATGCCGTGCTCGTGGTTCAAACCCACCAGCTTGAGCAATTCCACCGCGCGGAAGACCGCTTGTGCCCCGTGAACGCGTTCCGGAGCGGCCCCAACTGGTTTCCTCTTTGTCATCATGCTCATATTGTGCACACAGTTCTCCATTTAGAGCCCTGCCATTTATGCAATATATGTTC
>NZ_JAUJUJ010000571.1 GCF_030711595.1 Stenotrophomonas sp. YIM B06876
ACTGGGAAGCGCCCACCGGCGGCTACCTGCTCACGGCGAGCATGGCCACCGGCGTGCATGCCGGGCAGGGGGCGCTGCGCTGGCTCAGGGCGCGCTGAGTGGTTGATTTACAAAAGTTCAAATTCCCTTGGGCGGATTCGTGGAGCTCTGCCCTAAACTGTGTCACATGTATTTATTTGTGAGCCTACGCCCATGAGCGCCCACGCAACGGTGCTGTTTGCTGACCTGTCGGGGAGCACGTCGTTGTATGAAGCCTGGGGCAACGAGCGCGCGGCCGAGGCGGTAACGCGGCTGACGCAGTGGATCGGCGACGTTGTCCAGGGCCATGAGGGGCGCGTCGTCAAGAAGCTCGGCGACGGCGTGCTGGGCGTCTTTGGCCATGCCGGGCAGGCCATTGCGGCGGCCGGCGAGCTGCAGCGCTGCCA
>NZ_JAUJUJ010000572.1 GCF_030711595.1 Stenotrophomonas sp. YIM B06876
AGGGGCAGGCCATGCACGCCGAAACGCAGGCCGTGCTCGACCGCGCACACGCAGTGCGCATACAGGCTGGCGATTTTTTCGGACTGGGTCGGCAGGTCGTAGTAGGAGTCTTCGTGCTCCTGAAGCGCCCGGCCTTCGAGAAAGTGCGCCGGCTCGTCGAGCACGCCGGTGTCGCCCGTGGCCTCCACATAGCGGCACACCGCCAGTGGCAGCCACAAATAATCGTCCGAACAACGCGTGCGCACGCCGCGCCCCGACGGCGGGTGCCACCAATGCTGCACATCGCCTTCGGAAAACTGGCGCGATGCGCAGAGCAGCAGGTGCGCGCGCACAGCATCGGGCACGGCGTGGACAAGAGCCATCACGTCCTGCAACTGATCGCGAAAGCCGAAGGCGCCGCTCGCCTGGTAGAACGCGGTGCGC
>NZ_JAUJUJ010000573.1 GCF_030711595.1 Stenotrophomonas sp. YIM B06876
CCTCGCCGATGTCGGGCATGCGGATGGCGTAGATACCCATGGTCAGACCTCCAGTGCGCGCTTGAGGGCCGCGCCCACGCGCGCCGGCCCGGGGAAGTAGGCCCATTCCTGGGCATGCGGATAGGGTGTGTCCCAGCCGGTCACGCGCTCTATGGGCGCTTCGAGGTGGTAGAAGCAGTGCTGCTGCACCAGCGCCACCAGCTCGCCGCCAAAGCCGCCCGTGCCCGTGGCCTCGTGCACCACGACGCAGCGGCCGGTCTTCTTGACCGAAGCGACGATGGTTGCCAGGTCCAGCGGCCAGATCGAGCGCAGGTCGATGATCTCGGCATCGATGCCGGCCTCGCGCGCCGCGCACTCCGACACCCAGACCATGGTGCCGTAGGTCAGCACCGTCACCGCCTTGCCGGGCCGCAGCACGGCGGC
>NZ_JAUJUJ010000574.1 GCF_030711595.1 Stenotrophomonas sp. YIM B06876
TCGGCGATCTCCATCACGCCCTTCTTGATGGCCTGCAGTTCGTCGCCCGCGTTGGGCAGCTGCAGCAGCACGAACATGTCGGTCATGCCCCACACCGTGGTCTCGGACTGCCCCACGCCCACGGTCTCGACGATCACCACGTCGTAGCCCGCCGCCTCGCAGACCAGCATGGCCTCGCGCGTCTTCTCTGCCACGCCGCCCAGCGTGCCGCTGCTCGGGCTGGGACGGATATAGGCCTCCGCGCGCACCGACAAATGCTCCATGCGCGTCTTGTCGCCCAGGATGGAACCGCCCGAGACGTTGCTCGACGGATCGATCGCCAGCACCGCCACGCGGTGGCCCTGGCCTATCAGGTACAGGCCCAGCGTCTCGATGAAGGTGGATTTGCCCACGCCCGGCACGCCGCTGATGCCCAGGCGC
>NZ_JAUJUJ010000575.1 GCF_030711595.1 Stenotrophomonas sp. YIM B06876
GGACCACGCGCTGGCCAAGCGCCGCGGGCTGGTGCTGTCGGCCTTGCGCGGGCAAGCCTGGATACTGCCGCCACGCGGCACCCATACGCGGGATGTGTTCGAGCAGCCGTTTCTAGACCAGGGCCAGCTGCCGCCAACGCCCCATATCGAGTCGATCTCGTTTCACAGCAACCTGTCTATGGTGGCCACGGGCCATTTCCTGACGGTGGCGCCCGACAGTGCCGTAGAGCATTACGCCAACATGTCGATGGTGCACAAGATTCGCCTGCGCACGCCCTTTGCCAGCGGCCGGATGGTGCTCATCACCCACAAGGCTGCGGCCCAGTCCCCCGCCGTGGCGCTGATCGCCAACGCACTGCAAGAGAGCCCAAGCGATGCAGGCGCCGCGCATGCTGCAGGGGCCAAGCGGGCGAGGAGCT
>NZ_JAUJUJ010000576.1 GCF_030711595.1 Stenotrophomonas sp. YIM B06876
ACTGGGTGGCCGGGTGCTGCTCGAACCACGCATGGACCGCCAGGGCGGCAAGATCGCCATCGTGGCCGATCCGCAAGGCGCCCCCTTCGGGCTGCTCGAATGGCCCAGTACCGAACCCCAAGAGGTGGCGCAATGAAAACACCCTCACGGAACGGCCTGGCAGCCGCCGCCCTGGGTGGACTGCTGGTGCTGCTGTCCTCGGGCTGCGCCGTCACCAGCGATGGCGGCTACGCCTACGGCGCGGCACCTGCGGTGGGCATAGGGCTGGACTACTACGACGAGCCCTTCGGTTTCGACTACGGCGGCTGGGGACCGGGCTACGGCGTGGGCCCGTTCCACCGCGGCGGCGACTTCCATCCACGGGGCGGCGGCAACGCCTCCGGTCATGCCTTCCGGCCGGCTGCGCCCTCGCGGTCCAT
>NZ_JAUJUJ010000577.1 GCF_030711595.1 Stenotrophomonas sp. YIM B06876
CCTGCTTGAGCAGATCCATCTGCTTGTCCAGGGCCAGCAGGTCGGACACGCCGGTCACGTTGGTGTGCGAGGCCTCCCAGTTGGGCACCAGCTTGGCAGCGACGGGGTCGGTCACGGCCGAGAACACCACGGGCACCGTCTTGGTCGACGCGATCACGGCCTGGGCCGAGGGCGTGGCGATGGCGACGATGGCGTCGGGCTTGTCGCCGACGAACTTGCGCGCGATCTGCGCGGCGGTGCCGGTGTTGCCTTGGGCGCTCTGGTACTGCCACTTCAGGTTCTTGCCCGATTCGTAGCCGGCCTGCTTGAGCGCGTCCTGCACGCCATCGCGCACGGCGTCGAGCGCCGGGTGTTCGACGATGGCCGTGACGGCGACCGATTTCTGCTGGGCGTGAACGGGTGCGATCGCAGCCATGGC
>NZ_JAUJUJ010000093.1 GCF_030711595.1 Stenotrophomonas sp. YIM B06876
CCGGCGCCGGTTTCGTACATGCCGCCACCGGCCATCAGGGGCACGATGGACAGCATCTTGGCCGAGGTGCCCAGTTCCATGATGGGGAACAGGTCGGTCAGGTAGTCGCGCAGGATGTTGCCGGTGGCGCTGATGGTGTCCTGGCCGCGGATCACGCGTTCCAGCGTGTAGCGCATGGCACGCACCTGGCTCATGATCTGGATGTCCAGGCCCGTGGTGTCGTGCTCGTGCAGGTACATCTTGACCTTGGTGATCATCTGCGCCTCGTGCGGGCGGTAGGCGTCGAGCCAGAACACCACGGGCATGCCGGAGTTGCGCGCGCGGGTGACGGCCAGCTTGACCCAGTCGCGGATCGCGGCGTCCTTGACCTGGCACATGCGCCAGATGTCGCCCTGCTCCACGTTCTGGGAGAGCAGCACTTCGCCGGTGGCCAGGTCGGTGATGTTGGCCACGCCGTCCTCCTGGATCTCGAACGTCTTGTCGTGCGAGCCGTACTCTTCGGCCTGCTGGGCCATCAGGCCCACGTTGGGCACCGTGCCCATGGTCTTGGGGTCGAAGGCGCCATGCCATTTGCAGAAGTTGATGATCTCCTGGTAGATGCGGGCAAAGGTCGATTCGGGCATCACGGCCTTCACGTCCTTCAGGCGGCCGTCGGCGCCCCACATCTTGCCGCCGTTGCGGATCATGGCGGGCATGGAGGCGTCCACGATGATGTCGTTGGGCGAATGGAAGTTCGTGATGCCCTTGGCCGAGTCCACCATGGCCAGCTCGGGGCGGCCTTCGTGGCAGGCGTGCAGGTCTTTCAGCACCTCTTCGCGCTGCGCGGTGGGCAATGTGGCGACCTTTTCGTACAGGTTGGCCATGCCGTTGTTCACGTTCACGCCCAGCTCTTCAAACAGCTTGCCGTGCTTGGCGAAAGCGTCCTTGTAGAAGATCTTCACGCAGTGGCCGAACACGATGGGGTGCGACACCTTCATCATCGTGGCCTTGACGTGCAGCGAGAACATCACGCCGGTCTTGCGTGCGTCTTCGATTTCCTTCTCGTAGAAAGCGACCAGCGCCTTCTTGCTCATGAACATGCTGTCGATGATTTCGCGGTCCAGCAGCGAGACCTTCTGCTTGAGCACCACGGTCTTGCCGCTCTTGGTGATCAGCTCCATCTTCACGTCGCGGGCGCGGTCGAGCGTGAGGGATTTTTCGCCGTGGTAGAAGTCGCCGCCATGCATGTGCGAGACATGCGAGCGCGAGGCCTGGCTCCACTCGGCCATGCTGTGCGGGTTCTTGCGTGCGTATTCCTTCACGGCCTTGGGCGCGCGGCGGTCCGAGTTGCCTTCGCGCAGCACCGGGTTCACGGCGCTGCCGATGCACTTGGCATAGCGGGCGCGGATGGACTTTTCTTCGTCCGTCTTCGGGTCTTCAGGGAAGTCGGGAATCGCGTAGCCCTTGCCCTGCAGTTCCTTGATACAGGCGATCAGCTGGCCCACCGAGGCGCTGATATTGGGCAGCTTGATGATGTTGGCATCGGCCTGCAGCGTTTTTTTGCCCAGTTCGGCCAGGGTGTTGGGCAGCTTCTGCCCGTCCGCCAGGTAGTCGGGAAACTCACCCAGGACGCGGGCCGCGACCGAAATATCGCTTTCGATCACGTTGATGCCGGCCGGGGCCGTGAAGCTGCGCACGATCGGCAGAAACGACGCCGTTGCCAGGCGCGGTGCCTCGTCGGTCAGGGTGTAGATGATGGTGGGTTGCTGGGTACTCATCTCGTCTCTCAGGTAACAAAAACAGAGGTCATGCTGCCGGCCTGCATCCCGACGCATGTCGTAGGTTTGACGGTATGGGATTTTGCTTGAGACCGCAGGCCGTTAGTGCGGATTTTGCGATGGAATATCGCGATGCGAAATTTTCCACCTTCGAAAGCCACTTTTTTTCAAGTCTTCTACAAGACTGACGCTCCGGCCCGCCGGCCGGCCCATGGAAAAGGGCCCGAAGATCGCTCTTCGAGCCCTTAGAACGTGTTCACGTTCTTAGATGCGCCGGCTTGCGGGCCGTCTTCGACGGCGCCGCGGCGCCATGGAGATCAGGCGAAGTTGGCTTCGGCGAACTTCCAGTTCACCAGGTTGCTCAGGAAGGTCTCGACGAACTTCGGACGCTGGTTGCGGTAGTCGATGTAATAGGCGTGCTCCCACACGTCCACCGTCAGCAGGGCCTTGTCGGCCGTGGTCAGGGGCGTGCCGGCGGCGCCGGTGTTGACGATGTCGACGCTGCCGTCGGCCTTCTTCACCAGCCAGGTCCAACCCGAGCCGAAGTTGCCCACGGCCGACTTGACGAAGGCTTCCTTGAACGCGGCGTAGCTGCCCCACTTGGCGTTGATGGCCGCAGCCAGCGCGCCGCTGGGCTCGCCGCCGCCCTGGGGCGCCATGCAGCTCCAGAAGAAGGTGTGGTTCCAGATCTGCGCCGCGTTGTTGTAGATGCCGCCGCTGGACTTCTTGATGATTTCTTCGAGGCTCATGGCCTCGAACTCGGTGCCCTTTTGCAGGTTGTTGAGGNCTTGACGAAGGCTTCCTTGAACGCGGCGTAGCTGCCCCACTTGGCGTTGATGGCCGCAGCCAGCGCGCCGCTGGGCTCGCCGCCGCCCTGGGGCGCCATGCAGCTCCAGAAGAAGGTGTGGTTCCAGATCTGCGCCGCGTTGTTGTAGATGCCGCCGCTGGACTTCTTGATGATTTCTTCGAGGCTCATGGCCTCGAACTCGGTGCCCTTTTGCAGGTTGTT
>NZ_JAUJUJ010000578.1 GCF_030711595.1 Stenotrophomonas sp. YIM B06876
ATCGGCGGGCTCGACAACCCGCTTGGCGTCATCGTCGGCGGGCTGTTCCTGGGCATCGTCGAGTCGCTGACCTCGCTCTACATCGGGCCCACCTACCGCGACGTCGCCAGCTTCGGCATCCTGGTGGCAGTGCTCATCGTGCGCCCGGGCGGCCTGCTGGGGAGGACAGCATGAAGACCGTGCGCCTCGGCCTGATCCTGCTGGCGCTGCTGCTGCTCGCCGGGGTGCCGTGGTACGGCTCCGACGTGCTGGTGCAGTTTGGCATCAACACCCTGCTGCTGGCCGTGCTGGCGCAAGGCTGGAACATCATCGGCGGCTACGCCGGCTATGCCTCCTTCGGCAATTCCGTCTTCTATGGCCTGGGCAGCTATGGCGTGGCCATAGCCATGGTGCAGTGGGGGCTGCCGTTCGGCGTGG
>NZ_JAUJUJ010000579.1 GCF_030711595.1 Stenotrophomonas sp. YIM B06876
ACGCGCAGCGCCTGGGCTACGCCGAGGCCGACCCGACCTTCGACATCGAGGGCGTGGACGCGGCGCACAAGGTCACCATCATGAGCGCCATCGCGTTCGGCATTCCGGTGCAGTTCGACAAGGCCTACGTCGAGGGCATCACCCAGCTGGCCGCCGCCGACATCAAGTACGCCGAGCAGCTCGGCTACCGCATCAAGCTGCTCGGCATCACCAAGCGCGCCGAAAGGTTTGATGCCGCCGGCAAAGCCGTCGGGGGCATCGAGCTGCGCGTGCACCCCAGCCTGGTGCCGGCCAAGCGCCTGATCGCCAACGTCGAGGGTGCCATGAACGCCGTCGTGGTGCATGGCGACGCCGTCGGCACCACGCTGTACTACGGCAAGGGCGCGGGCTCCGAGCCCACGGCCAGCGCCGTGATC
>NZ_JAUJUJ010000580.1 GCF_030711595.1 Stenotrophomonas sp. YIM B06876
CCGGTGCGCGCCAGCGGGCTGACCATGAGGTCGGTGGCATGCGCCATGCGGATGGCTTGGCCGCCGCACACCCCCGGCACGATGATGACGCCCATGTGCCCGAGCAGCTGGCCGGTGTGTGCATGGGCGGCCAGGGCGTGGTAGTGCTGCGAGCCCGGGGCCTGCATGTATTTCCAGCGCCACTGTTCCTGGGCCATGGGCTGGCCGAACACGTCGCTGAAGAGTTGGCAGAGGCCTTGCAGGTCGTGGCCGGCATCGAAGCCGCGCATGACGAGGGGGCTGCCGTCGAGGGCCTGCGGCTGGGTGAGTGCCGCGCCAGGGCGGCGGCCGCCAGGCAGGGCGCTGGGGGTGGAGTGCGGTGTATTCATGGACGGGGTGCCCGATGGCGGGCTTGGAACGTGTTCACGATCTTCGTT
>NZ_JAUJUJ010000581.1 GCF_030711595.1 Stenotrophomonas sp. YIM B06876
CACATGGCCGTCGCGCGTGAAGCAGGCCACGCCGTTGCCGAACTCATGGTCGTTGACGAGCTGCACGGCCTCGCCAAAGTCCTTGGCGCGCACCACGGCGAGCACCGGGCCGAAGATCTCTTCCTTGTAGATGCGCATCTCGGGCGTGACATGGTCGAACAGCGTGCCGCCCATCCAGAAACCCCCTTCGCAGCCCGCGCCAGCGGTCTTGGCATCGAAGCCCCGGCCGTCGACCAGCAGCTGCGCGCCTTCCTGCACGCCGAGCGCGATGTAGCCGCTGACGCGCTCGTGCGCCGCGCGGGTCACGATGGGGCCCATTTCGGCGGCCAGGTTGGTGCCGTTCAGTACCTTCAGCGCCTTGGTGCGCGCGATCAGCTGGGGCAGCACCTTGTCGGCCGCATCGCCCACCAGCACG
>NZ_JAUJUJ010000582.1 GCF_030711595.1 Stenotrophomonas sp. YIM B06876
CCTGCGTGCCGGTGTGCCCGGTGCAGGCCACGTTCCAGCGCGAAGACGGCATCGTGCTGGTCGACAACGAGCGCTGCGTGGGCTGCGGCTACTGCGTGCAGGCCTGCCCCTACGACGCGCGCTTCATCAACCACGAAACCCAGACCGCCGACAAGTGCACCTTCTGCGAGCATCGCCTCGAAGTGGGCCTGCTGCCGGCCTGCGTCGAGAGCTGCGTGGGCGGCGCGCGCGTGATCGGCGATCTGAACGACGCGAGCAGCAGCGCCGCGCAGTTGCTCAAGGCGCACGAGAAAGAGGTCAAGGTGCTCAAGCCCGGCATGGCGACCGCGCCGCATGTGTTCTACATCGGACTGCCCGATGAGTTCGTCGATGGCGTCGACGGCCAGGCCAGCGTGCGCCTGGTCGGTGGCCACTG
>NZ_JAUJUJ010000094.1:0-2219 GCF_030711595.1 Stenotrophomonas sp. YIM B06876
GAACCCACGCCCTCCGCCCCGGAGGCGAGCGCCGCCGTGGACTGCGGTGCGGGCGGCGTCTTGCCCCCCACCTCGAAGAAGGTGTACGACAGCGTAATGGTGGTCACGTCCTTGGAGAGGCGCGGATCGATCACGAAAGCCACGGGCCATTCCCTCTTCTCGCCGGGCTCCAGGGTGTACTGGTTGAAGCAGAAGCACTCAAGTTTTGTGAAATGCGCCGCCGCCTGCGTCGGCGCATAGCTTGGAATGGCCTGGGCCGCCATGCGGCGGTTCTGCACATTCTGGAACTCGTACATGACCGTGGCCAATTCGCCCGGATGGACCTTGATGGAACGTACCGCGGGCTTGAATTCCCAGGGGCCGCGCGCATTCGCGTCGAACTCGACCGTGATGGTGCGGCTCGTATCCACCTGCGTATTGGCAGGCAGCCGCACGTCACGCCCGGCCTGGCCGTTGCCCGGCACCTGGCGCTCTGAGAGCGTCAGGATGTTGATGCCGGTCATCTCGCAGATGCGCTTGTAGATCGGGATCAACGCATAGCCGAAAACAAACATGCCGAGTGCGACGATGGCGAGCTTGCCCACCATCTTGGCGTTTTCGTGGCGAATGTTCATGGCGTGCGATTCAGCGGGTCAAGAAAGCCATCTTGACCAGGAACCCGACGAAAAACGCCGCCGCCACCGACGCTAGAACCAGCGCCATGCGCACGTTGCTTTTTTTCTGCTCGGGTGTCATGGACATGGCTCTCAGCCAATCACGCGGGTTGCCGTGGCATCCAGCTTGGGTGGGTTCTCGAAAGTATGGAACGGAGCCGGCGATGGCACTTCCCACTCCAGGCCTTCAGCGCCATCCCATGGCTTTTGCGGGGCCGTGGCGCCCTTGCCGCGCATCGCCGGCAGGACCACGAAGAAGAAGAAGTAGACCTGTGCGAAGCCGAAGCCAAAGGCGCCGATGCTGGCGATGGCGTTGAAGTCGGCGAACTGCATCGGGTAGTCGGCATAGCGGCGCGGCATGCCGGCCAGGCCCAGGAAGTGCATCGGGAAGAAGGTGATGTTGAACGAGATCAGCGACCACCAGAAGTGGATCTGGCCACGGCGCTCGCTGTACATCACGCCGGTCCACTTGGGCAGCCAGTAGTACACGCCGGCAAACAGCGCAAACAGTGAGCCGGCCACCAGCACGTAATGGAAATGGGCCACCACGTAGTAGGTGTCCTGCAGCTGGATGTCGATGGGCGCCATCGCCAGGATCAGACCGGTGAAGCCGCCGATCGTGAACACGAAGATGAAGCCGATGGCGAACAGCATGGGTGTCTCGAACGTCATCGAGCCCTTCCACATCGTTGCGACCCAGTTGAAGATCTTCACGGCCGTGGGCACCGAGATCAGCATGGTGGCGTACATGAAGAACAGCTGGCCCGTCACCGGCATGCCGGTGGTGAACATGTGGTGCGCCCAGACGATGAACGACAGGATCGCGATCGACGAGGTGGCATACACCATGGAGGCGTAGCCGAACAGCTTCTTGCGCGCAAACGCAGGCACGATCTGGCTGACGATGCCGAAGGCCGGCAAGATCATGATGTACACCTCGGGGTGGCCGAAGAACCAGAAGATGTGCTGGTACATCACTGGGTCGCCGCCGCCGGCGGGGTTGAAGAAGCTGGTGCCGAAGTGGCGGTCGGTCAGCGTCATGGTGATGGCGCCGGCCAGTACGGGCATCACGGCGATCAGCAGGTAGGCCGTGATCAGCCAGGTCCAGCAGAACATCGGCATCTTCATCAGCGTCATGCCGGGGGCGCGCATGTTCAGGATGGTCACGATGATGTTGATCGAGCCCATGATCGACGAGGCGCCCAGAATGTGCATCGCAAAGATGCTCGAATCCATCGACGGACCCATTTGCAGCGTCAGCGGCGCATACAGCGTCCAGCCAGCAGCGGGAGCGCCGCCGGGCATGAAGAATGAACCCACCAGCATGGCTGCGGCAGGAATCATCAGCCAGAAGCTGAAGTTGTTCATGCGCGCGAAAGCCATGTCGGATGCGCCGATCTGCAGCGGAATCATCCAGTTCGCAAAGCCCACGAAGGCCGGCATGATGGCGCCGAACACCATGATCAGGCCGTGCATGGTGGTGAGCTGGTTGAACAGCTCGGGGTTGACCAGTTGCAAGCCTGGCTGGAACAGCTCGGCGCGGATCATCAGCGCAAGCACGCCGCC
>NZ_JAUJUJ010000094.1:2263-2758 GCF_030711595.1 Stenotrophomonas sp. YIM B06876
CCGCCGATCATCAGCATGGTGAACGAGAACAGCAGGTACAGCGTACCGATGTCCTTGTGGTTGGTGGCGAACAGCCAGCGGCGCCAACCCGTCGGGCCGTGGTGGTGATGGTGGCCGTCGTGTGCGTGGTCGCCAGCGTGCCCGTGGTTGTCGAGAACTGCGCTCATATTGGATTCCTCAATGCTTTTCGACGCTGATTACTTGCTGCGCTGTGCCAGGACTTCAGCAGGCTGCACCAGCTGGCCGGTCTTGTTGGACCACGAATTCTTGGTGTAGCTGACCACGGCGGCCAGATCGGTGTCGCTCAATTGCTTCCACGAAGGCATGGCGCCGTTGGCCGCGCCGTGGAGCACCACCTGCAGTTGCTTGGTGTGGTCGGCGTCCAGCACGATGGCCGAACCGTCGAGCGGCTTGATCGGGCCCGCGCCCTTGCCGTTGGCCTGGTGGCAGGCCGCGCAGTTCGCGGCGTAGACCTTCTCGCCACGCTTCATGATG
>NZ_JAUJUJ010000583.1 GCF_030711595.1 Stenotrophomonas sp. YIM B06876
GCTGGTGGCCAGCGGCGCAGCTCCCGAAGGGCGATTTGACCGTGACAGCGGCGCCTACTGCTTCGAGGTCTCGCCGGCCCGCCGGCCCGCCCGCCCGTGGATCAACGTGCTGGCCAACCCGGGTTTCGGTGCGCATATTTCAGAGGCCGGCGCGGGCTACACCTGGGCCGGCAACAGCCGGCTGCACCAGCTCACGCTGTGGACCAACGACCCGGTGAGCGATGCGGGCGGCGAATGCTTCTGGGTGCAGGACCTGCGCAGCCGCGAGGTCTGGAGCGTGGGCGCCGGCGCGGGCAGCGCCGACACCGCCTATGCCATCGAACATGGCCAGGGCCGCACCACGCTGCGCCACCAGCGCGGCGACCTCGAAGTGCTGGCCAGCTGGTGCGTGGATGCCGCGCAGCCGCTCAAGCA
>NZ_JAUJUJ010000584.1 GCF_030711595.1 Stenotrophomonas sp. YIM B06876
CCTTGAGCGCCTCGCGCAAGAGCGGCCAGTTGTTCGCGTCGTGGTAGCGCAAAAAGGCCTTGTGCAGGCGCCGGCGCTTCTCGCCGCGCACGATGTCCACGGTTTCGCTGTCGCGCGTGACCTTGCGCAGCGGGTTCTTGCTGCTGTGGTACATGGCCGTGGCCGTGGCCATGGGGCTGGGGTAGAAGGTCTGCACCTGGTCGGCCCGGAAGCCGTTTTTCTTCAGCCAGATGGCCAGGTTCATCATGTCTTCGTCGCTGGTGCCAGGGTGGGCCGCGATGAAGTATGGGATCAGGAACTGCTTCTTGCCCGCCTCGGCACTGAACTTCTCGAACAGCGCCTTGAACTTGTCGTAGTTGCCTATGCCCGGCTTCATCATCTTGGTGAGCGGGCCGGCCTCGGTGTGCTCGGGGG
>NZ_JAUJUJ010000585.1 GCF_030711595.1 Stenotrophomonas sp. YIM B06876
GCGCTGCGCCAGGCCACGGGCGCCCCGGTCTACGGGCCGGCGCGCGAGCGCATTCCCCAGCCCTGCACGCCGCTCAAACACGGTGACCGGATCGAAGCGCTCGGCCTGCCGTTCACCGTGATCGACGTGCCCGGCCACACGGCGGGCCACATCGCCTATTACTGCGAGCAAATGGACGGAGCCCCGCTGCTGTTTTGCGGCGACACGCTGTTCTCGGGCGGCTGCGGGCGGCTGTTCGAGGGCACGCCGGCGCAAATGCTCGCTTCGCTCGACACCCTGGCTGCCCTGCCGGGCGACACGCGGGTCTGCTGCGCGCACGAATACACGCTCTCCAACCTGGCCTTCGCACGTGCCGTGGAGCCCGGCAATGCCGCCCTGCTGCAGTACAACGACCGGTGCGAGCAGCTGCGCGCC
>NZ_JAUJUJ010000586.1 GCF_030711595.1 Stenotrophomonas sp. YIM B06876
CATCCTGGCCGCTGCCGGCATCAGCATCGACGCCATGCTGCAGCGCGAGGCCGACGAGGTGGGCGGCGAGGGCACGGGACCGGACGGGACACGCAGCATCCCGCAGACCGACCTGATCATCCTCACGCACGACACGCGCGAAGGCACCATGAACGACGCGCTGGCGCAAATGCAGGCACTGCCCACGGTGCTGGCGCCGATCACGCGCATCCGCAAGGAGGAACTGAACTGATGTTGTACCTGTCCACGCGCGGCCATCCGGAGCGCAAGCACTTCTGCGACATCCTGCTCGAAGGCCTGGCGCCCGACGGCGGCCTGTACCTGCCCGAGCATTACCCGCAGATCGACGATGCGCAGCTCACGCAGCTGCGCCGCGCCTACCACGAGCAGGGCTACGCCGAGCTGGCGTTCC
>NZ_JAUJUJ010000587.1 GCF_030711595.1 Stenotrophomonas sp. YIM B06876
GTGGCGCAGGCGAGGGACAAGGCCTACCGCGCGCCCGAGCTGATGCTGCTGGTGGTCGACGGCCACCGGGGCAACGCCGGCATAGACCTGCACGAGCGCCTGCTCAGCGCCGGCTGCGCGCTGCAGAACATGCTGCTCATGGCCACGGCGCTGGGCTATGGCTCGGCGCTCACCAGCGGCAAGGCGTTAAAAGATGCAGGCCTGCGCCAACTCTTCGGGCTGGGGGCGGGCGAGCATGCGCTGTGTTTCCTCAGCCTGGGCACCGTGCAATCGCGCAAGCGCGCCCGCGTGCGGCCGGTGCCTGCCGACTACCTCAGCGTGCTGGGCACGCCGGGAGCAGCCCCGCCCTTCAATACGACCCCATAGAAAGAACGCGACCATGGATATCTCCAGTTTTGACGACCTGCTGCA
>NZ_JAUJUJ010000017.1 GCF_030711595.1 Stenotrophomonas sp. YIM B06876
CCAGCGGTTGACGCGGCCCGCCTGCGCCGCGGCCGCGCTCAGCGCGGTGCCGTGTCCAGAAACGTGGGCGGCCGCCGCGCGCGGGTCAGTTGTTCGTAGGCGTAGCCCAGCTCGATCAGGCGCGGTTCGCTCCAGGCGGTGCCCATGAACAGCAGGCCCAGCGGCAGGCCATTGGCATGGCCCATGGGGACACTGAGACTGGGATAGCCGGCTACCGCCGCGGCGCTGTAGCTGCCACCGGGAAAGGCATCGCCCTGGCCGGGGATTGTCAGCCAGGCGGGGCCGGTGGTGGGGGCGATCAGGGCGTCGAGCTGATGGGCGTGCAGCACGGCATCGATCCCCTCCGGCCCGGCCCGGCGGCGGGCTGTCGAGCGGGCGCGGATGTAGTCCAGCTCCCCCAGGCCGCCTTTGGCTGCGGCCTGTTCCAGCAGCTCCTGGGCGAAGAACGGCTGTTCCTGGCGGGCGTGGCGATTGTTGAATTCGATCAGTTGCGCCAGGGTCCGCACCGGGGTCTGCCGGGTGGCGAGGTATTTCTCCACCCCGGCCTTGAATTCATACAGCAGCAGTTCCTGCTCGGCATCTTCCCACTGGCCATCGCCGGGCATCTCCACGGCCACTACGGTGGCCCCGGCGTCGCGCAGCACCTGTACCGCGCTGTCCATCGCCGCGGCAATATCCGCCTGGGCCGTGAGCGGGTTGCCAAGCAGGCCGATCCGGGCCCCGCGCAGGCCGTCGGCGCGCAGGCGGGCGCTGTAATCATAGATGGCACGGCCGGGCATCGCCGCGGTGGCGGGGTCGGTTTCGTCGCGCCCGGCCATCGCGCCCAACAGCGCGGCGGCGTCGGCCACGCTGCGGGTCATCGGCCCGGCGGTGTCCTGGCTGAACGATATCGGGATGATGCCGCTGCGGCTGACCAGGCCGACCGTGGGCTTGAGCCCGACAATGCCGTTGACCGCCGCCGGGCAGACGATGCTGCCGTCGGTTTCGGTGCCCACCGCAACGGCGGTGAGGTTGGCGGCAACGGCCACCGCACTGCCGGAACTTGAGCCGCAGGGATTGTGCTGCAGGGAATAGGGATTGCGGGTCTGGCCGCCGCGCGCGCTCCAGCCCGAGGTGGAACGGGTGGAACGGAAGTTCGCCCACTCGCTCATGTTGCTCTTGCCCAGAATCACCGCCCCGGCCTGGCGCAGCCGTTGCACGAGAAAGGCGTCGGTAGCCGGGTGGAAATCGGCCAGTGCCAGCGAGCCGGCAGTGCTGGTCATCGGGGTGGCGTCGATATTGTCCTTGAGCAGCACCGGAATACCGTGCAGCGGGCCGCGCAGCGTGCCGGCACGCCGCTCGGCATCGAGTCGGGCCGCTTCTTTCATTGCATCGGGATTGAGTTCCAGTACCGCACGCAGGGCAGGGCCGGCGCGGTCGATTGCGGCGATGCGTTGCAGATAGGCGCGGGTAAGGGTGGTGCTGTCCAGTTCGCCAGTGCCCATCCGCGCCGACAGTTCGGCGATGCTGGTTTCGGCATAGGGAAAGGGCGCCTGCGCGGCAGGGGCCGGGGATTCGGTGGCCGCGTCACGCTGGCAGGCCGTGCCCAACAGGGCGGCAAACACGGGCAACACCGCGAGACAGCGCATCATTCGGATTCCTTTTCAGTGGCTGCAGGCTAGCCAGACGCGGCCGGCTTGGCAACGAATCCGCAGCAATCAGGCGCGATGCGGATGCCGTTTGCCGATGTCGCGGGCCAGCACCACAACCACCAGCACATTGATGCCCAGCACCAGCCAAGAAGCCCAGCCGGGGTGACGGACAATGGCGTAGATATCCAGCGGCAGATAGAGCGTGGCGGAAATGCAGCCCAGCCACGAAGCCCATACCTTGGCCCGCCACAGGCCCCAGGCTTCAAGCAGCCGCACCAGGGTGTAGGCCACCAGCACGGCCGCGCCCAGATGCACGGTATGCGGGGTGATGAGTTTGAGCAGCATCGCCAGCGGCCCCTGCTCCGGATCGGAACCCAGGCGCTGGATCAGCGAGTTGACCAGGTGACGCAGCGCGGCCGGCCCGGAAATCTCCAGGCCGGCCGCGGCTACCAGTGCCAGGACCGCCTTGGCGGCCTCCAGCAGTGCGATGACATGCAACCCCGGATGCGCATGCGGATCCGGGTTGTACGGCTTGTCGCCAGTCAACGTTATCAGCCGCCGCGCGACGCTTTCTTGCGGTCGCTTCCGGTCAGCGCCTTCTTGCGCAGGCGGATTTCCGTCGGGGTGACTTCAACCAGCTCGTCGTCCTCGATGAAGTCCAGTGCCTGCTCCAGCGTGTACTTGATGGCCGGGGTCAGCTTGATCGCGTCATCCTTGCCCGATGCACGCATATTGGTCAGCGGCTTGGGCTTGATCGCGTTGACGGTCAGGTCGTTGTCCTTGGAGTGGATGCCGATCAGCTGGCCTTCGTACACGTTGTCGCCTTCGGCAGCGAACAGCTTGCCGCGATCCTGCAGCGGACCCAGCGAGTAGGCCGGGGTGCTGCCCGGCGCATTGGCGATCATCACGCCGTTGATGCGCTTGGCGATGGCGCCCTGTTCCTTCGGGCCATAATGGTCGAACACGTGGAACAGCAGGCCCGAGCCCTGGGTCAGGGTCTTGAACTCGTTCTGGAAGCCGATCAGGCCACGGGCCGGGATCATGTAATCCAGGCGCACACGGCCCTTGCTGTCGCTTTCCATGTTCTTCAGCTGGCCCTTGCGGATGCCCAGCTTTTCCATGACGCCGCCCTGGTGCTGCTCTTCGATGTCGACGACCAGCTGCTCGATCGGCTCCATCTGCTGGCCGTCGATTTCCTTGATGATCACTTCCGGACGCGACACGGCCAGCTCGTAGCCCTCGCGACGCATGGTTTCGATCAGCACCGACAGGTGCAGTTCGCCACGGCCGGAGACCAGGAACTTGTCGGCGTCTTCCAACTGCTCGACCTTCAGTGCCACGTTGTGCACGGTTTCGCGCTCCAGGCGCTCGCGCAGCTGGCGGCTGGTCAGGAACTTGCCGCCGGACAGGTCCTTGTTGCCGGCGAACGGCGAATTGTTGACCTGGAAGGTCATCGAGATGGTCGGCTCGTCCACGGTCAGCGCCGGCAGTGCCTCGGGGGCATCCGGGTGGCAGATGGTGTCGGAGATGGTCAGTTCCTGGATACCGGAGATGGCGACGATGTCACCGGCCTCGGCCTCTTCCACTTCCACCCGCTCCAGGCCCATGAAGCCCAGCACCTGCAGCACCTTGCCGTTGCGCTTCTTGCCTTCGCGGTCGATGACGCTGACCTGCATGTTCTTCTTCAGCTTGCCGCGCTGGATGCGGCCAATACCGATCACGCCGACGAAGTTGTTGTAGTCCAGCTGGCTGATGCGCATCTGGAACGGGCCTTCGGGGTCCACGTCGGGCACCGGCACGTGCTGCATGATCGCTTCGAACAGCGGGGTCATGTCGCCGGAGCGCACGTCATCGGTCAGGCCGGCATAGCCGTTCAGGCCCGAGGCGTAGACGATCGGGAAGTCCAGCTGCTCGTTGGTGGCGCCGAGCTTGTCGAACAGGTCGAACACCTGGTCGACCACCCATTCCGGACGGGCGCCTGGACGGTCGACCTTGTTGACCACCACGATCGGCTTGAAGCCCATGGCGAAAGCTTTCTGGGTCACGAAGCGGGTCTGCGGCATCGGGCCGTCCATCGCATCGACCAGGATCAGCACCGAGTCCACCATCGACAGCACGCGCTCCACTTCACCGCCGAAGTCGGCGTGTCCGGGGGTGTCGACGATGTTGATGCGGTTGCCATTCCATTTGATGGCGGTGTTCTTGGCCAGGATCGTGATGCCACGTTCCTTTTCCTGGTCGTTGCTGTCCATGACGCGCTCGGCGAGCACCGTGCGCTCGGAAAGCGTGTCGGAGTTCTTGAGCAGGCAGTCGACCAGGGTGGTCTTGCCATGATCGACGTGGGCGACGATGGCGATGTTGCGAAGGTTTTCGATAGACATGCGAAAGGGGGCCAGTCGGCGCCGGATTTGGGAAAATGAGTCCAGCATTATACGGGCAGCGGGCAGATGCGCGAAAAATGATTTGGTCAACTCCCCATATGCCATTCAGCTTGCGCCCGGAACGGCTCGCGGGCCTGGGCGCAGCGGTTCCGGTGCGGAGGTGTATTCTATGCGGCTGAATAAATCATCCATTCCCCACAAGGATTCCGCATGTCCCTGATCGCCCATTTCGACACTTCCCGCGGCCCGATCAAGGTCGAGCTGTTCGCCGACAAGGCGCCGCTGACCGTGGCCAACTTCGTCAACCTCGTCCAGCACGGCTTCTATGACGGCCTGATCTTCCACCGCGTGATCGCCGACTTCATGATCCAGGGCGGTTGCCCCAAGGGTTCGGGCACCGGCGGCCCGGGCTACAAGTTCGAAGACGAGACCAAGGGCGGCGTGCCGCATGAGCGCGGCGTGCTGTCGATGGCCAATGCCGGCCCCGGCACCAACGGCAGCCAGTTCTTCATCACCCACATCAAGACCGACTGGCTGGATGGCAAGCACACCGTGTTTGGCAAGGTGCTCGAAGGCATGGATGTGGTCGACAGCGTGGCCATGGGCGACGTGATCAACAAGATCACCATCGAAGGCGATGCCGACGCTGTGCTGGCCGCCAAGGCCGACCGCGTGGCCGAGTGGAACAAGATCCTCGCCGCCTGATTCCTTGCGACGGCCACCCTGTACAGGTGGCCGTTTTTGATCCGGCCGTCGTGATCGCCACGACGACCTGAGCAGACTCCCACCCCACACGCTTCTTAGCAGAGGAAATCCCCCATGAAGACTCCTGTACGTGTTGCCGTCACCGGCGCCGCCGGCAATATCGGTTACGCCCTGCTGTTCCGCATCGCTTCGGGCGAAATGCTGGGCAAGGACCAGCCGGTCATCCTGCAGCTGCTGGAAATCGACAATGAGAAGGCCCAGGCCGCCCTGCAGGGCGTGGTCATGGAGCTGGAAGACTGCGCGTTCCCGCTGCTGGCCGGCGTGGTGACCACCGCCGATCCGCTGGTGGCGTTCAAGGACGTCGACGTGGCCCTGCTGGTTGGCGCCCGTCCGCGCGGCCCGGGCATGGAGCGCAAGGACCTGCTGCTGGAAAACGCCAAGATCTTCACCGTGCAGGGCAAGGCCCTGAACGCCGTCGCCAAGCGTGACGTGAAGGTGCTGGTGGTCGGCAACCCGGCCAACACCAACGCCTACATCGCCATGAAGTCGGCGCCGGACCTGAGCCCGAAGAACTTTACCGCCATGCTGCGCCTGGACCACAACCGTGCGCTGAGCCAGCTGGCCGCCAAGACCGGCAAGACCGTGGACAGCTTCGAGAAGTTCACCGTGTGGGGCAACCACAGCCCGACCATGTACCCGGACTACCGTTTCGCCACCACCGGCGGCGCCGCTGTGGCCGAACTGATCAACGACCAGGAATGGAACGCCAACACCTTCATCCCGACCGTCGGCAAGCGTGGCGCGGCGATCATCGCCGCCCGTGGCCTGTCCTCGGCCGCCTCGGCTGCCAACGCGGCCATCGACCACGTGCATGACTGGGTGCTGGGTTCGAACGGCAAGTGGGTGACGATGGGCGTGCCGTCCGACGGCTCCTACGGCATTCCCGAAGGCGTGGTGTTCGGCTTCCCGGTGACCACCGAGAACGGCCAGTACACGATCATCAAGGACCTGCCGATCGACGACTTCAGCAAGAAGTACATCGACATCACCTTGGCCGAGCTGGAAGAAGAGCGCGCCGGCGTGGCCGACCTGCTGGGCTGAGGTCGAGTCCTTGCAGCAATAGAAAACGCCGGGTCAAGATCCGGCGTTTTTTTATGGATCGCGTTGGGCAATCAGCGGGCAGGAACCGATTCTGGCGCGCCCAGTTCGACTCTGCGCTTCCACCCTGCGGAGTAATCGTCGTAACGTTTCTCCAGCGCCGCGATGAAACGATCATCACTGGCCATGCTGCAGCTGCCCGCGCCATCGGCTGCAGCACCGGCCATGGCCGCGGCGGGCAGGCCGCCGGCGCCTTCAAGGCACTGGCCGCGACCATAGACCGGGTTGCTGCTCATGGCGCGGATTTGACGCTGGAAACGGTTGTCGGCGCGTACCGCGGCAACATCATCGGCATAGCGCGTCTTGAGGTGTGCCAGCAGCACGGCTGCCGCTTTCCGCTCCTCCATCGAGGAGTGGTCGAGGGCGGAATTGTAATAGCCTGCCGCGGCAGGGTCTTCGCGTTCGGCTGACAGGGCGAGCCACGCCAGGCCAAGCGGCCGGTCCATAGCCAGGTGGTCGCCATTGAAGTAAGCCACTCCCAATGCCCGTTGTGCGGCCTTGTTGCCCCAGCTGGCGGACAGTTCCAGCATCTGTCTGGCCGACTCGTACTTGCCGGCTTCCCAGTATTTGTGTCCCAGACAGAAGTTGTAGTCGCCCGGCAGGGCTTTGCTGGTCGAGCTGTTGCAATACACTGCAACGGTCTCGTTGCTGCTGGTGTCCGGAGCGGCTTGGGCGGTAAAGCCCAGGGCGAAGCTGGAGAGGACTGCGAAAAAAACGCCTGGGTGATGCATGGCAACCTCCGTGCATGCTTTCCATCGGTGGGTTATTTCCACTTGCATATTGGCTTATATCAGAAAGGCGATTGTCATGCCGGTCACGCGGATTTTGCTGGCGCTGGACAGGGGCAGGTGGGGCGACCCCGCCTCGGTGGCCGCGTGCGGTGCCCGTGAAGTCCTTTCATGCATGCCTTCGCGTTGAATTTTGCCGGCATGCGATCGGATGGTTTCATCCACTACCTCGATGCGCACCTGCTGGTGGTCGAGAAGCCGGCCGGGCTGCTGTCCGTACCCGGCCGGCTGCCGGAAAACCGGGATTGCGTGGTTTCCCGGCTGCAGGCGAGCCATCCGGAGGTGCTGACCGTGCATCGGCTGGACCAGGTCACCTCGGGGCTGATGCTGTATGCGCGGGGCAAGGCGATGCAGGTGGCGCTGTCGGTACTGTTCGAACAGCGCCAGGTCACCAAGCGTTACCAGGCGCTGGTGTGCGGTGTGATCGACGCCGACAGCGGCGAGATTGCCCTGCCGCTGACCCGCGATTGGCCCAACCGTCCGCGCCAGAAGGTCGATCACCAAACCGGCAAACCCTCGCTGACGCGGTGGTGGGTGGTGGAGCGCGACCAGGCGAACCGGCAGACACGGCTGGAGCTGGAACCGGTCACCGGCCGCACCCACCAGTTGCGGGTGCATCTGGCCAGCATCGGCCATCCGATCATCGGGGATGTGTTCTATGGCGCCGATGCCGATGTCGCCGGACGGGTCTGCCTGCACGCGCGGCGTTTGGCATTCACCCATCCGGCCACCGCCCAGGCAATGGCATTTGAATCGCCGCCACCGTTCTGAACGGGCCGGCCACCAGGGCGTCGTCGTCCGGGAAGGGATGTTTTCACGCCACCGGTCGCGCCCGGCAGGCACGTGTGGGCAGTAGCGGCCGGGTGTCGGCCTCGTTGCTGCACGGGGCCGTGCCGCACGCATGGGGCGCGGTCGCAGTTGCGGGGGTACTAATGCACATCCTGAAGATCTGTTCAGGTAAGCTGCGGGGACGTTCGTTGCAGGCATCGGTGGGGCGGCGCGACCCGGGGGATCGTTCGACGCGGGATCGACCGGGGTGCGGACAGAAACCATTGCGCACCGGGGAAATGGTGCGTCCGGCTGCCGCAGCCGGGTCTGCGCGATCGCACGGGACGGGGCAGGAGGAGAGTGGCTGCACAGCGCATCACGCCGCTGCAGCCACGCCCCGGCATTTTTCGATACAGGAAAATCTGGAGGGGGGGATGGCGTTGATCCATGCCAAGACGGAGGTTGGCCGTCAGGAAATTGAAGACCGTTCGCGACGGCTGCCGCCGGCATTGCGTTCAGTGCTGCTGATGGTGGATGGCCAGCGCGATGACAATGAACTCAGACAGCTCGGCCAGGGCTTGCGGGCACCGGAAGATGCGTTGGTGCAGCTGGTGGAGATGGGTTTGATCGAAGCGGTGGCCGGGACCGCGCCGGTCGCGCCCGCGGTGCCGATGACGGCGCATCTGGCCGATGATCCGGAGCGCTACCGGCAACTGAATGACTGGATGCTGGATTCGGTGCGCAAGCATCTCGGTCTGAAGGGGTACTTCATCCAGTTGAAGATCGAGCGCTGTGGCAACGTCGGCGGTCTGGAGCAATTGTGGCCCGACGTGGCCAATGCACTGGGCAAGGCCAAGAGCCCGGCGTTCGCCAACCGCTGGCTGGAAGAAACCCGGGCGCTGGTCCAGGCTTGAATTGCGGGTGAGGCAGGCACAAGGCCATCGGCAACTGCCGGTGGCCTTTCTATTCCGGTGCAGGGAAGAGAGTGACGCGCGTATGCGGGGTTTCAGCTGAGGCCTTCTTCCTTCAGTGCGGCCTGGACGCCGGGGTCGGCCCGCATCTGCTGCTCGAAACGTTCCAGCGCCTGCATCCCGGCCAGGTCCACGCCCACACCGCGGGCCCAGCGCAAGGTGACATATATATAAGCGTCGGCCACGGAAGGTGTGGCGGTGCCGGCCACCCAGGTATTGCCGGCCAGTTGCCCATCAATGCGCAGGAACATCTCGTGCAGCCGCTGCCGCGCATCCTCCTGGGTGCGGGCAATGATGGCCGCCTCTTCCAGATAACGGGTGGCGCCAAACAGCGGACGGAACTGCGGGTGCACGTCGGCATTGACGAAGGCCAGCCAGCGGTTCACTTCGGCCCGTTGGCGCGCATCGTTGCCGCCATCCAGCGCACGGGCCGGGGCCTTGTCGGCGATGTAATGCAGGATTGCCGCGTTCTGGGTCAAGGCCCAGTCGCCTTCCACCAGTACCGGCACCGCGCCGGCGGGATTGAGCGTGAGGAATGCCGGTGATTTCATCGCCGCCGCATCCACCACCTCCACCTCGAAGGGCAGGCCGGACCAGTGCAGTGCAATGTGGTCGGCCAGGGAGCAGGCGCCGGGTTTGGTATAGAGCTTCATGGGAATCCTCGGGGTCGGGTGACCTTGCGATTATCCCCGTAACGCGTCGCGGCGGACGGCCTGCGGATAGGCTCAGGAAGCCCGCGGCTTGAGCGTCTGCACCTTGAAGAAAGTGTGGCCGCCGATGGTCGCCACCTGGTAGGCGTTGCGCCAGCTCGGACTGGCAATCGACAACGCCGCGAAGTGACTGGCGCCGGGCACGATTTCCTTGCGCTTGCCGGCCGGCAGCGCCCAGTTGCGCTCGGCGGCAAAGGCGACATCCATCGCATCGACCCAGGCGTCGGTATTCCCCAGCTGGGTGCCGGGGGCGACGATGGTGGGGGCGAATTGCTTGCGCGCCGTCACCACCTGGCACATCGAATCGCCCCACAGCCCGCTGTCCAGCCGCCGCAGCGCGACCTCGGCCACGGCCTGCTGGCCGCGAAGGGTCTGGTCGCGGGCTTCCAGGTAAACGGTGGTGCTCAAACACAGCGAATCGGCGGCTGGTTGCGGCAACAGTTGCGACAGCCAGAGAATCCAGGCCAGTTTCATAAATCTCCTTGCTCCGTATGGGCCGCGGCATGTTCCTTTCCAACGCAGCAGGAAAGCGCAACAGGACAGGCTTGGCGTCATGGGGAGGCGGCTCGTCGGGCCGCCCGGGACCGGCCCATTGGCGGGCCAGGCACCCACCGGAACTGGGTGGTGAGTGAAAGTCGGCGCAAGGTAGGGGGCAAACCCCAAACTATTCCTGAACGGTATCGCTTGACATTCAGGTTTGTAACTGGGTTGGACGACCCCTGGACTCCGCTGCCGGGGCCGCCCCGGCAGGCTTACAGGGCGGCGGCGAGCCGGCTGCCCTGGTCGATCGCGCGCTTGGCATCGAGCTCGGCGGCGACATCGGCACCGCCGATCAGATGCGGGGTTTTGCCGGCCGCCTGCAGCGCGGCGACCAGCTCGCGGCGCGGCTCCTGGCCGGCGCAGATGACCACGGTGCCGACCGCGAGGCGCTGTTCAACGCCATCCATACGGATACGCAGGCCGGCATCATCCACACCCAGATATTCAACCCCGCCGAGCATCTGCACGCCCTTGGCCTTGAGCGTGGCACGATGGATCCAGCCGGTGGTCTTGCCCAGCCGCGCGCCGGGTTTGCCGGGGCTGCGTTGCAGCAGCCATACCTGTCGCGCAGGCGCTTCCGGCCGCGGCCGCGCCAGCGAGCCGCGTGTCTCGAAGCCCGGGTCCACGCCCCATTCGGCCATCCAGCGGGCCGGGTCCAGCGCCGGCGAAGGGCCTTCATGCACCAGGTATTCGCCCACGTCGAAGCCGATGCCGCCGGCGCCGATGATGGCCACCCTGTCGGCCGCGATCACCCGGCCCTGCAGCACATCCAGATAGCTGACCACCATCGGATGGTCGGCGCCGGGGAAATCCACCTGGCGCGGGAGGATGCCGGTGGCCAGCACCACCTCGTCGAAGCCGCCCAGCGCGGCCGCATCGACGTGGGTGCCCAGCTTCACCTGGACCCCGGTTTCGGCGAGTTTGTGACGGAAATAACGCAGCGTTTCGTGGAATTCCTCCTTGCCCGGGATGCGTTTGGCCAGGTTGAACTGGCCGCCGATCTCGCTGCCGGCATCGAACAGCGTGACCCGGTGGCCGCGTTCGGCCGCTACCGTGGCGCAGGCCAGTCCCGCCGGGCCGGCGCCGACAACCGCGACGGTTTTGGCAGCGGTTGTCGG
Source organism: Stenotrophomonas sp. YIM B06876 (assembly GCF_030711595.1). GTDB lineage: Bacteria > Pseudomonadota > Gammaproteobacteria > Xanthomonadales > Xanthomonadaceae > Stenotrophomonas. The sequence goes on from NZ_JAUJUJ010000017.1 coordinate 10,771, forward strand.
CAGGTAGTTCAGCTCGGTCTCGTTGCCCGCGCGCGGATTGACCAGGCAGCTGGCGTGCTTGCGCTGGAACACATGGTCCAGGCAGGCCTGGTTGCAGGCGATGCAGGTGTTGATCGATTCGGCGCGGCCGGTGCGGGCCTTGTTGGGCCACTGCGGATCGGCCAGCAGCGGCCGCGCCAGCGACACCATGTCGGCGCCGCCGCTGGCGAGGATGCCCTCGGCGACGTCGGGCATATTGATGCGGTTGCTGGCGATCAGCGGAATGCCGACATGTGGCTTGAGCTTGGCGGTCACCCCGGCAAAGGCGGCGCGCGGCACCGAGGTGGCGATCGTCGGCACCCGTGCCTCGTGCCAGCCGATGCCGGAGTTGAGCAAGGTGGCGCCGGCCGCCTCGATCGCCTTGGCCTGCAGCACGATCTCCTCCCAGTTGCTGCCGTCTTCCACCAGATCCAGCAGCGACAGCCGGTAGATGATGATGAAGTCCGCGCCACACGCCTCGCGGATGCGGCGCACGATTTCCACCGCGAAGCGCATGCGCTTGGCCGCATCGCCGCCCCAGGCATCGGTGCGTTTGTTGGTGCGGCTGACGATGAACTCGTTGATCAGGTAGCCTTCCGAGCCCATCACCTCGACGCCGTCATAGCCGGCCTCGCGCGCCAGCCGCGCGGCGTTGGCGTAATCGGCGATATGCCGCTCCACGCCACGGGCCGAGAGCGCGCGCGGGGTGAACGGACTGATCGGCGCCTTGAGTTTGGAGGGCGCCACCTGCAACGTGTGATAGCCGTAGCGGCCGGCATGCAGCAGCTGCAGGCAGAGTTTGGCGCCGTGTCCATGCACCGCGGCGGTCACCTGCCGGTGCCGGCGCACTTCCCACGGCCAGGACAGCTTGCTGCCGAACGGTGCCAGCCAGCCGGCCACGTTGGGGGCGAAGCCGCCGGTCACCAGCAGCGCGGCGCCACCGGCCGCGCGTTCGGCGAAATAGGCGGCCAGCTTGGGGAAATCGCGGGCGCGGTCTTCCAGCCCGGTGTGCATGGAACCCATCAGGACCCGGTTGCGGAGCCGGGTGAAGCCCAGGTCCAGCGGGGTGAACAGATGCGGATAAGCGGAATCGGTGGCGGGCGACATAATGGATACGCTTGCGTACGGATTGCCCCAGCGTGCCGCGAAACGCCGCGCCGGGCAAGGGGCCGCGCCGGGATGCCGGCACGGCACGGCAGGGGCACAGGTATGGCGCGATGCGCGCGGGCTGGTGTCCTGGATCGGCTGGGCGCGCGTTTTGAAGCCGAGCAAGCCTGGGTCAGGCGCCCGGGGGCGTTCCCTCCAGCACCACGGGCGCCGGCTTGCGAACGCCAAACAGCGGCAGGGTGATGCCGCACAGCGGCCCGATCAGCAGCGCGAACGCGAGTGTGCCGACGCCGACATCACCGCCCAGTTGCCAGCCGATCAGCAGCACGCCGGCTTCGATACCGCTGCGTACCTTCCAGATCGCCCAGCCATAACGCGCATGCAGCCCGGTCATCAGGCCGTCGCGTGGACCCGGTCCCAGCCGGGCGCCGATGTACAGGCCGGTGGCCACGGCGACCAGCAGCAATCCGAGCATGAACACGCCCGACTGCAGCGCCAGGCCATGGATTTCCGGCAGCAGCCACAGGCCGAGCTGCGCGCTCGGACCGATGACCAGCACGTTGAGCACCGTGCCCACTCCCGGTTTCTGCCGGATCGGCCACCACAGCAGCAACACCAGTGCTCCGACGATATTGGTCGCCAGCCCGAATGACAGGGGCGTCTGCGCGGCGATGCCCTGGCTGAGCACATCCCACGGCGCGACTCCGACCCCGGCGCGGATCATCAGCGCCGCGCCAAGGCCGTACAGGAACAGGCCGGCCAGCAACTGGATCAGGCGCACGGGCAGGGCGGTCATCCGGGTTCCAGAAAACAGGGTGGGGACGCCGAGTCTAGCGGGGACCGGCGCGTGCAGCGGCCGGTCACGACCGGCTGGCGCTCCGGCGCTGATGACGCGGCTGCCCGCTCGACGGCCAGCCAGGGGCGGTTGCACTATCGGGATTCCATCGGCGTCGCCCCGGTCCTAGTCCAGGGAAACTCCGGCGGTCGGCGCGAGCGGTCAGCCGGTTGGCGCGGGCCCGGTGGTCAGTCCCAGCCGGCCAGCGCCAGCTTGCCGATGGTGCGGCCCGATTCCACCAGGCGATGGGCTTCGCGCAGATTGGCCGCGTTGATCGGCGCCAAGGTCCGGGTCACGGTGGTACGCAGCTCGCCGGCGTCGATCAGGCTGGCGGCGCGGGTGAGGATGCGATGCTGCTCGATCATGTCCGCGGTGCGGAAGCGCGCGCGGGTGAACATGAATTCCCAGTGGATGCCGATGCACTTGGCCTTGTACGGATCACCGATACGCAATTCGCCGGCCGGCTCCACGATCAGCCCGACATGGCCCTGGGGTGCCAGAAGCTCGCCCAGCTGCTGCCAGTAATGGTCGGTGTCAGCCAGGTTGAGGGCGGCATTTACCTGGTCGATGCCCAGCGCTTTGAGCTGCGGCGCCAATGGCTGGCGATGGTCGATCACATGCGCGGCGCCCAGCTGCTTGCACCAGGCCACACTTTCCGGACGCGAAGCGGTGGCGATCACGCTGAACCCGGCATGGCGCGCCAACTGGATCGCCATGGAGCCAACGCCACCGGCGCCGCCGATCACCAGCAGCGTGCTGCCGAGGTGGCGCTGGCCATCCAGCTGGAAGGGCATGCGCTCGAACAGCAGCTCCCAGGCCGTCAGCGTGGTCAACGGCAGGGCCGCGGACTCGGCGAAGTCCAGTGTGGCCGGCTTGCGTCCCACCAGCCGCTCATCCACCAGCTGCAACTGCGCGTTGCTGCCGGAGCGGGTGACATCGCCGGCGTAATAGACCTCGTCGCCGGGCACAAAGGCGCTTGCCTGTGGTCCGACGGCTTCCACCACAGCGGCCGCATCAAACCCCAGGATGCGTGGTGGGGCTTCCACGGTGGGCTTGGGTCCGCGCAGCTTGGCATCCACCGGATTGACGGAAACCGCTTGCACCCGCACCAGAATGTCGTGGCCGGTGGGCGGGGGCGGGGCGGGCAGGTCGAGGTCCAGCAGCGACTGCGGGTCGTTGACGGGAAGATAGTGGGTCAGGCCGACGGCTTTCATGGCGAGGTAGCTCCGAATGGACGGGGGCGGAGCCATGATACGCAGCGGTTTTAGCCGTTGTCCGCGTTTGACGCTGCCGGCAGCGCCCGGGATTTGCGTTGTTTTGCCGCAAATCCATCAAACGCGATAACGGCCAGCCCGGGTCTGGAGATTGCGCTTGCGCGGGTTCATCAACCTGTATAGGGTGCGCCCGAGGAGCAGTGGCAGCGCCGAAAACAGCCCCATATGTTATGCAGCTGTTAACGCCGTCTTCACTCAGCTGAGCATACTGTGCGTTGCGATGGCGTGCGGAAATGGCCGTCTGAACATTAAGAAACTACTGTGCTTGACCTGCTTCCACCGGTTACATACCCACGAAACAAGGAGTTGTATTCATGAATAAGAAAATCCTCACCGCCGCACTGCTCGGTGGTCTGGCGTTTGCCCAGGCTGCGTCGGCACAGGAATTCGATGATCGCTGGTATCTGACCGGTTCGGCCGGCTTCAACTTCCAGGACAACGATCGCGGTACCAATGATGCTCCGTTCGGCACCCTGGGCCTGGGCAAGTTCATCAGCCCGAACTGGTCGCTGGATGGCGAGCTGAACTACCAGAACCCGAATTTTGAATCCAACCAGGATCTGAACTGGTCGCAGTACGGTATTTCGCTGGATCTGCGTCGCCACTTCATCCAGGACGGCCGCGGCTGGAACCCGTACCTGCTGTTCGGTCTGGGCTACCAGAAGTCGGAAGAAGAGTATGTGATCAACAGCATCAACTCGCCGGCCAAGCGCAAGGATGGCAACCTGGCCGCCAAGGCCGGTGTCGGCCTGCAGACCACCTTCGACAAGCGTATTGCCGTGCGTGCCGAACTGGCGTACCGCGCTGATTTCGACGACCAGAGCGTGAACCCGACGCTTGCCGGACATGACAACAACTGGTTTGGCGACGTGCTGGCTTCGGTCGGCGTCGTGATCCCGCTGGGACCGGCTCCGATGGCTGCCGTGGCTCCGCCGCCGGCTCCGGTTGCGCCGAGCTGCGCCGATCTGGATGACGACGGTGACGGCGTCAACAACTGCGACGACAAGTGCCCGAACTCCCAGCCTGGCCAGACCATCGGTCCGGATGGTTGCCCGGTGCCGGTCTCGATCGATCTGAAGGGCGTGAACTTCGACTTCGACAAGTCCACCCTGCGTCCCGATGCGGTTGCGATCCTGGGCGAAGCGGCCGAGATCCTGAAGCGTTACCCGGATCTGCGCGTTGAGGTTGCCGGTCACACCGACTCCATCGGCAGCGATGCATACAACCAGAAGCTGTCCGAGCGTCGCGCCACTGCGGTGTACGACTACCTGAAGAACAACGGCGTTGATACCTCGCGTATGGTCGGTCCGATCGGTTACGGCAAGAGCCGTCCGATTGCCCCGAACACCAACCCGGATGGTTCGGATAACCCGGAAGGTCGCGCCAAGAACCGTCGTACCGAGCTGAACGTCCAGAATTGACCGGACGCTTCGCTTGCTGAACAAGGCCCGGCATTTGCCGGGCCTTGTTTTTTTTTATGGGTACACAGCACATGTGACGACCGCCCGAGGCGCCGGTTCTGCCACCCATTTGGCAAGTTTCCGGCATGCCCTGCAAACAATGGTTGAAAGCGGGCCAGGCGCTGCCTACACTCCGGGCGTTGTCCTTGTCCGAATGGAAAAATCCGATGCTGCGTATTGCAATGGCTGGCGTGCTTGGCCTGGCCCTGATTCCCGTCGCCCACGCAGCCATTGACTGTTCGGCCAGTGCGGTTACGCCACTGCCGTTGCCAGCCACGGTGATCGCGCCGGTGGCTTCCGAGCTCTACACCCGCCAGGTACAGCTGGGCATGCCCGCAGGCGTGCTGACATCCAATTTCAATGACGACCAGTCGCTGGACCGGGTGTTGATGCGTTTGCGCGTGGAAGGTTGCCACAGCGTTGCCAACGCCATCCCGGCTACGCCGGCAATCAAGGCCAATGACCCGGCGGCGTACAAGCCGGCGACCGAATTCGACAACACGCCCTGGCGCTTTGACATGAGCCAGAACGGCAAGCGCATGACCGCAGAAGAATTTGATGCCTGGATGAAGGCGCGCGGCGTGCGTGTGGTGAAGGCGCGTCCGGCGCCAGTAGAGGCGGCGGCCGAGCCGGCGCCGGTGGAAGTGAAGTAATCCGCCGGGCAGGGGCGCGCGCCAGGATGTAAAAGCGCGCCCGCTCCCCCGCACAGAACGCATAACCGGCCCGCGCCTGCGGAGCGTGTCAGAGCCCGGAAGGGCCTGGTGTGGGCACTTTTCAAGCCAGCCGTGTGCTCACGCACCCGCGCCGCGCGCTGGATTTCAGGGGCAGGCTGCGTCAGCGTTGATGCTCGGGTCATCCGTCATTCCGGAATTTCCGATCCTGCGCAGCAGCCGTCGCCGCAGCGCGGTGGCGGGCCAGTTGCCGGGGGCGAGCAACTACCGTTATCTGATACTCAACACACCTCGCGGGCGGGTTGACCAGCGCCACGTGCCGGGAGTGGTGGTGATGCCCGGTATTGCCGCTTTGATGGCGCGCGCTGCCGTCGTGGGCGCCGCTCGCGCCTCGGGACAAGGCGGTAAAGCCTGTTGCTGTTGCCATCAACAGCACCGGTAGGCGGCTGCCTCACTGACCCGTTGACGGGGCCGGACAAGATCCTGTGCAGGTCGGTCGATGCCTGATCCGCCACTGCTGGCACGCATCTGCGCCGGGGCGCATGAAGACCGCGAGGGGTTGTCGGCCTCTCACTCCGCGGGGGCTGCGCGACGGCCGAACGCCGCCTGACCCCCTGCGGCTCCGGCAGCGGAGGCGGGCTTCGACTTGCAGGGGTCCACCGCTGCCCGCGGCTGGGAATCGGCTCGCCCGTCTTGAAAGTGCTGAGCATTGGCCAGCCAGCGCGGATGCGGGGCAGCGTTTGTTGTGGAATGAATGTCTAGAAATCAACCTTTTTTCAATCACATGAGATGATTTTTTAAGGTAAGGGCTTAGACTGCAGTTCTGAACCGCTCTCAAGGATGCCGTGATGTCATCTCTTGCTTGTCACCGTTGCGGCATTGCGCTGCTGCTCGGTGGATTTGTACTGCTGTCTGCCGGCTGTGCTTCGACGGGGAAACAGCCCGCGGCAGCGGCGGCGACCGCAGCGGAGGTCCCGCTCAAGGCGGCGTCCGGCGGTGAGCGCGACGCCTTGGGCAATTACCGTTTCATGATGCAACAGGACGGGCAGAAAATGGGCGCCGACCAGTTCGATGCGTGGATGAAGGCCCACGGCATCCGCGTGGCCAAAGGTGCAGCCGCACCGACGGCCGCACCAGCCAAGAAATACCAAGAACCCCGCACGTAGTGCCGAGCCATGCCCGGCAGCGGCTTTACCGCTAGTGCCCCAGCCGAGCATGGTTCGGCTCTACAGAACAAAAAAACAGGCGCCCTTGGGCGCCTGTTTTTTGTTCAAACCAAAGGCAAACTTCAGCCCTTGATCACCCCCAGCTCGCGACCGATGCGGGTAAACGCGTCGATGGCCTGATCCAGGTGCGCGCGGCTGTGCGCGGCGCTGATCTGGGTGCGGATGCGCGCCTGGCCCTTGGGCACTACCGGGAAGAAGAAGCCGATCGCGTAGATGCCTTCTTCCAGCAGACGCTCGGCGAAGCGCTGCGCCAGCGGCGCGTCGTACAGCATCACCGGGCTGATCGGGTGCACGCCCGGCTTCACGTCGAAACCGGCGGCGATCATCTTCTCGCGGAAATAGGCGGTGTTCTGGCGCAGCGTTTCGCGCAGGTCATCGGCGGCGGCCAGCATCTCGAACGCCTTGATGCCGGCAGCGACCACGTGCGGCGGCAGCGAGTTGGAGAACAGGTACGGGCGCGAACGCTGGCGCAGCAGCTCGATGACCTCGGCGCTGGCGCAGGTGAAGCCGCCCAGCGCGCCGCCCATGGCCTTGCCCAGGGTGCCGGTGATGATGTCGATCTTGTCCAGCACGCCCTTGACCTCGGCCGAGCCGCGGCCGGTGGCGCCGAGGAAGCCGGTGGCATGGCATTCGTCGATGTGCACCAGCGCGTTGTACTTCTTCGCCAGCGCGGTGATTTCATCCAGCGGGGCGATGAAACCGTCCATCGAGAACACGCCGTCGGTGGTGATCAGCTTGGTCCTGCAGCCGGCCGCATCGGCGGCCTGCAGCTGCGCTTCCAGATCGGCCATGTCGCAGTTGGCGTAGCGGAAACGCTTGGCCTTGCACAGGCGCACGCCATCGATGATCGAGGCGTGGTTGAGCGAATCGGAGATGACGGCGTCGTTCTCGCCCAGCAGCGGCTCGAACAGGCCGCCGTTGGCATCGAAGCAGGCCGCGTACAGGATGGTGTCATCCTTGCCGAAGAACCCGGCGATCTGCGCTTCCAGCTGCTTGTGCAGGTCCTGGGTGCCGCAGATGAAGCGTACCGAGGCCATGCCGAAGCCGTGGCTGTCCAGTGCGTCCTTGGCCGCCTGGATCAGGTCCGGATGGTCGGCCAGGCCCAGGTAGTTGTTGGCGCAGAAGTTCAGCACCGTGCGGCCGTCATCCAGGGTGATTTCGGCCGATTGCGGGCTGGTGATGATGCGCTCGGACTTGAACAGGCCCTGGGCGCGGATGGCGTCCAGTTCCTCGGCGTAATGCCGGGTCAGCGGGGAGACGGTCGGAATCGAAGTCATGGCGGGGCCGTGCTGCAGATAGGGAAGCACCGATTTTAGCCGCCCGGCCGGAACCGCGCCCGGACCGGGCGGATTGCCCGAGGGAAATCCTCGGGCGCCCGGCGGATCTGGCGGGGGCCAAGGGCAGGTGACAACGGCGGAGTCGCGGCAACGCAGCGGTTCGGCTGCCACCTTGCCGCCGGGCGCCGCGCCGGTGGAAGTGGAACTGCCGGCAGCCTGCGCGCCCGCTTTCGCAGGTGGCGCAGATGCCGCTGCGGGTATGCCGTTACGGCGTGTGTGGGTGGTCGCCCATTGCACAGGTGCTGGGTGGATTCCGGTTGACGAGGAAATTGCTGCGGCGCAGTATCCATCAGGTTAAAAATTCGTGAACCGGAGCGCCGGCTCATGCATTATTGGCTCCGCCCACCGTCTGGAGATTCACCGTGAACCACCGCAAACCCCTCATCGCGTCCGCCTGCGCCCTGCTGCTGTCCGTTCCGTTCGCCGTCTGTGCCCAGGAAGAAACGGCCTCGCCGATCAGCTGGGAAATCGGCGCGGTATCGGATTACCTGTTCCGCGGCGTCTCGCAGACCGACGAGAAGCCGACCGCGCAAGCCGGCATCACCTGGACCGCGCCGTTCGGCCTGTATGCCGGCGGCTGGGCTTCGGGTGTGGATTTCGGTGACGGCAGCCCGGATGTCGAAGTGGACTACTTCGTCGGCTACGGCTTCGACCTCAACGGGCAGGTCAACCTGGATGTGCTGCTCAACCGCTACAGCTATCCCGGTGCCAGCGAGCTGGCGTACAACGAACTGATCACCACCGCGACCTTCGCCGATACCTGGAAGGTGAGCGTGGGTTACACCAACGATGTGTTCCACACCGCCACCGACGGCTGGTACTACAGCGTCGGTGGCGAGTGGACGCTGCCGCAGGATTTCAGCATCGCCGCCAACGTCGGCCGCAGCACCTTCAGTGACCGCCTTGCCGCCGAAGCCGATGACTACACCGACTGGAATGTCAGCGTCGGCAAGAACATCGGCATCGCCAACGTGTCGCTGGGCTACTTCGGCACCGACGGCAGCGGCCGCCGCAGTTTCGGCAAGCTGGCCGACAACCGCGTGGTCCTGTCGCTGAAAATCGCGCAGTAAGCCGCGCGCTTGCCGCAAAAGGAAAAGGCGCCGCAAGGCGCCTTTTCCGTGGTTGCTGGCCGCGCGGTGGTGCCGGGCAAGGCCCGGCCGCACATTCCCGGCGGGACGCCCCGCGCTATGCGGGGCCGCGCGTACCCGGCAGGCGGCTCAGTTCCAGCTCAGCACCACTTTGCCGGCCTTGCCCGCTTCCATCAGGTCGAAACCCTTCTGGAAATCGTCGATCGGCAGCTGGTGGGTGAGCACCTTGCCCAGCGGGAAACCGCCCAGCACCAGCTGGGTCATCTTGTACCAGGTCTCGTACATCTTGCGGCCGTAGATGCCTTGCACGGTCAGGCCCTTGAAGATGATCTTGTCCCAGTCGCAGCCGGCGCCCTTGGGCATGATGCCGAGCATGGCGATCTTGCCGCCGTGGTACATGCAGTCGAGCATGTCGTTGAACGCGCGCGGATTGCCGCTCATTTCCAGGCCCACGTCGAAGCCTTCCATGTGCAGGTCCGCCATCACGTCCTTGAGCGAGGTATGGGTGACGTTGACCACGCGGGTGGCACCCATGTCGGCGGCCAGCTTCAGGCGGAAATCGTTGACGTCGGTGACCACCACGTTGCGCGCACCGATCTGCTTGCAGATGCCGGCGGCGATGATGCCGATCGGGCCGGCGCCGGTGATCAGCACGTCCTCGCCGATCACGTTGAACTCCAGCGCGCAGTGCGCGGCGTTGCCGTACGGATCGAAGAACGCGGCCAGCTCGGAGGGAATCTGGTCGGGGATCGGCCACAGGTTGGAGGCTGGCATCACCATGTATTCGGCGAAGGCGCCGTTGATGTTGACGCCGATGCCCACCGTGTTCGGGCACAGGTGCTGGCGGCCGCCGCGGCAGTTGCGGCAGTGGCCGCAGACGATGTGGCCTTCGGCCGACACGCGCTGGCCGATTTCATAGCCGGTCACGCCCGGGCCGATTTCGGCGATGCGGCCGACGAATTCGTGGCCGATGGTCAGGCCCGGCTTGATGGTGCGCTGGCTCCACTCGTCCCACAGGTAGATGTGCAGGTCGGTGCCGCAGATCGCGGTCTTTTCCAGCTTGATCAGCACCTGGTTGGGGCCCGGCGTCGGTACCGGCACCTCTTCCATCCAGATGCCCTTGCCCGCTTCGCGCTTCACCAGCGCCTTCATTGTCTGTGCCATTGCCGGAAAACCACAGTAGGAAAGCCGTCGATTATAGGCGTTTGCCGGTAAACCACGGCAGGCCCGGTCCGTGTCCAATGGCACGGGGCGGGGAAATCGTCACCGGCGTTACAATCGGCGGTTCCACTTCCCAAGGGGTGCTTGATGCGCTCGAATCTGCTTGCATTTTCCGTCGTCGCCAGCCTCGGGCTGGCCCAGCTCGCCCATGCCGCCGAAGGCATGTGGGTGCCGCAGCAGCTGCCGGAGATTGCCGGGCCGCTGAAGCAGGCCGGGCTCAAGCTGTCGCCGGAACAGCTGTCCAACCTCACCGGCGACCCGATGGGCGCGGTGGTGGCACTGGGCGGCTGCACCGCCAGCTTCGTCTCGCCGCAGGGCCTGGTGGTCACCAACCACCATTGCGCGTACGGCGCGATCCAGCTCAATTCCACCGCCGAGAACAACCTGATCCAGAACGGCTTCAACGCCCCGACCCTGAAGGACGAGTTGAGCGCCGGCCCGAACGCGCGCGTGTTCGTGCTGGACCAGATCACCGACGTCACCGCCCAGGCCAAGGCCGCCATCGCCGCCGCCGGCAACAATCCGCTGGCCCGCACCCGCGCGCTGGAAGCCTTCGACAAGGCCCAGGTGGCCGCCTGTGAGGCCGAAGAAGGCTTCCGCTGCCGCCTGTACAGCTTCTCCGGTGGCAACACCTACCGCCTGTTCAAGAACATGGAAATCAAGGACGTGCGCCTGGCCTATGCGCCGCCGGGCAGCGTCGGCAAGTTCGGCGGCGACGTCGACAACTGGATGTGGCCGCGCCACACCGGCGATTTCGCGTTCTACCGCGCCTACGTCGGCAAGGACGGCAAGCCGGCGGCGTTCTCCGCCGACAACGTGCCCTACCAGCCAAAGCATTTCCTGAAGTTCGCCGACCAGCCGCTGGGCGCCGGTGACTTCGTGATGGTGGCCGGTTACCCGGGTTCGACCAACCGCTACGCGCTGGCCGGCGAGTTCGACAACACCGCCAGCTGGACCTATCCGACCATCGCCCGCCACTACAACGCGATGATCGCGCTGATCGGCAAGGCCGGGGAGCAGGACGCCGACATCAAGGTGAAGTACGCCGCGACGATGGCCGGGCTCAACAACACCGCCAAGAACTTCAGCGGCCAGCTGGACGGCTTCAAGCGCATCGACGCTGCCGGCCAGAAGCATGCCGAGGAAGCGGCGGTGCTGGCATGGCTGAAAAAGCAGGGCGCCCAGGGCCGCGCCGCGCTGGGCGCGCACGCCAAGCTGGTGGCGCTCAACGAGCAGGCCAGGACCACCCGCGAACGCGATCTGATCGTGGGCCAGTTCAACAACACTGCGGTGGTGGGCGCGGCGATCAACCTGTACCGCCTGTCGCTGGAGCGCGCCAAGCCCGACGCCGAGCGCGAATCCGGTTACCAGGAGCGCGACCTGCCGTCGATCGAGGGCGGTCTCAAGCAGATGGACCGCCGCTACGTGGCCAGGATGGACCAGCAGCTGCAGGGCTACTGGCTCAACCAGTACCTCGCACTGCCGGCCAACCAGCGCAACGCGGTGCTGGACCAGTGGCTGGGTGGCAACGATGCCAGGACCGTTGACGGTCTGGTCGGCAAGCTGGCCGGCAGCAAGCTGGGCAGCCTGGACGAGCGCCTGAAGTGGTTCAAGGCCGATCGCGCCGCGTTTGAAGCCAGCACCGATCCGGCCATCCAGTACGCCGTGGCGGCAATGCCGGCCCTGCTGAAGCTGGAGCAGGAGCGCAAGACCCGCGCTGGCGAATCGCTGCAGGCGCGCCCGCTGTACCTGCAGGCACTGGCCGACTACAAGAAGAGCCAGGGCGAGTTCGTGTACCCGGATGCCAACCTGTCGCTGCGCATCACCTTCGGCAACGTGATGGGCTATGCGCCCAAGGACGGCGTGGCCTACACCCCGTTCACCACGCTGGAAGGCATTGTCGCCAAGGAAACCGGCGTGGACCCGTTCGATTCGCCCAAGGCGCTGCTCGATGCGGTCAAGGCCAAGCGCTACGGCGGACTGGAAGACAAGCGCATCGGCTCGGTGCCGGTCAACTTCCTGTCCAACCTGGACATCACCGGTGGCAACTCCGGTTCGCCGGTGCTCGATGCGCACGGCAAGCTGGTCGGCCTGGCGTTCGACGGCAACTGGGAATCGGTCAGCTCCAACTGGGTGTTCGACCCGATCATGACCCGCATGATCTCGGTCGACAGCCGTTACATGCAGTGGATCATGCAGGAAGTGGCGCCGGCGCCCCAGCTGCTGAAGGAACTGAACCTGGCCCAGTAAAGACGGGCCCAGTAAAGGCGCGGGGCAGACAAACCCCGGACCCCCTGGTCCGGGGTTTTTTCATGCCCGCGCGGCCAGGCCGGGCAGGGGCGGCCTGCGCTTTGCTGCGCCGCGCTATGATGCCGGCCCATCCCCATTCACCGGGATGCCCTCCCACTTCAATGGAAATCCCGCTGCATGCGCATCCTGCTTGCCCGTCACGGTGAAACGCCGTGGAACGCCGAAGGCCGCTATCAGGGCCAGATCGACATTCCCCTGTCACCGCTGGGGGAGGCGCAGGCCAAGGCCCTGGGTGAGCGGCTGAAAGGGCTGGAGATCACCCGTGCAGTGGCCTCGCCGCTGGCGCGCGCGCAGAGCACCGCCAGGTTCGCACTGGGCGCCGATCGTGAAGCCATGCTGCTGACCGAGCCGGACCTGCAGGAAATCGCCCACGGCGAGTGGGAAGGCCTGCTGGCCAGCGAGATCAACGACAGGGACCCGGCCCGCCTGCGTGCCTGGCGCGAAGAGCCGGACACGGTGCTGATGCCCGGCGGCGAATCGCTGCGGCAGGTGCTCGATCGCAGCTGGCGCGGGCTGGCGGCTGCGGCCGAAGGCCTGGGCGAAGACGACACCCTGCTGGTGGTGGCGCATGACGCGGTCAACCGGGTGATCCTGTGCAGGGTGCTGGGCCTGCCGATCAGCAAGCTGTGGACCTTCCGCCAGGCGCCGACCACGCTCAACCTGCTGGAAGGCAGGGATCTGGACAGCCTGGAAGTGGTGCGTCTGAATGACTGTGCGCATCACACCCCGTTCTTCGGTGAAGCCAGGCACCGCGCGCTGTAAGCGCCTGCGCCCCGGCAGCTGACGGGGCTGCGCCTGCGCGTCCTGGAGGCGCCCCGCGCAGTGAACCGCGTGACCGGTTGCGCGGCCCTGCGGCCGGCGCCTGGCGCACGCGCCGCTGCCGGTATCGGGCGGCGACAGACGACAGGCCGGGCTGGATGCGCCCCGCTGCGTGATGGCCCGCTGCCGGTACTGCAGGTAATGCGCGATGCAGGTCGCGGGCCGGCGCGCTCTCCCCTTGGCCTACGCGCCACCAGGCGCCGCAATGGGGAGCCTGGCGCGCGTCTGTATGCCTGCCGGCGCGTCTGTATCATGGCCGTCTTTCCCGCGCGCAACGCGCTGCCGGCCCCGGTGGCCGCCTCCACGAGTTCCGAGAATTTCCCGCATGTCTTCGTCTTCTCCCGCCACGCTTGAGCAGTGGCTGAGCTACATCGACCAGCAGCATCCGGCCGGCATCGCCATGGGGCTGGAGCGTGTGCGCGACGTCGCGCAGCGGCTGCCCCCGGGCCCGCCGGCCGCACGCACCATCGTCGTCGGTGGTACCAACGGCAAGGGCTCGACGGTGGCGTTCATCGAGGCCATCGCCCGCGCCGTCGGACTGAAAGTGGGGGCGTACACCTCGCCACACCTGCTGCGCTACAACGAGCGCGTGCGCATCGATGGCGTGGAGGCAGATGACGCTGCGCTGGTCGCCGCGTTTGCGGCGGTGGAAGCGGCCCGCGGCGACACCGCGCTGACCTATTTCGAATACGGCACCTTGGCCGCGCTGTATCTGTTCCAGCAGGCGCAGCTGGATCTGGCGGTGCTGGAGGTCGGGTTGGGCGGGCGTCTTGACGCGGTCAACCTCGTCGATGCCGACGTGGCGGTGATCACCACCGTCGATATCGACCACAGCGACTGGCTCGGTGAGGACCGCGAAGCCATCGGCGTGGAGAAGGCGGGGATCATCCGCGCCTGGAAACCGGTGGTGCTGGGCGAGACCGATCCGCCGTCGAGCGTGTTGCGCCGTGCCTACGCGCTGGGTGCCAACGCCATCCGCGGCGGCAGTGATTTCTTCCATGAGCCGGTCGACCAGGACCATTGGCGCTGGCGTGAAGTCGGCGCCGAACTGGTACTGCCCAACCCGCAGTTGCGGGCGCCGGTGCAGCGTGCCAATGCCGCCACCGCGATTGCCGCATTGCGCGCGCTGGATATCGAGTTGCCGGTCGCCGCGTTCGCCGCCGGCGTGGCCGCGGCCACGCTGCCGGGACGGCTGCAGGCGTTCATGCGCGAAGGGGTGGAAGTGCTGGTCGATGTCGGGCACAACCCGCAGGCCGCGCGTGAACTGGCGGCGGCGTTGCAGCTCAAGCCGGTGCTGGGACGGACCGTGGCGGTATTCGCCGCGCTGGTCGACAAGGATGTGCACGGCGTGGTCGAGGCCTTGGCCCAGGACGTCGATCACTGGTGCCTGGCCGGGCTGGGCGGGGCGCGTGGACAGGCGGCGGCAGCCCTGCGCGAGCGTCTGCCCGGTACCGCGGCCGCACACGGGGAAGAGCTGGCCGATGTCGCGGTGGCCTTGCGGCACGTGTTGTCGCAGGCGCAGGCCGGTGACCGGGTGCTGGTGTTCGGCTCGTTCCACACCGCCGCCGAAGCGCTGCACTTTCTCCATTCATCTGGCTGAGGCCGCGCGATGGTCGACACGCTTATAATCGCCGAGGCATTCCGCCGCGCCGCCAACACGCCTACGTGGATACTCCCCTGAAACAGCGACTGATCGGTGCCATCGTTCTGGTGGCCTTGGCCGTGATCTTCCTGCCGATGCTGGTCAAAGGCCCGGCGCCTGACAGCGGCGTGAGGGATGTGCCGCTGACCGCGCCGGCGGCGCCGGCCGATGGCCAGTTCCAGACCCGGGAACTGCCGCTGGTGACGCCCGCCGCGGGCGGTGCGCTGGGCATGCCCGCGGCCCCGCTGGCGCAGGACAATCCCGATGCCGCCGATCTGGCGGACAGTGGAAACACCCAGGCCTTCCCGCCTGCGGTCGCGGCCGGCAACTACGCGGTCAACTTCGGTGCCTACGCCTCCGAAGCCGATGCCGACGCGGTGATCGCCCATCTGAAAAAATCGCAGCTGCCCGGTTTCCGCCAGGCCGATACGATCAATGGCCGCCAGGCGTGGCGCGTGCGCATCGGCCCGTATGCCGACCGCGCCGAGGCCGAACTGGTCCGGTTGCAGGCCACCAAGGTGCGCAGTGACGTCAATGCGCAGGTGGTGGTGCTGGATGCCAACGCCGCCGCGCCGGCCCCCTCGGCCCCGGTGGCGGCCGCATCGGCATCGCCCCCGGTACGCACCGAAACACTGCCGCCGCAACCGGCCACGCCGGTGGCCGCCGCGCCGGCACCGGCGTCCAAGCCGGTACCCGCGCTAGAACCCGAACCTAAACGGGCAGCGGCCAAAACCGAGCCGCTGCGCCCGGAGGTGGCCAAGCCCGTGGTCACCGCGCCGACCCGCCCGCCGGTGGTCGCGCCGTCGGCGCCGGCCGCCAGCAGTGTCGGCTATGCCGTGCAGCTGGGCGCGTTCGGCCAGGCAGCCGATGCCAATGCGCTGCGTGACAAGGTGCGCGCGGCCGGTTTCAGCGCGTTTGTCGAGCAGGTGCAGACCGACAAGGGCCCGCTCAACCGGGTGCGCGTCGGTCCGGTCGCCAGCCGCGAGGCGGCCGAACAGCTCAAGGCGCAAGTCGCCGCCAAAGTGGGCGTGGCCGGCATGGTCCGGCCGCATCCTTGACCGGGCGCGGCCCCGCATTGCGTAGCGTTGGCCGGGCCGGACCGGAGCCGGGCGCATGATCGATCTGGTCCTGCTGGCGGTCATCGGCGTATCGGCCCTGCTGGGCTTGATGAAAGGCCTGGTCGGCATCGTTGTCGGCACCCTGTCGTGGCTGCTGTCCGGCTGGGCGGCATTCCAGTTTGGCGATGCCACCGCGCACTGGCTGGCCGAAGGCGCACGCCCGACCACCACCCAGTACCTGGGCGGTTATGCACTGACCTTCGTGGCGGTGCTGGTGGTGGTGGCGGTGATCGGCATGCTGCTGCGCGGCGCGGTGGAGGCGACCCGGCTCAATGGCACCGACCGCGCGCTGGGGTTTGGCCTGGGCCTGTTGCGCGGTGGTTTTTTCGGTTGCCTGCTGGTGCTGTTGATGGGTTTCACCCCGTTGCCGGGTGAAGCTGCATGGCAGCAGTCGAAGCTTTTGCCGCTGCTGCTGCCTGGCGCCAGCTGGATGCGCGCGCAATTGCCGGACCTGTCGGTGCCGGATATCGAGTTGGGAAAATTGTCGGATATGGACTTGGGCAGGGGGGCCATCGCAGGCGATAATGCCGCCTTGAGCGAAATGGTTGCAGGCGGCGGGTTGCAGCAGGCGATGTCGAAGGCGTTGGGCACCGGCCCGCGTGATGGCAATGCTGACAGTGACCGACAGCCGATGGCGGGGGCGTTGCCCGCCAACATCGATCCGGCGCAGGTGCGACCGGGTCAGCCCGATCCGGCGCGGATCGAGTCCCCGGGCCAGGCACGGCCACCTTCACGTTAACGGGCACGTCCCAGCGGAGATCGCGCAACATGTGTGGCATCGTCGGAATCGTCGGCAACCAGAACGTGGCCGGCCAGCTTTATGACGCCCTGACCGTCCTCCAGCATCGCGGCCAGGACGCGGCCGGCATCGCCACCGCGCACGGCACCCGGCTGCGGGTCGAGAAAGCCAATGGCCTGGTGCGCGATGTGTTCGATTCCCGGCGAATGGACGTGCTGCAGGGGCGCATCGGCATCGCCCATGTGCGTTACCCCACGGCCGGTTCGGAAGGCATGGACGAGGCGCAGCCGTTCTACGTCAATTCGCCCTACGGCATCGCGCTGGCGCACAACGGCAACCTGATCAATACCGAAGCCCTGCGCCAGCAGGTGTTCGAGCAGGACCGGCGCAACGTCAATACCGATTCGGACAGCGAAGTGCTGCTGAACGTGTTCGCCTACGAGCTGGACGCGCAGAAGCAGCTGAGCCCGGAGGCGGCGATCCGTGCGGTGGGTGGTGTGCACCGCCGCTGCAAGGGCGGCTATGCGGTGATCAGCGTGGTGCTGGGCCTGGGGCTGGTCGCCTTCCGCGACCCGCATGGGATCCGCCCGCTGGTGCTGGGCAAGCGCAGCCATGCCGAAGGCGACGAGTACATCGTGGCCTCCGAGTCGGCCGCGCTCGATGTGCTCGGCTTCCAGCGCGTGCGCGACGTGCGTCCGGGCGAGGCGCTGGTGATCACCGGTCGCGGCGAGCTGTTCTCGGAAATCTGTGCCGAGCCGGCGGTGCATTCGCCGTGCATCTTCGAGTATGTGTACTTCGCGCGCCCTGACTCGATGATCGACAACGTCTCGGTGCACAAGGCGCGCATGCGCATGGGCATCAAGCTGGGCGAGAAGATCCTGCGGCTGCGCCCGGATCACGACATCGACACCATCATCCCGATCCCGGACACCTCGCGCGACGCCGCGCTGGAGATCTCCAATACGCTCGGGGTGAAGTACCGCGAAGGCTTCATCAAGAACCGCTACATCGGCCGTACCTTCATCATGCCGGGGCAGGGGGAGCGGGTGAAGTCGGTGCGCCGCAAGTTGAATCCGATCAACCTGGAATTCCGCAACCGGGTGGTGCTGCTGGTCGATGATTCGATCGTACGCGGCACCACCAGCCAGCAGATCGTGCAGATGGCGCGCGATGCCGGCGCGCGCAAGGTCTATCTGGCCAGCGCGGCGCCGCCGGTGCGCTATCCGAACATCTACGGCATCGACATGCCGGCCGCCGAGGAACTGGTGGCGCACAACCGCAGCATCGAGGACATCGAACGGTTCCTGGGCTGCGACTGGCTGATCTACCAGGACCTGCAAGACCTGGAGGCGGCGGTGCGCGAAGGCAATCCGGACCTGAAGGCGTTCGATTCGTCCTGCTTCAACGGCGAGTACGCCACCGGGATCGAGCCGGGCTATTTCGAGCGGATCCAGCAGCTGCGTTCGGACGAGGCCAAGACCCACCGCCGGGCCTGATCCCTTGTCATGACAGAAACGGACAACGGGTTTCCGCAGGTCGGCGGCGACCTGCTGCAGGCCGCGCAGCGGTGTCTGGCCGAAGCCGACCCGCTGCGCAAGGTGGCGTTGACCCGGCATTTCGCGGCGCGTTTCCGGGCCGGTGGACTGCGGGTGGATGAGGCCGCGCCACCGCCGGCGCCGATCCGCATGCCGGGCCGGCCGCCCACCCCGGCACTGGTGCATCCGCGCGACCTGCCGCGGCGCGGGCTGGGTTCGGTGAGCGGGCGTGCGGCCTTCATCCACGCCATCGCCCATATCGAACTCAACGCCATCGACCTGGCCTGGGACGCGGTGTACCGCTTCCGCGGCCTGCCGGGCAGCTTCCACGCCGACTGGGTCAGCTGTGCCGATGACGAATCGCGGCATTTCCTGCTGCTGCGCGAGCGCCTGCTGGCCCATGGCCATGACTACGGCGACTTCGACGCGCACAACGGCCTGTGGGAAATGTGCGAGAAAACCGCCCACGACGGCCTGGCACGCATGGCGCTGGTGCCGCGCGTGCTGGAAGCGCGCGGGCTGGATGTCACCCCGGCGATGATCGCCAAGCTGCGCGCGCTCGGCGACGGTGCCACTGCCGAGGTGCTGGAGGTGATCCTGCGCGAGGAAGTGGCGCATGTCGCTGCCGGCTCACGCTGGTACCGCTGGTACTGCGCGCGTGCCGGGGTCGCACCACGCGCCCGATTCAAGGAACTGCTGCGCGAGTACGCCGGCGGTTACCTGCATGGCCCCTTCAACATCGAAGCGCGCCTGCTGGCCGGCTTCGACGAGGACGAGCTGGCCGACCTGGTTGAACAGGCCGGTTGAGCTGCCTGCACCGCCGGGCTTGAATGTCCGGCGGTGCCGGCAAGGTGGTACAGCCACCGGCGCCGGTGCTGTAGGGTTGAAGTCCGTCATTGCTTGCGAGAACCTGAAATGAAGCCTTCCCCCTTCTGGGTGGTAGTGCCGATGCTGGGTCTGCTGGCCTGCAGCCGGCAGGCGCCAGAACCGGTCGCCGCTGCCCCCTCTGGGTCGTCTCCGGCGATCACCGCGCCGGCTGCCGCCGATGACTATCCGGCTGTTCTGCAGGCCGCCGGCACCGAGCCGTTCTGGGGGGTGCGGGTGTCCGGCGCGGCGCTGGACTACACCACGCCGGACACCCGGCAGAACCCGCAGCATTTGCAAGGGACGCGCGAAATGCGCGACGGGCGCTTGCTGGTGCACGGTGGTGAAGGGCAGGGTGCATTCCGCCTGACCATCCAGCGAGCGAGCTGCTCCGATGGCATGTCCGATCTGGCCCATCCGTATACCGCGCAGTTTGTGCTGGGCGCGGAAACCTTCAAGGGCTGCGCCCGCGATCCGGCGGTGCCGGTGCAAGCGCCCTGAAACAGCAACGGCAGCCGCGAGGCTGCCGTCTGGTTATCGGGACCGTGGTGCCGGCGCTCAGGCCAGCGCATCCAGGCTGAAGCCGTCCGCATCCACGCGCAGCACCGAGCCCTGTTCGTACCAGTCGCCGAGCACGATGCGGGTGCAGGTGCGCCCGCCCGCGTTCAACGTGTGGATCGCCGGGCGGTGGGTGTGGCCGTGGATCATGGTGTCCACGCCATAACGGGTGAAGGTGGCGGCCACTTCCGCCGCGCTCACATCGGTGACGGTCTCGAATTGGGCGCGATCGCCTTCCTTCATTTCCGATTGCCGCGCCTGGCTGGCTGACCGTGCCTTCTGGGCGAAAGCAATCCGCGCCTCCAGCGATTGCGACAGGAATTGCGCCTGGAAGGCCGGATTGCGGGTCTGGGTACGAAACGCCTGGTAGGCGGTGTCGTCGGTGCACAGCAGGTCGCCGTGCTGCAGCAGGACCGGCTTGCCGTACAGGTCGATCACGCTGGGGTCGGGCAGGATGCGCATGCCGGCACGCGCGGCGTAGTCCTCGCCCAGCAGGAAGTCGCGGTTGCCGCGGATGAAATACACCGGCACTCCCGCCCCGGTGAGCCCGCGCAGCGCGCTGGCCACGGCGTCGGCGGCGGTGGAGGGGGTGTCATCCCCGATCCAGGCCTCGAACAGGTCACCCAGGATGTACAGCGCCTCGGCGTGCCGCGCTTCGTCGCGCAGGAACCCCAGGAACAGGTCGGTGATGGCTGGACGGCTGGGGTCCAGGTGCAGGTCGGAGATGAACAGCGTGGTCATGCGCGCATTGTAGGGCGTGCGCCCAGTCCAGGGCAGCGCTGCGCCGATCAACTTTTTTTGGCAGCGATACCGCCGACGTGGATCGCGGCAACCCCGTGGCCGTCGCAGCCGCGGACCTCACGCAGCTGCGGGTCGCCGCCGGCAATGGCAGCCCGCTGTCAGCGCGATGCCGGCCGGGTGACAGCGGCGTGCGTGGGCATCCCGGGTTTTCAGGCCACGAACGGACGGAAGGTGATGCCCAGTGCGGTCATGCCATCGACTTCACCGATCAGGTCGGCGCGCAGCAGCGGACGCGCATCGATATAGGGCTGCGCCAGCACCAGCGACAGGTGGCTGCCATCCACGCTCAATTCCAGCGTTGGAATCGGGTCGGCCTCGTGCGCGCGGTGCAGCAACACCGCCAGGCGCAGCAGGGCCGTCAGCCGGCGGGCGGGCGCCAGCAGGCGGTCGGGCAGGGTGTCGAACGCGGACCTGGAAACATTGCGCCGATGGCTGCGCACCAGCGCGGCCAGCAGATACTGTTCCTGGCGCGAGAACCCGGCGATATCCGAATGCTCGAGCACGTAGCTGCCGTGGGTGTGATAACCGCTGTGGGCGATGGCCAGCCCCAGCTCGTGCAGGCGGGCGGCCCAGCCCAGCATCTGCGCGTCGTCCGGCTCCAGTCCCCAGGCCGGGGCGACCTGTTCGAACAGCCGCCGTGCGGTGGCTTCGACGCGTTCGGCCTGGAGGCTGTCGATGCCGTAGCGCTGCATCAGCGCGGCCACCGATTCGTCGCGCGGATCGTTTTCGCTGGCCCGGCCGACAATGTCGTAGAGGATGCCTTCGCGCATCGCCGCCTTGCTCACCTGCAATTTCTGCAGGCCCAGCGCCTGGAATGCGGCTTCCAGTACCAGCACGCCGCCGGCGATGATCGGGCGGCGATCGCTGGACAGCGTGGGCAGGTTGATATCGTCCACGTGCTTGGCGCGCAGCAGCTCGTCGCGCAGCTGCGGCAGCGCTTCGGCGGTGATCGCGCCCTTGCTCAGTTTCATCGCCGCGCAGATGTCGCTGATGGCCTTGTGGGTGCCGGACGAACCCAGCGCCTCGTGCCAGCCCAGGGCGCGGTATTTGGCTGCGAACGGCTGGAACTCGGCCCCGATCTCGGTCAGCGCTTCTTTCCAGCGTTTCCGTGACAGCTTGCCACCGGGGAAAAAGCGCCGGGTGCTGGCGATGCAGCCGGCCTGCAGGCTTTCGCGTTCGAGGGTTTCGAAGCGGCGGCCAATGATGAACTCGGTGGAGCCGCCGCCGATGTCGATCACCAGCCGGTGCTGGTCGGTGTGCGGCGGCTGCGCGTGGGCGACACCGAGATAGATCAGGCGCGCTTCCTCGCGGCCGCTGACCACCTCGATGGCATGGCCCAGCGCGGTTTCGGCCGGCATCAGGAACGCCAGCGGCGAGCGCAGCTGGCGCACGGTATTGGTGGCCAGGGCGCGCACCCGCAGCGGCGGGATATCGCGGATGCGCTGGCCGAAGCGGGCCAGACATTCGAGCGCGCGCTGGCGGGCATCGGCGGAAATGCCGCCATGGCCGTCCAGACCATCGGCCATGCGCACGGTTTCCCGCAACCGATCCACCACCCGCAACTGCCCCAGCAGGTAGCGGGCAATCACCATGTGGAAGCTGTTGGAGCCCATGTCGATGGCGGCCAGCAGGTCGCCTTCCTGCAGCGGCGGAGTGGTGGTGGAGTTGGGCATGGCGGAATGGTAGCCGAAGGCCGGCCGCGGCCGGCAGCTTGCGCTGCGGCGGCCGCGGGGGTGGGCCGACACCTACATGCCTTCCAGCAGCGCCATCTGCGCCGAATGCGGCGGTTCGCCGGGAGCAGGTTCGCACTTGCGGTAGTGGCCGTCGGGCTGCAGCGCCCAGGCGTTGAGGTTGTCCTCCAGATAGTTCTGCAGGGCTTCGCGATACACCCGCCGCGCCAGGTCCGGATCCAGGATCGGAAAGCAGGTTTCCACCCGCCGCAGCAGGTTGCGCTCGAGCCAGTCGGCGCTGGCGCAGAACAGTTCCGGTGCGCCGTTGTTGCCGAACCAGTAGATGCGGCTGTGTTCAAGGAAGCGCCCGACAATCGAGCGCACGCGGATGTTGTCCGACACCCCCGGCACGCCGGGGCGCAGGGTGCAGGTGCCGCGCACGACCAGGTCGATCTGCACCCCTGCCTGCGAGGCGGCATACAGCGCCCGCACCACCTGCGGCTCGTTAAGGGCGTTCATCTTGGCGATGATGCGTCCGGGCTTGCCGTCGGCCGCCAGCCGCGTCTCGCGCTCGATCCGCTGCAGCACGCCGGCATGCAGGGTGAACGGCGATTGCAGCAGGCGTTTGAGTTTCATTTTCGGCGCCAGCCCGGACAGCTGCTGGAACAGCAGGTGCACGTCGTTGCCGATGTCCGGATCGGCGGTGATCAGGCCCAGGTCGGTATAGGCGCGCGCGGTGCCGGCGTGATAATTGCCGGTGCCCAAATGGGTATAGCGGTGCAGCTTGCGGCCCTCGCGGCGCACGATCAGCAGCATCTTGGCGTGGGTCTTGTAGCCGACCACGCCGTACACCACCTGCACCCCGGCCTCCTGCAGGCGGTCGGCAAAGCCGAGATTGGCCTCCTCGTCGAAACGGGCGCGCAGCTCGACCACCACGGTCACATCCTTGCCGTTGCGCGCGGCCAGCACCAGCGCCTCGACAATCGCCGAATCCTTGCCGGTGCGGTACAGCGTCTGCTTGATCGCCAGCACGTTGGGGTCGATGGCCGCTTCGCGGATCAGCTCCAGCACGGTGTTGAACGAGTCGAACGGATGGTGCAGCAGCACGTCGTTGCGCGAGACGTGCTCGAAAATTCCCTCGGCCGTCTTGAGGATGCGCGGGGTCATCGCCGGGTATTTCAGGTCCGGCCGCTGCACCAGGTCGTAGACCTGGCTGACGCGATTGAGGTTGACCGCGCCATCGATCCGGTAGGCCGCGTTTTCCGGCAGTCCGAAATTCTGCAGCAGGGTCTGCACGATCGGGCGCGGGCAGTCATGGGCGATCTCCAGCCGCACCGCCGGCCGGTAGCCGCGGTCGACCAGTTCATCACGCAGCGCCAGCGCCAGGTTTTCCACCTCTTCTTCATCCACGACCAGTTCGGAGTTGCGGGTGACCCGGAACTGGTAGGCACCCTGCACCTCCATGCCCGGGAACAGCTCGTCGACAAAGGCCGACAGCACCGAGGACAGCAACACGAAATTCTGGGTGCCGCCCAGCGACTCGGGCAGCTGGATGATGCGTGGCAGCGAGCGCGGCGCCCGCACCAGCGCCAGATGGCCGGCGCGGCCGAAGGCGTCGGTGCCCTTGAGCACGACCACGATATTGAGCGACTTGTTGAGGATCTTCGGGAACGGGTGCGAAGGGTCCAGCCCCAGCGGCGACAGCACCGGCATGATCTCGTTGCGGAAGTAGGCGCGCAGCCAGCGCTTCTGCCGCGCCGTCCAGCTGTTGTGCGCGAGCACGCCGATGCCGGCCTCCAGCAGCGCCGGACGCAGCACCTTGTTCCAGCAGCGGTACTGCTGTTCCACCAGTTCGGCGGCGCGGTCGTGGATGGCGTTGAGGATCGCCTGCGGGCTCAATCCGTCCGGGGCCGGCGGCAGGCCGAACTCCTGCGCATGGCGTACCGCCGCGGCGCGGATCTCGAAGAACTCGTCCAGGTTGGTGCACGAGATGCACAGGAAGCGCAGCCGTTCCAGCAGCGGCACCTGCGCATCCAGCGCCTGCGCCAGCACCCGGAAGTTGAAGTCCAGCTGCGACAGTTCACGGTTGATATACAGCGCCGGGTCACGCAGCGGGTCGCAGGCGGTCGGGACGGCAACCAGGGCCGGAACAGGAGGGCTCATGCAGGGCGGTCTTCAGCAGACAAGGCGGAAGGAAGGCGCGGGCGCAGGTGGTCGCTGTCGAAGTGGCAGCAGAACATGCTGCCCTTGCCGACTTCGCTGTGGATCTCCAACCGCGCCTGGTGCAGCCCGAGGATGTGCTTGACGATGGACAGGCCCAGCCCGGTGCCGCCGCTCTCACGCGAGCGGCTGCTGGAAACCCGGTAGAAACGTTCGGTAAGCCGCGGCAGATGGGAGGCGGGAATGCCATAACCGCTGTCGGTCACCGACAGCACCGCGCCACCGGGTTCGCGGGCGAAGGTGATGGCGATACGGCCGCCGGCCGGGG
The DNA here is from genome assembly GCF_030711595.1 of Stenotrophomonas sp. YIM B06876. Lineage (GTDB taxonomy): Bacteria > Pseudomonadota > Gammaproteobacteria > Xanthomonadales > Xanthomonadaceae > Stenotrophomonas. The sequence continues at coordinate 35,552 of NZ_JAUJUJ010000017.1, forward strand.
TGTAGCGCACCGCATTGCTGACCAGGTTGGAGAAGGCGCTGTGCAGTTCCTTGCTGGAGCCGAGCAGGTCCACCCCGGCACTGTCCTCGATGTGGATGCGGTGGCGCCCGTGGCTGAGGGCTTCGGCCTCGCGCCGCAATGAAATCAGCATGGGCGTCATCGCCACGGTTTCCTGCTCGGAGTGCTGTTGCGATTCCAGCCGCGACAGCGTCAGCAGGTCCTCCACCAGTTGTGCCATGCGCTGGGACTGCTTGCGCATCTCCAGCAGCATCGGCCCGGTACCGGGGAAATCCTCCGGGTCCATCATGTCCAGGTAGCCGTGCACCACGGTCAGCGGGGTGCGCAGCTCATGCGAGACATTGGCCACGAAGTCGCGCCGTACCTGCTCCAGGTGCAGCAGCTTGGTGACGTCGCGCGCCAGCAGCAGCCAGTAATTGTCCGAGTAGGGAATCAGCCGCAAGTGCAGGCGGATGCCCGGGTCCGCGGGCGAGTCCGCATCCAGGATCGGTTCGGCATGGCGTCCGGCGGCCAGCCAGTGCGCCAGCGGCAGCGGTTGCAGGCGTTCCACCAGCGCGGCATGCCGGTCGCCGGGGTGGCGCAGGCCGAGCAGGCTTGAGGCCGCCTCGTTGAACCATTGCACGCGCTGGGTGTTGCGATCGACCACCACCACGGCGTCGGGCAGCGCGGCGGCGGCGGCGCGGTAGCTGCGCAGCATGTCCAGCAGGCGCCTTTTGCGCGCGCGCATCTCGCGCTGGTTGCGGTAGAGCAGGCGGTCCAGCTCGTTCCACACGCCGCTGCCATCGCTGGTTTCCCAGCGCTGGCGGGCGGTCAGCCGCATCAGCACCTGGCGCAGGCGCCAGTAGTGCCAGGCCAGCACGCCAAGCGCGGCGATGGCCACCCCGGCGCCCGGGTGTCCGGCCAGCAGCCCGAGCAGCCCGGCAAGCAACAGCGCCGCGGCCACGGAGGCCAGTGTCTTCAACCAGGCGGATTGGATGTGGCCGGGCATTGCACTCTCGGGTAGGCGGAAAATCCGTGGAAGTGGCCCCTGTTTATAGCAGGACCGCGCGCTGCAGGCAGCGGCGCGAGGTTGCGCTGCGGTATTGCAGGGTCAGACCGCGGCGGAAAAGCGGTAGCCGGCGCCGCGCACGGTCTGCACCATGTCCTGCGCGGCGAAAGGTTCCAGCGTCTTGCGCAGGCGGCGGATATGCACATCGATGGTGCGTTCTTCCACATACACGCTCCCGCCCCACACATGGTCGAGCAGTTGCGAGCGGGTATAGACGCGTTCGGGATGGGTCATGAAGAAATGCAGCAGGCGGTATTCGGTCGGGCCGATGGACACCGGCGCCTCGCCGGCAAATACCCGGTGCGCGGCACCGTCGATGCGGATCGGGCCGATCACCACGCTGCCGTCCTCGTCGTCGTCGCGGGCGCGGCGCAGCACCGCGCGGATACGCGCCAGCAGCTCGCGTGCCGAGAACGGTTTGACCACGTAATCGTCGACGCCGGCTTCCAGTCCGCCGACGCGGTCGTTCTCTTCGCCGCGGGCGGTGAGCATGATGATCGGCACTTCGCGGGTCACGGCTTCCTTGCGCCAGCGCCGGGCCAGTTCCAGCCCGCTGGTGCCGGGCAGCATCCAGTCCAGCAGAATCATGTCCGGCACGCGATCGGCAATGGCCGTCTGCGCTTCCAGCGCATCGCCGGCATGCACCGGTTCGTAGTCGCCCTTGCGCAGGGCGAAGGCGACCATGTCGCGGATCGCGGGTTCGTCATCGACAATCAGGATGCGTTTCTGCACATGCCCACCGTAAAGCCCGCCAATCGGGATCCCGCCCAGTAGACTACGGTTTCATGACCGGTTTATGACAGCTGTCGCACTCAGCGGCGCTCCACATCCGGATCGCGCACGCCCAGCCGGCGCAGCTCGAGCACGGTGGGCATCATCGATTCGATCCGCGCATCGACCCGGGCGCGGCTCACGTAGTCCAGCCCAGGCTGTTTCAGCAGCGCCTGGAACTGCATCAGCGCCTGCTCGGGGTGTCCGTTCAGGTACGCCGCTTCGGCATAGGCTTCGCTGGCGCGGGCGGGGTCGCCGGCCAGTTCGCAGGCGCGGGCGAAGATCCGCTGGAATACCGGGTCATCCCCGGAGCGGGCCAGCAGCGGGCGCAGCATCGCCTGCGCGCGGCGCCCGGCGTCCACGCCGCCCTGTTCGTTGAGGATGCCGGCGTAGGTCAGGGCCACCGCGCGGTTGAGCGGCAGGCGTTGCAGCAGCGCCTCGAAGCGGCGGTTGGCCTCGGCGGGCCGGCCGGCGCGTGATTCGGCCTCGCCCAGCGCCAGCGCCAGCCACAGGTTGTCCGGATGGCTGGCCAGCAGTTGCTGTAACTCGCCGAGCACTTCCTGCGGCGCACTGCCATTGCGCAGCTGGGCCAGCGCCACGCCGTAGCGTTGCGGGTCGCTCAGGCCCTGTTTCTGGCCGCGGCGCAGATCCTGGTATTCGCGGATCAGGTCCGACGGGGTCGCGGCGCTGAGCACGCGCAGCCGCTCGCGTGCCCAGTCGAACTGGCCGTTGCCGCCGCCCGCGCCGGCCATCGGCAATGACAGCTGCATCGACGCCGGCAGCAGCGGATTGCCACTGCCGCCCAGCGGGTTGGCCGCCGGATCGGAAGGATTGACCCGCTCCTGACGCACCCCGCCCGGGGTCCGGGTGGTCAGCAGCACCGTGTCTTTCTTCATCTGCACCGCGCGTGCTTTGGCCTCGCTGATGCGGGTCAGGGTGACCGGATGGGTGCGCAGGAAGTCGGGCACGCTGTAGCCGCCTTCGTTGCCGCGCATGGCCTGCGACATGCGTTCAAAGAAACCGGCCATCGCGTCCACGTCGTAGCCGCTGCGGGCCAGGGTGCGGATGCCGAGGCGGTCGGCTTCGGATTCGTTGGAACGGGTGAAGTCGATCTGCCGCTGCTGCATCAGCCCCATCGCGCCGGTGATGCTGGCCATGGTGGCGTTGCCGGCCGAATGGCCGCCCGCCTGCTGTGCGGCCACCACCGCGGCCAGCATGCCCAGCAGGATCGGGATCTGGTCGCGCTGGGCGCGCTCCACGCTGCGCAGCACATGCTGCTGGGTGACATGGGCGATTTCGTGCGACAGCACGGCCGCCACCTCGTCTTCGCGCTCGGCAGTCAGGACCAGCCCGGCGTTGACCCCGATGTAGCCGCCGAGCGTGGCGAAGGCGTTGATCTGGCGGTCCTTGAGCATGAAGAACGTGAACGGCTGGCGCGGCTGGGCGCTGTTGGAACCGAGGCGTGCGCCCATCGCCTGCAGCCATTCATCGGTCAGCGGATCGTCCAGCAGATAGCCGTAGTTGCGCAGCTCGCGCAGCATCATGCCGCCGTATTCGGCCTGCCGCGCGGGCGTCAGCAGCTCCCCGGCCGAGGAGCCGATGTCGGGCAGTTTCGCGTCCTGGGCGGCCGCCAGCGGGGTGGCCAGGATCACGGTCAGGGCGGTGGCGAGCAGCAAGGGGCGCAAACGGAACTCCGGGGCAGGGCTGGGCGGAGGATGACGGCAGGGCGCGGCGACAGTGTGAAGCGCGGGTTAATCCACAGTGTTGCGTGGGTGATATCGAAAAACCACCCGACCGCTACCATGTATGGACCCAGTTTCCAGCGTGGAGTTTCCTGTGACCTCTGACATATCCAGCAAAGCCGCGGGCGCCATGCCCGAGATCACCATCTATTCCACCGCCGTATGCCCGTATTGCGTGGCGGCCAAGAACTTCCTCAAGAGCAAGGGCCAGTCGTGGACCGAGGTGCGCATCGACCTGGATCCGGTCGCGCGCGAGAAAATGATGGCGGCCACCCGCCGCACCAGCGTGCCGCAGATCTTCATCGGCGACCTCCATATTGGCGGCTATGACGACATGATGGCGATGCACCGCGCCGGCAAACTCGAGCCGCTGTTCACCGGGGCGCGTCCATGAGCGGCGAGGGCAAGGCGGCCGACCGGGTCGCCGAATTCACCGAGTTCCGCCAGCGCATGAACCAGCGCATTCTGGCCGAGCCCAACCAGGTGGTACGGCGCTTTTTCGCGCTCGATACCCAGACCTACCAGGCCGGCGCGCTGGATGTGAAGACCAAGGAGCTGCTCGGGCTGGTGGCCTCGATGGTGCTGCGCTGCGACGACTGCATCGGCTATCACGTTGCCCAGTGCAAAGAGGCCGGGGTCAGCCGCGAGGAGTTCTTCGAGACCTTCTCGGTGGGGCTGGTGGTCGGCGGCTCGATCGTGATTCCGCACCTGCGGCGGGCGGTGGACTTCCTCGACCAGCTCGAAAACGGCAGCGCCACGGCACCGGCTGGGCACGACCACAGCTGAACCCGGGCCGGGGCCGGGTTTGGGGAGAGGGGGCTGGATCGGGCATAATTGCCAGCTGAAACCTTTTCAATCGCGCCTGCGATCCGGGCAGCCGGACGGCGCTTCCCTCTCCCTGTTCGGAATATCTATCTTATGACGCAGACAATCACCGTCATCCGTGGCGATGGCATTGGCCCGGAGATCATGGACGCCACCCTGTTCGTGCTCGATGCGCTGAACGCCGGCCTGACCTACGAATACGCCGACGCCGGCCTGGCCGCGCTGGAAAAGCATGGCGAGCTGATGCCGGCCGCCACGCTGGAATCGATCAAGAAGAACAAGGTCGCGCTGAAGAGCCCGCTGACTACGCCGGTCGGCGGTGGTTTCAGCTCGATCAACGTGGCCCTGCGCCGCCAGTTCGACCTGTACGCCAACGTGCGCCCGGCGATCTCGTTCCCGAACACCAAGGCGCGCTACGAAAACATCGATGTGATCACCGTGCGTGAGAACACCGAGGGCGCCTACCTGGCCGAGGGCCAGGAAGTCTCGGCCGACGGCGAGACCGCGTTCTCCGGCACCCGCATCACCCGCAAGGGCTCCGAGCGCATCGTGCGTTACGCCTTCGAGCTGGCCAAGAGCACCGGCCGCAAGAAGGTCACCGCCGTGCACAAGGCCAACATCATCAAGTCGACCTCGGGCCTGTTCCTGGATGTCGCCCGCGAAGTGGCGGCGAAATATCCGGAGATCGAATTCCAGGAAATGATCGTTGACAACGCCTGCATGCAGCTGGTGATGAACCCGGAACAGTTCGACATCATCGTCACCACCAACCTGTTCGGCGACATCATCTCCGACCTGTGCGCCGGCCTCGTCGGTGGCCTGGGTCTGGCCCCGGGTGCCAATATCGGCGCCGATGTGGCGATCTTCGAAGCCGTGCACGGCACCGCGCCGGACATCGCCGGCCAGGGCAAGGCCAATCCGTGCGCGCTGCTGCTGGGTGCTGCGCAGATGCTCGACCACATTGGCCAGCCGGAAAACGCCGAGCGCCTGCGCAAGGCCATCGTCGCCACGATGGAGGCCAGGGACTCGCTGACCGGCGACCTCGGCGGCACCGGCAGCACCATGGGCTTTGCCAAGGCGATTGCCAGCCGCGTGTAATCTGGAATTGCAGACGGCGGTACCCGGAACGGAGCGCCCTGGCGCTCCGTTTCCGTTTCCGGTGCTGGTGGAGGCAGATGGACCGGCCCGGCTTGCGGATACGGAAAAGGCGCCTTGCGGCGCCTTTTCCGTTCCTCGCGGTACAGGTGTGATCAGTTGCGCGACTGCAACTTGGACAGCAGGCGCAGGAACTCGATGTACAGCCACACCAGCGTCACCATCAGGGCGAACGCGCCGTACCACTCCATGTACTTCGGCGCGTTCTGCGCGACCCCGCTTTCGATGGAGTCGAAATCCAGCACCAGGTTCAGCGCGGCGATCACCACCACGAACAGGCTGAAGCCGATGCCGAACAGGCCCGAGCCGTGGATGAGCGGGATGGTGATGTGGAAAAAGCCCAGCACGATCGTGGCCAGATAGACCAGCGCGATGCCGCCGGTGGCGGCGACCACGCCCAGTTTGAAGTTTTCGGTGGCCTTGATCAGCCCGCTGCGGTAGGCGAACAGCAGCGCGAACAGGGTGCCAAAGGTCAGCAGTACCGCCTGGAACACGATGCCCTGGAAGCGCGCTTCGTAGATGGCCGAGATCGAGCCGAGGAAAAAGCCTTCCGCCAGCGCGTACAGCGGCGCGCTGACCGGCGCCCAGGTCTTCTTGAAGATCGTCACCAGTGCCAGCACCAGACCGGCAATCATGCCGCCCCACAGATACAGCGTCGCCCCGGGTGCCAGCTCGCCGCTGGCGGTGAGGGTGTTGTTCCAGGCGAAGGCGGCGGTGAGCACGGTCAGCACCAGCAGGATGCCGGTCTTGTTGACGGTGCCGTCGAGGGTCATGGCGCCGCCATCGCGCGAGACCACGGTGCCGCTGCCAAGATCGAGGAAGGTGGATTCCTGGAGGGCGGGGTTGCCACTGCGCATATGATTTTCCCTGTGGTTGTGGGGGCGGGACATTGCCGATTGCGCTGCCGAGCATAACCAAATGCAAATAAACGCATTTGAGCGTTGACAGACTGCGTGCGAATTCCCACAATAGCCGACCTTTCGGGGGGAACCTCGAGAGAGATTCACCGCCGGGGTATAGCGCAGTCTGGTAGCGCGCCTGCTTTGGGAGCAGGATGTCGGGGGTTCGAATCCCTCTACCCCGACCAGTCCGCTGCTCAAAATGGGATTGGAATGCGACAATCCGGTCTGGGCGCCCGTAGCTCAACTGGATAGAGCACCGGCCTTCTAAGCCGGCGGTTACAGGTTCGATTCCTGTCGGGCGCGCCATCGGTGCAAGCGGTAGGAGAGTTGTTGTTTCAGTGGTGGCTGTAGCTCAGTTGGTTAGAGTTCCGGATTGTGATTCCGGTGGTCGGGGGTTCGAGTCCCCTCAGCCACCCCACTGAAAAAACCTCCGATTTTTTTGAATCGGGTGTTGCGGAAATCAAAAAGCACGCTAAAATGTGCGTCTAGTTTCAGGGCCGTTAGCTCAGTTGGTAGAGCAGTTGACTCTTAATCAATAGGTCCAAGGTTCGAATCCTTGACGGCCCACCAAGACCAAGGCATCCGCTCCGGCGGGTGCCTTTTTCTTTGCCGCAGAGCCTGTGACAATGGCCGGGCAAAACGTAGTCTCGCGAAAGTGGCGGAATTGGTAGACGCCCTGGATTTAGGTTCCAGTGCCGCAAGGCGTGGGGGTTCGAGTCCCCCCTTTCGCACCATCCCGGCGCCCGGTCATGGCGGCGCTGCGAGTGTGCTCATCGGCCGGGCGGGAAGCGGCCCGCACGGCCCGGGCGGGCCGGTGATGCGTCAGGCTGGCAGCGCCCGCCGGAATCAGCGAAACTACGGGGCTGCGACGGATATGTGTATCCGCGTCCATCCGTTTCTCTACCACATCGAACCGGTGCCAAGGCGCTACCGGTGGCAGGAGTCCACATGCAAGCTTCGATCGAATCCACCGGCAACCTGGAACGCCGTCTGACCTTCTCCCTGCCGGAGGAGCGCCTGCAGGCCCACATCAGTGGTCGTCTGGGCGAGATCGCGCGCACCACGCGTATCAAGGGTTTCCGTCCGGGCAAAGTCCCGGCCAAGGTGATCGAGCAGCGCTTTGGTCCGCAGGTGCGGGCAGAGGCGATGGATGGCCTGCTGCGCGAATCCTTCGATGCCGCGCTGCGTCAGCACGAGCTGCGGATTGCCGGCAACCCCCGTATCGACAAGGCGGGCGAGGGTGAGCTGGATTTTGTCGCCACGGTCGAGCTGGTGCCGGATTTCGGCGATGTCGATGTGACCCGGTTGAGCGTGATCCGGCATACGGCTGAAATCAATGATGCCGATATCGACCAGATGATCGAGAACCTGCGCCAGCAGCGTCGCAGCTGGCAGGTGGCCGGGCGTGCCGCCCAGGAAGGCGACCTGGTCGCGCTGGAAACCTGGTCGCAGGCCGGTGATGAGCGGCTGCCGGCCGAGGGCGTGGAGCAGGGCAGTGTCGTGATCGGCTCGGGCATGATGTTCGAGCAGATCGAGAAGGGCCTGGTCGGCCTGGCCAAGGGTGAGGAAAAGACCTTGGCCGTCGATTTCCCGGCCGAGTGGCGCGTGCCGGCGCTGGCCGGCAAGCAGGTCCAGGTCACGGTCAAGGCGGTCGAAGTCTCCGCGCCGGTAGTGCCGGACGTGGACAAGGAGTTCATCAAGAGCTTCGGTGTGAAGAGCGGCGATGCCGACCAGTTCCGCAAGGACATCCGGGCCAACCTGGAGCGTGAGCTCAAGGGTGCGCTGATGAACCGGCTGCGCCGCGAAGTCGGTGAACAGTTGATTGCCGCCTATGCGTCGGTGGAGCTGCCGCCGCGCCTGGTGGAGAACGAAGCGCGTTCGATGCTGGGCCAGCAGGTGGAACAGATCCGCCGCAGTGGCCGCGATCCGGGCGAGATCCCGGCCGACGCCCATGAAGGTTTCAAGGATGCCGCCAGCAAGCGCGTCCTGGTCGGCCTGCTGGTCGGCGAAGTGGCCCGCCGCAACGAGCTGCGTCTGGACCCGAAGCGTCTGAATGAAACCATGCGCCTGATCGCCTCGACCTACGAACAGCCCGAGCAGGTCATTGAGATGTACCGCAATGACCCCCAGTTGATGAGTGGCCTGCAGAACCGCGTAATGGAAGAGCAGGTGATCGACTGGATCGCCGAACGTGCGCAGCACACCGAGCAGCCCCTGTCGTTCCAGGAAGCCATCCGCCAGTAAGGCGTGATGATGCTGTGCCATCTCCGCGCTCCGGCGCGGGGAGTTCCCTTCAAAGATAGGTGCCTCACGTAATGGACAACCGAATCACAGCCCTGAATCTGGTTCCGATGGTGGTCGAACAGACCGCCCGCGGCGAGCGCGCCTATGACATCTACTCGCGCCTGCTCAAAGAGCGCCTGATCTTCCTGGTCGGGCCGATCGATGACCACATGGCCAATGTGGTGGTCGCGCAGCTGCTGTTCCTGGAATCGGAGAATCCGGAAAAGGACATCAGCATCTACATCAACTCGCCCGGTGGCGTGGTCACGGCCGGCATGGCGATCTACGACACCATGCAGTACATCAAGCCGGATGTGAGCACCACCTGTATCGGTCAGGCCGCCTCGATGGGCGCGCTGCTGCTGGCGGCCGGTGCTGCCGGCAAGCGCTATGCGCTGCCCAACGCACGGATGATGATCCACCAGCCGCTGGGCGGCTTCCAGGGCCAGGCCTCGGACATCGACATCCATGCGCGTGAAATCCTGACCCTGCGTTCGCGCCTGAACGAAGTGCTGGCCAAGCACACCGGCCAGTCGCTGGAAACGATCGCCCGTGACACCGAGCGCGACAACTTCAAGAGTGCCGTCGAGGCCCAGGCGTACGGGCTGGTCGACCGGGTGCTGGAGCGTCGTCCGGAAGAGTCGATCCAAGCGTCTTGATCAGCAAGAGCCTACAGAAACATGGCATTTCCGCAGGGTCGGGGCGGGACGCGAGTCCTCCCGGCCCTGTGCTATTCTCGAAATCGAATCCCCCGTTCATCGGGGGGAGCAACTGGGTAAGCGAAGCATGAGCGAAGACCGGCAAGGTCGTTCCGCGGACAGCAGCAAGATTCTCTACTGTTCGTTCTGCGGCAAGAGTCAGCACGAAGTTCGCAAGCTGATTGCGGGTCCGAGCGTGTTCATCTGTGATGAATGCGTGGAACTGTGCAACGACATCATCCGCGAGGAACTCGAGGAAAAGGCCCAGTCGGCCCGCAGTTCGCTGCCCAAGCCGAAGGAGATCCTCGAAGTCCTGGACCAGTACGTCATCGGCCAGACCCGCGCCAAGCGCACGCTCGCGGTGGCGGTGTACAACCATTACAAGCGCATCGAAAGCCGTCAGAAGAACGACGACGTCGAACTGTCCAAGTCCAACATCCTGCTGGTCGGCCCGACCGGTTCGGGCAAGACGCTGCTGGCCGAAACGCTGGCGCGGCTGCTCAATGTACCGTTCACCATGGCCGATGCGACCACGCTGACCGAAGCCGGTTATGTGGGCGAGGACGTGGAGAACATCATCCAGAAGCTGCTGCAGAAGTGCGACTACGACGTCGAGAAGGCGCAGCAGGGCATCGTCTATATCGATGAAATCGACAAGATCTCGCGCAAGAGCGAGAACCCGTCGATCACCCGCGACGTGTCCGGCGAAGGCGTGCAGCAGGCGCTGTTGAAGCTGATCGAAGGCACCGTGGCCAGCGTGCCGCCGCAGGGCGGGCGCAAGCATCCGCAGCAGGAATTCCTGCAGGTGGACACCAAGAACATCCTGTTCATCTGCGGCGGTGCATTTGCCGGGCTCGACAAGGTCATCCAGGCGCGGTCCACGGATGCCAGTGGCATTGGTTTCGGTGCCAAGGTGAAAAGTGCCGAGCGGAAGCAGGAAGTGGGCAAGATCCTGGCCGAAGTCGAGCCGGAGGACCTGATCAAGTTTGGCCTGATTCCCGAGTTCGTGGGGCGTCTGCCGGTGGTGGCCACGCTCGAGGAACTGGACGAGCCGGCGCTGATCAAGATCCTGAGCGAGCCCAAGAACGCCATCACCAAGCAGTTCAAGAAACTGTTCGAGATGGAAGGTGTCGAGTTGGAGTTCCGCCCCGACGCGCTGGCGGCGATCGCCAAGAAGGCGATCAAGCGCAAGACCGGTGCCCGCGGCCTGCGCACCATCGTCGAGTCGGTCCTGCTGGACACGATGTATGAACTGCCCTCGCAGGAAAATGTCAGCAAGGTGGTGGTGGACGAGTCGGTGATCGAACACAAGTCCGAGCCGTACCTGATCTACCAGACGCCACCGGCAGCGCCGAAGGCGGCTTCAGGCGACTGAATTGGCAGTCCGGGATGGTGTGTTCCGGCGGCGTTGCCCGGCCGGCATTCACTGACGGGACGTCTGCTCTTGCATCGTTGCGCCGATGGCCCCATAACGGGGCCATCGGCTTTTTTTTAGCTCGTTTTCCTGAATTTCCTGCGGAGCCCTCATGGCCCAGTCCCAACTCGAAGTCCTTGATTTGCCGGTCCTGCCGCTGCGTGATGTGGTGGTTTTCCCGCACATGGTGATCCCGCTGTTCGTGGGTCGTGACAAGTCCATGCGCGCGCTGGAGCGGGCGATGGAGGCAGACAAGCGGATCCTTCTGGTAGCGCAGAAGTCGGCTGAAACCGACGATCCCGGTGTGGCCGACCTTTACCCGGTGGGCACGCTGGCGCAGGTGCTGCAGCTGCTTAAACTGCCCGACGGCACCATCAAGGTGCTGGTCGAAGGCCTCTCGCGCGTGCATGTTGACAAGGTGTTCGAGCATGACGGCGCGCTGCAGGGACAGGGTGTTGAAGTGCATTCCGATGAGTCGCGCGACCCGCGCGAGATCGAGGCGATTGCACGCTCGTTGATGTCGTTGTTCGAGCAGTACATCAAGACCAACCGCAAGCTGCCGCCGGAACTGCTGCAGACGCTGGCCGGCATCGAAGAGCCGGCGCGCCTGGCCGATACCATCGCCGCGCACATCGGCGTGCGCCTGTCCGACAAGCAGAAATTGCTGGAGACGCTGCAGATCGGCGACCGGCTGGAAATGCTGGTCGGCCTGGTCGATGGCGAAATCGATGTGCAGCAGCTGGAGAAGCGCATCCGCGGCCGGGTCAAATCGCAGATGGAAAAAAGCCAGCGCGAGTATTACCTCAACGAGCAGATGAAGGCGATCCAGAAAGAGCTGGGCGATCTGGATGAAGCGCCCGGTGAGCTGGAGGAGCTGGCGCGGAAGATTGTCGAAGCTGGCATGCCCAAGGCGGTGGAAGCCAAGGCCAAGGCCGAGCTCAACAAGCTCAAGCAGATGTCGCCGATGTCGGCAGAGTCGGCGGTGGTGCGCAACTATCTGGATTGGCTGCTCGGGGTGCCGTGGAACAAGCGCAGCAAGATCCGCAAGGACCTGAAGGTCGCGCAGGAAACGCTGGATGCCGACCATTACGGTCTGGAGAAGGTGAAGGACCGCATCCTTGAATATCTTGCGGTGCAGTCGCGGGTGAAGCAGATGAAGGGGCCGATCCTGTGCCTCGTCGGCCCGCCGGGCGTCGGTAAAACCTCGCTGGGTCAGTCGATCGCCAAGGCCACCAACCGCAAGTTCGTGCGCATGTCGCTGGGCGGCGTGCGTGACGAGGCCGAGATCCGCGGTCATCGCCGCACCTATGTCGGCTCGATGCCGGGGCGGATCGTGCAGAACCTCAACAAGGTCGGCAGCAAGAATGCGCTGTTTGTGCTCGACGAGATCGACAAGATGTCGATGGACTTCCGCGGCGACCCGTCCTCGGCGCTGCTGGAAGTGCTCGATCCGGAGCAGAACAACGCGTTCAACGACCACTACCTGGAAGTGGATCTGGATCTGTCCGAAGTGATGTTCGTGGCGACGTCCAACACGCTGAACATCCCCGGTCCACTGCTGGATCGCATGGAAGTGATCCGCATTCCCGGCTATACCGAGGATGAGAAGCTCAACATCGCCATGCGCTACCTGGTGCCCAAGCAGCTCAAGGCCAACGGGCTGAAGCCGGAGGAGCTGGAGATCGTCCCGGAGGCCATCCAGGATGTGGTGCGCTATTACACGCGCGAGTCCGGGGTGCGTAATCTGGAGCGGGAGATCGCCAAGATCTGCCGCAAGGTGGTCAAGGAAATCGCACTGGCCGGGCCGGTCTCTGCGGCCAGGGCGGTGAAGAAAGGCGCGAAGAAGAAGGCGCTGTTGATCGTCAATGGCAAGAACATTGAAAAATATCTGGGCGTGCGCCGCTTCGATTTCGGCCGTGCCGAAGAGCAGAACGAAATCGGGCTGGTCACCGGTCTGGCGTGGACCGAAGTCGGTGGCGACCTGCTGCAGATCGAGTCGACGCTGGTGCCGGGCAAGGGCGCGGTGATCCTGACCGGGCAGCTCGGCAACGTGATGAAGGAGTCCGCCTCGGCGGCCCTGTCGGTGGTGCGTGCCCGTGCCGAGCAGCTGGGTATCGATACCGACTTCCTGCAGAAGAGCGATGTACATCTGCATGTGCCCGATGGCGCGACGCCCAAGGACGGGCCCAGTGCCGGCAGTGCAATGGTGACCTCGCTGGTGTCGATGCTGACCAAGGTGCCAGTGAGGGCGGATGTGGCCATGACCGGCGAAATCACCCTGCGGGGGCGGGTGACGGCGATCGGCGGGTTGAAGGAGAAATTGTTGGCTGCGCTGCGCGGCGGCATCCGTACCGTCATCATCCCCGAAGAGAATCGCAAGGACCTGGCCGATATTCCGGCCAACGTCACTCGCGATCTGGAGATCGTGCCGGTGAAGTGGATTGACGAGGTGTTGGACATCGCGTTGGAGCGGCCGCTGAAGCCCAGGAAGGTGGCTAAAAGTGGGCAGCGGGTCGCGGTACGCAGCAAGGCGAAGACAGCTCCGGCAGCGCGCGTCAAGCACTGATCAATGGGGTGGATATGCCTGAAACCCCTGTCGCTATTGGCTTTTCAGCTTGCGTGGGTAGGGGGCTGCTGGTATAAAAGTGCGACTCATCCACCGGCAGTGAATGCGGGTGCGGTGTTTGAAAGATCTTGCGGTTTCCGTGACGCGTGACGTGACGGGAGCCGACCAATCAATTCCGCGGGATGACCGCAAAGGGAGTTTTACAGAATGAACAAGACCGAATTGATCGATGGCGTTGCCGCTGCTGCTGATCTGTCCAAGGCTGAGGCAGGTCGCGCCGTTGACGCTGTCATCGGTGAGATCACCAAGGCGCTGAAGAAGGGCGACGCTGTGACGCTGGTCGGCTTTGGTACGTTCCAGGTGCGCGAGCGTGCAGAGCGCACCGGCCGCAATCCGAAGACCGGCGATACGATCAAGATTGCCGCTTCGAAGAATCCGGCATTCAAGGCTGGCAAAGCCCTGAAGGATGCCGTAAACTAAGCGGCTCACCGGGGGTGCTTAGCTCAGCGGTAGAGCGTCTCCCTTACACGGAGAGGGTCGGGGGTTCGAAACCCTCAGCACCCACCAGGCATCGTCAGTAGCAGTATTGAAAGTGGAGCGGTAGTTCAGCTGGTTAGAATGCTGGCCTGTCACGCCGGAGGTCGCGGGTTCGAGTCCCGTCCGCTCCGCCAGTTTCAATGAGGCCCCTGAGTAATCAGGGGCCTCGCTTTCTCAACCGCACCTCGGGTGCGCGGGAAAGCAGAAGGTCAAGTGCGGAGCGGTAGTTCAGCTGGTTAGAATGCTGGCCTGACACGCCGGAGGTCGCGGGGTCGAGTCCCGTCCGCTCCGCCAGTGTCAATGAGGCCCCTGAGTCATCAGGGGCCTCGCTTTCTCCACCGCACCTCGGGTGCGCGGGAACGCAGAAGGTCAAGTGCGGCGCGGTAGTTCAGCTGGTTAGACGGCGGGCCGGTCACGCCGGAGGTCGCGGGGTCGAGTCCCGTCCGCTCCGCCAGTTTCAACGGTTTCCCCAAGGGAGGCCGATCCCGTCGGGTAAAACCGCAGGGACGCAGTTGCAGGGTTCGAAGTGGAGCGGTAGTTCAGCTGGTTAGAATGCTGGCCTGTCACGCCGGAGGTCGCGGGTTCGAGTCCCGTCCGCTCCGCCAGTTGTCTCAAAGCCCCCGGTGCATACCGGGGGCTTTTTTTTATTTCCGGTTGGCCGCCCGCTCTCATTGCGCTCGACCACGGAGGTGTGGAGCCGCTGCAATCGGCGCATGCTGGGAGTCGGGGGCATAAGCGGGTTAAACTGCGCGGCTCGTCATCAGGCCGTGATTCCACAATGCTGCAGAAACTCCGCGACAAGACCTCAGGCTGGATCGCCACGGCAATCCTTGGCCTGCTGATGATTCCCTTCCTGTTTGTGATCGATAACAGCTATCTCGGCGGTGTCGGTGCGAACAACGTGGCCAAGGTGCAGGCGCCGCCGTCCTGGTGGAAGTCCGCGCCGTCCTGGTGGCCGGCTTCGCTGTTGTGGAGGCACCATGAAATCACCACGGAAGAATTCCGCACCCGCTTCGAGCAGATGCGGATGCAGGCCCGTGAGCAACAGGGCGACAGTTTCGATCCGCGCGAATTCGAGACCCTGGAAAACAAGCTGGCGGTACTCGACCAGCTGATTGACGAGCAGGTGGTGCGACTGGCCGCCGAGGAAGCCGGGATTGTCATCGGCGATGCGGCGGTACGTGATTACATCGCCACGATTCCGGCGTTCCAGCGCGATGGCAAGTTCGATCCCGAACAGTACCGTCTTGCGCTGGCCCAAGGCGCGCCGCCGCGCACGCCGGCCCAGTTCGAACAGCTGGTTCGCGACAGCCTGCGGCAGTCGATCATCCCCAGCGCATTGGCGCAGTCCGGTTTCGCCACCAAGGGTGAAAGCGAGCGTCTGCTGAAGCTGCTGGGCGAGACCCGCGATGTTGAAATCGCGTTGCTGCCGGCTACTGAAGCCGATACCGCGGACGTCGGCGAAGCCGAAATCAAGCAGTGGTATGAAAGCCATGTGCAGGATTTCCGTCAGCCCGAATCGGTATCCATCGAATACGTCGAGTTGGATGCGGCCAACATGCCGGCTGCTGCGGCGGCGGACGAGGCCACTCTGCGTCACCGCTACCAGGAAGAGAAAGCGCGCTTTGTTGCGCCCGAGCAGCGCCTGGCCTCGCACATCCTGATCAGCGCCGGCTCCGATCCGGATTCGCAGAAGGCTGCGCAAGCCAAGGCCAGCAAGCTGGCCGCGGAAGCCAGGCAGCCCGGTGCCGATTTTGCCGCACTGGCCAAGGCCAACTCCGATGACCCCGGTTCCAAGGCCGAAGGCGGGGATCTGGGCTGGGTCGAGAAGGGCGTGATGGTGCAGCCGTTCGAAGAGGCCCTGTTTGCGATGAAGCCCGGCGACGTGAGCGGGCCGGTCAAGACCGAATTCGGCTATCACGTGCTGAAGCTGCGCGAGGTCAAAGGGGGCGAAGGCAAGCCGTTCGAGGAGGTACGCGACCAGCTGGCCGCCGAGCAGTTGCAAGCCGACACCGAGCGCGCGTTCAACGAACTGAGCGGCCGTCTGGTTGACCTGGTCTACAAGAATCCCACCGCGCTGGAGCCGGCGGCAAAGGAAGTCGGGTTGCCGGTGCAGGTGCTGGGGCCGTTTACCCGGACCAGTGCCACTGGCGTGGCGGCCAATCCGGCGGTACTGCGCGCTGCGTTTTCCGATGTGCTGGTGCAGGACGGCACTGTCAGCGACCCGATCGAGATCACGCCGAATCATACGGTGATGATCCGCGTGACCGCGCATACGCCCGAGCAGGTGTTGCCGCTGGACAAGGCGCGCGAAAAGGTCATTGCGGCCATTCGCGCGGACCGTGCGGAGAAGGCGTCGCTGAAGGCGGTCGACGCATTGCTGGCCAAGCTAGCGGCGGGTCAGACGCTGCAGGCGCTGGCCTCCAGTGAGCATCTGCAGGTGATGCCGATGCCGGGTCTGCCGCGCATGGCGCCGATGCCGAGCGTGGCGGCCAATCAGGCGATCTTTGCCGCGCCGGTGCCGGTCGACGGCACCCCCAGCTACGGCAAGATCGAGATGGACGATGGCCGCTATGCGGTATTTGCGGTGACCAAGGTGACGCCGGGCGACCTGGCCCAGGTACCGGAACCGCAGCAGGTGATGCTGAAGCAGCAGTTGAGCCAGATCGATGGCGCCGCAGCGGCAAAGGCCTACGTGGACGCGATGCGCAAACGCTTCAAGGTGCAGACTGAAGAGTCGCAGCTTTGATGGTGCGTTGATGCGCAACAAAAAGCCCGGCAATCGCCGGGCTTTTTGTTGGTGCGGCGGGTTGTGCAGCGCAGGAAAAGGCGGTGGTATCGGGCCGGGCCGAGGGCGGCCGCCTGAAGATGGACGATTGCAGGCGCGGCAAGGCGGACCGTGTGCTGGCCCATGCCTGGGTTGAGGCAGGTGCGGAGGATGCGGCGGCATTGATCGCCATTGAAACCGGCCCGGTTTTCTACCCCTGGCCTGCCGCGGCTGCAGTGCAGGCGCGGCAGGCCAGGAGTGACCGCCTTACGGCCTTCTTCGGCAGGGGGTATGGC
The DNA here is from genome assembly GCF_030711595.1 of Stenotrophomonas sp. YIM B06876. Taxonomy (GTDB): domain Bacteria; phylum Pseudomonadota; class Gammaproteobacteria; order Xanthomonadales; family Xanthomonadaceae; genus Stenotrophomonas. The sequence goes on from NZ_JAUJUJ010000017.1 coordinate 52,574, forward strand.
CCGGCTTGGCTGGATCGGCATGGTGCGCCAGCAGCGCGCAATGGGAGGCGGTAGGCCAGGGGGCGGCTCATGAGCTGACCGGCTGGGTGTCACGTGCCGGACTGGCCCGTGCGGGCAGCATGCGTTATGCCGGGCCGCGACAAGGTCGGACTGGAGTCGGGCCGGGTGCGATCAGCGCAGGCCTCGGATCGCCAAGCGCTGGCCGGTGGAGACTGAGCGGCGTGACTTTCCGGCGACCGCTGCCGACCGCCGCGTTGCAGCCGCGGTGGGCCGGTTTGGAGCGCTGGCTTGACCGTCTGCGGCGATCAACGCACAGGATGCGCCACGGCGGCTCAGCGCGTGTCTTCGAAACTCAGCTCCATCCCTGGCTTGAGCACGCTGGCCGGACCCAGATTGTTCCCTGCCAGCAGGGCTTTGACCGGGATGCCATAGCGGCGCGCGATCGACCAGGCCGATTCGCCGATGCGGACCGTATGCCGCCGGCCGCCACTGGCACGCGTGCCCGCCGCCGCTACCGCGGGGGCCGTCGATGAGGCGGTGATTGGTGCTGCCGCCAGCGACCCGCTGGCCACATCTGCAGGCAGGAATGCGGGCGAAGCGGGGGCCAGCACTCTGGCGCCGGGGTGGGCGCCGGCCACGGCGGGGTTCAGTCGCGCGATCCGCGCCGGGTCCAGCGAGCGTTGCTCGGCCCAGCGGTTGAGCGTGGTGCCGGCGGGCAACGAGTGCCCGCGCAGAATCGGCACCGGGCGGTCCAGTGACGCCATCAGCCCATTTTCGGTTTCGGCCTGTTCGAGTACACAAGCCAGCGCATGCAGCTTTTCGACGTAGGCGTAGGTGATCGGTGACAGCCCCGGCAATTCGGCCGGGCGCGCATTCTGCGCGTTCATTCCGCCGCGGCGCAGCGACTGCAGCACCCGGTATTCACCGGCGTTGTAGGCCATGACCGCCAGCCGCCAGTCGCCGCCGAACATGCCATGCAGGGTCTTCAGGTAACGCACCGCAGCCTGGGTGGAATCCACCGCGGACAACCGGCCGTCGTAGCCGGCCTCCATCGGCACCCGGTGGCTGCGGGCGGTGCTGGCGATGAATTGCCACAAACCGGCCGGGCCACTGGCACTGCGCGCGCCGGGGCGATAGCCGCTTTCAATAAAGGGAATCAGTGCGAACTCGGTGGGAAGGCTGGCCTTGCGCAACTCGTCCACCACGTAGCCGAACAGTGGCAGCACGTCTTCGTCGACATTGCCCAGGCGCGTGGGCGCATGGGCGAACTGTTTGTGCCACTGGGCGCTGGCGGCGTCGGTATCGCATTGGGGAGCGGCCAGACCCTCGCGGAAGTTCGCAAATATTTCCTGGCCGTTGCGGATCGTCGGCGCTGGCAACGAGGCCGGATCAATCGGCAGTGACGCCAGCGCCGCCAGGTTCTGGCCCAGTCCGGGCCCGGCGGAAAGCGTCTGTGCAGCGGCGGATGTGCCCAGACAGCTTCCCAGCACCAGCCCCAGCGCCCATGCCAGCCTGCGCCGGCTCACGCGCGAAAACCGTCTTTCCAGCGCCGCAATTCGGCGAATACCTCGATCTCGTCGGCGGCTGGCCGGCCCAGACGGGTGGCCACGCTGCGCTGGATTTCAGGCGAAGCGGTGCGCAGGAACGGGTTGCATTGCAGTTCGCTGGCCAATACGGACGGAACGGTGGGGAGAGAGCGGCTGCGCATGTCCAGGGCTTCCTGTTGTCGGCGCTGCAACGCAGCGTTGGTGGGCTCGACATGCCGGGCAAAGGCGGCATTGGCCAGTGTGTATTCGTGACCGCAGCAGACCAGGGTCTGCGCCGGCAATGCCGCCAGGCGTTGCAGCGAGGCGTGCATCTGGGCGGCGGTACCTTCGAACATGCGTCCACAGCCCAGGCTGAACAGCGTGTCGCCACAGAACAGATGACCGTGGCCGAAAAAGGCGATATGGCTGCGGGTGTGCCCGGGTACGGACAGCACCTCGAAGTCGAAGCCGGGCAATTGTACCCGGTCACTTTCGCCGACTTTTTCACATTCCAGTGTGATGCGTTCATCTGCCGGCGCGAACACCGGCAGCTGCGGCCATTGCCGCAGCAGGTCCGCGGCACCGCCGATATGGTCGTTGTGGTGGTGGGTCAGCAGTATGGCCACCGGCTGCAAACCCTGGCGGGCGGCGGCCAGAACCGGTGCCGACTGGCCGGGATCGACAATCACCGCGCGACCGTCAGCCGCCCGCAGCGCCCAGATGTAGTTGTCCTCGAATGCGGGCAGGGGGGTCAGTCGCATAGAATTGGACCATGCCTGCCGCCCCGTTCCTCCGTCAAGCAGCAGTCTCAGCATGGTTTGATATGCAAGGCGCCCGTTGTCTGCGCCAGCTCGAGCATCATCACCTGCGTGAACAGCTGCACCGCCTGCCTTCCCAGCCCTGGTTGTGGCTCAGCCCGACGACCGGGTGGACGCCGTCTCCGTTGCCGGCCGGACGCGGGGTGCGGCTGCACGCCACGGCCGGGAATGGCTTCCAGGGCGATCTGCGCTGCCGGTTGCCGTTGCCGATGCCCGGTGAGGCGGTCAACGCGATCGTGATCCAGCACGCCGACAGGGCCGACCTGGCGGCGCTGATTGCCGAATGTTCGCGGCTGCTGATGCCCGGCGGGCGGCTGTGGATGACCCAGCTCAATTCCTGTAGCCCGTACCGCGTGCGCTGGCAGCGGCATGGGCTGCGTCCAGCCTCGCTGTTGCGCTGCCGCAGCCTGCTGCAGCGGGAAGGACTGCTGTGCGGTCCGGTGCGCTATCTGGGGCCGCTGTGGGGCGAGCGTGCCGGTGCCACTGGTTCGGCACTGCCCTCGTTGCGGGCGGTATGCGTGCTGGAAGCGGAAAAACGCGTGGCGGGGATGACTCCTTCCGGCGTGGTGCCGGTGGGTTGGCGTGGACCGGTGGCGACCTGACCTCTTTTTCGGAACGACATGAAATCAATTGAAATACATACCGACGGTGCCTGTCTGGGCAATCCCGGACCCGGCGGCTGGGCGGCGTTGTTGCGCTATCGCGGCCACGAACGCGAGGTGACGGGCGGCGAAGCCCACACCACCAACAACCGGATGGAGCTGATGGCTGCAATCATGGGCCTGGAGGCGCTGAGCGAACCGTGCGAGATCGTGCTGTTCACCGATTCGCAGTACGTCCGCCAGGGCATCACCGAATGGATGGCCGGCTGGGTGCGGCGCAACTGGAAAACCGCCGGCGGCGATCCGGTGAAGAACCGCGATCTGTGGGAACGGCTGCATGCGGCCAGCCTGCAGCACACGATCGACTGGCGCTGGGTGAAGGGGCATTCCGGCGATCCTGACAACGAACGCGTGGACGAGCTGGCGCGTGACCAGGCGATCCGCGTGCGCGCGGGCGTGGCGGCAAACTGAGGCGGATATGCGTCAAATCATTCTTGATACCGAAACCACTGGCCTGGACTGGAAAAAAGGCAACCGCGTAGTTGAAATCGGCTGCGTCGAACTGCTCGAGCGCCGCCCCAGCGGCAACAACTTCCATTACTACCTGAAGCCGGATTGCGAGTTCGAACCCGGCGCGCAGGAAGTGACCGGGCTGACCCTGGAGTTCCTCGCCGACAAGCCGCGGTTCGAGGAGATCGTTGAAGAATTCCTCGCCTACGTCGATGGCGCCGAGCTGATCATCCACAACGCCGCGTTCGACATGGGCTTCCTGCAGAACGAGATGGCACTGGCCGGCCGGGGCGTGCTCGCCGAGCGGGTCACGGTCACCGATACCCTGCTGATGGCGCGTGAGCGCTTCCCCGGCCAGCGCAATTCGCTCGATGCATTGTGCAGGCGGCTGGGCGTGGACAACTCGCACCGCCAGTTGCATGGCGCGCTGCTCGATGCGCAGATCCTGGGCGATGTGTACATCGCGCTGACCTCCGGGCAGGAGGAAATCGGGTTCGCTCAGGTAGAGGGCGAGCGCGGGGAGGGCGATGCAGCGACCCGGGTGTTCGAACCGGCGATCCTGTTGCCGCGCCCGCGGGTGGTGGCAACCGCCTCGGAGCTGGAAGCGCACGAGGCGCGGCTGGCGAAACTGCGTAAAAAATCCGGACATGCGCTCTGGGATGGCGAGCGCGAGGCCAGTGCGCAGGTGTGAGTGCTCGCCGCCGGTGCAAGGCGACCAGCCCGGTCGGTGGCAGCGCACCAGGATCGCGGTGATGTTGTCCGATGACGCGCCATCGCATTCGCGCTGCCGCCGCGCGCTTTGCTGTGCAAACGGTGGCCCCCTGACTCGGTGGGCCATCCCCGGCAGGCTGGCCGGCCGCCGAGTGCTCAGTGGCAGCGCACCAGGATCGCGGTGATGTTGTCCGAGCCGCCGCCATCGAGGGCGGCGGCCACCAGCGTATCCACGCATTCCTGGGCGCTGCAGTCGTCGTACTGCAACGTGCGCGCCAGGTTGCTGTCGTCCACTTCCTCGGTCAGGCCATCACTGCACAACAGCAGCTGCATGCCCGGGCGCAGTTCGCCGGTCATGCTGGCCACATTCAGGTGCATCGGGTCGGTGACGCCCAAGGCCTGGGTGACCACGTTGCGGTGCGGATGTTCACGTGCCTGTTCGGCGGTCAGGCTGCCCTGGGCGATCAGTTCCTGCACATAGCTGTGATCCTGGCTCAGCTGCGCCAGCTTGCCTTCGCGCCACAGGTAGGCACGGCTGTCGCCCACCCACGCCACTTCAAAGCGATTGCCCTGCACGCGCGCGGCCACCACGGTGGTGCCCATCGGCAGGCTGTCATTGCGCCGGCGTGAGGTGCGGATGATTTCCTCATCGGCAATACGGATGGCCTGCACCAGCGGTGTGCCACTGCGCACTTCGCGCACGATGGTTTCGCGCGCCAGCGCGCTGGCCACCTCGCCACAGGCGTGTCCGCCCATGCCGTCGGCCACCAGCCACAGGCCCAGCTCGCTGTCGCCGTAATAGGTGTCTTCGTTGAGCCGGCGGCGCAGGCCGACATGGCTGAGATGTCCGAATTCGATCATTGGCGCCCGGGCAGGCTGGCTTTTGCGGGGAGTGGCACCGCATCATCGCGGCCGGCGCCACATCCGGCAAGGGCATCTGGCGGGTGCGCACCGGCCGGGGCTGCGGCGGAAGAATCGCAAGGTTGCGGGCGAATTGCGACAAATGGCTTGTCGCCGGCCCGCGGGCCTCGTATCATTCGCACCCCGGTTCGCCGGGACCATCTGGAGAGGTGGCAGAGCGGTTGAATGTACCTGACTCGAAATCAGGCAGGCGTTTATAGCGCCTCGGGGGTTCGAATCCCCCCCTCTCCGCCAGATACATGAAAAAGGCCGCCTTCGGGTGGTCTTTTTCATTTCTGTCGATCAGGCGCCGGGATCCGTCCGCGTCCGGAACGGGTCATTGCACCGGATTTTGGCGCGACGCCGGTAAACTGGGCGCCTACTTTTGCCAGGACCGGCCATGTCAGAAATCCTTGTTCCCGTTTCTTTCGGCGAATTGCTCGACAAGATCGCCATCCTGCAGATCAAGTCCGAACGGATGAGCGATGAGGCCAAGCTGGCCAATGTGCGCAAGGAACTGGTCGCGTTGCAGCAGACCTGGATGGCGCACCCGGCCGCGGTCAGGGATATCGCCCGCCTGCGCGCTGAACTCAAGGCGGTGAACGAGCGGCTGTGGGTGATCGAAGACGATATCCGCCTGAAAGAGAAGGCGCAGGCGTTCGACGAGGAGTTCGTGCAGCTGGCCCGCAGCGTGTATTTCCAGAACGATATCCGCGCCCGGCTCAAGAAGGACATCAACCTCGCGCTGGGTTCCAGCTACGTGGAAGAAAAGTCCTACGGCGACTATGGCGCGGGCTGAGACGCCCGCCCGTCTGCGAGATGTAAAGGGCTGCCGCGAGGCGGCCCTTTGTGCTTGCACTGCCGATGTCAGCCGTGGTGGTCGCTGACGTAGCGTTCGAAGGCGGCGATCGCGTCGTCCACCGGGATCAGCGCCATCACTCCGTCGAATTCGACCTTGGCGCCCCATTTCAGTTCGCTGGCCGGTTTGCCGAGGAATTTGCGCGCCGCCTCGTCGTAGCGGTCCACGCAATAGCGACGGTCCGAATACGGGCCGCTGCGCTCGGGATTGCTGGCCGCATGCAGGCCCAGCACCTTGGTGCCGACCGCGTTGGCGATATGCATCGGCCCCGAATCCGGGGTCATCAGCAGGGTGGCGCGTGCCAGCAGCGCCGGCAATTGTTTGAGGGTGTCCTTGCCGACCAGATCCAGTGCCGGCTGCTGCATCGCCGCGAGAATGGCATCTGCGGTGTTGCGCTCCAGCTCGCTGCGCCCGCCACACAGCACGACCCGCCAGCCTTTGCGTGACGCGTGATCGGCTACGGCGGCGTAGCGCTCGGGATACCAGTTGCGCCGCGCGTGGCTCGAGCACGGCGAGATCATCAGCACCGGGCGGCCATCATCGTCCCATTGCGCCCGCGCCCAGGCGTGGGCATCGGCGGGCGTGGCCAGATCCCAGCTGACCGAGGTCTGCTTCAGGCCCAGCGGCTCGCAGAAGCTGCCGATCGCGTCGAGCACATGGATGCCGGAACGGTCGGGAATACGTTCGTTGATGAACAGTCCGTGCAGGTCCTTCGAGCGGGTTCTGTCGTAGCCGATACGCCGCTCGGCGCGAATGAAGGCCGACAGTACGTTGGCGCGAAACGCCACCTGCATCTGCAGCAGTGCGGCGAAGCCGCTGCCGGGCAATTCCCGGCGCAGCGCACGCATGCCGGCCAGGCCGCTGCGTTTGTCGTAGGGGTGGAAGACCACGCCGGGCAGCCCGTCCAGCAGGCGGTGCCCCGCCTTGTCGATCACCCAGTGCAGCTCCACCTGCGGCCATGCCTGTTGCAGGGTGCGCACCAGCGGTACGACGTGGGTCACGTCCCCAAGTGCGGACAAACGTAAAAGGCACAGAGGGGAGGACGCTGACGGCATGGTGTTGTTAGACTCGAAAGAATGGTCGCATTCGACGCCAATGAAGTACTGACGCCTTGCCGCGAAGGACGCGGATACGGCGCCATTCTGTTCGACCGCGAACGCCTGCGGCAAGCCGGGCCGGAGCTGTTTGTGCCCGCGCACTGGGGCGTGCAGGCGCGTCCGGTCGCCGACGGTGGCCGCGGGGGCGCCTGGTTCGTCGATGCGCCGCTGGGGCCGTGTGTGCTGCGGCATTACCTGCGCGGCGGCGTGGCCGCAAAGCTCAGTCGCGATCGCTACCTGTGGCACGGCGCCAACCGGGTGCGCAGTTTTGCCGAGTTCCGGCTGATGCGCGCGCTGCATGCACTGAAGTTGCCGGTGCCGCGGCCGCTGGCTGCGTTCTACATGCGCGACGGCCTCACCTATCGCGCCGCGATCCTGATGGAACGGCTGGAAGGGGTACGTTCGCTGGCCGACCGTGCGCTGGTGACCGGGCGTGGGGCACCCTGGGAAGAAACCGGTCGGCTGATCGCGCGCTTCCATCGCGCCGGGCTGGATCATGCCGATCTCAACGCCCACAACATCCTGTTCGATGCCGGCGGCCACGGCTGGCTGATCGATTTTGACCGTGGCGTCATCCGCATCCCGGCCACCCGCTGGCGCGAGCGCAATCTCAAGCGCCTGCTGCGTTCGCTGCTGAAATTGCGTGGGGAGCGCAGCCGCGAGGATGTGGAAAAGGATTACGCGCGGCTTCGTCGCGCCTACGATCTGGCCTGGGGCCGGGGTTACTGATGGATTGGGCGTTGCGGTTTCTGGGCGTGGGCAATGCCGCGGCGGTGGACCTGGGTTCGGCGATGGCGGTGATCGAATGTGGGGCGCAGCCGTGGCTGACCCTCGATTGCGGCGGCGAAGGGCTTACCGCGTATCGCAACCATTACCGGACGATGCCGCACGCGGTCTTCGTCACCCACGTGCACCTGGATCATGTCGCCGGCTTCGAGCGCCTGTTCATCCACAGCTATTTCAGTGGCCAGCGCGGCAAGGTGCGCCTGTATGTGCCCGCGCCGCTGGTGCCGCTGCTGCACCGGCGGGTGGCCGACTATCCGAACGTGCTGGCCGAGGGCGGCGCCAATTTCTGGGACGCGTTCCAGCTGATCGTGGTGGGAGACGCGTTCTGGCATGACGGCGTCCGCGTCGAAGTATTCCCTGTGCGTCACCACTGGCCGGAAACGGCTTACGGCCTGCGTCTGCGCGGTTCAGTGGTGTGGACCGGCGATACCCGGCCGATCCCGGAAATGCTGGCGCGCTATGCCGATGACAATGAGCTCATCGCCCATGATTGCGGCCTGCATGGCAATCCGTCGCATACCGGCGTGGACGATCTGGAGCGGGAATATCCGCAGGAATTGCAGGCGCGGATGATGCTGTACCACTACGCCAGCGCCGCCGATGGCGAAGCCTTGCGCGCGCGTGGACACCGCGTGGCCATGCCTGGCGAATGCGTGCCGCTGGCCTTGCCCACGGCGCCGTGCGTGATCACGCAGGCTCCCTGAGGTGGGTGGGCGAGGGCGTGTCGTCCGCGCTTCTTTTGCTGGCACGGGAACGCGCACTGCCTGAGGTGCCCGGCGATGACGCGTGGCGACTGCACTGCGTGGCGAAGAGCCGGATGCGGACGCCTGTCCGGGCCAGGGCTCCGCTTGCGCGGCGGCAGTCGCCGGAATTGCGCGGATCACGAGGATCAGCGGGTCGCTATCGGCGATACGGGCGCAGGTGCGCTATGGCCGGGTGGGTGTGCTTGAGGGTGTGTGCAGCTGGCAGTGGCGAACGCGCACAGGACGGTGGCCCGAAGTGTTGCATCAACGTGCCTTCGCGGCGCAATGGGCACGCGCGAAGGCACCGTCTGAAAAGGCGGTGGCCCCGCCGGCTGACCTCGGCGCCCGCGTCGATCGATACCGTTGCTGCCTTCCGGCCCTGGCGGGATTTTCGACCTAGCGTCGCGAGGGGCCGACGGGGCCACCATAGAAACGTTGGCCGCCTTGCGGCGGCCTGAAGCGGTGCCGGGAATGGGCAGCAGGCAACAATCAGCCGCCGCAAATCCGGAAAACCGCATGCATCGGATCAAACCAATGCAGCGCCGCGCATTCTAGCGCATGCGCGATTGGCAACGCCATACATGACGGCGGAATCCTGTGAATGGGTGGCGTTGCCGGGCCGGTGCAACGCCCATCTCCAGCAGGTTGGTCTTCTAGGGCAACCTCTGTTTCCTGTGCGCGACGCGTGCAGGGCGGCTGGCGTTGCCGGTCAGCGGAAAATGGCGCACAGCCCCCGGTCAGCAGCGGCATCCGTGGCGGGTTAATGGCGATGCGGCGGGTTTGAAAGCTTCAAATCCGGCCCATGAAAAAGGCCGCCCACTGGGCGGCCTTTTTCATGGATCTGGCGGAGAGAGGGGGATTCGAACCCCCGAAGCGCGGTTTAGACGCTTACACACTTTCCAGGCGTGCTCCTTCAACCACTCGGACACCTCTCCGGACCTGCCGCAACCACGAAGGCGCTGCAGGGGCGCAAATTCTATAGGCCCGGAGCAATTGCCACAAGCGCGATTTTCAGGGGCGCAGCCGGGGGTGCCGGGCATGGCACAATGTCGGCTCAGATGAAGACGGTTGCCTGATGTCCTACCTCGTCCTTGCCCGCAAGTGGCGTCCAAAGCGTTTTGCCGAGCTGGTGGGCCAGGAGCACGTGGTCCGCGCGCTGAGCAATGCGCTGGACAGTGGCCGTGTCCACCACGCCTTCCTGTTCACCGGTACCCGCGGGGTGGGCAAGACCACCATCGCGCGCATCTTCGCCAAGTCGCTCAATTGCGAGCACGGCACCAGTGCCGATCCGTGCGGCCAGTGTCCGGCCTGTCTGGATATCGATGCCGGGCGCTATATCGACCTGCTGGAAATCGATGCCGCGTCCAATACCGGCGTGGACGACGTGCGCGAGGTGATCGAGAACGCCCAGTACATGCCCTCGCGCGGCAAGTACAAGGTCTACCTGATCGACGAAGTGCACATGCTGTCCAAGGCCGCGTTCAATGCGCTGCTCAAGACGCTGGAAGAGCCACCGGAGCACGTGAAGTTCCTGCTGGCCACCACCGATCCGCAGAAGCTGCCGGTGACCGTGCTGTCGCGTTGCCTGCAGTTCAACCTCAAGCGGCTGGACGAAGACCAGATCCAGGGGCAGATGACCCGCATCCTGGCCGCCGAGCAGATCGAGTCCGACCCGAGCGCGATCGTGCAGTTGGCCAAGGCCGCCGACGGCAGCCTGCGCGACGGCCTGTCGCTGCTGGACCAGGCCATCGCCTATGCCGGCGGCGCGCTGCGCGAGGATGTGGTGCGCACCATGCTGGGTACGGTGGACCGCACCCAGGTGGGCGCGATGCTGGAGGCGCTGGTCGACGGGGATGGCGCGCAGCTGCTGCAGGTGGTGGCGGCGCTGGCCGAATTTTCGCCGGACTGGAGTGGCGTGCTCGACGCCATGGCCGAGGCGCTGCACCGCATCCAGGTGCGGCAGCTGGTGCCGGGCGCGCCGGTCAATGGCGAAGGGGTCGACGCGGACACCTTTGCCACACGCCTGCGCCCGGAAGTGGTGCAGCTCTGGTACCAGATGGCATTGGGCGGTCGCCGCGACCTGTATCTGGCGCCGAGTCCGCGCGCCGGGTTCGAGATGGCGGTATTGCGGATGCTGGCATTCCGGCCTGCGGGTGCGGCGCCGGCGGTGCCGCGCGCAGACGGGACGGCGCAAGCGGTTTCCAACCGGGGGGCCGTGGAGGCCGTGCCGGACGCCGCCACCGTGAAGCCGCCGGC
>NZ_JAUJUJ010000095.1:0-916 GCF_030711595.1 Stenotrophomonas sp. YIM B06876
GGCGCCGATCTCGCCCGAACTGGTGAAGTGGTACCTGGCCCTGGGCGTTCCCATGCTCGAAGTCTGGGGCATGACCGAGACCTGCGGCGCCTCCACCGGCGTGCCGGCCAGCCGCATCAAGCCCGGCTCGATCGGGCCCGCCGCCAGTTTCAACGAGGTGCGCGTCGATGCCGACACGGGCGAGATCCTGGTGCGCGGCCCCAATGTGTTCAAGGGCTACCTCAACCTGCCCGAAAAAACCGCCGAGGCCATCGACCCCGACGGCTGGCTGCACACCGGCGACGTCGGCGTGATGGACGAGGACGGCTACCTGCGCATCACCGAGCGCATGAAGGACATCATCATCACCGCCGGCGGCAAGAACGTGACGCCGAGCGAGCTCGAGAACGAGCTCAAGTTCAGCCCCTACGTGACCGACGCGGTGGTGATCGGCGACGCCCGCCCCTACCTCAGCGCCATCGTCATGGTCGACCAGGAAAACGTCGAGAAATACGCGCAGGACCACGACGTGCCGTTTTCCAACTACGCCAGCCTCACGCGCACGCCCGAGGTGCAGGCGCTGATCCAGGGCGAACTCGACCGCGTGAACGCCAAGTTCGCCCGCGTCGAGCAGATCAAGAAGTTCTTCCTGCTCGACACCCAGCTCTCGGCCGAGGACGAGGAGCTGACCCCTACCATGAAACTCAAGCGCAAGCTGGTGCAGCAAAAGTACGCCGCCCAGATCGAGGCCATGTATCGCTAGTGCCGCTACAGGGAAAGTGCGGGTGCGCTCCGTACGCGCGCCACCCTATAAGAGCGGCTTCACGTTCTAACGATTCTTCAACCCTAGGAGACGTGCCATGAAACTTCACCACATCGCCGCCCTGGCCCTGGCGGCGGCCTGCGGCACAGCGCAGGCCCAGACGCAGCAGGGCGT
>NZ_JAUJUJ010000095.1:1023-2753 GCF_030711595.1 Stenotrophomonas sp. YIM B06876
CATCACGCTGGGCTCCATCCAGGACCTGTCGGGGCCGCTGGCCGGCTTTGGCAAGCAGATCCGCCTGGGCATGATGCTGCGCGTGGACGAAGCCAACGAGCAGGGCGGCGTGAACGGCCGCAAGCTCAAGCTCCTCGTGGAAGACTCTGGCTACGACCCCAAGCGCGCCGTGCTGGCCGCGCAAAAGCTGGTGAACCAGGACAAGATCTTCATGATGGTGGGCCACCTGGGCACGGCGCAGAACATGGCCGCCATGCCGGTGCAGTTCGCCAAGAACGTCATCAACTTCTTCCCGGTGACGGCGGCGCGCGAGATGTACGAGCCCTTCAACCGGCTCAAATACTCGTTCGCCGCCACCTACTACGACCAGATCCGCCTGGCCGCGCCCAAGCTCATCAAGGAGAAGGCCGCCAAGAAGGTCTGCACCATCTACCAGGACGACGAATTCGGCCTCGAGGTGCTGCGCGGCGGCGAGGCGGCGCTCAAGAGCCTGGGCATGGACTACACCGAGAAGACCTCGTTCAAGCGCGGCGCCACCGATTTCTCCTCGCAGGTCGCCAAGATGAAGGCCGCCGGCTGCGACTTCGTGATCCTGGGCACCATCATCCGCGAGACCATAGGCACCATCGCCGAGGCGCGCAAGACCGGCTTCAACCCGACCTTCCTGGGTTCGAGCGCGGCCTACACCGACCTGATCCACAAGCTCGGCGGCAAACCCATGGACGGGCTCTACGCCACCATGACGGTGCAGAACCCCTACCTCGACTCGGCCTCGCAGCCGATCCGCTTCTGGGCCAACAAGTACCAGACCAAGTTCAACGAAGACCCGACCGTGTTCTCGGTCTACGGCTACACCCTGATCGACGCCTTCATCCGCGCCGCGCAAAAAGCCGGCCCCAATCTGACCACCGACAGCTTCATCAAAGCCATGGACACCATGCTCATCCCGCCCGACATCTTCGGCAGCGCCGAGGGCAGCTTCGGCCCGAAAAAGCGCCTGGGCAGCGACCTCAGCCGCCTCTCGCAAATCCAGGACGGGCGCTGGAAGGTGGTCTCCGACTACGTGCACCCCTGAGGCCTGCAGGCCCTGCACATGCAGCCGCCCTTCGGGGCGGTTTTTTTGCGCGCGCCCCTACCGGCAGGCCCATGGCATGTACTTTTTTATAGCTGTTAACGCTGTATGCGTAATGGTTTGCGGCTGATTTGATGGTTATTTTGTGCTGGCGGCGGGGTGGTCGTTGGCTCCGATGCCGGGCCATGTGCCCGGCCTCCGCACCCAGCAAAGGACACAGAGCCAAGCAAGCCAGCCATGCTCTCCCGCAAGTTCCAATTTACACAAAGCATCCGCTTCGCATAAACATATACTGGCGCAGCACACACCGGAGACAAGCCATGACGCAAGCCTATGTATTCGACGCCATCCGCACGCCGCGCGGCAAGGGCAAAAGGGACGGCAGCCTGCACGAGGTCAAGCCGATCAGCCTGCTGGCCGGCCTGCTCACCGAGCTGCAGGCGCGCCACCGCTTCGACACCGCTGCCGTGGACGACATCGTCATGGGCATCGTCTCGCCGGTGGGCGAGCAGGGCGCGGTGCTGCCGAAGGTGGCGGCGCTCAAGGCGGGCTGGGACTTCCGCTGCGCGGGCGTGCAGGTCAACCGCTTCTGCGCCTCGGGCCTGGAGGCCGTGAACCTGGCGGCGCAAAAGGTGCGCTCGGGCTGGGAGGACCTGGT
>NZ_JAUJUJ010000588.1 GCF_030711595.1 Stenotrophomonas sp. YIM B06876
GCGCACCCGGCCCGTCCCGTTGACTTGCGTCAACGCCCGGCTTCAGGCACGCTCCAGAATCCACACACCGACTATGGTTTTAAAAAGAACGGAGGGAACCCCATGAAGCTGCTGACCGACCTCTTCACCACCGACTACGGACTGATGAGCATCATCGGCATCGCCATCATGCTCGTCGGCGGCATCGCTTCCGCCGTCATCGTGCGGCGCAAGATGAACGAAGACCCTGCGGGGACGCAGGCCCAGGAATAAACCCCAGACCGGGTCGCGGCATCAGGTGGGCGGTACGCCCATGGGCATGCGGCACACCCACAGCACGCGTCCACCTGCCAGCGCCAGCTGGGCGTGCAGCACGACGCCGGGCACCGGGAACTCCAGACTGACCAACCAGGCTCCCGGCGCCAGCTCG
>NZ_JAUJUJ010000589.1 GCF_030711595.1 Stenotrophomonas sp. YIM B06876
TGCTGCCGCGCGAGCGCGTGCAGATGCTGCTCGACCCGGGCACGCCGTTCCTGGAACTGGCGCCGCTGGCCGCGCTGAACATGTACCACAACGATGCGCCCGGCGCCGGCCTGATCGCCGGCATCGGCCGCGTCAGCGGCGTGGACTGCATGGTCGTCTGCAACGACGCCACCGTGAAGGGCGGCACCTACTACCCGCTGACCGTCAAGAAGCACCTGCGCGCCCAGGAAGTGGCGCAGCAGAACCACCTGCCGTGCATCTATCTGGTCGATTCGGGCGGCGCCAACCTGCCCAACCAGGACGAGGTCTTCCCCGACCGCGACCATTTCGGCCGCATCTTCTTCAACCAGGCCAACATGAGCGCGCAGGGCATCGCGCAGATCGCCGTGGTCATGGGCAGCTGCACG
>NZ_JAUJUJ010000590.1 GCF_030711595.1 Stenotrophomonas sp. YIM B06876
CGTAGGCACCGCCAGGATGAAGGTATCGCCCTCCTTCGGTGTAAGCGACGCGCGCAGGTTGCCGCTGTTGACGGCTGAGCGGACCAGGATATCGAGGTCTGGCTCAATGATGTGGATATGCCCGGAATTGATGGTATTTACCGCAACTTCGCTCACGTCCACACCCAGCACGGTGTGACCTTTGGTAGCCAGCATGGAAGCAGTTGGCAGACCGATATAGCCTAACCCCATCACCACGATTTCTTGCAGTTCACGTGCCATTTATATGTTCTCCTACATATTCAGAATCGCGCTGATGATTCGCTGCACCGCTTTGCCATCGCCGTAGGGGTTGTGCGCCCTCGACATCTTGGCGTACTCATCTTCATCTGTCAGCAATCTGCGTGTTTCGCCCACAATCTTTTC
>NZ_JAUJUJ010000591.1 GCF_030711595.1 Stenotrophomonas sp. YIM B06876
GCGATGTCCTGCACCAGGTGCTTGGCGCGGTAGGCCTGGGGCTCGGCCGGGCTGCTCGACGCTGCGAAGCCGCGCAGATTGGGCGCCACGCAGCGGTAGCCGCCGTGCTCGGGCCGCGCAAAATGCGCCAGCAGATCGTCCCAGATGAAGGCGCCTTCGGGGAAGCCGTGCAGGAACATGAGCACGGGCCGGCCGCGTTCGCCGCTCACGCGGCAGTGCAGGGTGCTGCCGTGGGGCAGGGCGATGTCGGTGGTGCTGACCATGGCTACTCCTGAAAAGTGAGCTGCAGGCGCTTGATGGGCAAGCGCTGCAGGCTGATTTGTCAAAAATAGACGAGGCCGGCCGCCGCGCTCGCGCCCGCTGTGTCAGTCGAGCGCGGGCGGTTCGCCGTCCGCGCCGGCGTCC
>NZ_JAUJUJ010000592.1 GCF_030711595.1 Stenotrophomonas sp. YIM B06876
GTTGGCGCGCTGCTGGCCGCCACCACCGGCGTGGTGGCCGCGTCCGTGATCTCGATGGGCCTGATCTCGCTGCCCATCATGCTGCGCTACGGCTACGACCGGCGCCTCGCCACCGGCGTGATCGCCGCCTCGGGCACGCTGGCGCAGATCATCCCGCCCTCGCTGGTGCTCATCATCCTGGCCGACCAGCTGGGCCGCAGCGTCGGCGACATGTACAAGGGCGCCTTCATTCCCGGCTTCATGCTGACCGGCCTCTACGCGCTCTACGTGATCCTGCTGGCCGTCTTCAAGCCCCAGTGGGTGCCGGCGCTGCCGCCCGAGGCGCGCACCATCCGCGAAGACAGCGGCAAGAGCGGCCTGCCCTCGCTGCTGGTGCTCACCGTGGTGTCGGTCGGCGCATCGCTG
>NZ_JAUJUJ010000593.1 GCF_030711595.1 Stenotrophomonas sp. YIM B06876
GTGCTGTTCATGAAGGCCGTCACCGCGCTCAGCGGCCCGCACGACGAGCTGCGCATTCCGCCCGGCGCGCAAAAGACCGACTGGGAGGTCGAACTGGGCATCGTCATCGGCACCCGCGCCCGCCATGTGGCCGAGGCCGACGCGCTCAAGCATGTGGCCGGCTACGTGCTGGGCAACGATGTGTCCGAGCGCAGCTACCAGATCGAGCGCGGCGGCCAGTGGGACAAGGGCAAGAGCTATGACAGCTTTGCCCCCATCGGCCCCTGGCTGGCGACGGCCGACGAGCTGCCCGACCCGCATGCCATCGATCTGTGGCTGGAGGTGAACGGCCGGCGCGTGCAGAGCGGCAGCACGCGCAACTTCATCTTCGGCGTGCCCACGGTGCTGGCCTATATCAGCCAGT
>NZ_JAUJUJ010000594.1 GCF_030711595.1 Stenotrophomonas sp. YIM B06876
TGCTATTGGCGGCAGCCGGGTTTCACGCGATACCGCTCACGCTGGAGCCATGCCCCCAGCGAAGTAACGAAAGCGCCAGCGGCGATCATTGCGCTCTCGCAGAAGGCGGGCCGCAGCGTCCGGCCCCGTCCCCAAACCCCGCGATGGCCTTGCGGGGTTTTTCGTACCCGCATGCCGTGCAGCGCCTGCCGCATCACTCCAACAGCCGACATCTCGAGCGCATGCCTGGAATGCGGCCGACACTCGATTCATTTGGGGAATAAAGAATTTAACAAGGCATTGATTATTTCAATTTTGTGAACTATCTGTTGTTGGCAGTGCTATTTTTCTCAGGGTTATCCCTGGATACAGTCAACCCATCGATGAACGGCTTCCCCCGGCAGCGCCATCGAAAGCGGTCAA
>NZ_JAUJUJ010000595.1 GCF_030711595.1 Stenotrophomonas sp. YIM B06876
GGCCTTGCGGCCGAGCAGGTCGAGCGCCTGGATGCCGTGCGTGCCCTCGTGGATCATGTTCAGGCGGTTGTCGCGCCAGTACTGCTCGACCGGGTATTCGCGCGTGTAGCCGTAGCCGCCGTGGATCTGTATCGCCAGGCTGTTGGCCTCCAGGCACCACTGCGAAGGCCACGACTTGACGATGGGCGTGAGCAGATCCAGCAGCAGGCCGGCCTCGGCACGCGCGCAATCGCTGTCGCTGGTCTTTTGCTCGTCCACCAGGCGCGCGGCGTACAGGCCCAGCGCCAGGCCGCCTTCGACATAGGCTTTTTGCGCCAGCAGCATGCGGCGCACGTCGGCGTGCGCGATCAGCGGCAGCTGTGGCTGCAGCGGGTCCTTGTGGCCCGGCGCGCGGCCCTGCAG
>NZ_JAUJUJ010000596.1 GCF_030711595.1 Stenotrophomonas sp. YIM B06876
GCACCAGATGCGCTGGAGCCTGCACGCCACCCACCAGCCCGTGCCGACGGTGATTTTGGTCAGCCGCGAAGGCCACTGCCTCAACGACCTGCTGTTCCGCTGGAAGTCGGGCCTGCTGCCGGTAGACATCCGCGCCATCATCAGCAACCACCGCGACTTCTACCAGCTCGCCGCCAGCTACAACGTGCCGTTCCACCACATCCCGGTGACGGCCGCCACCAAGGCGCAGGCCGAGGCCCGGCAGTACGACATCATCCAGCAGGAAGGCGCCGAACTGGTGGTGCTGGCGCGCTACATGCAGGTGCTGTCGAACGACCTGTGCGCAAAACTGGCCGGCCGCGCCATCAACATCCACCACAGCTTTCTGCCCAGCTTCAAGGGCGCCAAGCCCTACTACCAGGC
>NZ_JAUJUJ010000597.1 GCF_030711595.1 Stenotrophomonas sp. YIM B06876
CTGGATCGGCCAGTACCTCGAGCCGCTGGGCATCAAGCTGGCGTTCACGCCGGCGGGCATCGTGATCGCGCTGATCTTCATCAGCCTGCCGTTCGTGGTGCGCACCGTGCAGCCGGTGCTGCAGGACACGGAAAAAGAACTCGAAGAAGCCGCCACCTCGCTCGGCGCCAACCGCTGGCAGATTTTCTGCAAGGTCATCCTGCCGTCCATCATGCCGGCGCTGATCACCGGCTTTGCCATGGCGTTCGCGCGCGCCGTGGGCGAATACGGCTCGGTCATCTTCATCGCCGGCAACATGCCCATGGTTTCTGAAATCACGCCGCTGATCATCATCGGCAAGCTCGAGCAGTACGACTACGCCGGCGCCACCGCCGTGGCGGTGGTGATGCTGCTGATCTCGT
>NZ_JAUJUJ010000598.1 GCF_030711595.1 Stenotrophomonas sp. YIM B06876
TTCTTTTTCATCTTGGGCTTCGATGCCTGCGGCGGCGGCATGCTCGGAATAGATCTTGCGCTGGCGCTCGCTGCCCTTGAACACGCTGCGCACCACCACGAAGAAGATCGGCACGAAGAACACGGCCAGGACCGTGCCGGTGACCATGCCGCCGATCACGCCGGTGCCGATGGCGCGCTGGCTGGCCGAGCCCGCGCCCGAGGCGATGGCCAGCGGCAGCACGCCGAGCATAAAGGCCATCGAGGTCATGATGATGGGCCGAAAGCGCAGGTGGGCGGCGGCCAGCGCCGACTCGATCACGCCCTTGCCCTGCGCCTGCAGGTCCTTGGCGAACTCGATGATCAGGATCGCGTTCTTCGCCGACAGGCCGATGATGGTGATCAGGCCGACCTGGAAGTAGA
>NZ_JAUJUJ010000599.1 GCF_030711595.1 Stenotrophomonas sp. YIM B06876
ACCTGTCACACATTGAAGGCTTATATGAGCAAAATCCTCGCTACCCTGATCGCCGGTCTGTTTGCCGCAGGTGCATTTGCGCAAACGCCAGCCCCCGCCGCACCGGCCACCATGCCCGCTCCAGCGACCGCCACGGCACCCGCCGCCACGGCAGCTCCTGCGGCCAAGACCACCAAGGCCAAGAGCACCCACAAGAAGGTTGCCAAGAAAAAGACCCACAAGAGCGCTGCCAAGGCTGCCTGAGGCATAGAGCGCCGGGTTGGCCCGGTCTTTGCCGCAAAATCGCCCGCTTGCCAGCGGGCTTTTTTGTGCCCGCGTCCATTCACCCACCCAGCCCGAGGTTTGATCGATGACTCCGTTTGCCCGCCCCCTTCGCCGGCCCGCCCTGCTGGCCGCCACC
>NZ_JAUJUJ010000600.1 GCF_030711595.1 Stenotrophomonas sp. YIM B06876
CATCGTTGCGATCCAAGCTGTCAATCAGCTGTCTTGTGTCGATTTGTATTCAAGGGTTTACGCGCAATCCGGCCGGGACGGGTTGACCGTGAACCGACGAAGCTGCGCAGCTTGTCGCTGCGGCTCGGGTGCTTCAATTTGCGCAGCGCCCTGGTTTCGATCTGACGACTTTTCCCGCCTCCGCTGGCGTCGCCGACTTGCGCCCTCGAACCATCGATGCCGATGGCCGGGGTTGCGGTGGGCGTGGCGCCCGGGCCGCCCCCTTTAACCCATGGCAATCAGTCCGCCGGACAGGTGCCAGGCCTGCGCATAACCCAACTGGCGCAGCGTCTCCACGGCATGCAGGCTGCGTTTGCCGCTGCGGCAAAAGAAGACCAGCGGAACGGACGGGTGATCCAG
>NZ_JAUJUJ010000601.1 GCF_030711595.1 Stenotrophomonas sp. YIM B06876
ATGCCCTCGGGGAAGGCGCCCTGGTGCCATTTTTGACCGTATCTCGGCATATCCCCACTACGCCACACGTTCCGAAACCGAGCATCTCAAGAGCGCGTCATATTCATCAATGCCAAAACCCTGGCGCTTTGCGACCTGGCCGAGGGCGCTGCGCTCGGCTTCCGCCGGCTGAGGCCGCCAAGCCTGGCAGGGTCGTGTGGGCAACATGCGAATCTCCGCTCAATGAGTCAAGAGCAGCTGTGACGCCGGGCGGTCGAGTCGCCAGAACCGCAAGGACAGAGATTCGAAACCGTCGATCCCTCTTTTGTGTAGGGCTTCGCAAACTAGGTGCCTTGCAATTTTCAGCGTCATGTCTTGGGATTCTGCCTGCGTCAGCAGCTTTATCAAAAAATGATCTA
>NZ_JAUJUJ010000602.1 GCF_030711595.1 Stenotrophomonas sp. YIM B06876
AGTTGCAGGCGTTCGGTGCGTCCCACGCGGCGCAGCACGCCGAAGGGCCACCAGACGGCGAGCGCCAGCGCCAAGGTCAGCAGCCAGGCCAGGCGCCGGGGGATTTCATGCAGCACTTGCACCAGGAACCATTGATGGCGCATGGGAAACCCGTGGGCGGAGCCGAAGACATGGGCCAGTGCCCGGTCCTGGCCGGCAGCGTCCCAGGCCAGCAGGCACAGCAGGGAAACCAGCGTCCAGATTGCAGCGCGGGCCGGGTGGTCGGGCGCACCGGAGGGCTGGGCGAAGGTTTCGGACATGGGGAGGAACGATAGGGCGCCCTGCTTAACAGCGTCTTAACGTGGGGCGACAATGGCGCGATGCGAATTTTGGTGGTCGAAGACGACGCAGGCATCGCC
>NZ_JAUJUJ010000603.1 GCF_030711595.1 Stenotrophomonas sp. YIM B06876
TGTTCACCATGATGTTGTCAAAGCGCGGCGCGTTCATCTTCTGCCAGACCTTGACCAGGTCGCGGTCGGCGCCCTGCATCAGGCCGTCGAGCATCTCGACGACGTCGAGGCGCGCACCGAGCGTGGAATACACCGTGCCCATTTCCAGGCCGATGATGCCGCCGCCCACGACCAGCAGCTTGGCCGGCACGTCGGCCAGCTCCAGCGCGTCGGTGGAATCCATCACCCGCTTGTCGTCCCACGGGAAGTTGGGCAGCTTCACCGCCTGCGAACCGGCGGCGATGATGCACTGCTCGAAGCGCAGCAGCTGGGTGGTGCCGTCGTCGCCGGTGATCTCCAGCTCGTGCGCCGAGACGAACCTGGCCAGCCCCGCCACGGTGCGCACCTTGCGCTGCTT
>NZ_JAUJUJ010000096.1:0-748 GCF_030711595.1 Stenotrophomonas sp. YIM B06876
TGTTGGCACGGCCCACGTTCAGGTGGAATTCCGATGCGCCCAGGGCATACATGCCCGAAAGACGGAAGTTGTTGCGGGTACCTGCACCTGCACCGATTTGGTTCGCATCCTTGTTGCGCTGGTAGTAGCCACCGACCGTGAACTGGCCAAAGGTGTACAGAGCACGCAACCCGAACTGGTTGTTGCTGTTCACCGTGCTGTAGCCAGCGCCCAGGTGCAGAGGGCCGGTGTTGTAATTGGCAGCCAGGTCGTAGCCATTCTTGCCGCCCGAGGTTTGCTCGTGCAGGTTCACGGCAGCATCAACGGTCAGGCCGCCGAAGCTGGGGGTGCGGTAACCAATCTTGTTCTTGGTGCCCAGACCACCGAACCACACGGGATCGTAGTACAGGGCGTCAGACGACGAACCGGTGTCGTGGTTGTGCATGCTGACGTAGTCGGCGGTGGCGTAGTAGGACTCGGGAGTGAAGTTACCCAGGCGCACCATACCGAAGCCGCCGGACAGGTTCACTTCGCTCTGGCGACCAAAGTTGATGCCGCCATTGGAGCTGGGAAGGCCAGGCCAGCCCGTGCCCGCGCCGGTGTCCGAAGCGAAGCCGCTTTCGAGCTGGAAGCCAGCCTTCAGGCCGCCGCCCAGGTCTTCCGAGCCCTTGAAGCCAAAGCGCGAAGAGTTGTTGAACAGGCCGTTGACGGTAGCGTTGAGCGCCGCCGTGCCATTTTTCTGGTGTTCCACGGTGGTGTTGACACGGCC
>NZ_JAUJUJ010000096.1:936-2719 GCF_030711595.1 Stenotrophomonas sp. YIM B06876
CTGCCAGCAGAGCCAGCAACAAACGACTTGGGTTTTGCATGTTGTTTCCTTGAATGATCTTGTCCATCGATGGTGTAGGCACGGCTTACAGTTTCTGGCTGATCGGCCCAAGGTGCAGCTACTGGCAAAATTTTAGGGCCAACACCGTTACGAATCACCAACTTAAGTAGCTTTGATGACATACATGATGCATTACCGCCACACTTTGCAGAAACTTGGCTCCTGCACCGTGTGGCGGCAATGGTCTGGGCCTGGCTTGCCGCGGGCGCGGCAAGCGCCGGTGCATCAGTCGTCGGCGTAAATGTCCACGTCCTTGGTTTCACGCACGAACAGCGTGCCCACCACCAGCGTCATGCCGGCGATGATGATGGGGTACCACAAACCGCTGTACATATTGCCGGTCTGCGCCACGATGGCGAACGACATGGTGGGCAGCAGGCCGCCAAACCAGCCGTTGCCGATGTGGTAGGGCAGGCTCATCGAGGTGTAGCGGATGCGCGTCGGGAACATTTCCACCAGGATGGCGGCGATAGGGCCGTACACCATGGTCACCAGCAGCACCAGGTAAGCCAGGATGGCGACCATCAGGGGCTTGTTCATCTTGGCGGGGTCGGCCTTGGTCGGGTAGCCGTCGGCCTTGAGCGTGTCGTTCACGGCCTTCTTGAACTCGGCGTCCTTCTTCTTGGCTTCGTCGGCGGGCAGGCCCTTGGATGCATAGCTCGGAATGCTCACGTCGCCGATCTTGATGACGGCGGGCGTTCCGGCGGGAGCGTCTTCGGCGTCATAGCTCACCGAGCCGCCGGCCAGCACCTGCTTGGCGATGTCGCACGAACTCGTGAACTTGGCCGTGCCGGTGGGGTTGAACTGGAACGAGCATTCCTTCGGGTCGGCCACGATCACCACCTTGTTCTTGGCTTGCGCAGCAGCCAAGTCGGGGTTGGCGGCCTCGGTCAGGGCCTTGAACACGGGGAAGTAGGTCAGCACGGCGAGCAGGCAGCCGAGCATGATGATGGGCTTGCGGCCGATCTTGTCGGACAGCGTGCCGAAGATCACGAAGAACGGCGTGCCGATCAGCAGCGCGGCCGCGATCATCAGGTTGGCCGTGACGGCATCGACCTTGAGCTGCTGCGTCAGGAAGAACAGCGCGTAGAACTGGCCCGTGTACCAGACCACGGCCTGGCCGGCGGTCAGGCCGATCAGTGCCAGGATCACGATCTTCAGGTTCTTCCACTGGCCGAAGGACTCGGACAGCGGCGCCTTGGAGGTCTTGCCCTCGGCCTTCATTTTCTGGAAGGCCGGCGACTCGGACAGCGACAGCCGGATCCACACCGAGATGCCCAGCAGCAGGATGGACAGCAGGAACGGAATGCGCCAGCCCCAGTCGACAAACGCTTCTTCGCCCATGAACGTGCGCGTGCCCAGGATCACCAGCAGCGACAGGAACAGGCCCNCACACCGAGATGCCCAGCAGCAGGATGGACAGCAGGAACGGAATGCGCCAGCCCCAGTCGACAAACGCTTCTTCGCCCATGAACGTGCGCGTGCCCAGGATCACCAGCAGCGACAGGAACAGGCCCAGCGTGGCCGTGGTCTGGATCCACGAGGTGTAGGCGCCACGCTTGCCGTGCGGCGCGTGCTCGGCCACGTAGGTGGCAGCGCCGCCGTACTCGCCGCCCAGCGCCAGGCCCTGCAGCATGCGCAGCGCGATCAGGATCACCGGCGCCGCCACGCCGATGCTGGCGTAGGTCGGCAGGATGCCCACGATGAAAGTGGACAGGCCCAT
>NZ_JAUJUJ010000604.1 GCF_030711595.1 Stenotrophomonas sp. YIM B06876
TTGCCAATAGCCACGGGGTAATTGCGCCGTATCACCTGGCCCAAATTGCCCGAAGCGGCCAGGTGCTGGTGCATGCCGCCGTCAGTCACCAAGAACACCTGCCCACGCGACACCTTGCGCTCCAGCACGCGCGCCACATAGATGCCTGCCTCCCCCACCAGGTAACGCCCGAGTTCCAACACCAGCCGTGCCGCAGGCAATGCACGCACCAGTTCTGCCTGCACCTGTGCCAATGCCTCGGCGATGGGCGCCAGATTCAGCACCGGCTCGCCCGGGAAATACGGTATACCCCAGCCGCCCCCCAGGTTGACATGGCGTACAGGTGCGGGCGCATCGTGCGCCAGGCGCAGCACCAGATCGAGTGAACGGCGCAGGCTCTCGGCAATCACGCTGCC
>NZ_JAUJUJ010000605.1 GCF_030711595.1 Stenotrophomonas sp. YIM B06876
AAGTTGGCTCATGGTGATTCAATGGAGGTGTGAAAAAGAAAAGAGAAAACGGTGTGACGGCGCCCGGCCTTCATTCGGCCTTGATGTTTCCGCCCTGAATGGCCTTGGCCCACATGGCAGTCGCAAGCGCCCACCGGCAGCACGGCGTGCAATAACGCGGTGCCCGCGACGAAACGCACAGGCATAGGCAGGCAGTCGCGGGTCATGGCGCTGACTGCGAGCGTGGGACGAGGAAAGCCGTGCCTTGTCAGTCCAGGCTGGCGCCCGAATCCTTCACGATCTTGGCCCAGCGCGGCACTTCGGCGCGCAGCAACTTATCGAACTGCTCGGACGAGCCGCCCAGCACGTCGCCGCCTTCTGAGCGCAGCTTCTCCGCGACATCGGGCAACACCAGC
>NZ_JAUJUJ010000606.1 GCF_030711595.1 Stenotrophomonas sp. YIM B06876
CCGGCCAGGGCCATACAGGTCGGGCGGCAAGGCAATGCGCGGATGGGGCAGGCCGGCCCGCCCTTCGGCGGCGGCAGCCTGGTCCACGGCATGCACGGGGTCCTGCACCAGTGCGTCAAGCGCGATGCTGCTGTCGGCGATGCGGTTCACGAACGAGGTGTTGGCGCCGTTTTCGAGCAGGCGGCGCACCAGGTAGGGCAGCAGGTCCTCATGCGAGCCGACCGGCGCGTAGACGCGGCACGGCACGTTCAGGCGATCGGCGGGGACCACCTCGGCATACAGGTCATCGCCCATGCCGTGCAGCTTCTGGTGCTCGTAGGTGTGACCGGCGCCGATCTGCTTGATCACCGCGATGGTGTGCGCGTTGTGCGTGGCGAACATCGGGTACAGCG
>NZ_JAUJUJ010000607.1 GCF_030711595.1 Stenotrophomonas sp. YIM B06876
CACGCATCGACTGGCGCAGCAGCGGCTTCATGCTGACCGACCTGAGCAGCTTCGGCACCTGGGTGCGCTTTGAAGGCAGCGACGCCGAGGTGCTGCTGCGCCGCGAGGTATGCCTGCTGCACGGCAGCGGCCAGATCGCGCTGGGCATGCCCTTCGGGGCGCAGGCGCCGGCGCTGGATTTCCAGGTGTCGGGCAACAGCATGTCGCTGGGGTAGTCAAGGGTGCAGGGCGCGTGCGCCATGCACCAAGAGGAGGGGCGTTCCATGGTCTGGTTGCCACGCTTTTTTATTGCCGTGCTGGCCGCCGCGCTGCTGGCGGGGGCGGCGGCTGCGGTCTATGTGCAGCGCAGCTTTCCGGCGCTCGATGGCGCGCTGCGCGTGGCCGCTCTGCAG
>NZ_JAUJUJ010000608.1 GCF_030711595.1 Stenotrophomonas sp. YIM B06876
CGCTGTCCGGGTCGTAGAGCTCGGGGTCGAGGTCGCTGTCTCGGATGCGTGTTGTCTCGTCCATCAGCTCGGGCTCAGGCGCCGCTTGCAACGGCGGCAAGGCGGGCCGCCTGGCTGGTGTCGGGGCTGGTGCTGGTGCCGTTATCGGTGCGTCGGCCTGTTCGCGGTGCTGGTGCGTTGCAGGTTCCGGGGCTGGCGTCAGAGCTGGTGCTGGCGGGCAGTGCACTGCCGCCGTTGGAGGCCGTGGGGGCTGTGCTGGAAGAGCGGGTTTTTGAGCAAAGGCTACAGAGCATAGCCTTTGCCCTTTTTCAGGCGGTGCAAAGGCTATAGCGTTTGACGTGAGCCCTATAGGGTTTGGCTCCTTGGAAGGCGGAAAGGCTATAGCGTTTG
>NZ_JAUJUJ010000609.1 GCF_030711595.1 Stenotrophomonas sp. YIM B06876
CTATTACCACCATCGGCCTGGATCTGGCAAAACTGGTGTTCTCGACCTGCGAGCAGGATGCGTTCGGCAGGGTACGCCAACGCAAGGACCTGCGGCGCGGCGTGCTGTTGCAGTGGCTGACGCAACTGCCGGTGGGCACGGTGGTGGCGATGGAAGCCTGCAGCGGGGCTCACTACTGGGCGCGGCGCTGCCAAGAGTACGGTCTGGTGCCACGGGTGATGGCGGCGCAGTTCGTCAAGCCGTTCCGCAAGAGCCAGACCAGCAAGAACGACCGCAACGATGCCGAGGCGATCGCCACGGCGGCGCGCCAGGGCAACATGCGGTTCGTGCCGATCAAGAGCGAGCACCAGCAGGCAAGGCTGGCTTGGCATCGGGTGCGCGAAGGGTACA
>NZ_JAUJUJ010000097.1 GCF_030711595.1 Stenotrophomonas sp. YIM B06876
TTTACTCATTCAAGCCGACGTTGCTATCGCAACGCGGCTTAATTCCGGCGTTAGAGGGCATGGACACTACCTGCAGATCGGATGGGGCCATCCCCACCAGCGTTAGGCTCTTCTGCCTCGCGGCAGCTTCCATTTGTATTTACTTGGCACTCTCATTAAACCTTCGCCATCCAATCCAAACCGCAATGGACGTTCTTACGCCGCTGAGCCTCCTTCTCATGGCCTTTGCGCGCTCATACAAGAGCCCCCTTGCAAAACTTGCATTAGCTGCATCACTTTTCCTCTGGATAGCCATTTTTGCAGCGCCGCACCTTTTTCCTTCGCCATTGAGCTGGTAAATATGCCCTCTAACAATTCGTTCAAGGCGAAGCCGCTTCGCGGCTCGCCTTAACTCAGCAACTGTCTTGAAGCGCTCTGCTTAAACCGTCACCAGGCCCTCGGATCGCAGCTCATCGCGTCGCTTGGCATTGACGATTCCCAGCAGCTTGCGCATGCACGCGACCAACGCCACCTTGCCGAGCTTTCCGCGGGCCCGCAGCTGCTGGTAGTGCGCCTTCATCAGTGGGTCCCAGCGCACCGCCGACAGCGTGGCCATGTAGAGCGCCACGCGGACCGGCGCGCGGCCGCCGCGGATCCGGCGCTTGCCTTGCCCCTGTCCGCTGTCGCGGTTTATGGGCGCCACGCCCGTGAGCTTGGCGATCTGTCGGCGGTCGAGATGGCCGAGCTCGGGCAGCAGCGCCAGCACGGTGGCCTGGAACACCGGACCCAAGCCCTTGCTTGATCGCAGCGCGGGAAATGCATGCGCCTGGAACAGCGCCTTCATCGTCCGCTCGATCGCAGCCAGCTCGCGACCGAGTGCGGCAACGGTGCGCGCGGCCAGCGTGCGCACCGCCGGCGGCGCCATGGCCGTCTGCTGCTTCTGTGCCTGCAATAACACCACGACCTGGCCGCGACGGCGTAGCCAGTCCCGCAGCTCCCGCTGCCACAGCGGTGGTGCAACGTGGCGGCGCAAGCGGTCGCCGAACATCCGGGCCATGAGCGCGAGCAGCCGGGCATCGATGGCATCGGTCTTGGCCAGCTCGCCGGTCGCCCGGGCGAAGTCGCGTGCCTGACGCGGATTGACCCGGGCAATCCACAGCCCGGCATCGCAGCAGGCCTCGAGCAGCGGCTCTTCATAGCCGCCGGTGGCCTCAACCACGAGCCGCTCAACGCCCACGGCTTCCAGCCGCTTGAGCAGCTTGTTGATGCCCGCCCGGTTGTTGGCAAAACGGGTCACGCCGGGCTGCCCCTCCACGGCCAGATCCAGGTTGGTTTTGCCCACATCAATTCCCGCTGCCCGCATGTCCGTTCTCCGTTACAGTTGGCCGGTCGAGAGCATCGCGCCCGAGGCCCACGCTTATCGGTTCGAGGGAAACCTCGAGCAACTGTTCGGGCGCAGGGCGCGAGATCCGGCGTGCGGCCCCTGCTGAGTTACGGCGGTGCTGATACCGAGGCGTTATCGGGCGCGCACGCCGGGCTCTCGGCGCTTAGGCTAGAGGAAACTCAAGACATAAGGCGTTAGGCGACATTGGTAAAAGTTGAATGGTGGCTTCTGCTTCGGTGAGTTCGACGGCTGCTCTCCATTCGGCTCCAGACAGCAGCAATCGCCCCAAAGCATTCGTCAGGTTTTCGGTTCCGGCACTGGCCTCATTGCCGCCGCGCAATCATTGCAGTTGGCTTCGGCTACATCACGCGGCAATATTTTCGGGGCAGGCTCCGGGCTCGCGGGCTGTGGCATTATCGGTCTTCGTTGAGCAGTTCAAGCGGACGGCTTTGGTCAGTGGTTCGGCATCTCAGTCAACGTCGCCTAAAAATTCATTCAAGCGAAGTTGCTTCGCAACCCGGCTCGTTTCCAGCATGAGACCACTACGCAGATGACTGATTACCGCGTTAAATTTGATTTCATTGTTCACTTCACCAACGGGGGCAGTCTGTCCGCGCAAGATTTTCGTCTTGATATCCCTGGCAGTGACATTGCCGATGACGAGCTGGCCGCTTATCTCATCCAAGACATGCGGTTGCTCATGGCTGGTCCCGTTGACATAACCAACAAGCAGATCATTCAGGAGCCGCACAAGCGAGCCGCAATATCGACTTCCGAGCTGCCTCAAGCAACCGTTGACCTTTCCAGTCACAACCTGTCAGCCGCAGAGCTTCTTGCCAAGGCGCAAGGCCATGCCATTCGCATACTGGCCCCTGACGGTGAGAGCTATAAATTGACCCGGCTAGTGGTCTAACAATTTGTTCAAGCAGAAGCCACTTCGTGGCTCGGCTCAATTCCGGTGCCAGCACTATGGAAAATTTCCGGGTCATTGCAATCGCCCTTTTCCTGGTCACGCCGATACTCGCGATCATTGCACTTGCGGTGAGGCATGCCGGAAACAGCCGTCTCCTTAACATTGTCAACTACAGCAAGGTCGCGGACGCGGCGTCATTGCATCGCTGGGCTGGCAATCGTTTGGCAATCCTGCCAGCAGCTTCATTTACGCTTGGCTATGCCGCCTTCCGGATATCGTCCTTTGCATCAATCTCGCTAGGGCTATTCGCAGTCGCGGCATTCATTATTGGGGTTTGGCTTGCTTTCGGGGCAGAGAGGTTTCAAGCTCCCCGCTAACAAATCCCTAGGGAGCTTCCCGTCAACTCCGGCTGCATGACGCTCTTGC
>NZ_JAUJUJ010000610.1 GCF_030711595.1 Stenotrophomonas sp. YIM B06876
AAGTGCGGCTGTTCAACCCCTTCGTGCTGCGCTGGCCCAAGCCGCTGGGCTACCTGACGGACTTCGGCCGCGCCAACCGGCGCATGCACAACAAGTCGTTCACCGCCGACAACCAGGCCACCATCGTCGGCGGCCGCAACGTCGGCGACGAATACTTCGGCGCCACCGACGGCGTGCTGTTCAGCGACCTCGACGTGCTGGCCGTCGGCCCCATCGTGCCCGAGGTGTCGCAGGACTTCGACCGCTACTGGGCCAGCCCCTCGGCCTACCCGGCAGAAACCATCCTGCCCACGGCGGACCCGTCCGGGCTGCAGGCATTGAAAGCGCAGGCCGCGCAGATCGAACAGTCCGAACGCGCTCAGGCCTACACCCGGGCCGTCGCCCAGAC
>NZ_JAUJUJ010000611.1 GCF_030711595.1 Stenotrophomonas sp. YIM B06876
TTCCGCAACTGCTCAAAGGCGACTTCACCGACCAAGTGTCAACCGGCATTGACAACTGGACGCTGCCCCAGCCGCTCGGCGTGGTGGCCGGCATCACGCCGTTCAACTTTCCGGTGATGGTGCCGATGTGGATGTTCCCCGTGGCCATTGCGGCGGGCAACACCTTTGTGCTCAAGCCCAGCCCGACCGACCCGACGGCCTCGCTGCTGATCGCCGACCTGTTCCAGCAGGCGGGCCTGCCCGATGGCGTGTTCAACGTGGTGCAGGGCGACAAGGAAGCCGTCGATGCGCTGATCGAGCACCCCGATGTCAAGGCCATCAGCTTTGTCGGCTCCACGCCCATCGCCAACCACATCTACGAAACCGGCGCGCGCCACGGCAAGCGCGT
>NZ_JAUJUJ010000612.1 GCF_030711595.1 Stenotrophomonas sp. YIM B06876
CGTCTACCCCGACTTTGAAGCGCTGACCGACGATGGCCGTTTTGAATGGCTGGCGCAGTCGGTCTGCGGCCCGCTGGCCCAATGGGCCGCCACCCAGGTGCGGGCCACGCCGCATGGCCAGGGCGAAGACCATGCCGCAGGAACCGACGCATGAGCACTCCATCCATCCCATCCCTGAACCCGATCGCCTTCCCGCTCTGGGGCAGCCGCCTGATCGAGGCCAGCGCCGGCACGGGCAAGACCTGGACCATCGCCGCGCTCTACCTGCGGCTGGTGCTGGGCCATGGCGAGAGCAACGCCTTTGCCCGGCCGCTGCGCCCGGCCGACATCCTGGTGATGACTTTCACGCGCGCGGCCACGCGCGAGCTGTCCGAGCGCATCCGCGCGC
>NZ_JAUJUJ010000613.1 GCF_030711595.1 Stenotrophomonas sp. YIM B06876
AATAAGTAGATTTCAGAAGTCGCTGAATGTCATTTTCGGTCAATTTCATGCTCTTTTGAGCCCACTCTTTATACAAATTCCCATAGCCAAAAACACCCTTAAGTGCAACTTCCATCTTACTCACAGAACAATGGTGAAGTGTTAACCCCACCAAGGATGGATGGTTAAATTCAGCTGGAGCAAAAGAGTAGTTCAAATCATAAAAATTCCGCTTCAACTGTTCACCCACGAGGCGGCAGCTCTCCACAGATTCGGATACCAGCAGGTGACGTAGACGGAACGCCAGTCGGTCGAGCAGCACAAGGTCTTGCAAATGCACTTGAAGCTGCACTTGGTCATATCGAACATCGGGTGAACCCAGCGTCTCTATGCGCTGTAAAAACCCATC
>NZ_JAUJUJ010000614.1 GCF_030711595.1 Stenotrophomonas sp. YIM B06876
CGCGGGGTGCGCTGCGGGCAGGGTGGTCTGCCTGCCCTGAACCCGCCCCCGCCTACGGCCCTGCTGCAGGGTTTGGTCCGGGCGGGTTTTCTTCGTCTGCAGCGCTGGCGGTATTGGGCCATTCATGGGCCGCCGGCACAGCGCGTGCCTCTGGCGGCCTGCGGGAACGCTGCGCCGCATTTCCGCTCCATCCGCCGAGGCGTTGCGCTAGCGGCCGCAGGCCCCGCAGGGCATGCCCTTCAATGCAGAGCAATGGCTTGCCGACCTGCCACGGGTTCCGGGACGGCGGACCCATGGGCTGGACTGATGGGCCCATTGCCTCACAGGCCAAATCGGCCGCAAACGCTTATCCAGCAAGCGCGAGCAGCTATCTTTTTCAATACGCAC
>NZ_JAUJUJ010000615.1 GCF_030711595.1 Stenotrophomonas sp. YIM B06876
GCCCACGACCTACACCGTCAATGGCTCCACCACCCCCGTGTCGGGCACAGCAGGCCTGCCCTACACCCCCGGCCAGCCCATCACCATCGACGGCTGGGAGATCACGCTCAAGGGCAGCCCCAACAGCGGCGACACCGTGACCGTGGGCAACGCCCTGGACCCGCAGTACGGCGACTACTACCAGCGCAACGCCGGCAATGCCGGCGCCATGATGGACTTGCGCGACGCGAAGATGTTCGACGAATCCACGATGTCCGACGGCTACGCCGGCCTGATGGCGCAGGTGGGCACACGCACGCAGAGCGCGCAGTTCGCGGCCACGCTCTCGGCCACCATCGCCAACAACCTGGAGCGCGACCGCGCCTCGGTCTCGGGCGTGAACCTCGA
>NZ_JAUJUJ010000098.1 GCF_030711595.1 Stenotrophomonas sp. YIM B06876
GATGCCGTCGGAGGGGAAGTCTCCTTTTTACTCATTCAAGCCGAAGTCGCTTCGCGACTCGGCTTAATTCAAGTGTTAGGCTTTAACGGAGATTAGTATGAAGCATCTAACCGTTGCCGTAGTTGCTGCCCTGGCACTGTCGAGCTGCGCAACAGCAAAGAAAACTTACACATCTGACGGCCGCGAGGGATACACCATAACTTGCTCCGGACAGGCACTTTCCTGGGGAGAGTGCTATCAGAAGGCTGGGGAGATCTGCGGCAACAAGGGCTATGACACTCTTTCCCAGTCTGGCGACCAAGGCAGTACCGTTGTCGCTAACCAGTTCGGCCTTTATGGCGGGGCCGTTATAACCCGCAGCCTCGTCGTTGCGTGCAAGCAATAAAGCCTAACAATTCATTCAAGCCGACGTTGCTATCGCAACGCGGCTTAATTCAAATGTTAGGCCGTGTGCAAAAGCATCAGTAGTGGTGGTTGCTTCGGCAGGGGCGCGGTAGTTTTCCAGTCGGCTCCGGCTCGCAGTCCCACTCGGTTCGGCAATCGGATGGTTCACGGCTTCGGCTTATCGCTTCATTGGTCCGCTGCGCTTGGCTTTGTTGGCTTCGGGCGGCAATTCGCATCACGTATTTCCGGGCAGGCTTCATCTCGCAACTTGTGGCAAGCTCGGCTATCGGCAGCGGTGTCGGTGCGCACAGCAATAATCCTTGCACACCGGGCATCACTGCCTAACCAATCATTCAAGCCGACGCCGTTCCACGGCGCGGCTTAATTCAAGTGTTAGGCCGTGTGCAAAAGCATCAGTAGTTGTGGTTGCTTCGGCAGGGGCGCGGTAGTTTTCCGGTCGGCTCCGGCTCGCAATACCAACCGGCTTCGCAATCGGGTCGGTCACGGCTTCGGCTTATCGCTTCATTGGTCTGCTGCGCTTGGCTCCGTTGGCTTCGGGCGGCAATTCGCATCACGCATTTCCGGGCAGGCCTCATCCCGCAACTTGTGGCAAGCTCGGCTAGCGGCAGCGGTGTCGGTGCGCACAGCAATAATCCTTGCACACCGGGCATCACTGCCTAACCAATCATTCAAGCCGACGCCGTTCCACGGCGCGGCTTAATTCAAGTGTTAGGCCGTGTGCAAAAGCATCAGTAGTTGTGGTTGCTTCGGCAGGGGCGCGGTAGTTTTCCGGTCGGCTCCGGCTCGCAATACCAACCGGCTTCGCAATCGGGTCGGTCACGGCTTCGGCTTATCGCTTCATTGGTCTGCTGCGCTTGGCTCCGTTGGCTTCGGGCGGCAATTCGCATCACGCATTTCCGGGCAGGCCTCATCCCGCAACTTGTGGCAAGCTCGGCTAGCGGCAGCGGTGTCGGTGCGCACAGCAATAATCCTTGCACACCGGGCATCACTGCCTAACCAATCATTCAAGCCGACGCCGTTCCACGGCGCGGCTTAATTCAAGTGTTAGCGCTCATGAAAAGCAAACCACCACTCCTTTTGGTTATCGTCGCCATCCTTTATCTGGCATACCTAGCATGGATGCTGGTAGTTGACTTCACTCCTGTCGTTGCTGGGCGTCTCGCCATCTCCGCGCTGTTGTTCTTCTTTGTATTCCGGGGCAGCAGGATTGCGGGCAACATCTTGGCCATCTTGTGCGCGCTCAGTGCACTCGTTCTTCTGGTTGCTGCTGTTGCAACCTTCTCCACGGTTGCTCTTGGCGCTGTTCTGTTCACGGTCATTGCAGGGCTGCTGGCGGCATTCGCTGCCTACCTGTTTTTCAGTCCAGCCGTACGCGTCTTCCAAGGCAAGGTGCCTCAGGCTCCCGCGCCATGAGCGCTAGCAATTCATTCAAGCCGAACCCGCTTCGCGGGTCGGCTTAATTCAGGCGTTAGGCCGTGTGCAAAAGCATTTGTGGTGGTTGTTACTCCGGTAGGTGTGCGGTCGTTTTCCGGTCGGCTCCGGCTCGCAATATCAACCGGATTCGCAATCGGGTCGGTCATGGCTTCGGCTTATCGCTTCATTGGTCCGCTGCGCTTGGCTTTGTTGGCTTCGGGCGCAATTCGCATCACGCATTTCCGGGCAGACCTCATCCTGCAACTTGTGGCAAGCTCAGCTAGCGGCAGCGGTGTCGGTGCGCACAGCAATAATCCTTGCACACCGGGCATCACTGCCTAACCAATCATTCAAGCCGACGCCGTTCCACGGCGCGGCTTAATTCAAGCGTTAGGCGGCAGAAGAAACAATGCGACTAGCCATACTTCTCTTCGCTCTCGCATTAACGGCGTGCGCTTCACTTAGCAGCTCGCGTCCACCGACCGAGACAGAACTCGCTGCGGTGCAGTCGGCTGAGGCATTCGTTGCTCGCCACGGATATACGGCGGCCGGTCACCCGGCCGGGCTTCCCATCGAGAACGTTGAAGTGCTAGACCCAATCGCCAGTCGAGACGATCTCGTCAAATGGCGCAGGAACACGATGGAGCCAAAGGCATTCGGCATCGCTGAGGCAGCGCCAGGTGTCTCATGGGTACTCTTTCATGGGCCAGGGCAGTCAAACGGCTTCCGTGCTGTTCGCGTTGAGGGGACTAATGCGGTTCAGGTGGTACATTCGCAACTCATACTTAGTCGGCTGCACTGGGTTCGCGTTCCGGCGCACTAGGTCTGCCGCCTAACAATTCCCTAGGGAGCTTCCCGTCAACTCCGGCTGCATG
>NZ_JAUJUJ010000616.1 GCF_030711595.1 Stenotrophomonas sp. YIM B06876
GAGCAGCAGGCCCGAGGCACCCATCAGGCGCCCTGTGGGCGTGGCCACGGGAACGCTGCCCAGTTCGAGTCGGCGCAGTGCGGCGGCGATCATGGCGCCTCCTCGGGCAGGGGCTCGATCAGCTGGGCGCTGATCTGCTCCATGACGGCGGCCTGCCGCTGGCGGCAGCCGGCATCGGCTTCATGGTTGCCGGCATGGACATGGCACTCCCCCGGCTCCAGCCGAGGGTCGGGCTGCAGCTTCCAGCGCTGGGCGCTTTCCGGGTGAAGCTCCTGGATGCGTTGGCATTCCTCTGGGTTGAGGCGGATCTCGACCTGGTCGTCGCTCACGCGGGGCAGGGTGGCCAGGGTTTCGTCCACCATGGCCAGCAGTTGCTGCGGCTGCAG
>NZ_JAUJUJ010000617.1 GCF_030711595.1 Stenotrophomonas sp. YIM B06876
CGCGACGTACCCGTCGAGCACCGCCTGGCGCAGGAAGAAATCTTTGGCCCGGTGCTCTGCGCCATGGCCTTTGAAGACGAGGACCACGCCGTCGAGCTGGCCAACGCCACGCAGTTCGGCCTGGTGGCCGGCGTGTGGACGCGCGACGGCGCGCGCCAGTTCCGCATGGCCAAGCGCCTGCGCAGCGGCCAGGTGTTCATCAACAACTACGGCGCCGGCGGCGGCGTCGAACTGCCGTTTGGCGGCGTCAAGTCGTCCGGCTACGGGCGCGAAAAAGGCTTTGAAGCGCTGTACGGCTTCACCACCCTGAAAACCGTGGCCATCCGCCACGGATAAACATCCCCTTGCCCCGCGCAGGCGGCCCCGCAAGGCGCCAGCCTGCCTGA
>NZ_JAUJUJ010000618.1 GCF_030711595.1 Stenotrophomonas sp. YIM B06876
TGAGGTGGTTGAACGGCCCGTCGTTGAGGCCTGCCA
The DNA here is from genome assembly GCF_030711595.1 of Stenotrophomonas sp. YIM B06876. GTDB lineage: Bacteria > Pseudomonadota > Gammaproteobacteria > Xanthomonadales > Xanthomonadaceae > Stenotrophomonas. The sequence goes on from NZ_JAUJUJ010000618.1 coordinate 37, forward strand.
GCACGGCGTTGGCGATGTTGCCCACGCCCGACTGCAGTGGCAGCAGCTCGCGCGGCAGGCGCCCGAGCTGCACCTCGCGCTGCAGAAATTCAATGATGTGGGCGGCAATGCGCTGCGAGTTGTCGTCGGGCTGCGCGAACACCGAGTTGCGGTCGGGCTGGTTGGTCATGACCACGGCGACGACCTTGTCGGGATCGCACTGCAGATAGGGCTCGCCGATGCGGTCGTTCGGCTGCAGCAGCGGGATCGGCACGCGGTGCGGCGGCAGGTCGGTGCCGTAGTAGATGTCGTGCATGCCTTCGAGGCCCGGCGGGTGCCACTGGTTGACTTCGAGGATGATCTTGTCGGC
>NZ_JAUJUJ010000619.1 GCF_030711595.1 Stenotrophomonas sp. YIM B06876
GGCGACCTCGAAGTGCTGGCCAGCTGGTGCGTGGATGCCGCGCAGCCGCTCAAGCAGGTGCGCATCAGCGTGCGCAACCAGGGCGCGCGCGCCGCGCACCTGCGCATCATCGGCATGCTGGAATGGGTGCTGGGGGCGCAGCGCCTGGACCGGCAATCGGTGCACACGGCGTTTGAATCCCTGCCCGGCGCGGACCTGCTGCTGGCCACGCAGTGCGACGACCAGGCCGGGTTTGGCGGCAGCACCGCCTTTCTCGTGCTGCGCCAAGGCGGCGCGCCCGACGCCCGCCTGCAGGACTGGACCTGCGACCGGCGCGAACTGTTTGGCGGCAGCGGCCAGCGCATCGTTCCAGACCACCTGGGCGCGCGTGCGGGCGCTGGGCTGG
>NZ_JAUJUJ010000620.1 GCF_030711595.1 Stenotrophomonas sp. YIM B06876
ACGCTGGCGCCGTGGGTGCTGCGCCTATCAGGGGCGTAAAGGCGATATGGCGTTAAGGTGATGTCCATGCGCTCGCAGGGAGCGAGAGCGCGCCGAGAAAGGCAGTCAGATGCGTCTTTTTGCGCTGGAGCACAGCAAGGCGGCCTATCTTGCTGATTTCGTGCTGTATGGCATGGCGGTGCTTGCACTGGCGGCGTTGCTGTGGGCCTCCGGCCCGGCGGCGCAGCGCGGGGAGTTCGCGGCCATCGCGCTGCTTGGCTTCGCCGGCTGGACCCTGGTCGAATATGTGCTGCACCGCTTCGTACTGCACTGGCTGCAGCCGTTCGAGCGCTGGCATGCGCTGCACCACGAGCACCCCGCCGCGCTGATCTGCACCCCCACGGCG
>NZ_JAUJUJ010000621.1 GCF_030711595.1 Stenotrophomonas sp. YIM B06876
GTCAACGTCACCTACAAGATCCTCTACAACGACGCCGTGGCCATGACCGGCGGCCAGCAGGTCGGCGAGCGGCCCGAAGGCCACTCGGTGCTGCAGATCATGAACAGCGTCAAGTCCGAGGGCGCGGTGCAGATCGTCATCGTGACCGACGAGCCGCAGAAGTACGACGGCGTGGCGCTCGCCGAAGGCGTCACCGTGCACCACCGCGACGAACTCGACCGCATCCAGCGCGAGCTGCGCGAGGTGAAAGGTTGCAGCGTGCTGATCTACGACCAGACCTGCGCCACCGAAAAGCGCCGCCGCAGGAAGCGCGGCACGCTGGCCACGCCCGACAAGACCGTGGTCATCAACGAGGCCGTGTGCGAGGGCTGCGGCGACTGCT
>NZ_JAUJUJ010000018.1:0-46730 GCF_030711595.1 Stenotrophomonas sp. YIM B06876
ACTGCCCGCCACCGGCCTTCTTCGGCCCGGCATGGGCATGGCGCGGGGTTTCAGCGTGCGGACGACGGGCGTGGTTGCCGCGGCGCGGCGCGTGATCGCCACCGGGGTGCTCGGCCTTGCCCGGCGCGCTGTTGCCCCAGCGGATCGGCGTCTGCGGCTCGAAGCCGGGCACATCGCGGATGTCCATGTCGCGGCCGAGCATGCGCACGATCTGGCGCAGCAGCTTGGCTTCGTCCTGCGCCACCAGCGAGACCGCCTCACCGGTGGCGCCGTTGCGGCCGGTACGGCCGATACGGTGCACGTAGTCTTCGGCAACCATCGGCAGGTCGTAGTTGATGACCTTCGGCAGCTCGTTGATGTCGATGCCGCGCGCGGCGATATCGGTGGCCACCAGCACGGTGACGCGGCCGGCCTTGAAATCGCTCAGGGCACGCAGGCGCTGGCCCTGACTCTTGTTGCCGTGGATCGCGGCGGTCTTGATGCCGGACTTGTCCAGGAACATCGCCAGCTTGTCGCAGCCGTGCTTGGTGCGGCCGAATACCAGCGTCTGCACGCGGGAATCCTCGGCCAGGAGATGCAGCAGCAGTTCGCGCTTGCGCGGGCCATCGACCGGATGCACGCGGTGGCTGATGTTCTCGGCGACGGTGTTCTTCGGCGTGACCTGGATCTGCTCCGGGTTGCGCATGAATTCCAGAGCCAGCTGCTTGATGCTTTCCTCGAACGTGGCCGAGAACAGCAGGGTCTGCCGGTTCTGCTTGGGCATCTTGGCCAGGATGCGCTTGATCGACGGCAGAAAGCCCATGTCGAGCATGCGGTCGGCTTCGTCCAGCACCAGGATCTCGATCCCGGACAGGTCGATGGAACGGCGCTCCAGATGGTCGATCAGGCGGCCCGGGCAGGCGACCAGCAGGTCCACGCCACGGCGCAGCACGTCCAGCTGGTTGCCCATGCCGACGCCGCCGTAGATGCAGGCGCTGGGGATGCGCAGGTACTTGCTGTAGCCGCGCAGGCTGTCATGCACCTGGGTGGCCAGTTCGCGGGTCGGGGTCAGCACCAGCGCACGCGGCTTGCGCGGGCCATTGCCGACCGGCTGCGGCGCGGTACCCAGATGCTGCAGCAGCGGCAGGCCGAACGCGGCGGTCTTGCCGGTGCCGGTCTGCGCGCCGGCCAGCAGGTCACGCCCGGCCAGCGCCAGCGGAATCGCCTGTTCCTGGATCGGGGTGGGGTTTTCGTAGCCCTGCTCGGCCAACGCGCGCAGCAGGAAGGGCGCAAGGCCCAGGTTTTCAAACGACATGAAACGGCTCCAATGAGAATTGACGCACGCCCGAATGGACCTGCGCTGCTGATCAAGGTGATCGGCTGACTCGGAGCGTTCCCGTAAACCGCGCTGCGAGATTTGACTGCAACCACCGCGGGGCGATGGTCCGAATGCGTGACGAAAGGCGTCGGAGTGGGGGCGGGCGAGCGGATCGGTGATCCTGCTTCGCCGGCGATCCCTGAGGGAAACGGACGGCCGCTGGCAGACCGCGATAGTCTAAGGGATTGTTGAGACGGGCACAAAAGCTCCCGTTCAGTTTCCACGGCCGGCGCTGGCCGTCTGCGCCGTATTCATTACAATTGAAACTTGTTTCCCCACTGACCGGACGCTCCCATGAAGCTTGGTTCCCTGAAGGAAGGCGGCCGTGACGGCACGCTGATCGTCGTCTCGCGCGACCTGACCCGCGCCGTGCGGGCCACCGGTATCGCCGCCACGCTGCAGCTGGCGCTGGAAGACTGGTCCAATGTCGCGCCGCGGCTCAACGCGCTGTCCGACTCGCTCAATCACGGCGATGCCGATGGCGTGTTCGACCTGGACGTGCTGGCGCTGGCGGCGCCGCTGCCGCGCGCCTACGAGTTTGTCGATGGCAGCGCCTACCTGCCGCACGTGGCGCGGGTACGCAAGGCACGCGGCGCCGAAGTGCCGGAGAGTTTCTACACCGATCCGCTGATGTACCAGGCCACCAGCGCCGGGTTCTACGGCCCGCGCGATGCGGTCAAGGTGGTCAGCGAGGACTACGGCATCGATCTGGAAGCCGAGCTGGTGGTCATCACCGACGACGTGCCGATGGCGCTGACCGCGGCGCAGGCGGCCGGCCACATCCAGCTGGTCGGGCTGGTCAACGACGTCAGCCTGCGCAACCTGATTCCGGCCGAGCTGGCCAAGGGCTTCGGTTTCCTGCAGTCCAAGCCGCGCTCGGCGCTGTCGCCGGTGTTCGTCACCCCCGACGAACTGGGCGATGCCTGGCAGGACAGCAAGGTGCACCTGCCGCTGGTTACCCACGTCAACGGCGAGTGGTTCGGTTCGCCGGAGGCGGGCGTGGACATGCAGTTCAACTTCGCGCAGCTGCTCGCGCACGCGGCCAAGACCCGGCCACTGAGCGCCGGCACGATTGTCGGTTCGGGCACCATCGCCAATGAGGACACCTCGCTGGGGGCCTCGTGCTTTGCCGAGCGCCGGACCGTGGAGGCACTGCGCGATGGCCAGCCGTCCACGCCGTTCATGAGCTTTGGCGACGTGGTGCGCATCGAGATGTTCGATCGTGACGGCAACAGCATTTTCGGTGCCATCGAACAGCGGATCGAGCAGGTCGGCGCCCCCTGACCCGGCCGACGGCGATTCGGCGATAACCGGCGGCAGCGCATGCGCCGGTTCTGCCGCTATGGTGGTTGCTCGTGGAAAGAATCGAGATCGATATGGAAACATCGCTGCAGCTGTACAGCTACTGGCGTTCCAGCGCCGCTTACCGGGTGCGGATCGGCCTGAACCTCAAGCAGCTGGCCTACACGATCACGCCGGTGCATCTGGTGCGTGACGGCGGCCAGCAGCACCAGTCCGACTATGCCGCGCTCAATCCGCAGGAGCTGGTGCCGACGCTGCGTCATGGCGCGCTGGTACTGACGCAGTCGCTGGCGATCCTCGAATATGTCGATGAAGTGTGGCCGCAGCCGGCCCTGCTGCCGGCCGACGCCGCCGGCCGGGCGCGGGTGCGTGCGCTGGCGCAGCTGGTCGCCTGCGATATCCATCCGCTGAACAATCTGCGGGTGATGAAGTTCTTCGACGGCACCTGGCATGTGCCGCAGTCCGAGCGCGAGGACTGGACGCTGCACTGGATGCGCGCCGGGTTTGCCGCGCTGGAAAAAATGCTGGTCGGCTCCCCGCACACCGGCCGCTTCTGCCACGGCGACGGCCCGACCCTGGCCGATTGCTGCCTGCTGCCGCAGCTGTACAACGCGCGCCGGTTCGCGCTGGATCTGGCGCCATATCCGACCCTGACGCGGATCGAACAGGCCTGCCTGGCGCTGCCGGCATTCGACCGCGCGCGTCCCGAAAACCAGGCCGACGCCGCCTGAGTACCCGCTCCCCGGGCTTCGCACGCCGGATGAACCACAAAAAAGCCCCGCACGTGCGGGGCTTTCCGGTTTCGATCGCGGCGCTGGGGTCAGAACCCGTGGGTGATCCGTGGCGCGCTGATGCTTTCGTAATCGGCGTACGGGTCGTGCTCGCCGGAGGTGCCTTCGGACAGGCGGAACTTCAGCGCCAGGCCATCGCGCGAATCGGCTGCACGCAGCGCCTCTTCCTGCTCGATGAGGCCGGCCTTGACCATGCGGAACAGGCACTGGTCGAAGCTCTCCATGCCTTCTTCCAGCGACTCCTCCATCGCCTGCTTGATTTCGTGCACCTCGCCGCGGCGCAGCAGGTCGCGGATCATCGGGGTGTTGATCAGCACCTCGGTGGCGGGGCGCCGGCGCCCGTCCACGCCCTTGACCAGACGCTGCGAAACCACCGCACGCAGGTTCAGGGCCAGGTTCATCAACACATTCTTGTGCGCGCTTTCCGGGAAGAAGTTGAGGATGCGCTCGATGGTCTGGTCGGCGTTGTTGGAGTGCAGCGTGGCCAGGCACAGGTGCCCGGTTTCAGCGAAGGCGATCGCCGCCTCCATGGTTTCGGCGTCCAGGATCTCGCCGATCAGGATCACGTCCGGCGCCTCGCGCATCGCGTTCTTCAGCGCGTTGTGGAAGGCGTGGGTATCCAGCCCGACCTCGCGCTGGTTGACGATCGACATCTTGTGCTTGTGCAGGAATTCGATCGGGTCCTCGATGGTGAGGATGTGCCCGGTGCTGGTGCTGTTGCGGTGGTCGATCATCGACGCCAGCGAGGTGGACTTGCCCGAGCCGGTGGAGCCGACCACCAGCACCAGCCCGCGCGGGGTCATGATCACGTCCTTGAGCACCTGCGGCAGGTTGAGTTCCTCGATGCTGGGGATCTTGCTCTTGATCGCGCGGATCACCATGCCCACTTCGCCACGCTGCTTGAACACGTTGACGCGGAAACGCCCGGCATCCGCCAGCGCGATGGCCATGTTAAGTTCCAGGTCACGCTCGAATTGCGGCACCTGGCCTTCATCCATCAGCGAATAGGCGATTTTCTTCACCATTCCCGGCGGAAGCCCGGTACTGCCAAGCGGGTACAGCTTGCCTTCGATCTTGATATAGACCGGAGCCCCGGTGGTCAGGAACATGTCCGAGGCGTTTTTTTCCGTCATCAGCTTCAGGAAGTAGCCGATATCCATGCGCAATGTTTCCCCAACAAACGGCAACGTGTCGTTGCAAGCACGCCGCAGGCTTCCGACAATGGCCGCGCACAGACAACCTGGCCACGGCACCCCAATGAATCCTAGCTTCGCACAAATGCGCCATTCCCTGTACGTGATCGCGTGCGCATTCGCGCTCTCCGGTCCTGCGTTCGCGCAGGATCCGGCCGCGCTGGAACTGGCCGCCGCGCGGATGGCGGTGGAGCGCGCCGACCAGGCCGATGCCGACCAGTACGCCCCGGGCATGCTGGCCAACGCCCGGCAACAGCTGGAGCAGGCGCAACGGGCCGCGCAGGACCGGCGCGAGCGCAAGCAGGCGCCGGTGATGGCGCTGCGGGCGGCCGCCGATGCCGATCTGGCGCGGGCGCTGAGCGAGGAGGCCGTGGCCAACGCCCAGCTGCAGCAGCGCCAGGCGGAAGTGGCCCGGCTGCAACGCACCCTGGCTACCGGGGAGGGACGCTGATGGCCGCTCTGCGCAAGGTGATGATGGCCGGCGTGCTGATGCTGCCGCTGTGCGCCCACGCCGCTGAAGATCCGGCGGTGGCGGCGTTCAACCAGCGCTTGATCAGCCTGCAGGCCGATCCGGGCACTGCCGACGTGGCGGCCTACGAGCGGCTGCAGGCGCAGCAGGCGGTAGCGGCGCTGGCCAAGGCCAAGCGCAAGGAGGTGGACGATGCGCGCTATATCGCCGGCCGCCGGGTGGAGATCGCCGAAGCCAGTGCGCGGGCCGCGGTGGCGCGCCGCGAGCTTGATCGGCTGGAACGGACCCGCAGCGAGCTGCTGATCGAGGCCAGCCGGCGCGAGGCCGTGCAGGCACGCCAGGAGGCCGAGCGGCTGCGGATGCAGGCGCAGATCCAGGCCGAAGAGGCCGAGCGCATGCGCCAGGCCGCCGAGGCCGAAACCCTGGCGCGGCAGGATGCCGAAACCGCGCTGACCAGCGTGGCCGGCAAGCAGACCGCGCGCCTGGGCGCAGCCCAGCAGACCGCGGCCAGGCTGGCGCGTGAAGAAGCCGAACTGGTCGCCGGCAGCAAACTGCCGGCCTCCAGGTTCGATGCCCGCGGCGAAGTCTTCACCTTCACCGGCGATGCCTACACCGCCGGCAAGTCGGCCTTGTCGGCCGCCGCCCGCGGCCAGGCCAAGGCACTGGCGGAGTACCTGAATATCGGCAAGAAGGGGCGGGTGCGGATCGAGGCCTACGACAGTGCCAACGGCGTCGGCCAGCAGCGCGCGCAGGCGTTGCGCGATGCCCTGGTGGCCGGCGGCGTGGCAGCCAGTCGATTGCAGGTCAGTGGCAAGAAGGCGGCGGCGTCCAAGGCGCGATCGGCGGAAGTCATCATCGCTCCATGAGTCGCTAACATTTTGTTTCCGTTATGTTTTTGTTTGTGTTCTGTGGGGTCTGAAAGGTATCTGTACGAAAGTGGGCATTCAGCCGGTTTCGGGGTTGCCGGAAGCTTTTGGCAAGCGTAGGGTCAGTTGTCCGGGACGCATTTCGCCGACCGGACAAACGGAGGGCCGAGTCGATGAAAGTGTGGTGCGAACCGGTGCAGTATTCCTTTCAGCGCGTGCTGTTGGAGGTTGCCCCAGATTCCGCTGCCTATCGGCTCGACTCCCATCCCAAGCAGCGCCCCGTGCCGTGAGGCCGGGGCGTTGTTGTTTCTGCTGAAGGAGGCAACTCATGTTCGAAGGGCAGCCGCAGAGTGAAATCGAAGCATTGATGAAGGCCGATCCCGAGTTCAAGCAGCTTTACCAGCGGCACAAGACGCTGAACAAGAAATGCATGGATGCCGAGCTTGGTGTACTCCCCATCGACGATATGACCCTGGGACAGATGAAGCGGGAAAAATTGATGGCCAAAGAGAAGTTGCTGCGGATCTACGAACGCAAACCCAACTGACCTCCCCCCCCGACCGTTTTACCGCCGCGGGCGGTGGCAATCTCCTCGTCGATTGTCGCTGCCCGCGTCGCTCAGGCCCCTTGTGGGCCTTTGTTTTGGATTCTCCACAGAAAGTTGTGGGGCGGGTGCCCGAAAGAAAGGTGGCCGATTCGAGTGAGTTGGATGGCGACGTGCAGCTGCAGAAGATCCAGCCCGGGAAGATCCAGTTGAAAGCCCGTCACTGGCGTCGCTCCTGCCAACATCAGAAGCCCGTTGTAGGGGCGAGGTCAGTCGCGATGCGTAACGCTGAACGAAACGATAGATGGCCGGCCATCGGGTGTTCCAGGACCGGATACGTTGTCTGGCCGTCCGCGCAAGGCCGAAATCCAGCGCCTGCACGCTTCCCGGCAATCCATGGGGGGAGCCGGTTTTTCCTGCTTGCGACCGGCCAGCGCAGCTGCGTCGACTGACTTTCGGCCGTATCCAACGGATAATCGCCGGTCCGGCCGCATTGCGGCGCGAACCGATGTGACCCGATGGCAATCCACTCCTCCGTACTCGACCTCATTGGCCAGACTCCGATCGTCAAGGCCCAGCGCCTGGATACCGGGGTCTGCGAGCTCTTCCTGAAGCTCGAAAGCGCCAATCCCGGAGGATCGATCAAGGACCGCATCGGCCTGTCGATGATCGAGGCGGCGGAAAAGCGTGGCGATCTCAAGCCGGGCGCGACCCTGGTGGAAGGCACCGCCGGCAATACCGGCCTGGGCCTGGCGCTGGTCGCCCAGCAGAAGGGCTACAAGCTGATCCTGGTGGTGCCCGACAAGATGAGCCGCGAGAAGATCTTCAATCTCAAGGCGATGGGCGCCGAAGTGCGGCTGACCCGTTCGGACGTGGCCAAGGGCCACCCCGAGTACTACCAGGACATGGCCCAGCGCGTGGCCGAGGAAACCCCCGGCGCGTACTTCATCAACCAGTTCGGCAATCCGGACAACCCGGCCGCGCACGAGTTCGGCACCGGCCCGGAAATCCTGGCGCAGATGGACGGCGACCTGGACGCGATCGTGTTCGGCTGTGGCAGCTCGGGCACCATGACCGGCCTGTCGCGCGCCTTCGCCACCGCCTCGCCGAAGACCGAGCTGGTCCTGGCCGACCCGGTCGGCTCGATCCTGGCCGAGTACATCAACGAGGGCACGCTGAGCGAGAAATCCGGCAGCTGGATGGTGGAAGGCATCGGCGAGGATTTTCTGCCCTCGATCGCCGACTTCAGCCGCGTCAAGAAGGCCTATGCGATCAGTGATGCCGAGAGCTTCCACACCGCGCGCGAGCTGCTAGGCAAGGAAGGCGTCCTCGGTGGTTCCTCGACCGGCACCCTGCTGGCTGCGGCGCTGAAGTACTGCAAGGAGCAGACCACCCCGAAGAAGGTGCTGGTGCTGGTCTGCGACACCGGCAACAAGTACCTGTCCAAGATGTACAACGACTATTGGATGCTGGACAACGGCTTCCTGGAGCGCCCGCAGTACGGCGACCTGCGCGACCTGATCCTGCGCCCGTATCGCCAGCGCGACACCGTGGTGATCGGCCCGAACGACCTGCTGACCACCGCCTACCAGCGCATGAAGCTGTACGACGTGTCGCAGCTGCCGGTGATGGAGGGCGACCGCCTGGTCGGCATCGTCGATGAAAGCGACGTGCTGCTGCATGTCTATGGTGACGAAGCCCGCTTCCTGGATGCGGTCTCGGTGGCGATGGTCAGCAAGCTGGACCGGCTGGATGTGAAATCGCCGATCGAGGCCCTGTTGCCGGTGTTCGACCGCGGCCAGGTCGCCATCGTGATGGATGGCGTTAATTTCCTCGGCCTGATCACCCGCATCGACCTGCTGAACTACCTGCGGCGGCGGGTTCAGTAAGGCTGCCCGAGCGTGATCTGCATCAGTCATGAACCCCCGGCTCAAATGGCAGTTCATGTCAGCCTGTTAAAATCGTGTCCCTTTTGTCGGAAGCAGCCATGACGGATCAAAATTCACCCAGCCAGGAAGGCGGGCGCGCGTTGTCGCTTGCCACGTTGGCGATCCACGGCGGGCAGTCGCCGGACCCGAGTACCGGCGCGGTGATGCCGCCGATCTACGCGACCTCCACCTATGCCCAGTCCAGCCCGGGTGAGCATCAGGGCTTCGAGTACTCGCGTACCCACAATCCGACCCGCTTCGCTTACGAGCGTTGCGTGGCCAGCCTGGAGCGCGGCAGCCGCGGCTTCGCGTTCGCCTCGGGCATGGCCGCCAGCTCCACGGTGATGGAACTGCTGGACGCCGGCAGCCACGTGGTGGCGATGGACGACATCTACGGCGGCACCTTCCGCCTGTTCGAGCGTGTGCGTCGCCGCACCGCGGCGCTGGATTTCAGCTTCGTCGACCTGACCGACCTGGCCGCCTTTGAAGCGGCGATCACGCCCAAGACCAAGATGGTGTGGATCGAGACCCCGACCAACCCGATGCTGAAGATTGTCGACATCGCGGCGGTCGCGGCCATCGCCAAGCGTCACGGTCTGCTCGTGGTGGTCGACAACACCTTCGCCTCGCCGATGCTGCAGCGGCCGCTGGAGCTGGGCGCGGACCTGGTGCTGCATTCGGCCACCAAGTACCTCAACGGGCACTCGGACATGGTCGGCGGTATGGTCGTGGTCGGCGACAACCCCGAGCTGGCCGAGCAGATGGCGTTCCTGCAGAACTCCATCGGCGCCGTGCAGGGCCCCTTCGACAGCTTCCTGGCCCTGCGCGGCCTGAAGACCCTGCCGTTGCGCATGAAGGCGCACTGCGCCAACGCGATGGCCTTGGCCATATGGCTGGAAACCCATCCGGCGATCGAAAAAGTGATCTACCCGGGCCTTACCAGCCACCCGCAGCACGCGCTGGCCACGCGCCAGATGGACGGCTATGGCGGCATCGTCTCGATCGTACTCAAGGGCGGTTTTGAAGCCGCCAAGCGCTTCTGCGAACTCACCGAACTGTTCACCCTGGCCGAGTCGCTTGGCGGCGTGGAAAGCCTGGTCAACCATCCGGCAGTGATGACCCATGCCTCTATTCCCCTGGCTCGCCGCGAGCAGCTGGGCATCAGCGATGCGCTGGTGCGGTTGAGTGTTGGTGTTGAGGAGCTGGGGGATCTGCAGGTGGATCTGGAGCGGGCGCTTCAGTGAAAGGGCACGACATGAGTGACCGCCGGTCACTGGCGACGCGGCTGAGCTTGGCCTGGGAGATGGCCAAGCGGGAGGTGTTCGCCCGCTACAAGGGATCCGTGGCCGGACTTGCCTGGTCGTTCTTCTACCCGGTGCTGATGCTCGGCGTGTACACGTTCGTGTTCGGGGTGATCTTCCGGTCGCGCTGGACGGCGGCACCGGGTGACACTCCGCTGACGTCCGAGTTCGCGCTGATACTGTTTTCCGGCCTAGTCGTTTATGGCTTCTTCTCCGAATGCTTGAACAAGGCGCCGGGGCTGATCACCGCCAACGCCCAGTTCGTCAAGAAGGTGGTATTCCCCTTGGAAGTGCTGCCGGTCTCCACGGCCCTGTCGGCGTTGTTCCACATGCTGGTCAGCCTGCTGGTACTGCTGATCGCCATGCTCCTGTTGAAGGGAAGCGTGCCGGCAACGGCCGTCGCGTTTCCCGTGGTGGTGATGCCGCTGCTGCTGGCGACGCTGGGCTGTACCTGGCTGTTCTCCGCGTTGGGTGTGTACCTGCGGGATCTCGGGCAGGTGATGCCGCTGGTGACCACGATGCTGCTGTTCTTATCGCCGGTGTTCTATCCGATCACCGCCGTTCCAGCGTCCTTCCGGCGCATCGTGGAACTCAACCCGATCACAGGCGTGATGGACGGTGTGCGCGATACCCTGATCTTCGGGCAATGGCCCGATCCGCGGCTGCTGCTCTGGCAGTTCGCCGTAGGCCTGGCGATCATGCTGGTTGGGTTCGTGGTATTCCAATACGTGCGCCGAGGTTTTGCCGATGTCATCTGATCCGCTCATCAAAGTGCGCGGCCTCGGCAAGCGCTATGACATGTTCGCCAAGCCTTTCGATCGACTGGTGCAGTTGATCGCAGACCCGGTGCGGCGCGGGCTGCGCATGGCGCCCATGCAGCACAGCAAGGAAGTGTGGGCGCTGCGCAACGTCAGCTTCGATGTGCCGCGCGGTGAAGCACTGGGCGTGATGGGGCGCAACGGATCGGGCAAGAGCACCATGCTGCAGATGCTCTGCGGGACGCTGACACCCACCGAGGGTGAGGTGGACGTGCGCGGCCGCATCGCGGCGTTGCTGGAGCTCGGCGCGGGGTTCAATCCGGAATTCACCGGTCGCGAAAATGTCTTCCTCAATGGTCGTCTCCTTGGCCTGGAGCAGTCCCAGATCGAAGCGCGCTTCGATGACATCTGTGCATTTGCCGATATCGGCCAGTACGTGGACGAGCCCACCAAGACCTACTCCAGCGGCATGTTTGTCCGTTTGGCATTTGCCGTGGCCACGTCCGTCGATGCAGACGTGCTGGTGGTGGATGAGGCGCTGGCGGTAGGCGACGCGCGTTTCCAGGCGCGTTGCATGAAGCGCATCCGCGCAATCCAGGATGATGGTGCGTCGGTGCTGTTCGTCAGTCACGACGTTGCCGCGGTGCGCACCTTGTGCCAGCGTGCGCTGTGGCTGGATCGGGGGGTGATGAAGGAGCTGGGGCCTGTCCTTCAGGTCAGCTCACGGTACATGGAAGCGATCTTTGCCGACGATCCCGATGCGCTGCAAGTACCCGTGGGTGCTGCCGCGGACGGGGACGGCGTCGTCGCGCCATTGGTCGATGGCGACGCGGGCGCGCTCGACATGCCGATCGAGGCGACCGTCATTCCCGCGCTGGCTGCGGCTGGCCGGGAGAAGCCGCTCGCGCATTGGGGTCAGCAGATCGGGTTGATCCACGCGGTTACGATGAAGAACGCGGCCGGCCGGGAAACCGAGTTGATGGAGTGGGGCCAGCACTGCCGCATCGGGCTGGTGGTGACGCTGCCCCAGGATTACTCGCCCGATACGTTCTGTGTTGCCTTCTCAATCAAAGACCTGCGCGGGCACGACATCGTGGTGTCCAGTACAGCCGATACCGATGTCATCCTGCCTTCCCATTGGCACCCGGGCAAGGTGGTGGAGATCGAATTCTTGTTCGAGAACGGGCTGGTGGAAGGCAAGTACTTCCTGGTGGCGGCGGCGGAGAAACGCGTCGGCCCCGTCGTGGAGTACTACGAGTACATCGAAGGCGTCCGCTACTTCTCTGTAGCCAGCTCCATCCGCCATTTCGGTATCTATCAGCCGAAGATCGAACACCAGTTCAAGGAGTCCTAGCGTGCCTGAGACTGTCATCAATTCCAAGGGTTACTGGAACGAGCGCTTCGGCGACGACTGGGAGGACCTTGGTGGGCGCGAACAATCGCGCTTCTTCGGGGCTGTGGCCCAGCAGATGCTGCCGGCATGGCTGGTCCAGGCCAGCAACCGGCAGCAGTTGAGCTGGTGCGACTGGGGCTGTGCGCTTGGCGATGGCACCAATGAAATCGCCCAGGGGATGCGCGGGACGACGTTCACCGGCGTGGACTTCTCGCCGGTGGCCATCGCCGATGCCGCCGAGCGCTTCCCAGGTCAGCAGTTCATCTGCGAAGACTGGCTGGCCCCCGGCGCCACCCCGGCGGTCAACCGCTTCGATGTCCTGTTCAGCTCCAATACGCTGGAACATTTCCACACCCCTTGGGACGTGCTTGCGACCATCGCGCCGCAGGCGCGGCACTGCATCGTGCTGATGCTGCCGTACCGCGAGCGACATCGCATCAAGGAGCACCACGCGTCCTTCATGCCAGACAACATCCCGCAGCAAATCGGTGGCAAGGTGCTGGTGCATGCGCAGGTGCGCGATACCCGCCATGACCATCCCTGCTTCTGGCCGGGTGAGCAGATCATGCTGGTCTGGGCTGATCCCGGCTGGCTGGCCGCCGAGAGTCTGCATCTGAGCGACCTGATGCTCGACCATGAGCCGGGAAGCCAGCTGGAGTCGCTGTCCACGTCGGCCGTGGCGCTCGCCCATGCGCTGAGCAACGGGTTGGCCACCGTGCGCAGCCACGTGCCGGCGGCCCCCTCGCAGGTCGCCATGCTCGACCAGATTCGCACTGATCTGGACCGTTGGCAGATGATCCGGGATGCCACCGCCGGTTCGACTGGCCCGGCATGGAGCGAAGACCAGCAAGCGCGCGATCGGCGCGACGCGGAACTGCTGGTTCAGGCCGTGGCTGCTTTGGCCCCGCTGTTGACCGGCAGCGCACTGCTCGATCGCCTGCACGTCGCGGTAGAGGATCTGTCCAGCAGGCAGGACGCACTGCACCAAGCGGCACTGAGCGAGAGCGAGCGTCGCGAACGGGATCAGGATCGGCAGCAGAAGAGTCTGGCCGAGATCGATATCGTGCGGCGCAAAGCCGAACAGGCACTGGCTGAAGCGGACGTGATCCGGCAGCAGGCGGCCGAGTCCCGCGCCCAGGCGGACCACAGCCTGGGTACCACGCTGCGCCTGGGTGAAGAGATCGTGGCGTTGCTGGGCCCGTCGGTCGGCTCTCATCTCGACTCCATCTCGGGCAAGGCCGATGCGTCCCTGGACGTGCAGCTGCAGCGGTTACGCATGAGGCTGCTGGCGATGGACCAGGAACTCAACAAGGTCTATTCGAGCACTTCGTGGCGGGTGACCACCCCGATCCGCGTGGTGCGCCGTCTCCTGTCCAGCCCGAAGCAGGAACTTCGCAATCTGCTCGGGCGTGCACCCCGCTCGGTGCAGGGCGCTGCACGCTTCGGGCTGCGCACGCTGCGCGCCGGGCGGGTAGATCCATCCGACAAGGCGAGGCTGATCGAGTTGATGTGGCCATCGCCGCAGGTCAACGTCACCGACCCGCTTGCGGCGGTGGACTATTCGCACCTGCCGCCGTTGGCTGCGCTGGATGAGCGGGGCACGGATGTGTTTATCTGGGCCGTCATCGACTGGAAGTTTCGCACCCAGCGGCCACAACACCTCGCCATGGCGCTGGCGACCAAGGGGCATCGTGTCTTCTATGTGTCCAACAATTTCGTGGACGCAGCCCAGCCTGGTTTCAAGGTCGACGCGCTGGACGATAGTGGACGTCTGTTCCAGATCAACCTGAACCTGTCCGGCGCGCCGCAGATCTATCACGCCATGCCGGACCAGGACCAGGTGGCGGCCATCACCGCCAGCCTAGCCTCATTGCTGGGTTGGACGCGTTCGATCCGCTGCATGTCGTTCGTACAGCACCCTTATTGGCTCGAGCCGGCGCAGTCGCTGCCCAATGCCAAGCTGGTGTATGACTGCATGGATCACCACGGGGGCTTCGAAGACAACGCGGAGGGCATCCTGGGAGGCGAGCGTTCGTTGATCCAGCAGGCGGACCTGCTGGTGGTGACGTCGCAATGGCTGCACGATGAGCTCAGCCCGGAGGCGAAGAATATTGCGATGGTGCGCAACGCTACCGAGTACGAGCATTTCTGCACCCGCCCGCAGAAGGTGTTCAGCGACGCGGAGGGACGGCGGATCATCGGTTACTACGGTGCCATCGCCGAATGGTTCGACGTCGAGCTGTTACGCCGCATTGCGCTGGATAATCCCGAGGCACTGGTGCTGATGATAGGGCGGGACACGGCGAACGTGTCATCCCAGGTCGAGGATATCGCCAACATCCGCTTCGTCGGTGAGGTGCCTTACGCCGAGCTGCCTTACTGGCTACATGCATTCGACGTGTGCCTGCTGCCGTTCAAGGTGATTCCGCTGACGCTGGCGACCAACCCGGTGAAGGTCTACGAGTACCTCAGCGCCGGCAAAGCGGTGGTGTCGGTCGACCTGCCGGAGCTGTCCCAGTTCGAAGGCCTGGTGCGACTGGCCGATGACCACGACAGCTTCCTTGCCGAAGTGAAACAGGCGTTGGCGGAGGACCGCGATGACCCGGCACTGCGGCAGCCGCGCCAGGCGTTTGCCAGCAGGCAGACTTGGCAGCACCGTGCGGAAACCCTGGACCAGGCGTTGTCGTCCATCGACGAGCCGCTGATCAGCATCGTCGTGTTGACCTACAACAATCTCGACTACACCCGGCAATGCCTGCACAGCCTGGAGACCTATACGGACTACGAAAACGTCGAAGTGATCGTAGTCGACAATGCTTCTTCGGACGAAAGCCCCGCGTTCCTTGCGGCATGGGCCGAGGCCGGCCCGCGCCGGCGTTTGATTGCCAACGATGCCAACCTTGGTTTCTCGGCGGGCAACAATGTCGGGCTCCGGGTTGCCAAGGGCGACTACCTGGTTGTGCTCAACAACGATACGTATGTCACCCCGGGTTGGGTGCGGACATTGCGCAACCAGATCCGTCGGCATCCGCAGGCCGGCCTGGTGGGCCCGGTCACCAACAACATTGGCAACGAAGCGAAGATCGACATTGCCTACGACACGATGGAAGAGATGGTAGAGCGCGCGGGTGTGTATACGCGTGCGCATGCGGGTCGGAGCTTCCCGGTACAGACCAGCGCCTTTTTCTGCGTCATGATCTCGCGCCAGGCCTACGAGCTGGTGGGCGGACTGGATGAGCAGTTCGGCGTGGGCTTCTTCGAGGACGATGATTACTGCCGTCGGCTGGAGCAGAACGGCCTGCAGCGACTCTGTGTCGAGGACGTTTTCGTCCATCATCAGCTGTCCGCAAGCTTCAACAAGCTCAAGGCGGAAGTGAAGCAGAAACTGTTTGAACAGAACAAGGCGCTGTACGAAGCCAAATGGGGCCCGTGGACGCCCCATTGCTATCGCGCGCGCCGGTAACGCTGCGTCCGCGACACCTGTCCTGCCGACACAGGGCAGGTGTCGTCATACGAAGAGCTGAATCAGCTGGCAGCAACCCGTTTTGCGATCTGCATGGCGGCCGTGCCATTGCCATACGGATTGTGGATGCGGGAGAACAGCGCATAGGCGGTCGGATCGTCCAGCAACCGGGTCGCTTCGCCGACGATACGGACGGCATCGGTACCGACTAGTATCACCGTTCCAGCTTCAACTGCTTCCGGGCGCTCCGTCACGTCCCGCATCACCAGCACGGGTTTGCCCAACGAGGGCGCTTCTTCCTGCACGCCGCCGGAATCGGTGATGAGCAGATGTGCACGCGACATCAGGTACACGAACGGCAGGTAGTCCTGCGGTGGGATCAGGCTGATGGCCGGATGGTTGGCCAGCAGTCGTTTCACCGGCTCCTGCACGTTGGGATTGAGGTGGACCGGGTAGACGACCTGTGTGTCGCCGCGTTCGGCCAGCTCGCGCAGGGCCGTGCAGATCTGCTCGAAACCATCGCCGAAGTTCTCGCGGCGATGCCCGGTGACCAGCACCAGCTTCTTGCTCTCATCGAGGAATGGGAACCGCGCGGCAAGTTCGGCGCTGAGGGCGTCGTCGGCTTCGATGCGCGCGGTGACCTGCAGCAGCGCGTCGATAACGGTGTTGCCGGTGACTTCGATGCGCGCATCGTCGATGTTCTCGCGTCGCAGGTTTTCCCGTGCGCGCTCGGTGGGCGCGAAGTGCAGCGACGTCAGCGGCGCGGTGAGGCAGCGGTTGCCTTCCTCGGGCCAGGGAGCATAGATGTCGCCGGTCCGCAGGCCTGCTTCGACATGCCCCACGGGCACCCGGTTGTAGAACGCCGCCAGGGCTGAGGCCAGCGTGGTGCTGGTATCGCCATGGACGAGAACGAGGTCGGGCGCATGGCGGGCAATGACGTCGCACATGCCGATCAGGATTTTGCTGAACAGCCCCTGCAACGTCTGCCCCGGCTCCATCACATCCAAGTCTTCGCCGGGCGTGATGCCGAAAAGGTCTAGGACCTGGTCGAGCATCTGCCGATGCTGGGCGGTCACCACAACGATGGGCTCCACGCCAGGGGTCAGGCGCAATGCTTCGACTACGGGGGCCATCTTGATGGCTTCAGGGCGGGTACCGAACACCACCAGCACTTTCTTCGGCGTTTGCTTCATCGATGTTCCTCGATCATGGAGCAGAGCGGCGCAGAGCAGCCGCGGACATGAGCGTAGAATTATCCCAGAACATCGCGGTGATGTTCGTCCTTGGAGCTGCCTTGAACCCCGCTAGAATGGCCATCTTTGGCCGGAGACGCTCATGATTCACGGTAGGCGCGTACTGCTGTTCGGGGTGCTGTTGTTGAGCGCCTGCCAGCGCCCGCCGGCGGATGCTTCGGTGGTGGGGTACCGGGTGGTGGATGAGGGCCGGGCACACGGCAACTGCGTGCTCTGCGTCCAGCCCACGTTGGCCTCGGATTGTATCGATGGTGGGCAGGCGGCCGAGATCCAATGGCACGTGCCGTCAGCAGGCGATGCCCAGGCCGTGCGGATCCAAGTCCGGCGCGCCGACCAGTCCATCCTGGAGGTGGCCACCGGGCCGTCCGCGGGGCAGGCAGCGCTTCCCGTGCCGGTGCTGCCGACCGATCGGATCAGCGTCGTCAGTGCCGGCACGGGCGCGGAGTTTGCCTTCACCCGCGTTGCCGAGCCGACAGGCTGCGCGCTGCGGCCTGCGGCTCACTGAGCGGAACCTCAGGGGGCGGATGCATCCACCAGTTCGACCGGTCCCGCGTCCGCGTCGAGTGACTCCATGGAATAGCGCTCCAGCATCCGCTTGGAAAACGCATTGAGCTGGTGGTCGCGCAGCAGCGAGATCGAGCGGACCTGCTCATCCCGGCCGGCCTGGCAGATCACCAGCGTGGGAGCACAGGAGGCCAGTCGCAGGGTGGGATCCTTGCCGAGCAGGATCATCTCGCGCCCCAGGTTGTTGCCGTAGTTCTGTACGTACACCGCGTCTGCCCAGGTCACCTTGGACAAGGGCCACTGGATCGCGACCAACGCAAGCAGGCCCCCGCCCACCAGCGTCCGTTGGGGCCAGCGCCACGCCGACCAGTCGGCGCCTGCGGCCATCAACGTGATCGCGACGGTTCCCAACTGGTACAGCATCAGGTAACGCTGCTGGAACACGTACTCCGGCCCGAACATCGACACCCGGCCGATGACGATGCCGGCGACAGCGCCGTAGCAGAACAGCATCAGGGTCACGGCGATGAACTGGGTACGGTTCCATGCGTCGCGCCATGCCCGCCACCAGAACCAGGCGTGCGCCGCGAAGACCGCGAGACCGGCGGCCCGATGCAGCAGCTCGGCCTTGGCGGGCACGTAGAACTGCAAGGCAGGGCGATCAGAAATGGACAGCGCGGCAATGGACAGGACCATCTGCTGCAGCCGCTCGGCGCCGAATCCACACAACGCCGAGAGCGCCGACGGCGCTGCCGCGGCGTCTGCGAGATGGGGGTGCAGATAGAAGCGGCTCGCCAACCCGTACGCGACCACGGACACCGCCACGACAGCGACCACCGCCGTGGTGCGCCGCCAACCAGTGCCGCGCTGTTTGGCTTCAAGGATCAGCAGCGCAAGGGCAATGCTGATCGCGCAGATCAATGCGGCGCTGTCGAGCGTGAAGGCAACCGCTGCCGCCACAAGCCACAGTGGCAGCCAGCGGCCGTACCGGATCGCGTGCCAGCTGGCCATGGCCAGTCCGATCAACGCCAGAGGCCCCAGGTAGCCCAGGGTCACCAGCGACCAGGTGAAGACCATGCCGCCACTGAGCGAGACGAAGCTCGCGGCCGAGGCGGTCATCGGCAGGATCCACCACGCACCCCTATCCCGATCGCGGTTGTCGCAGCGGGCGGCATGCAGCATCAGCACCCAGGCTGCCGCGGCAATGGCGAGCCCCATGTAGGACTCGATCACGAAGTCCAGATCGAACGACTCCGCATTCCATAGCAGCAACAGCTTCTGGATAGGCTGGGCGTGGTCATCCGCGCTGCGCTTGATGTACAGATCCTGCAGCGTTACACCGCCGTGATAGTGCTTCTGCAGGAACGCATCGATGAAATACCAGCCATCGGAGGTGACAAACGGAATGCTGGCATAGGAGATGTACATCGCGGCGTTGATGAAGGCCGCGCTGGCCATGACGATGACGACCATAATGGGCCAGTCGAACGCCGGCTTCCGGGAAAACGCCTGAATGTGCATCTCTCAGCCGACCAGTGCTCTGTCGGCCGCAGCGAGGATCTCAGGGAGGCGGTCTTCCACGCCGATCCATAGCGGCATTCTCACCAGGCGCTGGCTGATGTCATCGGTGACTGACACGTCCGAACCGGTACGGCCGTGCGCCAGTCCCCCCGGCGAGGAGTGCAGCGGAATGTAATGGAACACTGCCTGCACACCGCGCTCCCTCAGGTCCTGGATGAACCGGGTACGGATCTCCAGCGACGGCAGCAGCATGTAGTACATGTGCGCGTTGTGAGTGCAATGCGCGGGAATCGTGGGGCGGGTGAGCAGCCCTGCGGCCTCATGCGCTTCGGCCCAGGCGTGGTAGCGGTCCCAGATGGCCAGGCGGCGCTCGGTGATGTCCTCTGCCGCATCCATCTGCGCGGAGAGGAAGGCGGCCGTGATCTCACCCGGAAGGAACGAGGAGCCCACGTCCACCCAAGTGTACTTGTCGACCTGGCCGCGGAAGAACCGGCTGCGGTTGGTGCCCTTCTCACGGATGATCTCCGCGCGCTCGGCATGCGTGCTGTCGCGGCAGAGCAGCGCCCCGCCTTCGCCGGAAATGATGTTCTTGGTCTCGTGGAAGCTTAGTGCGCCCAGGTCGCCGAGCGTACCCAGCGGACCTCCCTTGTAGCTGGACATGATGCCCTGTGCGGCATCTTCGACTACGGCCAGGCCATGGCTTGCCGCGATGGCCAGGATCGTATCCATCTCGCACGAGACGCCTGCGTAATGCACCACGCAGATGGCCTTGGTACGGGGTGTGATGGCGGCTTCGATCAGCGCCTCGTCGATGTTCAGGGTGTCGGCGCGGATATCCACGAACACCGGCACCGCGCCGCGCAGCACAAAGGCGTTGGAGGTCGACACGAAGGTGTAGGACGGCATGATTACTTCGTCGCCGTCTTCCAGATCCAGTAGCAGGGCTGCCATTTCCAATGCGGCCGTGCACGAGTGGGTCAGCAACGAAGCGCTGGCACCGGTACGTGCGTTGAGCCATGCGTGGCACTGCTTGGTGAAGGGACCATCGCCGCTGAGATGCCCATTGGCATGCGCATGGGTGATGTTGACCAGTTCCTTACCGGTCATGAACGGCTTATTGAACGGAATCACTGCTGCTCCTGATCGCGGCTGAGGCTCGGCCTAGCGCACGCATTCCATGATGTAGTGTGTATAGGGTACGAGAAGCATATCGCTTCTGACTTGGCCTTTGACGGTGCTGAACTCGGCCTCGGCCAAGGCCTGGTAGGCGGACGGTGTACGGATGCTCTGGCCACGATCGCGTGAGATCAGGCCACGGGCGATGGCCGACTGACCATCGACATAAGCGCCGTCGAGCGAGATGAAGCGGCCGCCTGGCTTGAGGGCGGCATGTGCGGTGCGCATCAGCGATCGCGCACGTGCGTCGTCCAGGTGGTGAAGGATGCCGATGGCCAGTACAAGGTCGGCCTTCTGCTGCTCCTGGTCCACTTCATAGATTGCCACGTCCATGCATTCGAAACGGGCCCGGTCGCCAAACCGCTTCCGCGCGGCTTCGATATATGCTTGGGAAAGATCGAACCCGATGTAGCGCAGACCTGCTGGCAACTGGCTGAAGAGCTCGCCGGTGCCGCAGCCGATGTCGAGGACATGATCGCCCTGGCGGGGGCGAATATGGTCGCGGATCAGTCGTGCACGGGAGCGGCGGGCCCCCAACAGGTTCTGCAGCAGGTCGTAGACCGCTGGGTGTGATAGCACTGCGTGCAACCCATCGGTCTTCTGCGACATGGCTCAGGCTCCGGAGCGAGACAGGACGATGACGCCCAGGATGATCAAGGCGGTGCCTGCGATCTTATGCGAGTCCAACGACTCGCGGAAGAGCCATACCGCAAGGGTTGCCACCAGCGGGAAACTCAATGCGGTGAAGGGATAGGCCTTGCTCAACGGCATCCGGCCGATGGCTGCCATCCAGCAAAGCGAAGCGCCGAAGGCCGCCGCGAAGGCGCTGATCACCCAAGGATTGAGCAGCAGGGTGATGACCGCGCGCGGGTTCAGACCGTCGATGGTCGCCCCAGGGTTGAGATTGACCTGCCACTTCAGCATGAGCTGGCCGTAGACGGTCAGAAGGATGGTCAGGGCAATGAAAATGTAGCTCATCGGATCAGGTCGCTGGCAGGGTGATCTTGCGGGTGAGGACATCGAGCAGATCGGTGCCGTCCCAGACTGGATGGAAGTCCAGGGCGCGGCCGAATGGTACGACGCGGTCGATGGCACGATTGCCGAGGCCGCACAGGAAAGCGCGCAGCGCTGAAGTGTTGAAACCATGCTGGACCAAGGTCTGGTCGCGGTCGTCGAGCTGCGGCGCCAGTGCATCAAGCGCGAGCAGGTCGATCTCCACCACCAAGCCGTGGCCGGACTGGATTTCGCGGATCCCGCCATCGGCACGCGTGGCTTCGAGGCGCAGCGGATACAGGCCGATGGCATCGGCGGAGTGCACGCCATGACCGGTCGCAGCCAGCAGGTTGGCATCGGTCACCCGGGCCATCAGCGCGGCGGGCTCGTCTTCCAGGTTGGCGGCCTGGGTGCGCACCGCCGGCCAGAAACGAGCCTTGGCCGCTGCAATTGCTGCATCATCACCAACCCAGTACAAGGTACGCGGCGAAGAGCAGGCCTGCTGGCCGAACCAGAGCACGTCGTTGCAGAAACGCCGGGCCAGTTCTTGCAGATCGGCATCGCTGCCTTCGACCAGCGCGGCTGCGCGCAGGACCGCAATGCCGAAGCGGTCCGGGAAGGCCAGTTCGACGGCGAGCGGGGCGATCGGCAGCGAGCGGATCTTGACGACCGTGGTGTCGCCGCCCCAGATGATGCGCGCGTGGCAGCGGCGGGAGATTGCCGTGGTGATTGCATCGTCGTGCGGGTAGGTCAGCAGCACCGCACGTTCCAGCACCTGCGGATGCAGGCCTTCACGCTGCATGTCGTGCAGGATCGAGACCAGCGCATCGCGCTGGGTGCTCTGCTTCTGCGACAGGCGGGCCACATTGGTGTTGCCGGACAGCACCGACATCAGCCAGGCGTACGCGAACAGGACGTCCACGTTGGCTGGAGCCAGATGAAAGACCAAGCCGCGAGCCAGATCCAGCTCGGCCGGGCGCGTTCCGATGCGCTGCGAAAGCTGGTTGACCGCGGCGCCGCGGAACCAGTGGCCAAGAGTGGCCAGCTCGGGATGCTGGCGTAGCTGCGGCAGCGTAAATACGCGGCGGGAGAAATCCGCAACGAACTCGCGCAGTGGTGGGCTGAACGGCAGCAGCGGTGGCAGTGCTGACAGGCGCGCCAGTTCGGCATCGAGCATGGCTTCCGGGTGGATCGAGAAGAGCAGTCTGGTCATGCGTTGGGTACCGTGCGGGTATCGCTGCAGCCGCGGATTTCCACGTTCTTGATGCGGCCGAGCACGGCGAAGTGCTTGCCGGGGCGGCCGCAGGCGCAGTCGTCCTCGCCATGAATCACACCAAGATCTTCGGTCAGCAGGCTGTGGCCGGGGTAGCTTTCGGGCAGCAGGCTTAGTACCTGGATCGCACCGGTGGTGCCATTCGGCACGGGATGCAGGTCCTGCAGGTCTCGAACGATCACGTCGGCATAGGCCGGTGCATGCAGGTCGCCATGTTCGCATTCGAAGAAGATCGAGCCGACCTGTTCGACCATGCCGTAG
Source organism: Stenotrophomonas sp. YIM B06876 (assembly GCF_030711595.1). Classification (GTDB taxonomy): domain Bacteria; phylum Pseudomonadota; class Gammaproteobacteria; order Xanthomonadales; family Xanthomonadaceae; genus Stenotrophomonas. The sequence continues at coordinate 22,347 of NZ_JAUJUJ010000018.1, forward strand.
TAATTGTGCACGCGCTCGATACCGAAGGTCTGCGACAGCGCGACCTTGTAGGCAGTATTGTCGACTTTCTGCTCGTCCATTTTCTTCCAGCCACCGCCGTGCACCAGCATGCTGCCGGCCGGGAAGCGGATCTGTCTGCCGTGACCGCGTGCGGCCTGCACGAACGACTGCCAAACGATGAACGTGAAGCCGAACAACAGCACGGGCTCGTCTGGCTGGGCCTGCAGCCATCGTTCAAGCGCGGTCCAGTCCGGTTGCAGGTCTTCGTCCAGCAGATACAGATGGTCTCGGCCAAAGTTGGAAAAGCCGAGGATGCCTGCGGCACGTGCGTTGAAGCGGCTGCGATCGCGCAGGAAGCTGGAATCGTCGACCACCAGCATGCGCAGGCGCTTGGCGCCGGCGAAGTGGGAGAAGATGCGGGTCAGCGCACGGGCCTGCGCGCGCGCGGTGTCGGCATCCAGGAAGATGCGAGAGACCGCCGTTCCGGTGGTGCCGCTGGAGACCAGCGTGCGCGAAACCTTGTCATCCGCGATGCTCTTGAGGTCCAGCAGCTTGAACATGCGGACCGGCAGCCACGGTACCTCTTCCAGGCTGGCCGCGTCGTCGGCCGGCCACAGGCCGTCGAGGATGCGTGCATACGGCGCGCACTGCACTCGATGGTGGCGGGTCAGGCGATTGAGCCCTTCCAGCAGCCAGGTACGCTTCTGGGGGCGGTCCAGATCGAAGACTTCGACATCCAGTGCAGCGGCCGCGTTGGCAGCCGGCGTGGCAGGCAGGGTCACCTTGCAGCTCCTTGTCCGGCCATCTGCCGGAGGCTCTGGTAATCCACCTTGCCGCTGGCCATCAACGGCAAAGCATCCAGGTGGATCGCGCGGACATAGCCGCCGAAAAGCTTATAGCGGGCCTGCACAAGCTGGCGTACCTGGGCCTGCTCCGCGATGGCATCGCCATGGCTGAAGGCGACCAGGTCATCGTCACCGCCGGAGCAGACGATCTGCTGCCCGAGCGCAGCCGACAGCATCGCCTCCACCTCGTCCAGGTTCACGCGGTTGCCCGAAATCTTCAGGAAGCGCTTGGCGCGGCCGATGATGTAGTGGAACCCTTCGTCGTCCACCCGTGCTAGGTCACCGGTCCGCAGCACACCGCGCATTTCATCGCCGCTGGCCAGGTCCGCGCGTTCGACCGCATACCCCATCATGACGTTCGGCCCGGAATAGATCAGTTCGCCGCTGGCCGCATCGACCTGCATGCGTCCATCGGGGACGGGAATTCCGATGCTGCCGATCTTGTCCAGCAAGCGGTCGGCCGGCACGTAGCTGATGCGGGGGGATGCTTCGGTCTGGCCATACATTACATAGAACGCCAGGCCGTGCTCCTGGCTGGCCGTGGCGAAGTACTGGACCAGCTCGTCGCGCAGGCGCCCGCCGGCCTGGGTCAGCATCCGCAGGCTCGGCAGCTGCATGCGGGCCAGCCCCATGCGCCGGAGGATCTCGAAAGTGGCAGGCACGCCGGACAGCGAGGTGATCGCATGGGCACGCGCGGCGTCCCAGAATTCGCGGGTCATCAGGCTGTCGTTGCTCAGCACCACCGATCCGCCACAGGCAAGGTGGCTGTTGAGGATCGACATGCCGAACGAATACGCCAACGGCAGCGTGGTGATCGCACGATCCGATGGCTGCAGCCCGAGGTAGACGACGATCGCCTGGGCATTGGCGTCCAAGCCACTGCCCGACAGCCGTACGAGCTTGGAAGAGCCGGTGCTGCCGGAGGTGCTCAACAACAACGCCAGATCGGGATGCAGTGTGATCGCGGGCGCAGCGGTCTGGCGCACGTGCAGTGCGAGCACGTTGCCGCGCTGCACGGTCTGGTAGCCGTCGGCGGCCTCACCGGTACTGGCGACCCAGTCCGGCTGGTAGTGCTCTACGAGATCGGCGAGCAGGTCCGGATCGATGTCCGGCTGCAGCAGCAGGGGCACCTGGCCAGTGCGCAGCGCGCCGAGGTAGAGGGCGATTGCTTCGACGCTGGTGGGCATGCACAGCAGGCCCATGCCGCGCCCCGGCGTCAGCGCGGCGGCCTGCTGGTCGGCCAATCGGGCCAGCGTCGTGAAATCCAGCTGCTGGTCGCCATCGACGAGGGCGATGCGGGACCCGTGTTGTTCCAGATTCCAGAACGGCATTCAGACCACCATCTGTCCGTCGATGCCGATCACCTGGCCGGTGACATAGCTCGACGCGTCGCCCAGCAGGAAGGACACCAGCTCGGCGACTTCCTGTGGTGTACCGACACGCCCCATCCCGATCGAGGCCAGGCGCTTGGCGTGCGCGGCCTCGGGCATGCTCCGGGTCATGTCGGTGTCGATGAAGCCGGGCGAAACCGCATTGACGCGGATTCCGCGCGGCGCCAGCTCTTTGGATGCCGAGCGCGTCGCGCCGACCAAAGCGGCCTTGCTCGCGGCATATAGGCTGAGGCCAGCAGCGCCGTTGACGCCCATGATCGAGACCAGATTGACGATGCTGCCCTTGCCTGTACGCGCCATCAGGCGCGACGCATACTGCATCGCCATCAGCGGCGCCTTGACGTTGACCGCCAGCACCTGGTCGATGTCCTCGGCGCGGATCATGCCAAGCAGGCCCTCATGCAGCACCCCTGCATTGTTGACCAGTCCGTTCAGGCGACCGAAACGGGAAAACACCTGTTTGAACAACGCGGCAATCGCGTCCGCATCGGTCAGGTCCAGCGCCGTACACAACGGAGCCGGGGCGCCGAGCGACTCGACCTCCGCGGCGAGGCTGGACAACGCCTGCTCGTCACGCGCCACTAGGACAAGCTGAGCCGGCTGTGCGGCCAGACGCAGTCCGATCGCCCGTCCGATCCCGCGCGAGGCACCGGTAACCAGGATGACAGGCACGGCAGTGGACATGCTCAGACAGCCGCGCCGTGCTTGCGCAGGATCTCGCGCGCCTTGCCGACCGAGCTCATGTCGATTACTTCGTCCATGTCGATCATCACGCCGAAGGCTTCTTCGAGCGCTGCAACCACGGACATGTGCGCGATGGAATCCCACTGCGGGATTGTCGCGTAGCGCAGATCATCATTGATGGTGTCCGGGGCGATGCCCAGCACGCGGGCGAACACTGCGACAACTTTATCTTCGGTAACGGCATCGTTCATAGAAATTTCCTGAACCCAAACAGGGTGCTGTTGAAATGGAATCCGAGACGGGAATATAGATTGAGGATGCCCGTGTTGGCGGCAGAGACGAGCGTGGTGCACTGTTGAATATCCCGGGCTGCAAGGGATTCCAGTGCGGTGACCCACAGCGGCAGCGCCAGCATCGCGTAGGGCGCGGTGGCGCCGGTCAGCAGCAGTTCGGCACTGCGTTGTTCGGGATTGACGCGTTCGGCATGGAAGCCAATCGTCCTGCCGCGCGATTCGGCGACCTGGGCAAGCCCACCGGTGACAAGGTCCTCGACCCAATTGGCGGTCCGGTTGGCAGCACGCGCCGGGTCGATGGCCGGATCTTCAAGGAACCTGCCGTGAGCGAAATCCGTGGCCGCGATACGGCGAAGCTCCGGGATATCCGCCGCGGTGGCCGGGCGCAGCGTCGGCAACATGCCGCGCGGAACGGTGGGCAGGTTGGCGAACCCACTGCGCGAGACAGTCAGCGAGGTTTCAACGAACTGGTAGCCGTGTTGCAGCAGCGCGGCCTTCGCCACCGGAGGCGCCGCATCGATGCGGCCGAACAGGTAATGCACCGATTGGCCGGCGCACCAGTGCTCGAGTTCCTTCAGCAACCGACCGGCCTGGTCGACCGACGCGATATCCAGCGCGGTGACTTCGGCGGTGACGAAGCCAAGCGCGTGCTGATCCCACGGTGTGAGGCGCGCGGCGATGCGGCCCTGGCCGTGATCGAAGACGACGTTCATCGCGCTTCCCGCTCATCGTTCACCGCATCGGCAACGATGTAGTAGGGGCGGCGCTGCACGTTCCGGAAGACCTGGCCCACATACAGTCCGACCACGCCCAGGCAGAACATCACCAGCCCGCCGATCAGCCACACCGATCCGATGATCGAGGTGTAGCCGGCGACTTCGATATCGCCGTCCCACCAGCGGAGCAGGCTCATGCCGACCAGTACGAAGGCGACCAGCGAACAGGCGATGCCGGTCCCAGCGACCATGCGCAGCGGTTTTTCCGAATAGCCCAACGCGATGTTCATCGACAGCTTGAGCAGTTTGCGGAGGGTATAGGAAGTTTCTCCGACGGCGCGTGCCTGGTGCTGGACCGGGAGCTTGCCGGTACGGAAGCCGGCCCACTTGACCATCAGGGGGAACGAACGGTCGCGTTCGGGCATCTGGCAGACGGCATCGATCACCTTGCGGTGGAAGATGCCGAAGTTGGCGGTTGTCGGGTCCTGCGGGACGCCGGTAAGCCACCCCAGCAAGGTGAAGAAGCCCCAGGAGGAGAGCCGTTTGAGCGGGTTGTCCTGGCGTTCGATGCGCTGTGCGAAGACCACGTTCAGTTGCTCGTCGATGGCCTTGCGGTACAGCGCCGGGATTTCACTGGGCGCATCCTGCAGGTCGCAATCCATCACCACCGTCCAACGGCCCGTCGCATGCTCGATGCCAGCGGAGATCGCTGAATGCTGGCCGAAATTCCGCGACAGGCGCAGTCCACGCAACCACGGCCGGGTGCGAGACAGCTCTTCGATGCGGACCCATGCCCCGTCGGGGCTGGCGTCATCGACGAGGATCATCTCGAACGACACGGCCATGGACGTCGCCGCAGCCTGCACCTGGTCCACGAGATCCTCCAGGCACCCGTGGCACCCGTAGACCGGTGCCACGACGGAAAGCACCATCCCGTGAGCCGGGTCGGAACTGTGGGAGGGAAGGGAAGTGGAGGTCATCTGATCAAGAATCCTTCGGCGCCCAGGCTCGTTGGGAGGTCGGTCGACACAGTCGTACGGCGCTGCGCGCGGCACGGTGCCGCGCTTGATCTACCAGTCCGCAGCCCGCACGACGTTCAGCGCCAGCGGTCGGCGATTATAGCTTTACCCAGCGGTCCGGGCTGGAGACTTGCTCGATCCGCGTCTTATGCCCGCCAGCGACCGCATGTGCGGTCGCTGGCGGGATCTTACAGTGCCGCTTCCAGCTCCGGCAGCAGGGTAAACAGATCCCCCACCAGGCCGATATCGGCCACCTCGAAGATCGGCGCATCGCCGTCCTTGTTGATGGCCACGATGGTGCCGGCGTCCTTGATGCCAGTCAGGTGCTGGATGGCGCCGGAGATGCCCACGGCGATGTACAGCTCCGGGGCGATGATCTTGCCGGTCTGGCCGACCTGCATGTCGCTGGGCACGTAGCCGGCATCGACCGCGGCACGCGAGGCACCGACGGCGGCACCAAGCTTGTCGGCCAACTGGTAGATCACCTTGAAGTTCTCTTCCGAACCAACGCCGCGGCCGCCGGAGACCACGCGCTTGGCACTCTGCAGGTCGGGGCGGTCGCTTTTGCCGGCGGCCAGGCCGATGAAGCGAGTGTGCGAGGGCAGGACGGCGTCGACGTTGACCGCTTCGACCGGGGCGCTGTTGCCCTTGGCCGCTTCCGGCCAGGAGGCGGCGCGCACCGTGGCAACCACGATCTGGTCGGCCGGCACCTCGACAGTGATGATGGCGTTGCCGGCGTAGATCGGACGCTTGAAGCTGTGGCTGCCTTCGACGGTCATCAGGTCGGAGACCTGGTTGACCCCGAGCAGGGCGGCCACGCAGGGCATCAGGTCCTTGCCGAAGGTAGTGGAGGGCCCGAACACGTGGGTGTAGCCCTTGGCCAGCTGCGCGATCTGCGGGGCCAGCACTTGGGCCAGCGCCCGCGCATTGGCGGCGTTGGCCACGGTCAGCACCTTGGCCACGCCGGCGATCTTTGCGGCTTCAGCGGCCACGGCGGCCGGGTCGGCAGCCAGCACCAGCACGTCGATGCTGGCACCGCTGATCGCGGCAGCGGCGCTGGCGGTCTTGGCGGTGGCGGCGTTGAGCTGGCCGTCGTGGTGCTCGGCGACAACGAGAATCTTGGCCATTACAGCAACCCCTTCTGCTTGAGTGCGGCCACCAGTTCGGCAGCATCCTTTACCATCACGCCCTTGCCACGCTTGGAAGGTGCCGCGTGGTGGGTGGTCTTGAATGTATCGGCGGCCTCAATACCCAGGTCGGCCAGCTGCAGGGTTTCCAGCGGCTTGGCCTTGGCCTTCATGATGTCCGGCAGCTTGATGAAGCGCGGCTCGTTCAGGCGCAGGTCGGTGGTGATCACCGCCGGCAGATCGACCTCCAGGGTTTCCAGACCGGCGTCGACTTCGCGGGTGACCGTGGCCTTGCCGTCGGCGATCTCGACCTTGGAGGCGAAGGTGGCCTGCGGGCGCGCCCACAACGTGGCCAGCATCTGCCCGGTCTGGTTGGCGTCGTCGTCGATGGCCTGCTTGCCCAGGATCACCAGGTCCGGCTGTTCCTTCTCCACCAGCTTGAGCAGGGTGCGCGCAGCGGTCAGCGGCTGGATGGCCTGGTCGGTGACCACGTGGATGGCACGGTTGGCACCCATCGCCAGGCCATTGCGCAGGTGCGCCTGGGCGTCGGTCGGAGCGATGGTGGCGACGATGACTTCGGTGGCGATGCCCTTGTCGCGCAGACGCAGGGCTTCTTCCAGCGCGATCTCGTCAAAGGGATTAGGCGATAGCTTGACGCCGTCGGTGACCACGCCGGAACCGTCCGGCTTGACCTGGATGCGGGCGTTGTAGTCCACCACGCGCTTGTACGCGACGAGGATTTTCATCTGCTGCGGAATCCTTGGGTGCTTGAGGGAGCCGGCGCGTGCCGGGGACTTGGGATGGGCTCGATTCTAACTGGCCCGGCATATCCATGCGAATGCGTATGGGGGGCGGAGCCAGTCAAATGTCCAGACTAGAGATTGATGGATATGACGGTAATATCCATCGCACCAGCGCCCCTCCCGGCCGCGGCCGTTATATCCTTGTGCGCACTTTTTGCTGCTTTCCACCCGCAGCTGCACAGGAGATTTCGCGAGTGACCACATGGCTTGTGACCGGCGGCGCCGGCTTTATCGGCGGCAATTTTGTGCTAGAGGCGGTCGCCAAGGGCGTGCGCATCATCAACCTGGATGCGTTGACCTACGCCGGCAATCTCAAAACCTTGGCCTCGCTGGAAGGCCATCCGGGTCACGTATTCGTGGAAGGCGACATCGGCGACCGGGCGTTGGTCTCGCGTCTGCTGGCCGAACACCAGCCCGACGCGGTGCTGAATTTCGCCGCGGAAAGTCACGTCGACCGTTCCATTGATGGCCCCGGTGCCTTCATCCAGACCAACGTGGTCGGCACCCTGGGTCTGCTCGAGGCCGTGCGCGACTACTGGAAGACGCTGCCGGCCGATAAGGGCCAGGCCTTCCGCTTCCTGCATGTATCCACCGACGAGGTGTACGGCACGCTGGGTGAGACGGGCCTGTTCACCGAAACCACGCCGTATGCGCCGAACTCGCCTTACTCGGCGTCCAAGGCGGCGTCGGACCATCTGGTGCGCGCGTTCCACCATACCTACGGCTTGCCGGTGCTGACCACCAACTGCTCCAACAACTACGGCCCGTACCACTTCCCGGAAAAGCTCATCCCGCTGGTGATTGCCAAGGCGCTGGCCGGCGAGCCGCTGCCGGTGTACGGCGATGGCAAGCAGGTGCGCGACTGGCTGTTCGTCACCGACCACTGCGAGGCGATCCGCACCGTGCTGGCCAAGGGCCGGGTGGGCGAGACCTACAACGTCGGCGGCAATTCGGAAAAGCAGAACATCGAAGTGGTGCAGGCGATCTGCGCGTTGCTGGATGAACGCCGCCCGCGTGTGGACGGGCAGCCGCGCAGCAGCCAGATCACCTATGTCGCCGACCGCCCGGGTCATGATCGTCGCTATGCGATCGATGCGTCCAAGTTGAAGAACGAGCTGGGCTGGGAGCCGAAGTACACCTTCGAGCAGGGCATCGCCTTCACCGTGGACTGGTACCTGGACAACCAGGAATGGGTCAACGGTGTGCTCGATGGCAGCTACCGCCTGCAGCGTATCGGCACCGTCGCCTGAGTGGCGGCGATTACCAGACAAAGGACAACCGCATGACGCAACGTAAGGGCATCATCCTCGCCGGGGGGTCGGGCACACGCCTGTATCCCATCACCCAGGGCGTGAGCAAGCAACTGCTACCGGTGTACGACAAGCCGATGATCTATTACCCGCTCAGCGTGCTGATGCTGGCGGGCATCCGCGAGGTGTTGATCATCAACACCCCGCACGAGCAGGCGCTGTTCCAGGCACTGCTGGGCGACGGTTCGCAATGGGGCATGAATATCGAGTATGCCGTGCAGCCGAGCCCGGACGGTCTGGCGCAGGCCTACCTGATCGGCAAGGACTTCGTGGATGGCAAGCCGAGCTGTCTGGTGCTGGGCGACAACATCTTCCACGGCCATGGCCTGCGCGAAGTGCTGCGCAATGCCGACCAGCGCGAGCACGGCGCCACCGTGTTCGGCTACTGGGTCAACGATCCGCAGCGTTACGGCGTGGCCGAGTTCGACAAGGCCGGAAAGGTCGTCGATCTGGTCGAGAAGCCGGAAAACCCGCGCTCCAACTATGCGGTCACCGGCCTGTATTTCTTCGACGGAAACGCCAGCCATCATGCCGCCGAGTTGAAGCCCTCGCCGCGCGGCGAGTTGGAGATCACCGATTTGAACCAGCGTTATCTGCGCGAAGACAACCTGCATCTGGAAGCGCTCGGCCGCGGGTATGCATGGCTGGACACCGGCACCCACCAGTCGTTGCTGGAAGCGTCCAACTTCATCGAGACCATCCAGACCCGCCAGGGCCTGCAGGTCTGCTGTCCGGAAGAGATCGCCTTCGGACAGGGCTGGATCAACGCCGAGCAGCTGGAAGCGCTGGCCGCGCCGCTGATCAAGAACGGCTACGGCAAGTATCTGCATACGCTGGCGCAGCGGGGCGTGGTGCCGTGAAGATCATTGAGACGTCACTGTCCGGCTGCAAGGTGATTGAGCCGGCGGTGTTCGGTGACGAACGTGGTTTCTTCTTCGAGACTTGGAACGCCGCGCGTTTTGCCGAGCACGGTCTGCCAACCGCGTTCGTACAGAGCAACGTGTCGTCCTCGGCCAAGGGGGTGCTGCGCGGCCTGCATTACCAGTGGCCGCGGCCGCAGGGCAAGCTGGTCAGTGTGCTGGAAGGCGAGGTGTACGACGTAGCCGTCGATATCCGCCGTGGCTCGCCGACCTTCGGTCAGTGGGCCGCGGTGGTGCTGAGCGCGGACAACAAGAAGCAGTTCTGGATCCCGGAAGGCTTCGCGCATGGTTTCGCAGTGCTCAGCGAGCGTGCGCTGTTCTCGTATCTGTGCACGGATGTGTACGTGAAGGAACACGATGCCGGCATCCGCTGGAACGACGCCGATATCGCCGTGGACTGGCCGATCAGCGCACCGACGCTCTCGGCCAAGGATGAAGCCGCGCCATTCCTGAAGGACATCGCCGAGGACCGCCTGCCGGTGTATCAGCCGTGAGCGTGCTGCTGTTCGGCGGCAACGGCCAGCTCGGCCAGGAGCTGCGTCGCGCGCTGGCGTCATTGGGCACGATCGTGCCGACCACCCGCAGCGGCGCACTGCCTGATGCAAGCGCGTGCGAGGTGGCCGACTTCAATCAACCCGATTCGTTGGCGGCGCTACTCGACCGCGTTCGTCCGGACGTGGTCGTCAACGCGGCGGCCTACACCGCGGTCGATCGTGCAGAAGACGATCGTGATGCGGCTTGGCGGGCAAACGCCGAAGCGCCGGGTGTGATCGCGCGCTGGTGTGTGCAGGCCGGCGTGCCGCTGGTGCATTACTCCACCGATTACGTCTTCGACGGCCAAGGCCAGCGCCCGTACCGGGAAGACGACGCCACTGCGCCACTGGGCGTGTACGGCGCCAGCAAGCTGGCCGGCGAAGAGGCAATCCGTGCGGCCGGCGGGCGCCATCTGATTTTCCGCACCGCCTGGGTGTATGCCGCGCACAGTGCCAACTTCCTGCGCACCATGCTGCGCGTCGGTGCCGAGCGCGATGTGTTGCGCGTGGTCGCCGACCAGGTCGGTACGCCGACGCCGGCGGCATTGATTGCCGACGTGACCGCGCAGGCATTGCAGCATGGCGGTGGCCTGTCCGGGACCTGGCATCTGACTGCCAACGGTGAAACCAGTTGGCATGGATTCGCCGAGGCGATCTTTGCCGAGGCGGTGGCGGCAGGCATACTGCCGCGCGCGCCGACCGTCGAGGCGATCACCACGGCCGAGTACCCGACGCCCGCACGGCGTCCGGCTTATTCGCATCTGGATGTGGCGAAGCTGGAGCATGATTTCGGCCTGAGCCTGCCAAGTTGGCGGGAAGGCCTGAGGCGGGTCATCGCCGAGATCTGAGGTGGGGCGCTGGCGCGGTCATGCATGGCGCGTGGTGCTACCGGTCAACAAAAACCCGGCCTTGGCCGGGTTTTCTGTGTGCCTCTCCGCATCCGGTCAGGTGCGGCCGTAGGTGTCTTCAAACCGCACGATATCGTCCTCGCCCAGGTAACTTCCGGACTGCACCTCGATCAGTTCCAGTGGCAACTTGCCCGGGTTCTTCAGGCGATGGGTCACGCCCAGCGGGATGTAGGTGCTCTGGTTCTCGGTCAACAGCAGCACCTCCTCGCCACGGGTCACTTCGGCGGTGCCACTGACCACGATCCAGTGCTCGGCGCGATGGTGGTGCATCTGCAGGCTCAGCGTCGCACCGGGTTTGACCGTGATCCGCTTGACCTGGAAACGGGCGCCGTTGTCGATTGAATCGTAGGCGCCCCACGGGCGGAACACCTTGCGGTGCCAGGTCGCTTCGGGGCGGCCGTCGGCCTTGATCCGTGCCACCACCTGTTTGATTTCCTGCATGCGATCACTGCGGCCGACCATCACCGCGTCATCGGTATCGACCACGATCACGTCATCCAGCCCGACCAGCGCGATCAGGCGCTCGCCATAGGCATAGGTATTGCGGCAATCGATGGCGATGACGTCGCCATGATGGGCGTTGCCATCGGCATCCTGTTCGGAGACATCGCGCAGCGCAGTCCACGAACCCACATCGTTCCAGCCAGCATCGAGCGGTACCACGACCGCATCGGCGGTCTTTTCCATCACGGCGTAATCGATGGAATCGGACGGTACGGCGCTGAAGGCCTCCTTGTCCAGGCGGGTGAAATCGGCATCGCGGCGTGACTGCTGCCAGGCATCGCGACAGCCGCTGAGCATGGCCGGGTTGAAGCGCTCCAGCTCGGCCAGATAGCGCGAGGCCTTGAACAGGAACATGCCGCTGTTCCAGAAATACTCGCCGGACTGCACATATTTCGTGGCGGTTTCGATGTCCGGCTTTTCGACGAAGCGGTCCACCGCGCGCACGTCATCACCAACCGCGGCCTTGATATAGCCGTAGCCGGTTTCCGGGCCGGTGGGCACGATGCCGAAGGTCACCAGCTTGCCCGATTCGGCCGCCGCCACCGCCCGCAGTACAGCGGCGCGGAACGCGGCTTCATTGGCGATGACGTGGTCCGAGGGCAGCACCAGCAGCAGCGCATCGTCGCCGTCGCGGGTGGCTTCCAGCGCGGCCACGGCGATTGCCGGGGCGGTGTTGCGGCCGACCGGCTCCAGCACGATCGCCTGGGGCGTCACGCCCAGCTGCTGCAGTTGCTCGGCGGCGACGAAACGATGCTCTTCATTGGCCACCACCAGCGGCGCGCGGCCGGCGATCGCGGCCACCCGCTTCCAGGTCGCCTGCAGCATCGTGTCATCGCCGGCCAAGGCCAGGAACTGTTTGGGATAGGCCTCGCGCGACAATGGCCACAAGCGCGTGCCCGAACCGCCGGAGAGAATCACGGGAAGGATGTTCTGCATGATGGATATCCGCCTCAGGATGCGCTGAGCAGTTGCGAGATTTCGTCGGTGCGCGCGCGCAGCAGCGCCGCGTCCCCCCGGGTTTCCACGTTCAGCCGCAGCAACGGCTCGGTGTTGGAGCTGCGCAGGTTGAAGCGCCATGCGCCAAAGTCGGCACTGATGCCATCGGTGTGGTCCAGGGCCGGGGACTGTGGTGCAAAGTGCTCCATCACCCGGGCCACCGCGGCCTGGGCATCGGCGACCTTGAAGTTGATCTCACCACTGCAGGGGAACTTGTGCATGCGGGCCTCGACCAGATCGGCCAGCGAACGTCCGGATTCGGACACCAGCGCGGCGATCAGCAGCCATGGAATCATTCCCGAATCGGCGTAGGCGAATTCGCGGAAATAATGGTGCGCGCTCATTTCGCCGCCATACACCGCATTTTCGGCGCGCATCTTTTCCTTGATGAAGGCATGGCCACTCTTGCACAGCACCGGCTCACCGCCGGCCTGCTCGACCATTTCCACGGTGTTCCAGACCAGGCGCGGATCGTGCACGATCTTGCCGCCGGGCTGGCGCGCCAGAATCGCCTGCGCCAACAAGCCGACCAGGTAATAGCCTTCGATGAAGCGGCCGCTGTGGTCGAAGAAGAAGCAGCGGTCGAAGTCGCCATCCCAGGCGATGCCGAAATCGGCGCCATGTTCGCGCACGGCCTGCGCGGTGAGCGCGCGATTTTCCGGCAGCAGCGGATTGGGAATTCCGTTGGGGAAGCGGCCGTCGGGCTCATGGCAGATACGCACGAATTCAAACGGCAGGTGCGGCGCCAGCTGATCGATGATGGTGCCTGCGCCGCCGTTGCCGGCATTGACCACCAGCTTCAGCGGCTTGAGTGCCTTCGGCTCGATGTAGCTCAGCAGATGCGCGATGTAGGCGCTCTTGTCCGGATGCGACTGCAGACCGGCGGTCGACTCAGCTGCGGGAGCCTGGTCGGCCTCGACCGCATCGGAGATCGCGAACAGGCCGGTATCCGAGCTGATCGGACGGGCCTGCTCCTTGACCAGTTTCATGCCGTTGTAATCCATCGGATTATGGCTGGCGGTGACCATCACACCACCGGCGGCCTTCAGGTGATCCACCTGGAAATAGACTTCCTCGGTGCCGCACAGGCCGATATCGATGACTTCACGCCCGGCGCCGCGCAAACCCGCAGCCAGCGCGTCCTGCAACGCGGGGCTGGTCAGCCGCACATCGTGGCCCAGCACCACATTTCCGGGATTCAGCTCGGCTGCCAGGGCCACGCCAATGCGGCGGGCCATGTCTTCATTGAGCTCATCGGGAACGCGACCGCGGATGTCATAGGCTTTGAACGCGGGAAGGGGCATGCGTGCATCCTGCATTGGGAAAGTCGCCTAGTTTAATGCCGCAGGGTGGGTTGCAGTCCGCGCGCTGGACAAAAGTCCAAGGGGGTGGCATTGCCGGTGCCGGTAGAATGGCCGCATTCTTCAACGTGAGCGTGACCGATGAGCGATCTCTCCTCCGTAACCCCCCCGCGCGGCAAGGTGTTTGCCAACGCACAGCAGGCGCTGGACGGCGTCATTGCCGATGGCCAGACGCTGGCCGTGGGCGGCTTCGGCCTGTGCGGCATTCCCGAGGCGCTGATCGCGGCGTTGCGTGACAGCGGGGTCAAAGACTTGACCGCCATTTCCAACAATGCCGGCGTGGACGGCTTTGGCCTGGGGCAGCTGCTGGAAACGCGGCAGATCCGCAAGATGATTTCGTCCTACGTGGGCGAAAACAAGGAATTCGAACGCCAGTTCCTGGCCGGTGAGCTGGAACTGGAATTCAACCCACAGGGCACCCTGGCCGAGCGCCTGCGCGCCGGCGGCGCAGGCATTCCGGCGTTTTTCACCGCCACCGGCTACGGCACCGTGGTGGCCGAGGGCAAGGAAACCCGCGAGTTCGACGGCAAGCACTACGTGCTGGAAACCGCGCTCACGGCCGATGTGTCGCTGGTCAAGGCCTGGAAGGCCGATGCCGCCGGCAACCTGGTGTTCCGCAAGACCGCGCGCAACTTCAACCCCGCCTGTGCGATGGCCGGCAGGATGTGCATCGTGGAAGTGGAGGAAATCGTCGAGGTCGGTGCGATCGATCCGGACCAGGTGCATCTGCCGGGCATCTATGTCGACCGCATCGTATTGAACGCGCATCCGGAAAAGCGCATCGAACAGCGCACCGTGCGCGCCGCAGGAGACAAATGATGGCCTGGACCCGTGATGAAATGGCGCAGCGTGCTGCCCGCGAATTGACCGATGGCGCCTACGTGAACCTGGGCATTGGCTTGCCGACCCTGGTGGCCAATCACATTCCCGAGGGTGTGGACGTGTGGCTGCAGTCGGAAAATGGCCTGTTGGGCATCGGCCCGTTCCCGACCGAGGACGAGCTCGACGCCGATCTGATCAATGCCGGCAAACAGACGGTCACCGCCCGTGCCGGTGCCAGCTACTTCGGCAGCCACGACAGCTTTGCGATGATCCGCGGCGGCCATATCAACCTGGCCATCCTGGGCGCGATGCAGGTGACCGCCAAGGGTGATCTGGCCAACTGGATGGTGCCCGGGAAAATGGTCAAGGGTATGGGCGGCGCGATGGACCTGGTGGCCGGCGTGCAGCGCGTGGTGGTGCTGATGGAACACACCGCCAAGAACGGCGAGCACAAGATCCTGCCTGAATGCACGCTGCCGCTGACCGGCGTGGGCGTGGTCAGCCGCATTATCACCGACCTGGCGATCTTCGATGTCACCGACAAGGGACTGCTGCTGGTGGAAACGGCGCCGGGTGTCAGTGCTGAGGAGTTGCAGCAGAAAACCGGTGTCGATTTTCTCGCCGCTGCAAACTGATGGCTATCGCAGATACATGTAGGGGCAGCGCGTGATCCGCTGCCCCTACATGCAGCACAGGTAACTGGCAGTGGAGCTGTTTTTGCCCGGAGCCGAGGTTCATGCCCATCGCCATTGGTTGGCGGTAGACGCCGCAGATGTACTTCTCTCGTCTCTGTTCATTTCGGCTGCCTGGGAAGTGCATCGCATCCGCATGTTCGGGCGGCTGGTCGATTCGCCGCGGCTGAGCTGCTGGATGGGCGATCCACAGGCTGCCTACCGCTACTCGGGGGTGAGGTTCACGCCGGTGCCGTGGTTGCCAGCGCTGGCAGCGGTGCGTGAGCGGCTGCAGCTTGAAACCGGGCATGCGTTCAACAGTGTGCTGCTGAACCGTTATCGCGACGGCCGCGACTGCATGGGCTGGCACAGCGATGACGAGCCCGAGTTGGGGCCACAGCCGCTTATCGCCTCCCTCAGTCTTGGCGCGACCCGCCGGTTTTTGCTGAAGCATCGGGCCCGGCCGGAAGTGCGGGCTTGTGTCGAGCTGCAGCATGGCGATCTGCTGTTGATGGGCGGCGATACCCAGCGCCACTACCGGCATGCGCTGCCGCGGACCGCGCGCCCGGTGGGCGAGCGCATCAATCTGACGTTCCGGCAGATCCTGCCGGGTTGCTGAGAACTTCCGGGCGCGTCGGCCCTCAGCGCTTGGCGGTGACCTGTGGGCCGCCGGTGCGCGCCGAATCCGCCTGTCCGGCCGCCAGCGTCCAGCCCACCAGCTCCGCGGCGACTTGCTGCAATGCCTGTTCAAAGGCCAAGGCGACCTCGGCGGTGCCGGTGGCACTTGCGGGCTGGACCTGGAGGAAGGTCCGCGAGGCGATGACGCGCTGGTCGGTGCTGTGGATCAGTTTGGCGTTGAGTTCGATGGTGGCCGCCGGCAACGTGCCGCCGCGGTAGTCGGCCTCGAAACGGCGCAGGTCCATGGTCAGTTTGTAATCGGAACGGATCCCGGTGGCGATGCGGGCGACCGCCGCAATCCGGCCGGAATCCTCGAATGCCCGCAGCACGGTGTCTTCGAGCAGGTCGGTGGCCGGTTGCGACCAGGTGACGCCGCGGTAGATTTCCAGCTGGTCCGGTGTCGGCCGCACATTGATGCGCGGGCTGTCGATCAGGCGCGGGGCGCTGGGCTTGGCGATGACCAGCTGCCAGTTCGCCGCCGGCCAGGCGGGATCGGCCGCCACCCGGACCTGCGGTGCGTAGATGGTGACCGGGTGTTTGTCACCGCCGCCCAGCAGCGAGCAACCGGCCAGGGCGAGCAGGCACAACGGGACAGCCAGGCGAAGCAGCGGCGTGCGCATCATCGGGGGTCGAACTCCTTGGGGGCGTCGCGGCCGAGCAGGTAGCGCGCGGGATTGTTTTCCAGCCGGTCGCTGACCTGGCGCAGGTCGCGGATCAAACCGCGCAACTCGGTCAGGGTCGGGCCCAGCTGGGCCAGGCCGTCATTGGCGAAGCTGTTGATCGCGGCGCGGTTCTCGCCAAGGATCGAGTCGGCGTTGCCGGCGGCCGAATCGAGCTTGACCAGGGTGGTGTCCAGTTTGGCCAGGATCTGCGGCAGCTGTTGCACCAGATTACGGTCCAGGCGCTGGATGGTGCCGTTGGCGGAGGCCAGGGTGACATCCAGGTTGCGCGCCGTCTCGCGGGCGCTGGCAATCAAGGCCTGGGTACCGGCTTCACGATCAGCCAGTCCTTTGCTGATCGCCTCCACGTTCTGCAACGTGGAGGCGATGCTGGCCACGTTGCGGTCACTGAGCACTTGATCCATGCGCTCGACGATGCGGCTGGCCACATCGGTGATGTTCTGCAGCGCCGAAGGCACCGCCTGGATCGTCGGTACCGCTTCTTTGCTGATCGCGGTCAGCGCCGGGCTTTGCGGGGTGCCGCCGGTGAGCTGGATGATGGTCGGACCGGTCAGGCTGGTGATGGCCAGTTTGGCGCGGGTATCGGCTTTGACTGGAGTGGTGGAATTGAGGCGGACCCGGGCGATGACCTGCCGCGGGTCGTCCGGCGCCAGGGTCAGCTCGGTGATCGAACCCACGGCGATGCCGTTGTATTGCACCGGGCTGCCGACTGAAAGCCCGGTGACGGCTTCGTTGAACACCACGCGGTACTGCTGCCAGGTGCGGTCGGAGGAGTACTTGGCCGCCCACAGGCCGAATGCCAGCAGGGCCAGCGACACCAGTAGGGTGAAGACCCCGATCAACACGTAATTGGCTTTGGTTTCCATATCTCAGGTGCCCGGGAAAGTGTCGTGCATCATCGGTTTTCCTTGTTCTCGCCTGGCGGTGCATTTGTCACCGCGTTGCGTGCGGCCCGTGCGCGCGGGCCATGGAAATATTCCTGTATCCACGGGTGGTCGATGCGCTCGATCTTGGCCAGTGGCGCGGTGGCCACCACCTTGCGATCGGCCAGCACCGCCACGCGGTCACAGATAGCGTAAAGCGTGTCCAGATCGTGTGTGATCAGGAACACGGTCAGGCCCAGCGCCTGTTGCAGGGTCTTGATCAGGCGATCGAAAGCGTCCGCGGCGATCGGGTCCAGCCCGGCAGTGGGTTCATCCAGAAACAGCAGCGGCGGGTCCAGGGCCAAGGCGCGTGCCAGACCGGCGCGTTTGCGCATGCCGCCGGACAGTTGCGAAGGCAGTTTGTTGATGGTGTCGGCGGACAGGCCGGCCAGTTTCACCTTCAGCAATGCCAGTTCGTAATGCCAGCGCTCACCCAGTTCGGGATGGTGTTCCTTCAGCGGCACCTGCACGTTTTCGCCGACCGTCAGCGAGGAAAACAGGGCGCCGTCCTGGAACAACACCCCGGTATTGCGCTCGATATGCAGGCGGTCGGCCGGCTTTTCCGAGCGCGCATCCACGCCCAGCACCTGGATCTGGCCGGAGGTGGGCGGGCTGAGGCCGAGGATGCTGCGCATCAGCACCGATTTGCCCGCGCCCGAGCCGCCGACCACGCCGAGGATTTCGCCGCGACGCACGTCCAGATCCAGATCTTCATGCACGATCTGGCTACCGAAGCGGTTGCACAGGCCACGGACGCGGATCACCGGCGCCTCTGCGGCGGCCGCAGGCGAATCAGGCGCTTGTGCTGGCAGCGTTGCGGGGTCCATCTCACCAGCCCATATGCATGAACCACAACGCCGCCAGCGCGTCGAGGGTGATCACCAGCGAGATCGTCTGCACCACGCTGGAGGTGGTGCGCTCGCCAACCGACTGGGCGGTGCCTTCCACCTTCAGCCCTTCCAGGCAGCCGATCAGGGCGATGATGACGGCAAATACCGGTGCCTTCGACAGCCCGACCAGCATGTGCCGCACCTCGATGGTTTCGTGCATGCGCGCCAGGTACATCTGCGGGGGGATATCCAGATCGAAGGCGCCGACGGTGACACCGCCGGCCAGGCCGGCCAGCATCGCCACGAAGGTCAGCAGCGGCAACATCAGCAGCAATGCGGCCACCCGCGGCAGCACCAGCAGATCGATCGGGTCCAGCCCCAGGGTCTGGATCGCGTCGATCTCCTCGCCGGCCTTCATCGCGCCGATCTGCGCGGTGAAGGCGCTGGCGGTGCGGCCGGCCAGCACGATCGCGGTCAGCAGTACCGCGAATTCGCGCAGGAAGGCGATGCTGACCAGTTCCACCACGTAGATTTCAGCCCCGAAGTCGCTCAGGATCGTGGAGCCCAGAAAGGCGATCACGGCACCGACCAGATACGACAGCAGCGCCACCAGCGGCACCGCATCCAGCCCCACTTGTTCCATATGGTGCACGGCGGCGGTCAGGCGGAAGCGCCGTGGTTGCCGCAGCAGGCGCGCCGCCTTCACCAGGTTCTCGCCGAGGAAATTCACCAGCATCACGATGTTCTGTGCGGTGGCATGCACCGAGCGGCCGAGCCGGTCCAGAGCGGCCAGTACGCCGAAATCGCGTTTGGGTCTGGGGCGGTCGTCGACGACTTCCTCGATCGTGGACACCAGCGCCTGATGCGCCTGGCGATAGAGGATGGCATCGTCGGCCAGCCCGGCGCGGTGCGCAAAGCGCAGCAGCTGCAATACCCCGGCCGAATCCAGCTGGGTGATGCCACGCGCATCCAGCTGCAGGGTTCCGTCGGGAATCCCGCGCAGGGTGTCGCCCATCTGCAGCGCGGTGGCCAGGGTCCAACAGCCGGACAGCCGCACCTGGTGGGCGGTATT
Organism: Stenotrophomonas sp. YIM B06876; assembly: GCF_030711595.1. GTDB lineage: Bacteria > Pseudomonadota > Gammaproteobacteria > Xanthomonadales > Xanthomonadaceae > Stenotrophomonas. The sequence goes on from NZ_JAUJUJ010000018.1 coordinate 41,433, forward strand.
GGGATCGGGTTCGAGGCGGGGGGGCTGGGTTTGTGTCATGGCGCGTCCGTTGCCGAGCATAACCTGTCCATCTGTCATCCAATAATGACTGCGACGGCAGGCTTCAGGCGATACTAGTCCGCATGTCTGCCGAACCCCTCGCCATTGCCAATACCCGGGCCACTTACGCGCAGCGCGTGGCGTTCGTTTCGGAGATCGCCGGCCGCCTGCACAGTTACGGCACCACCGCCCAGCGGTTGGAACTGGCGGTGGTGGCATTGGCGCAGCAGCTGGATCTGGATTGCGAGCCGTGGTCGAATCCGACCGGGCTGATCCTGAGTTTCAGCGATCCGACCAAGGCTATCGGTTCCAGCGATATCACCCGCGTCATCCGCCTGGCGCCGGGCGACAACGATCTGCATAAACTCAGCATGGCCGACCAGATTGCCGATGCGGTGGCCGCCGGGCGCATGAGTATCGCCCAGGGCCACACCATGCTGCGGCAGTTGGACAAGGATCCGGGTTGGCGCGGCCAGGCCCGCAACCTGCTGTCGTTCTGCCTGGGTTCGGGCGGCGTGGCGGGTATCTGGGGGCTGCCGTGGCTGGATATCGCCACCGCCAGTGTTATCGGGCTGCTGATCGGCCTGCTCACCACCTATGCCGACCGCCGCCCGGCCACGCGTGAAGCCGGTGAAGCGCTGGCGGCGCTGCTGGCCGGTTTTGTCGCGGTCCTGGTGGCCACCTTCATTGGCGCGCTGAATCTCAATTCGGTGATCATCGCCTCGCTGGTGGTGCTGCTGCCGGGTATGTCGCTGACCAATGCGGTCAATGAACTGTCCAGCCAGCATTGGGTGTCGGGCATGGCGCGGTTTGCCGGGGCGGTGACCACCATCCTGAAACTGACCGTGGGCGCGGTGATTGCGGTGACCCTGGCCGGGCTGTTGGGCATGGAGCCGCTGGTGCGGGCGTCGCGTCCTCAATCGGACTGGGTGGAATGGGGCGCGATGCTGGTGACCTCGTTTGCCTTCGCCATGCTGTTCAAGGCCAGCCGCCGTGATTATCCGTGGGTAATGGCGGCGGCCATCGCCGGCTATGCCATCTCCCGTTATGGCGGCCAGGCCTGGGGTATTCCGGCCGGGGTGTTTCTGGCGGCGATGGCGTTGACCGCGGCCGGCAACCTGTTTGGACGCCTCTGCCAGCGCCCGGGGGCGATCGTGCGCCTGCCCGGCATCATCATGCTGGTGCCGGGGAGTACCAGTTTGCGCGGGGTATTGAACCTGATCCAGCAACAGGACGTGCATGTGGGGCAGTCGGCGCTGCTGATCGTGCTCAACGTGGTGATGGCGCTGGTGGCCGGGCTGCTGTTCGGCAACCTGCTGATTCCGGCACGCAAGACGCTGTAGAAGGTATTACCGGAAGACAATGAAAAACGCCGGCAGTTGCCAGCGTTTTTTTGCAGCAGGAAGATCCCGATCACTTGTCGATCAGGAAATCCTCGACCTTCTGACCCTGCGAGGTGAACTCGGCCAGCCAGCGCGGCTGCTTGCCGCGGCCGGTCCAGGTTTCGTCCGGATTGGCGGGGTTGCGGTATTTCGGCGCGACCTTGGCCAGCTTGCGGCCGGGCTTGCTGGCGGTTTTGCCGGCTTTCGCGGTCTTCGGGGCCTTCATGCCCGCTGCGGCGGTGCCGAACAGTTCTTCCAGCGTATAGCCAGCGGCCTTGGCGGATTTGGCCAGCTGCGCGCGGACTTTGGCGATCGGAGCGCGCTTGGCAACAAGGGTCTGCTGCTTTTTCGCGGTACGGATCAGTACGCCCAGTTCTTTGGCCGACAGGCCGCTCAGGTCAATGCTCATCGATTAACTACTCCGGATAATGGGAAGGTTTGACTTGGCCATTCCGTGGCAGCCACGCAAGCATACAAGCCTGTCCGCCGGAACTACAAACTAAATAATGGATTTTGTGTAATGGGCGAATGAAAAGGCCGGGGAATTCCCCGGCCGTGTCGATTATCCCAGCAGCTTCTGCAGCAATATCGCCTTGTCCAGACTCTCCGCCACCTCGGCGGTGCGGGCCCGGTATTCGTAGGTGCCGGCAGCCAGGCCGCGTTCGGAGACCACGATCCGGTGTGGAATGCCGATCAGCTCCATGTCGGCAAACATGGCGCCAGGGCGCAGGCCACGGTCATCCAGCGCGGCATCGATGCCGGCGGCCTGCAGTTCGGCCAGCAGTTCCTCGGCCGCGGCAATCACCGCCGGATCCTGCTTCGGATTGATCACGCATACCACCACCTGCCACGGCGCCATCGCCTGCGGCCAGATAATGCCGGCGGCATCGTGGTTCTGCTCGATGGCGGCAGCGACGATGCGCGACACGCCAATGCCGTAGCAGCCCATCGCCATCACCGCGGCCTTGCCATTTTCATCCAGTACGGTGGCACCCAGCGCCTGGGCATACTGGCGGCCGAGCTGGAAGATATGGCCGACCTCGATGCCGCGGGCGAGTTTCAGCTCGCCGCCGTCACGGGCGCGGTCGCCTTCGACCACATTGCGGATATCGGCCACTTCCGGTTCGGCCAGGTCACGGCCCCAGTTGACCCCGGCAATATGGAAGCCGGTTTCATTGGCGCCGACGACAAAATCGGCCATTGCCGCAACTTCGCGATCGGCAATCACGCGGATCGGCTTTTTCGCATTCAACGGGCCGAGGAAACCGGGAGTGCTGCCGAGGTGGTCGGCAATCTCGGCTTCGCTGGCCATGCGGTAATCGGCCAGCCCGTCGACCTTGGCCAGTTTGATGTCGTTGGCTTCATGGTCGCCGCGCACCAGCGCCAGTACGAACTGGTCCTTGCGGGTCATCAGCGCCAGCGATTTGATCGTGCGCAGCAGGGCGATGCCCATCAGCGCGGCCACCTCTTCGCAGGTTTTCTGGGTCGGGGTGTCGATCCTGCGCAGTTCCTCGGCCGCGGCCGGGCGCGGCGCCGGGTCGGCCGCGATGGCCGCCTCGACGTTGGCCGCGTAATCCGAGCCGGTCGAGAACACCAGCGCGTCTTCGCCGGAATCGGCGATCACGTGGAATTCCTGCGAGGCATCGCCGCCGATCGCGCCCGAATCGGCCTGCACCGCGCGGAACTCCAGCCCCAGCCGGGTGAAGATCCGGGTGTAGGCGGCTTTCATGTTCTCGTATTCGCGCACCAGGTCGTCATCGTGCAGGTGGAACGAATAGGCATCCTTCATCAGGAATTCGCGTGCGCGCATCACCCCGAAACGCGGGCGGATCTCGTCGCGGAACTTGGTCTGGATCTGGTAGAAATTGACCGGCAGCTGCTTGTAGCTGGAAAGTTCCTGGCGCGCGAAGTCGGTGATGGCTTCCTCGGCGGTGGGGCTGTAGCAGAACTCCTGCTCCTTGCGGTCCTTGATCTTCAGCAGCTGGCCGCCGAATTTCTCCCAGCGCCCGGTTTCCTCCCACAGCTCCTTGGGCTGGATGGTCGGCAGCAACATTTCCACCGCCCCGGCGCGGTTCATTTCCTCGCGCACGATCGCCTCCACCTTGCGCAGCACCCGCAGCCCCAGCGGCGACCACGTGTACAGGCCGGAGGCCAGCTTGCGGATCATGCCCGCGCGCAGCATCAGCTGGTGGCTGGTCAGCTCGGCGTCGGAGGGAGTTTCCTTGGTGGTATGCAGGTGGAACTGGGAAAGGCGCATCGTCGGCTTCGCAAAACGGCGGAAACACCTATTTTGCCAGTCCCGCCGCGCCGATGGGGCCGCAGGCGGGAAGTGGCCGCGCTCAAAGCGCGCCGGAGCCGCGGTTGGTGGCGCGCGCGGCGGGCCGATCCGGGGGGATCGGCGGCCTCAGCCCTGTGCGGCCGGGGTGCAATAGGCCGCCATCGCGGCTTGGGCCAGGTTCTTCTGCGCGTTGCGCTCGCCCTCGTCCAGGGTCTTGTCCGGCTTGCCGTCGCCATCGGTGTCGCGCATCACCGGGCCGCTGCCGGCCAGCAGTTCCAGGTTCTTGCGGGCGTTCAGGCATTGCGGCGATTCGGTGGCCACCTCTGCCGCCTCGGTCACCGCCGCGCCCTGGGAGGTGATCCGGCGCGCCTCGAACTTCTGTCCGGTCGGGGGCTTTTCCGAATACTGGGTCACGCCATTGGCGTCTTTCCACTTGTAGACGTTGCCAGCACTGGCCGCGGCACTGAGGAAAAACAGCAGGAGACAGGCGGAACGGGGCAAAACGCGCATGGCAACTCCAGGAACACCGGGGTGGGCCGCGATTGCAGCACCCGGTGACGGGGCTGGCAAGTCGATTAAACTCACCGGCATGGATGAAATGAGACCCCCACCGCGTTCGCGCACCATTTACCTGCTGCCGAACCTGATCACCACTGCCGGGCTGTTCGCCGGTTTCTACGCGATCATCGCCGCGGCCAATGGCCAGTTCGTCGATGCCAGCATTGCCGTGTTCGTGGCGGCGGTGATGGATGGACTGGACGGGCGCGTGGCGCGCCTGACCGGTACCAGCAGCGAATTCGGCGTGCAATACGACTCGCTGGCCGATCTGGTCAGCTTCGGCATGGCCCCGGCGCTGGTGATGTACCACTGGGCGCTGTCCTCGCTGAAGTTCGACGGCCTGGTGATGGGAAGGGTGGGCTGGTCGGTGGCGTTCCTGTACGCGGCCTGCGCGGCGTTGCGCCTGGCCCGCTTCAACACCCAGGTCGGTACGGTCGACAAACGCTGGTTCGTCGGCCTGGCCAGTCCGGCCGCGGCCGGACTGATGATGTCTTTCGTGTGGGCGTTTGCCGACGACGCATTGGGTTTCAGCGGCGAGCAGCTGCGCTATGTGGCGCTGGCGGTCACCCTGATCTCCGGGCTGCTGATGGTCAGCCGCATCCGTTTCTGGAGCTTCAAGGGGGGCAGCGAGAAGGGCCCGCGTTCGGAGCGGGTGCCGTTCCTGGTGCTGGCACTGGTGCCGGTGATCATCGCGATCATGGTGCTGGACCCGGGCCGGGTACTGTTCGTCATCGGTGTGGTCTATGCGCTGTCGGGCCCGGGCATGTGGCTGTGGCAGCGGCGGCGGCCGGTGCCCGGCAAGGTGCCGTGAGCGAGGCCGCTGCGCCCCTGTTGTGGTCCGAACAGCAGCACTCGTGGCTGCAGGCGATGGGCTACACGCTGTATCTGCAAGGCAGTGCGCTGGAAATGCCGGAACCGGTGGCCGCCGCTGCGCCGCAGTCGCCGGTGGCAGCGCCGGCGGCGCCGGCCCGTCCGTTCCCGGCCACGGTCGGCAAGGCCCCGCCAGCGCTGGACGCCGCGCCGGTGGCCGCTCCGACGGTG
>NZ_JAUJUJ010000018.1:46957-63141 GCF_030711595.1 Stenotrophomonas sp. YIM B06876
CCGCTCCGACGGTGAGGCCGGCGGCCGCGCCGCGCGCCTCCGCGCTGCGGATGCCGGATCGCCTGCAGTTCGCGTTGCTGCGGGCATCGGGATGCAATCCCAATGATCCGGAGACGCGGGCGATGATGGAACGCTGGCCGCTGGCCGAATTGCGCGCCAGTCCGGCCGCCAAGCGCGCGCTGTGGCCGCAACTGCGCGCCTTGCGGCGGAAAGCGCGGCCGTGAGTGCGCTCGGGGTGAGCTCGTCCACGGCCACGCTGCGCCCGCTGCGTGAGCAGGATCTGGACGTGGTGATGGAGGTCGAGCAGCGCGCATATCCATATCCGTGGACGGCGGGCATCTTCATGGACTGCCTGCGGTCCGGCTACCCGGGGCTGGTGCTGGAGCAGGACGGGACGCTGCTGGGCTACGGCCTGCTGAGCATCGCCGCCGATGAGGCGCACGTGCTCAACGTCTGTGTGGACCCGCGGTGCCAGTCCAGGGGCTATGGCCGGCGGCTGTTGCGTGAACTGGTGCGGGCGGCCCGTCACCACCGCGCCCAGCGGGTGTTTCTGGAGGTGCGCCCGTCCAACACCGCGGCGGTGGCGCTGTATCACAGCGAAGGTTTCAACGAGATCGGCCGCCGCCCGCGCTATTACCCGGCTGACAACGGTCGCGAAGACGCGCTGGTGATGGCGATCGAGCTGGTGGACGACGACCTCCAGGTGATGCCGCCGCTGTAGGTGGTATGCGCAGGATCCGCGGCTGCCACGTGGTCGCTGCCGGCAGTGGCGACGACTTCCCGGTCACCGCGTGGAGGCGTGGGAGGCCTTCCCTCATCCGCCCTTCGGGCACCTTCTCCCCGCGGGGAGAAGGGCGCGCGCTATTGCACGCTTGTTTGCTTGTTTGCTTGTTCGCTTGCACGCTCCTTTGCTGTTTGCTCCCTTCCCGCTTGCGGGAGAGGAGCGCGGTGAGGGCGGAAGTGCTGCGTGTATTGCGGGTGCTGCAGGGGCTCCGGACAAGAAAACGCCGCCCGCAGGCGGCGTTTTCCGATCGGCAAATCTACACGCGGGTTACAGCTTGGCGCGTTGTTCGCGCAGGCCGGCCAGCTGGCTGTTCCAGTCGAGCAGGCGTTTGCGCTCCTGTTCGACCACGGCGGCCGGCACCTTGTCGGTGAACTTGGCCAGTTTGGTCTGGCTCTTTTCCTTCTCCGACTCTACCCGGGCGATTTCCTTGTCCAGGCGGGCGCGCTCGGCATCCAGGTCGACCAGGCCTTCCAGCGGCACCAGCAGTTTCAGTTCGCCGACGATGGCGGCAGCGGCCGGTGGCGTCTGGGCATCATCGGCCTGCCAGTCGATGCGCTCCAGCTTGAGCAGGAACTTCAACGAGGCGCTGAACCGCTCGACCCGGCCGCGGTCCTCGGCCTGGCCGGCCTGCAGCAGCAGGGGCACCAGTCTGGACGGCGGCACGTTGAGTTCGCTGCGCACGCGCCGCAGCGCATTGACCATCGCCTTGAGCCATTCCACGTCGGCTTCGGCGCGGCCGAAATCGCCGGCGAATTCCGCCGCGGTCGGGTACGGGCGCAGCGAGATCGTATCTGCCTGCAGGCCCACGCGCGGGGCCACCTGCTGCCACAGTTCCTCGGTGACGAACGGGGTCAGCGGGTGCAGCAGGCGCAGCAGCGATTCGAGCACGTACAACAGGGTGTGGCGGGTACTGGCGGCGTCTTCGGCGTTGTCGGCCGTTTCCGGCGACCTGCCTTCAGCGGCATTCGAGCGTCCCTGCACAACGCCATTAAGCGCCGGCTTGGTGAGTTCCAGGAACCAGTCGCAGAACTCGTTCCAGGCGAACTCGTACAGCGACTGCGCCAGCAGATCGAACCGGTAGTGGGCGAAGTGGCCCTGCGCCTCGCCGGCGACCGTGGCCAGGCGCGACAGGATCCAGCGTTCGGCATCGGTGCGCGGCGTCGGCGCACCGCTGAACTGTGCGCCTTCGGTGTTCATCAGCACGAAGCGGGTGGCATTCCACAGCTTGTTGCAGAAGTTCTTGTAGCCCTCGGCGCGGCCCATGTCGAACTTGATGTCGCGGCCATGGGTGGCCAGCGCGGCGATGGTGAAGCGCAGCGCGTCGGCACCGTGGGCGATGATGCCGTCCGGGAATTCACGGCGCGTGGCCTTCTCGATCTTCTCGGCCATCTTCGGCTGCATCAGGCCATGGGTGCGCTTGGCGACCAGGTCGTCGATGGTGATGCCGTCGATGATGTCCAGCGGATCGAGCACGTTGCCCTTGGACTTGGACATCTTCTGGCCCTGCGCATCGCGGATCAGGCCGGTGATGTACACGTCCTTGAACGGAATGTGCCCGGTGAAGCTGTCGGTGGCCATGATCATGCGCGCCACCCAGAAGAAGATGATGTCGAACCCGGTGACCAGCACCGACGACGGCAGGTAGCGCTCGAAACCGCGCTGCGCCATCGCCGCTGCATCCGGCCAGCCCAGGGTGGAGAACGGCCACAGCTGCGAGGAGAACCAGGTTTCCAGCACGTCGCTGTCCTGGGTCAGCACCACGTCGTCGCCCAACCCGGCCTTGGCGCGGGCCTCGGCCTCGTTGCGGCCGACATGGCAGTTGCCGGCCTCGTCGAACCACGCCGGGATGCGGTGGCCCCACCACAGCTGGCGGCTGATGCACCAGTCCTGGATGTTCTCCATCCAGTGGCGATAGGTGTTGATCCAGTTGGCGGGTACGAACTTGATCGAACCCGGCTTTCCATCAGTACCTTCGACCAGCTCCAGGCCGCGTTTGGCGAGCGCATCCATCTTCACGAACCACTGGTCGGTCAGGTACGGCTCGATCACCTGGCCGGTGCGGTCGCCACGCGGCACCTGCAGCTTGTGCGCGCGGGTCTCGACCAGGATGCCCAGATCTTCCAGCTCGGCCAGGATCACCTTGCGTGCTTCGTAGCGGTCCAGCCCGCGGTACTTCTCCGGCGCGTTCTCGTTGAGCGTGGCGGTGGTGGTGAACAGGTTGATCATCGGCAGGCCGTGGCGCACGCCCACCTGGTAGTCGTTGAAGTCGTGCGCCGGGGTCACCTTGACCACGCCGGTGCCGAACGCCTTGTCGACGTACTCGTCGCCGATCACCGGCACGCTGCGGCCGGTCAGCGGCAGGGTCACGCGCTTGCCGATCAGGTGGGCGTAGCGGCTGTCCTCCGGATGCACCATCACCGCGGTATCGCCGAGCAGGGTTTCCGGACGGGTGGTGGCCACGACCAGGCAGTGGCGGGTTTCGCGCAGCGTCTGGTTGCCGTCGGCATCCACTTCGACGTGCTCGTAGCTGGCGCCGTCCTCCAGCGCGTAGGCGATCGACCACAGGAAGCCATCTTCTTCCACGCTTTCCACTTCCAGATCGGAAATGGCGGTCTTCAGCACCGGGTCCCAGTTGACCAGGCGCTGGCCGCGGTAGATCAGGCCCTGCTCGTGCCAGCGCACGAACGCTTCGATCACCGCATCGGAGGGCTGCGCATCCATGGTGAAGGTGCTGCGCGACCAGTCGCCCGAGGCGCCCATGCGCCGCATCTGCCGTTCGATGGTGTCGCCGGACTGTTCCTTCCACTCCCAGACCTTGCCGATGAAGCCCTCGCGCCCCAGCGAGTCACGGGTTTCCCCGTCGCCGGCCAGCGCCAGGTTGCGCGACACCACCATTTCGGTGGCGATGCCGGCATGGTCGGTGCCCATCTGCCACAGCGTGTCGTAGCCGCGCATGCGGTGGTAGCGCACCAGCGCGTCCATCAGCGTGTGCTGGAAGGCGTGGCCCATGTGCAGGGTGCCGGTGACGTTGGGCGGCGGCAGCAGCACGGTGTAGGGCTCGCCCTTGCCGGACGGCTTGAAATAGCCCTGCCGCTCCCAGTTTTCATACAGGGCCGATTCAAAGGTCTTGGGGTCGTAGCTGGAAGCGAGTTGGGTCATGGTGGAACCGGAAAGGAATGCGGGATTGACGGTGGGGTGGGGCGCGATCAGCCGCGCAGGGCGCGGCGGATCTTCTGGTCGGTGTGGTACTGGCTGACCGCATAGGCGGCCCAGATCGCCGCCGGCACCCAGCCCACCACGGTCAGCTGCAGGATCAGGCAGACGATGCCGGAAACCGGCCGGCCGATGGTGAAGAACGCCAGCCACGGCAGCAGCAGGGCGATAAGCAGGCGCATCGGGGGATCTCCTTGAACAGGGTGGCCGCGGCGTGGCCGCCAGCCGGTCATTACATGTCGTACTTGTTCATATCCATGCCGCGGGCCTTGTACTGGCGCCAGCGTTCGCGCAGCGGTTCGCGCGCGGCCGGATCGGCCGGCACCACTTCCAGCACCCGCTCGCAGACGCCTTGATAGGCCTCGTCGCGCAGGTTGATCACCAGTGGCCGCGACGGCGCCTCGGTGCCGGGCGCGACGATCAGCACGATCGCCTCCTCCTCGTCGACGTCTTCGCCGGCGATCTGGTGAGGGATGTAGGCATCGTTGTCGAACGCCCACAGCAGCTCGTCCAGCTCTTCGGCCTGGGCCTGGTCACGCGCCAGCACCAGGGTGAACAGGCCGGCATCGTTGGCCTTGCGGGCCAGCTCGCACACCAGTCGCAGCGGCTCGGTAAGGAAGCGCGGCTTGGCGATCAGGTAGAAGTCGGCTCGGGACATGGACGCTCGATGGTAAGGACGGGTTTGAACGGGGTCGGAGTGGATTTGGCAAAACCCACGCCGACCCCGGTTTTCGCTTTAGGCGATGCGGTCCAGCAGCCACTGGCTCAGCAGGCCGACCGGACGGCCGGTGGCCATGCCGCGCTTGCCTTCCTCGCTGGCCACGCCGGCGATATCCAGGTGTGCCCAGCGCTGGCCTTCGGTGAAGCGCGACAGGAAGCAGCCGGCGGTGATCGCACCGCCCCAGCGGCCGCCGATGTTGTAGACGTCGGCGAAGGTCGAATCCAGCAGCGGCTGGTATTCGTCCCACAGCGGCAGGCGCCAGGCGCGGTCGAACACGTGTTCGCCGGCGGCCAGCAGTTCGCCCGCCAGGTCGTCGTGCTTGCTCATCAGGCCGGCGGTCTGGTGGCCCAGCGCGACCATGCAGGCGCCGGTCAGGGTCGCCACGTCGACCAGCGCGGCCGGCTCGAAGCGCTGCGCGTAGGTCAGCGCGTCGCACAGGATCAGGCGGCCTTCGGCGTCGGTGTTGCCCACTTCGATGGTCTTGCCCGACATCGAAGTGATCACGTCGGACGGACGGTAGGCATTGCCGTCGATGGCGTTCTCCACCGCCGGCACCACCACCACCAGGTTCAGCGGCAGCTTGGCCTTCACGGCGGCGACGAAGGTGCCGATGACGTTGGCGCCACCGCACATGTCGTACTTCATTTCCTCGATGCCGCCCTGGGTTTTCAGGTTGACGCCGCCGGTATCGAAGGTGATGCCCTTGCCGACCAGCACATAGGGCTTGGCGTCGCCGCCATTGGTCCACTTCAGCACGATCATGCGCGGGCGGTTGGCCGAGCCGCGGGCCACGGCCAGCAGCGAGCCCATGCCGAGGGCTTGCATCTGCGCCTCGTCCAGGATCTCGGCTTCGGCGCCCTCGTGTTCGCTGGCGAACTTGACCGAGGACTCGGCCAGGTAGGCCGGGGTGCAGTAGTTCGGCGGCAGGTTGCCCAGCTCGCGGGCGTACTGCACGCCGGCGGCGATGGCCTGGCCCCGGGTCAGCGCGGTGGCGTCGTCGCCGGCAATTGCCAGTGCGGTCAGGCCCGGCTCGTCGGCCTTCTTCTTGCCGAAGGTGGCGCGGTAGCGGTAGCTGGCGTGATCGGCGGCGATCACCGCCTGGCGGATGTTCCAGGCGGTGTCGCGGCCGGTCACTTCCAGCTCGGACAGGGTCAGCAGCGCGTTGGCGCTGGTACCGGTCTTCAGCGCGCGCACGGCATCGCCCACCGCCTTGATGTACTGCGGCACGCCGAACTTGGCCGCATCGCCCAGGCCGACCACCAGCACGCGCGGCGCGGCGACGCCGTCCAGATCGTGCAGCAAGGTGACGTTGCCGGGCTTGCCGCCGACATCGCCACGCGCCACCAGGGCCGACAGGCGGCCGCCGGAGGCGGCATCCAGCGCCTGCGCGGCCGGGGACAGCGACTTGTCGGCGAAGCTGCCGACGATGATGCAATCAAGTCCGGCGGTGGCCGGGGCGGCGTGGTTCAGGGTGAATTCCAGAGACATTGATCAGATTCCGTTGCCAAATCCGTACAATCGCGGGCTGTATACGCCTTCCCAGTCAGGCGGGGCGCGCCGCGAACGAAGCCGAGAGTTTAAACCACCGATCCCATGCCGAAGCTCGACCGCTATCTCCTGAGTGATTTCACCCAGAGCTTTCTGGCCACCTTGATCGTGCTGCTGGTCGTCAGCGTGGGCGGCGTGCTGGTGGATATCCTCGGCAGTATTGCCGATGGCAAGCTGCCGGCGGGGCTGCTGTTCTCGCAGCTGGGCCTGCAGTTCATCGTTTATATGCCGCTGATCCTGCCGCTGGCGCTGATGCTGGGGCTGCTGCTGTCGATGGGGCGGCTGTACCGGGATTCGGAAATGGCGGTGATCACCGCGATCGGCGTTGGCCCGAAGCGGCTGCTCAAGCCGGTGCTGATGCTGGTGCTGCCGGTGCTGGCGTTGATCGGGCTGTGTTCGCTGTGGCTGGGGCCGTGGGCCGAGCGCACCTCCGCCGAGCTGGTGCAGAGCGCCAACCGCAGCCTGGTGGTGGCCGGACTGGAAGCCGGGCGCTTCACCCCGCTGCCCGGCGGCGGCATCGTGTATCTGTCCTCGGTATCGGCCGATGGCACCCAGCTGGGCAAAGTGTTCATGCAGCGGCAGAAGGATGACCGCATCGATGTGGTGTCGGCCGATCATGGCGCGATGTTCTTCGAAGGCCAGCGCCAGCGCTTCCTGCGGCTGGAAGACGGTTACCGGGTGGAAGGCCCGGCCAACGGCGCGCTGGACTACCGGCTGATGCGCTATGCCAGCAACGAGGTCGGCCTGCCGGACCGGACCGAGGTGCGCAATGACGATGATCCCGAACTGTTGCCGACCTCGCAGCTGTGGGGGGACCCGCGCCCGACCGCCAATGCGCAGCTGCATGCGCGGCTGACGCCCCCGCTGCTGGCGCTGGCTTTCGCCCTGCTGACCCTGCCGCTGTCGCGCAGCGCCCCGCGCCAGCAGCGCTACGGCCGCATCATGCTGGCCCTGCTGGCGTATCTGGTGGGAGTGAACCTGATGTTTGTCGGTACCCAGCTGCTGGCGGTCGACCGGCTGCCACGCGCGCTTGGATTGTGGTGGTTGAGCCTGCCGCTGCTGGCGTTGGCAATCTGGCTGTACCTGCGCGACGGGCGCCTGTCGCGGCCACGGAGCGCGGCATGAAGCTGCGGCCGATGCGGTTTGATTTCTATCTGGGCCGGGCCGTGTTCAGTACGGTGCTGTTGACCTGGGTGGTGCTGGTCGGACTGGATGTGGTGATCGCCCTGTCCGGGGAATTCAAGGATGTCGGCAAAGGCAGTTACACCTTTGCCCATGCCGTGGCCTGGGTGGCCTATACGGTGCCGCGCCGCGCCTACACGATGTTCCCGACCGCGGCGGTGATCGGCGCGCTGATGGGGCTGGGGCAGCTGGCGGCCAGCTCCGAATTGACCGCGCTGCGCGCGCTGGGCCTGTCACGCCGCCGGCTCGGGTTGTCGGTGGCGGTGGCGCTGTCGCTGCTGACGGCGGTGATGGTGTTCAGCGGCGAAACCCTGGGGCCGTGGGCGCAGGGCCGCGCCGATGCGCTCAAGAGCAGCGCCAAGTTCAATACCGACATCGCCATGGCCCGCTACTCGGGCTTGTGGGCGCGCGAAGGGGACACCTTCCTCAATGCCCAGAGTGGCGAAGAGCAACTCACCGGCGACGGCAAGACCCGGCTGGTACTCCACGACGTGCGGCTGTACCGGATCGCCGCGGACGGCCGCCTGGCTTCGTTGACCTATGCCGCCACGGCCGAGCATGCCAACAACCAGTGGGTATTGAAGAAGGTGCGCCGCGACACGTTCGGTGAGCGGTCGGCCAGCCGCGAGCTGGTGGCTGAACAGCCATGGGATTCGCAGCTGGATGCCGGTGCGCTGGCGTCGGGTCTGACCAAGCCGCGCAACCTGCCGGCCAGCGACCTGCGCAACAGCATCGAGTACCGCAAGCGCAATGGCCTGGATGCGCGCGAGTACGAGGACATCTACTGGAGCCGCTGGTTCTACCCGGTCAACGTGCTGGCGTTGTGTCTGGCCGCGGTCCCGTTCGCCTTCGGTTCGCTGCGCAGTGGTGGCATGGGCAAGCGCCTGTTCCTGGGCATCCTGTTCGCGCTCGGTTTCTGGCTGCTGCAGCTGTTTTTCGGGCGCATGGCCGGTGCACTCCGGTTCGACTACCGGCTCGCGTATGCGTTGCCGCCGGTGGTGATGCTGGCCGCGTCGGGCTGGCTGTTCCGGCGTAAATCGGGCTAGCAACAGGCGCCGCCGGCAGGTGCTCGGGCGGCCCGCAGCGCAGGCCGCCCGAGCGGCGCAGCGGTTGTCCCGGCTGCCGCGTTCATACGTGGACGCCCGCTACCGAGAGGGCGCTCGCGGATTGGCAGCGTGAATCGGCGTTGCCGGTGTACCCGGCAGTCGAGCCGGCCGGCGCACGCCGCAGCTCTCCCCGCTCTGTCCGGGTGGTGGCCGCGCCGCCATGCGCAACGCTGCGGCCGTATCAGATTTCCCGATCGTCGATCCGCACCAGCCGGGTGCCGCTGAGCCGGTCGTGCACGGTCAACTGCTGCCGGTCGAGCAATGCCCACCAGAAACCCAGCCCGCCGCAGAGCAGGGACAGGGTCGCCACCGCGTAGCGCCGCCACAGCGCAGCCCAGGTGGGCGGCTGGCCGCTGAGCGTGCGCAGATGCAGCCGCCAAGGCCGCATTCCCAGCGTCTGCCCGCCGCGGCGCCAGCTGATCGTGGCGTACAGCCCGGCCAGTACCCAGCAACACCCCCACAGCAGCCATTGCAGCGGACTGAACGGGGCGATGTTCTCGCGGGCGCCATGCCCGGCCAGGGTGTAGCCGACGGTAAACAGCGCCGATGCCAGCAGCCACAGCGCTACCACCGGCCAGACGTCGTAGAACAGCGCCAGCAGGCGGCGGATCAGCAGCGCGTCGGCGCGCGTCGGGGCAGAGGGTGGTGGGCTCATCGCCCGAGCATAAACGCTGGCATGGGCCGGGTGCATGGGCGTGGCCGGGGCGAGCGCCTATGCTGTGGCGATGACTGCCCCCTCCACTCCCGCCGAACGCCGCCAGCGGGTGCAACAGCTGCCGCCGCTGCGGGCCGACGACAGCCGCGCCATCCAGCGGTTTCTCGACACGATCTGGGCCGAGCAGGGGCTGGCGCAGGCCACGCTGGACAGTTACCGGCGTGATCTGGAAGGTCTGGCGCGCTGGCGCAACGGTGCCGGCGGTGGCCTGGCCCGGATCGACCGCGCCGGCCTGTTCGACTACCTGGCCTGGCGCACCCGCCACCGCTGGTCATCACGCAGCAATGCGCGGCTGCTCTCGACGCTGCGGGCGTTTTTTGCGCTTGCCGTGCGCCGCGGCGAGCGTGCCGAGGATCCGGCGGCGCTGCTGGAGTCGCCGGCACTGCCGCGCTCGTTGCCCAAAGCGCTGGCGGAAAGCCAGATTGACGCGCTGCTGGCCGCACCGGATATCGCCGCGCCGCTGGGCCTGCGTGACCGGGCGATGCTGGAGTTGATGTACGCCGCCGGCCTGCGGGTCAGCGAGCTGGTCAACCTGCCGGCCAATGCGGTCAACCTGCGCCAGGGCGTGCTGCGGGTCACCGGCAAGGGCAGCAAGGAGCGGCTGGTGCCACTGGGCGAGGAGTCGCAGCACTGGCTGGAGCGCTATCTGCAGCAGTCGCGGCCGCAACTGGCGGGCCGGCGGCCGGTGGTGGCCAATGCCGAAGGGCAGGTGCCGCTGTTTATCGGCAGCCACGGTGAGGCGGTGAGCCGGCAGCAATTCTGGGCGCTGGTGAAGACCTATGCCGGCGCCGCCGCGATCGATCCCGCCAGCATCAGCCCGCACGGCTTGCGCCACAGTTTCGCCACCCATCTGCTGAATCACGGCGCCGACCTGCGCGTGCTGCAGATGCTGCTGGGCCACAGCTCCCTGTCCACCACCCAGATCTACACCCTGGTGGCGCGCGAACACCTGCAGAAGCTGCATCGCCGCCACCATCCGCGCGGCTGAAGCGCGATGCCGCGCCCGGAAGCCGTGCGGCGGCAGGGTGGCTTCATGGTCGCTGTGCGAGAATCGCCGCGACTCCTTACCGTGGATGCCCGATGTTCCGTATTGCCGTTGCCGCGCTGTTGGGCGCGATCAGTCTTTCCGCCTGCGCAAAGCAGCCGCAAACCGGCGCCGCCACATCCCCGGGCACCGCTGCACCGGTGGCTGAAGGTGCGGTCGACAAAAAGGTGCGTGAAGCGCTCAGGCAGCTCGACCCCAATTTCAAGCCGGATTACGTTGGCGCCGCGCCGTTTGCCGGCTTCCGCGAGGTGGTGGTGTCCGGGCAGGTGCTGTATGTGTCCGATGACGGCCGCTACCTGATGCAGTCCCAGCCCTACGACATCGAAAAGAGGGCACTGGCCACCAGCGAGGGCCTGCTGGCGTATCGCCGCAAGCTGCTGGATACCGTGCCGCACGCCGACCGCATCGTGTTCGCGCCGCCCAATGCCAAGTACACCGTCAGCGTCTTCACCGACGTTGAATGCGGCTACTGCCGCAAGCTGCACCAGGATATCGCCGAGCTGAACCGCAACGGCATCGCGGTGGAATACCTGGCGTTCCCGCGCATGGGGCTGGGCAGCAAGGATTACACCGACATGATCTCGGTATGGTGTGCCGCCGACCGCAAGGCCGCGCTGACCCAGGCCAAGAGTGGCAAGGCCGTGCCCGGCAAGAACTGCACCAACCCGGTGGCGATGCAGTACAGCCTCGGCCAGCAGCTGGGCGTCAACGGCACCCCGGCGATCTTCGCCGCCGACGGCAGCCAGCTCGGTGGCTACCTGCCGCCGGCCCAGCTCAAGGCCGCGCTGGAGCGTATTCCGGGCGCTGCTGGCAACCGCTGAAGGCGTTGCCACGCTGACCCAAGCAGGCGTTGACTGCGAAGCTGCACCACCCGAAGCCGGCCATGCGCCGGCTTCGGTACAATAGCCGGCCCGATTCCAACCACGGTTCCCCGGACATGATCGTCCTCGAGGGCGCAGCTGCCCTTTCACCGTTCCGCCGCGAACGTCTTGAATCCCGCCTGCAGTCCATCGCCGCCGATCTGCGTATCACCGGTGCCTGGCATGTCTATTTCATCCAGACCGAAGGCGATGCCGCCGTCGATCAGGCCACGCTGGGCAGGATCCTGCAGGCGCAGCCGCAGGCTGCCGGGCGCGAGAGCGGGGCGGTGTCGCGCTATGTCGTACCGCGCCTGGGCACGCTGTCGCCGTGGTCGAGCAAGGCCACCGAGCTGGTGCGCGGCGCCGGTCTGGCGATCCACCGGGTGGAACGCGGCACCCGCATCGACCTGGGCGGCTGGCCGCGCCAGGCGGAGCCGACCGCAGTGGGTTCCGTGCCACCGCCGCGGCCGGAAACAATGACGGCACTTGAGCGCCTGCTGCACGACCCGATGACGCAATCGCTGCTGGACGAGGCCGCCCAGGCGCAGGCGCTGTTCACCACGCCGGCGCGCGGCGAGCTGGAGCGCGTGGCGCTGGATGACCTGGAAGACGCCAACCGCCGCCTCGGACTGGCCATGGCCCAGGACGAGATCGACTACCTGCGCCAGCGTTTCGGCGAACTGGGACGCAAGCCGTCGGATGTCGAACTGATGATGTTCGCCCAGGCCAACTCCGAGCATTGCCGGCACAAGATCTTCAATGCCAGCTGGACCATCGAAGGGCAGGAGCAGGAACGCTCGCTGTTCAAGATGATCAAGCACACCCACCAGCAGACGCCGCAGAACACGCTCAGCGCCTACAGCGACAACGCCGCCGTGGTGGCCGGCCTGCCGGCCGCGCGTTTCCGGCCGGATCCGGCGACCGGCGAATACCGCAGCGAAGCGGTGGTCGATTCGGCGTTCTGCATCAAGGTGGAAACCCACAACCATCCGACCGCGATCGCGCCGTTCCCGGGCGCGGCGACCGGCGCCGGTGGCGAGATCCGTGACGAAGGCGCGACCGGCCGCGGTGGCAAGCCCAAGGCCGGCCTGACCGGCTTTTCGGTCTCGCACCTGCGCATCCCGACCCTGCCGCAGCCGTGGGAGGCGCCGCGCGCGCTGAATCCGCGGATGGCGCCGGCGCTGGACATCATGCTCGACGGGCCGCTGGGCGGCGCCGCGTTCAACAACGAGTTCGGCCGTCCGAACCTGCTGGGTTATTTCCGCAGTTTCGAGCTGGCTGAAGGCGATATCACCCGTGCCTACGACAAGCCGATCATGCTCGCCGGTGGCCTGGGCGCGATCGACCGCGTGCAGGTGGAAAAGCTCCGCCTGCAGCCCGGCGATGCGGTGATCGTGCTGGGCGGGCCGGCGATGCTGATCGGCCTGGGCGGCGGTGCCGCCAGTTCGGTGGCTTCCGGCGAGAGCGCCGAAGACCTGGATTTCGCCAGCGTGCAGCGCGAGAACCCTGAAATGGAACGCCGCTGCCAGGAAGTGATCGACCGCTGCGTGGCGCTGGGCGCGGACAACCCGATCCGGTTCTTCCATGACGTGGGCGCCGGCGGCCTGTCCAACGCCATTCCCGAGCTGCTGCACGACTCCGGCGTCGGCGGGGTGATCGACCTGGGCAAGGTGCCCACCGATGATCCGTCGCTGTCGCCGATGCAGCTGTGGTGCAACGAGTCGCAGGAACGCTACGTGCTCGGTGTGGCGCAGCAGCGGCTGGCCGGATTCGCCGCGCTGTGCGCGCGCGAGCGCTGCCCGTTTGCCGTGGTCGGCGTGGCCACCGCCGAGGAACGTCTGGTGGTGGGATATGGCGCAACCGCTGAAAGCGTCTACGGTAACGCTGCGGCGACGGATACAGCCGGCCCGGCGCAGCACGCCGGGCGTTCGGACGAGCCGCGCGGCAGTGCCGCGCAAGCGGCTCATCTTCACCCGATCGACCTGCCGATGGACGTGCTGTTCGGCAAGGCGCCGAAGATGCATCGCGATACCGCCTATCCGCCGGCGCCGCGCTGGCCGGCATTGAAAACCGCCGGGCTGGACCTGCATGCCGCCGGCCTGCGCGTGCTGGCGCATCCATCGGTGGCCGCGAAGAACTTCCTGGTCACCATCGGTGACCGCAGCGTCGGCGGCCTGACCGCGCGCGAACAGATGATCGGCCCGTGGCAGCTGCCGATGGCCGACGTGGCGATCACCCTGGCCGGGTTCGACACCTATGCCGGTGAGGCGATGGCCATCGGCGAACGCAGCCCGCTGGCCCTGCTTGATGCCGCCGCGTCGGCGCGGATGGCCGTCGGCGAGGCGATCACCAACCTGTGCGCCGCCCCGGTACAGGCGCTGGCGTCGATCAAGCTGTCCGCCAACTGGATGGCCGCGTGCGGCCACGACGGTGAAGATGCGCTGCTGTTTGATGCGGTCAAGGCGGTGGGCATGGAACTGTGCCCGCAGCTGGAGCTGAGCATTCCGGTGGGCAAGGACTCGCTGTCGATGCAGGCGCAGTGGCAGGCCGACGGCACCACCGCCAAGTCGGTGTCGCCGGTGTCGCTGGTGATCTCGGCGTTCGCGCCGGTCGCCGATGCGCGCCAGCAGCTGACCCCGCTGCTGGACCGCGAAACCGACAGCGAGGTGTGGCTGATCGGGCTGGGCGGCGGCAAACAGCGCCTGGGAGGATCAATCCTGGCGCAGGTATATGCCGACCATTCGACACTGCCGGCATTTGCCGGCGAGGTGCCGGACCTGGACGACGCGCAGCGGCTGCGCGCGTTCTTCGAACTGATCCGCGATGCGCGTGAGGCTGGCCTGCTGTTGGCGTATCACGACCGCAGCGACGGCGGCGCGTTTGCCGCGCTGTGCGAGATGGCCTTCGCCTCGCGGCTGGGCCTGGATATCGTGCTCGATGCCTGGGGCGATGATCCGTTCCGCAGCCTGTTCAACGAAGAACTCGGCGCGGTGGTGCAGATCGCCAACGAGGACCGCGCCGCGTTCGCCGACCTGGTCGAGCGCCATGCGCTGACCGAATGCGCGCAGCGCATCGCCCGTCCGAGTACCGCGCCGGTGATGCGGGTGTCGCTGGCCGGTGAGTCGCTGGTGGAGTGGCGCTGGGAAGAACTGTTCGATGCCTGGTGGTCGGTGACCCATGCCATGCAGAAGCTGCGCGACAACCCCGAGGTGGCCGACGAGGAGCGCGCGATCGCGCGCAACTTCAACGCCGCGGGGCTGAAGCCGAAGCTTGCCTTTGCCCCGTCCGAGGATGTAGCCGCGCCGTTCATCGCGACCGGCGGACGGCCCAAGGTCGCGATCCTGCGCGAGCAGGGCGTCAATGGCCAGATCGAGATGGCCAACGCGTTCGAACGCGCCGGCTTCCGCGCTTACGACGTGCACATGAGCGACCTGATTGAAGGCCGCGTGCAACTGGCCGATTTCCGTGGCCTGGCGGCGTGCGGCGGGTTCAGCTACGGCGACGTGCTGGGCGCCGGCCGCGGCTGGGCGACCTCGATCCTGGAACGTCCGGCACTGCGCGAGGCATTCGCCGCGTTCTTCGCCCGTCCGGACACGTTCGCGCTGGGGGTGTGCAACGGTTGCCAGATGATGAGCCAGCTCAAGGACATCATCCCCGGTGCCGACCATTGGCCGCGTTTCCTGCGCAATCGCAGTGAGCAGTTCGAGGCCCGGCTGGCGTTGCTGGAAGTGGTGGAATCGCCGTCGATCCTGCTGCAGGGCATGGCCGGTTCGCGGATTCCGGTGGCCGTCGCCCATGGCGAAGGCCGCGCCGCGTTCGACAGCCCGGCGGACCAGGCAGCCGCCAACGTCGCCCTGCGGTTCGTCGATGGTGACGGCCAGGTGGCCAGCCAGTATCCGCTCAATCCGAACGGCTCGCCGCAGGGCATCACCGGCCTCACGTCGGCCGACGGCCGGGTCACGATCCTGATGCCGCACCCGGAACGCACGCTGCGTTCGATCAACCTGAGCTGGGCGCCGCCGGCCTGGGCGGAGGACTCGCCCTGGCTGCGGATGTTCCGCAACGCAAGAGTATGGTGCGGCTGAATCGTGTGAACTGATTCCGCCCGCCGTTCCATCGCCGGGAAACCTCGAAATGCCCGCCGCGCTTTTGCCGGCGGGCTTTTTCGTGGCTGTTCCCGGACTTGTCCACAGCCCCGCACTCATCTTTGAGAAAGCCGCGTACCGCCTTGTTCTCAAAGGGGTGCAGGGGTTTCCCGTGCCGTTTCCGTGAAATAAATGTGAAGGGCATCACGCAGTGACGCTGGACGTCAAAAGCTTGACGCAGGCTAAACGGCCAGCTAACACTCGGGCCTCGTTTTGCTGCCGTTCGGATTCGTAGAGGGTCCGGCGGCCATGACAGGCGTGAGCCTCCTCATGTCCGGTGCAACCGGAAGGCAGGACAAACAAAACGGCAGGGATCGGCCGGAGCGGATATTCCGTCGATGTCGCCATCTGCAGCAGAACAACCGCCATTTCAGGAGCAGTGACGATGAATCGGATTTATCGCAAGGTCTGGAACAAAGCGTTGGGACAGATGGTCGTGGCGTCGGAACTGGCAAGCCGCCAGGGCGCCGGGAGGATGATCGACGAACGCCGCTGTGGCGACCGCCCGTTTCTGACCTTGTCTGCGGCCATTGCGATGGCGCTGGGGGGGGCGTGGGCAGCACTGCCGGCGTCGGTGTTTGCGCAATCGGTGGAAGTGGGCGGCAACGCGCCCTGCCTCGTGCTCGGCAATGCCGAACTGGAAAGCTGCGTGGTCGATGGCAGTGCCACCGCGTCCGGTGCCAATGCGGTCGCTATCGGAACCAACACGCTGGCATCGGGTGACTACAGTTTTGCCGCCGGCGCCAACGCCCAGGCCCTGGGTGAGTCCGCCGTGGCGATTGGCAGCAGCGCGGTGGCCGCCGGCGAATTGAGCACGGCTACCGGCGCGCTGGCGCAGGCCAATGGCGATGGCAGCGTGGCCACT
>NZ_JAUJUJ010000099.1 GCF_030711595.1 Stenotrophomonas sp. YIM B06876
GCTCGGTTCGGCATTGCTCTGGTTCAGCCCTTGCGGGTGGAGTCGGCTATCGGCACGACCCGCTCGGACAAGGAGTCCCCACAGCGCATTCAGCGCCAGTACCCGGGCATCTACCGACCGACGGACACCTTTGCCGGGCATTTCGAATTTGGCTTGAAATATGAGGAGATCCACCTCGAATTTTTCTCGCGCTTGTTCGCTGCCTGTGGGCCGGGGCCGCTTGAACAGTGGTGCCGGGCAGAGCCTTTTGGGCAGTACGCCCGCCGCGCGGGATTCTTCTACGAGTGGCTCACCGGGCAGCGGCTGGAGGTATCTGATCTGACGGGAGGCTCCTACGTCGAAGCGGTGGCTGGCGATGCCTACCTGACGCGCATCGAGGCGGTTCGCGAGCGGCGCTGGCGGATCAACAACAACTTGCCGGGCACACCAGCTTTCTGCCCTCTCATCCGCCGTACGCAGACTCTGGGCCAGGCGCTCGGGTTTGACCCGCGTGGAGCGATCGCTGAACTGGATCGCGAGTTTGGGGAGGATGTCCTGATGCGTGCGGCGGCATGGCTTTCGTTCAAAGAGTCGCGCGCGAGCTTCCTGATCGAGCACGAGGCTGACGAGACCGATCGCATCAAGCGCTTTGCCCACGTCATGGCCGAGCACAGCGGCAAGCTGGAAGAGCCGCTCACTGGCGGCAACCTCGCCTTGCTGCAGCGGGGCATCCTCGGCGACGACGCGCTTCGCCTCGGTGTGCGACAGTCGCCGGTGTTCGTCGGCCAGGCGACGATTCGTGACGACATCGTCCACTACATCGGCCCCCACTTCTCGCAACTCCCCGGCATGCTGGAGGGGCTGCGCGTGTTCGAGCAGACCACCCGGGGCAGGGAGTCGCTGGCGCGGGCGGCGGGCCTGGCATTCGGCTTCGTCTATCTTCACCCCATGAGCGACGGCAATGGCCGCATCCACCGCTTCCTCATCAGCGATACGCTGCAGCGCGACAACGCCATTCCGCCAAGCGTGATCGTTCCTATCTCGGCCACCATCACCAGCGTGCGCGAGTTTGGGCATGGGTACGACCGGGTTCTCGAAGTGTTCTCGCGCCCCTTCATGCGGCGATACGACACCGCGTACCGGTTCGGGGACATGCTCACCTACGAGGACGGCGTGCGCTCGAACCTCGTGTTCGATGCCTACGAGGATGCCAGCCATGCCTGGCGCTACCCGGATCTCACAGAGCACGTGATCTACACGGCGCAACTCGTGGCTCACACGATCCAGCATGAGATGGCGGACGAGGCGCGGGTGCTCGTGCGGTTTCAGCTTGCGCAGCAGCGCATCAAGGCTGTGCTGGAGATGCCTGACGCGGACACCGTGCGCATGATCCGCTCGGTCAAGGAGAGCGGCTGGCGCGTGTCGGGCAAGCTCGCAAAGGAGTACCCGCGACTGGATGAAAAAGCACTGGCCTTACGCATCGTTGAAGCCGTGCAATCTGCATTCGAGGATCGCGAGCCCTTGCCCATCATTGAGTGAGTTGGAGCCTTCTCGCGGATCTTGGCCTGACTCCACGAGCGGTTACCAATACAACGCTGGTGACATTAGACGGGGCCGTGGCATGATTGGGCTTGAGGAAGCAAGTAGGGGCGCGCTGTGCATCATTGTTGTCAGGCCAGAGCCGCAAAGCTGTGTCGCCGCGTGTCATGAAAGCCCACTCATTTTGACGGTACCACTGACGGTATCAACGGTGTTTGGAGTTCTCTCTTCAGAGGGAAAAGTGGCCGAGTGAATTATCGAGTGGGAGTGAACTGACGTCCTTCGGGGACTATCGCCAGCTAGATTTCATGCGGGTTCCAAGGCATCGTCAGGTCTCCTGACCCCTGACGGTAAAAGCCGTCGCAAAACAGGAGGAATACCTCGATGCTGGCCGTTGCCTTGCCGCCCTCAAGCTGCTGGCGAAGAAGCACCGCATCGCCAAGGATTGGCAGGTGCCTTGCCTGTAGGTGGCCGATGGCACGGCCCGCACCGCGAGCCTCGCCGAGAACGTGCAGCGCGAGGCCATGCACCCCGCAGATCAGTTTGAAGCGTTTGCGGTATTGGTGGCCGAAGGCCGCCCCATCGAAGACATTGCGGCGGATTTCTCCGTCACCCCACTGGTGGTGCAGCGCCGCTTGAAGCTGGCGAACGTGTCGCCGCGCCTGATGGGTGACTACCGGGCTGACGCCGTGAGCCTTGAGCAGTTGATGGCCCTTTCCATCACCGACGACCACGCCGCGCAGGAAGCCGCCTTCTACGATGCGCCGCAGTGGCAGCGCCAGCCGTCCGCGCTGCGCGACCGCCTCAGCGAGCGGAAAATCGACGCCTACCGGCATCCGCTGGTGCGCTTTGTCGGGCTGGATGCCTACGAGCAGGCGGGCGGCGGCATCCGCCGTGATCTGTTCGCGGAGGGTGACGCGGGCCTGTGTCTGGCCGATGCCGCGCTGCAGGAACGGCTGGCGCAAGACAAGCTGGCGGGCATCGCCGCCCCACGCCGTGCTGCGGCCACTCCTGCCAGGCCAAGCCCTGCTGGCGGTACCAGCGGGCCACGGCCAGGTCGCGCAGGCTCTCGCGCAGAAACTGGTAGTGCTGCAGCGCACTGTCTGGCTGCGCCCACAGGCTGGGCTCCAGCATGTACAGGCACAGCACCGGGCCATG
>NZ_JAUJUJ010000622.1 GCF_030711595.1 Stenotrophomonas sp. YIM B06876
GTAGCCGACCGAGGCCACCATGTCGACCTCGCCGGCCACGAACACCTTGGTGCTGTGGTTGGGCACGAAGAACGAGTTGGCGTGGCTGATGGAGTTGCCGGGAAAGCCGCGCACGCCCAGCATCATGGATTTGGGCTTGTGGTAGTCGCTGCCGATCATCGAAATGTTCGCCTGGCCGAAGCGGTCGATCTGCGTCGGCCCGACCATGGCGTGGCGCTTGCCGCTCCAGACGTTGTCGAAGATGCGGGTGAAGCCCATCCAGCCTTCGCGTTTGATCTCGTAGCCGCCGCGCGGCCCGATCGGCACCGGCTCGCTGACCAGCCAGGCCTCGGAGTCGGTCATCATCAGTTCGGGGTTGCTCGACAGCATGCTGATCGAGGC
>NZ_JAUJUJ010000623.1 GCF_030711595.1 Stenotrophomonas sp. YIM B06876
AACAGGCCTTTGCAACGGTGGAACCAGCGTCGGTCAAGAAGAAGCGGCCGCCAGCTTGTCCTGCGTCTTGGTGTCGAAGTCGCTGGCGTCGTGGCGCTCGTGCAGCTGGCTGGCCGGGTCGCCCCAGGTGCGGTTGACCTTGCGGCCGCGCTGCACGGCCGGGCGCTGCGCGATCTGCTCGGCCCAGCGCAGCACATGGGTGTATTCGTGCACCTGCAAGAACTCGCCCGCCTCGTAGAGCTGGCCCTTGGCCAGCGCGCCGTACCAAGGCCAGATGGCCATGTCGGCCACCGTGTACTCGTCGCCCGCCACAAACTCGTGCGCGACCAGGCGCTGGTTCAGCACATCCATCTGGCGCTTGACCTCCATCGCATAGCG
>NZ_JAUJUJ010000624.1 GCF_030711595.1 Stenotrophomonas sp. YIM B06876
GACCCGGCCCAAGGGCCTGGCGCGCGCGCCGGCCGCGCAGGACGCGGTGGACCTGGCGTGCCGCGACCTGGCGCTGTACCAGTACCAGACCTGCCCTTTCTGCATCAAGGTGCGCCAGGAAATGCGCCGCCTGTCGCTGAACATCGCGCATGTCAACGCGCAGCACGCCGGTCCCCATCGCGCCGAGTTGCTGCAGCACGGCGGCCAGACCAAGGTGCCGTGCCTGAAAATCACCGACGCCGGCGGCGCCAGCCGCTGGCTCTACGACTCGGAAAAAATCATCGCCTACCTGCGCGGCCGTTTCGCCCCGTCGCCACAGGCCTGACTGCGCTCAATCGCGCAGCACGCGCTGCGCCACGGGCGCATAGCCATGGTTCA
>NZ_JAUJUJ010000625.1 GCF_030711595.1 Stenotrophomonas sp. YIM B06876
CGACAAGACGCCGAACCTGAAGTTCCGCCTGGCCGGCGGCAACGCGGGGGTGGCCGTCGCCACCAACGAGGCTGTGGAGCATGCGGAAATCCAGATGCTGGCGGCCATCTTCGGCGCCATCACGCTGCTGTGCTGGCTCACCTTCCGCAGCTGGCGCGCGGTGCTGTGCATCATCGTGCCGCTGACGCTGGTCTCCATCCTGTGCAATGCCTTGATGGCCATGCTCGGCATCGGCCTGAAGGTCGCCACCCTGCCGGTGATCGCCATGGGCGTGGGCGTGGGCGTGGACTATGGCATCTACCTGTATGAGAGCCTGCAGCACGAGCTGGAAAGCAAAGGCAAGACGCTGCGCGAGGCCTTCTACGAGGCGCTGCGCCA
>NZ_JAUJUJ010000626.1 GCF_030711595.1 Stenotrophomonas sp. YIM B06876
CCGGTGGCCGTGCTCAATTCGCCGGCGGCCACGCTTTCGGTGCCGACCGCGGTCGCATATTCGCCCAGCGCCTGCGCATTGGCGCCCAGCGCCGCGGCATTGCCCGCACTGGCCAGCGCATTGAAACCGATCGCGGTGGCGTTTTCAGCCAGCGCAAACGCACCGCTGCCGAACGCCGAGGCGCCCTGCGCCAGCGCCGCGCTGGACGCGCCCACCGCGGTGGCATCGTCCCCTTCGGCCAGCGCATCGGAACCGGCGGCCAGGCTGTCTTCGCCGAGTACCGTGGCTTCACCGTCACCGGTCGCCTTGAAATAGCGCGCGGTGTTGACCGAATCGAAGGTGGCGGCATTCAACTGCGCCACGTTCACCGCATCGGT
>NZ_JAUJUJ010000627.1 GCF_030711595.1 Stenotrophomonas sp. YIM B06876
CAACACCGCCAGCAGCATGGCCAGACGGTCGCGCTCCAGCCCCACCGACAGGCGGCGCGGGTTGGGCCCACCGCCATCGACCAGCGCCTGGATCTCCACCAGCATCGGGCGCGTGCCCTCCAGGGTCACCAGCACGCAACTGCCGGGCACGGGCTCGCTGTGCTGGCTCAGAAAGATGGCGCTGGGGTTGGTCACGCCCTTGAGGCCTTTCTCGGTCATGGCGAAGACGCCGATCTCGTTGACCGCGCCGAACCGGTTCTTGATGGCGCGCACCAGGCGAAAGCTGCTGTGCGTCTCGCCCTCGAAATACAGCACCGTGTCGACCATGTGCTCGAGCACGCGCGGCCCGGCCAGTGCGCCTTCCTTGGTCACATGGC
>NZ_JAUJUJ010000628.1 GCF_030711595.1 Stenotrophomonas sp. YIM B06876
CAAGGTGGGCCTGAGCAAGGAGTGGGTGACGGCCGCCTGCCTGGGGCAGATGGCCCTGAACAGCGACCAGGCCGCCGTGGTGGGCGACCTCTTCGGCCTCACGGTGGACGAGCGGCAGTGGCTGATGGTCGCACCCTACAAGGGCTCGCTGCCCACCAGCGTGCCGACCGATCCGCTGATCTACCGCTTCTACGAACTCGTGAACGTGTACGGCACGACGTTCAAGGAGCTGATCCACGAGGAGTTTGGCGACGGCATCATGAGCGCCATCGACTTCAAGATGGAGCTGGCGCGCGAGGCGCACCCGCAGGGCGACCGCGTGCAGATCACCCTGTCGGGCAAGTTCCTGCCGTACAAGTCCTACTGACGGCGCGGG
>NZ_JAUJUJ010000629.1 GCF_030711595.1 Stenotrophomonas sp. YIM B06876
CTGGGTGCTGGCGCACCGCAGCGTCAGCTCCGTCATCGCCGGGCCGCGCACGCTGCAGCAGTGGCAGGACTACGCGCCGGCGCTCGGCTATGTGGTGACGGCCGAGGACGAAGCGTTGGTCGACTCCCTGGTGCACCCGGGCCACCCGTCCACGCCGGGCTATACCGATCCGGCGTACCCCTTGGAGGCGCGCGTCTAGCCGTTCAGTGCGTGCCGGCCGCGTCGCCGGCAAACACCGGCCGCGTGCCAAAGTAGCCCTGGAACAGGTTGCGCGCAATGCCGTGCGCCGTGGCCTGCAGTTCGCGCGCCACGTCGGGCTCGAACAGGCGATCCGTGTGCTCGCCCCACAGGCGCACCCAGGCGGCAAAGTGCGC
>NZ_JAUJUJ010000630.1 GCF_030711595.1 Stenotrophomonas sp. YIM B06876
TGGGCGACGCCATCGCCTGGAACAATGCCGTGGGCGCGGGCCTGTCGTCGTCCATCTTCACGCTCGATGTGCGCGAGGCCGAGCAGTTCATGGCCAGCAGCGGCTCGGACTGCGGCATCGCCAACGTCAACATCGGCCCCAGCGGCGCCGAGATCGGCGGCGCCTTTGGCGGCGAGAAGGACACCGGCGGCGGCCGCGAAGCGGGTTCTGACAGCTGGAAGGCCTATATGCGCCGCGCAACTAATACCATCAACTACTCGGCCACCCTGCCGCTGGCGCAGGGCGTCACGTTCGACGTGCCGGCCTGAAATCGTGAACATGTTCTGAGACACATCCACATTCCTGTTTGATAAAACCACCTATGACCATGCCTA
>NZ_JAUJUJ010000631.1 GCF_030711595.1 Stenotrophomonas sp. YIM B06876
AGCGTCTCTGTCCACGCGTTGAGCCGCTAACGTCTCTGTCCGCGCATTGGGTCAATTTTGACCCGTGCGCCCGTCTCAATGCATGCGCACTAACGATCCCTATCGCGGGGCGTTGCCCCCGGACGTTCGTCCTCCCCCAAGACCCCCAGTGCGACGGCCTGCGCCGATCTGGCCCGCAGTGGTGCACCGAGTCCGCCAGGACTTCCAAAGTTAGAAAGGCTTCGCCTTTGTGGGCGCTCGCCGCGCGGCGTCCGTTGCCCGTCAGAGTCCGCGCCCTACACCATTCCCCTGAGTTCTTCGCCTCTTCGGCCAACGTAACCCAGGGGGCGCCCCCTGCAATGGGCATCCATAAAGCAGAGCTTTACAAACCCT
>NZ_JAUJUJ010000632.1 GCF_030711595.1 Stenotrophomonas sp. YIM B06876
TGCGCTAACAGCGCTGCCGCTTGAGGTACTCCACCGGCTTTGTCGCTCTGTAGACGGCACGTTTAGCCGCAGACTCGGAAACTCCGAACTTCACGCCTAGCCCTTTGTAGGTTGCCTCGCCCGCTTGGTACTCAGCAACCAAAGC
The DNA here is from genome assembly GCF_030711595.1 of Stenotrophomonas sp. YIM B06876. GTDB lineage: Bacteria > Pseudomonadota > Gammaproteobacteria > Xanthomonadales > Xanthomonadaceae > Stenotrophomonas. The sequence continues at coordinate 146 of NZ_JAUJUJ010000632.1, forward strand.
GCGCTCTTCATCTGCCGACAGGCTTCGGCTTCTTCCCGGAACTCTCCCCCTCTCCCTCGCGGCGATCTGGCCCGCAATAGATCTCTCCCGAATCATCGACCGTTCGAGCTGGGCCACGGCGCCCAGGATCTGAACCACAAACACGCCCATGCTGTTCGTTGTGTCGAGCGGCTCGGTAACGCTTTTAATCGTAGCGCCCACACTCTCCAGCTGCCGCAGGATCTCC
>NZ_JAUJUJ010000633.1 GCF_030711595.1 Stenotrophomonas sp. YIM B06876
CTGACCCCGATCGTGCCCGTCCTGCCCCAGTTTGGCGATCAGGATGCGCGGCGGGCCGCCGTCGTTCTCGACGAAGGTCGCGACCATGTCGCGGGCGCGGGCGACCTTGGGATCATTGCCCGCCTCCTTGCCATAGACGCCCGAGACGGTCTTCACGGTGGCCACGTGGCGACCGAAGGCGGCCTCCAGCGCGTCGGAAATCTCACCCACCGTAGCCTTGGCGCGGGCGGCCTGAACCGCCAGTTCCAGCAGGTTGGCGTTTCCGCGCGCGCCTGCGGTCAGAGCCTCCAGAGCGGCGTCGGTCGCGGCCTGATCGCGCTCGGCGCGTAGCTTCTTCAGCTTGTCGATCTGGGCGGCCAGAACGGCGGC
>NZ_JAUJUJ010000634.1 GCF_030711595.1 Stenotrophomonas sp. YIM B06876
CGGCCTGGAGGTCACGCCGCACTACGACGCGATGCTGGGCAAGCTGATCGTGCACGCCGCCGATCGCGACCAGGCCATAGACGCGCTGGTGCAGGCGCTCGGGCAGCTGGAGCTGCTCGGCCTGCCCAGCAACCGCGCCTTTCTGGCCGAATGTTTACAGCATCCGCAGTTCCGCGCCGGCCAGGCGCGGGTCTCGTTCCTCGCTGGCGAGGCCGGTGCGCTGCGTGATGTGCTATTGAAAAAAGAGCTGCTTGCGCATAACCAGTATGGGCTGGCGGCTGTTTTTGCCCAAAGCCCTGTGGACAGCGGCCTGCCCTGTCCGTTTCCGCGCCCGGTGCGCCTGCAGCACCGCGGCACGGCCACGGCGC
>NZ_JAUJUJ010000635.1 GCF_030711595.1 Stenotrophomonas sp. YIM B06876
TGGTGGAAGGCGCCGACGAGATCGATGTGACGCTGACCGACAGCCGCCATGCGCGCGCGCGCGTCGTCGGCACCGACCCCGAGACCGACCTGGCGATCCTGAAGATCGAGCTCGACAAGCTGCCCGTGATCGTGCTCGGCAACTCCGACGAACTGGCCGTGGGCGACCATGTGCTGGCGATCGGCAACCCGTTCGGCGTCGGCCAGACGGTGACCAGCGGCATCGTCAGCGCCCTGGGACGCAGCCAGCTGGGCATCAACACCTTCGAGAATTTCATCCAGACCGACGCCGCCATCAACCCCGGCAACTCGGGCGGCGCGCTGGTCGACGTGTATGGCAACCTGCAGGGCATCAACACCGCGATCT
>NZ_JAUJUJ010000636.1 GCF_030711595.1 Stenotrophomonas sp. YIM B06876
CGTGCCCAGCTGCGCCTCCAGCCCCGCGATCTGCCGGCTCAGGGCCGAGGCGGCCACATGCAGCCGCGCCGAGGCCTCGGTGAGCGAGCCGCCCTGCGCCACCTCGAAGAAGTAGCGCAGCGCGGTGTCTTGCAGGAAATGGGGGCGCATAGGGCGGGGGCGTTGCTTTGCCTTGGGGGTCTTCGAGTATGCAATGCCTTGCCGTTTTGGCAAAGCAGACTTGCATATTTGCTGTTGGTCACCGGGCGCGCGGCTTTCTAAGATGGGCGCTTCGATGGGGGCTCCCTGCCGTCCGGCAGGCGCCACCGTGTGCCGTTTTTCTGGAGTGCTTCGTATGCGACTTTTGTCTTTGGGTCTGGGTTTGCT
>NZ_JAUJUJ010000637.1 GCF_030711595.1 Stenotrophomonas sp. YIM B06876
ACGCGAGCGTGCCGGTGAACATCAACCTGGCCAAATTCGCCGGCCCCGAGGCGCGCTACTGCCCGGCCGGCGTGTACGAGTTCGTGCCCGACGAAGCGGCGGGCGGCAGCGCCCAGCGCCTGCAGATCAACGCGCAGAACTGCGTGCACTGCAAGACCTGCGACATCAAGGACCCGACGCAGAACATCGTCTGGGTCACGCCCGAAGGCGGCGGTGGGCCGAACTACTCGGGCATGTAAAAATCATAGCATTCAGCGCTTGATGGGCCTGCGTTGCAGGCCTTTTTCGCCTGATTAATTACCCACCTCAGAATCCACTCCCGTTCGGGCTGAGGCATATCGCCAATCAGGCTTTCCATGCTTATT
>NZ_JAUJUJ010000100.1 GCF_030711595.1 Stenotrophomonas sp. YIM B06876
CCGGGGCTGCACAAAGGCACAATAGCGCCACTTCGCGTGGCACTGCGCCACTTTTTCTTGCATTGAGGCCCCGCTCGCGCGCCGGTCCAGCACCCCATCCGCCGCGACCCGCAAGGGACCCGGCGGTTGTTTTATTGTGAATCTCCATGGAAAAACGCGTACTTTTCCGCTCCCGATGGCTCCCCTGGGCATTGATGCTGCCGCAGCTGGTCATCATCAGCGTCTTCTTCTTCTGGCCCGCCAGCCAGGCGATCCTGCAGTCCATGCAGGTGCAGGATGCCTTCGGCCTGTCCACCGAATGGGTCGGCTTCGATAACTTCCGCCAGCTGTGGGACGACCCCAACTACCTGGCGTCGTTCCAGACCACCGCCTGGTTCTCGGTGCTGGTTGCCGCTTTGGGCATCGGCATCTCGCTGGTGCTGGCCATTTTTGCCGACCGCATCGTGCGCGGCGCCATGGTCTACAAGACCTTGCTGATCATGCCGTACGCCGTGGCGCCGGTCATCGCCGGCGTGCTCTGGGTGTTCATCTTCTCGCCCTCCATCGGGGTGGCGACGTTCGGCCTGCGCGCCATCGGCGTGGACTGGAACCACCTGATGAACGAGGGCCAGGCGATGGCGCTGATCATCATCGCCTCGGTCTGGAAGCAGATCTCGTACAACTTCCTGTTCTTCCTCGCCGGCCTGCAGTCCATCCCGAAGTCGCTGATCGAGGCCGCCTCGATCGACGGCGCCGGCCCGTGGCGGCGCTTCTGGAACATCCAGCTGCCGCTGCTCTCGCCGACCACCTTCTTCCTGCTGGTGATCAACATCGTCTACGCGTTCTTCGACACCTTCGGCATCATCGACGCCACCACCGCCGGCGGCCCCGGCCAGTCGACCTCGATCCTGGTCTACAAGGTCTACCAGGACGGCTTCAAGGCGCTCGACCTGGGCGGCTCGGCCGCGCAGTCGGTGATCCTGATGATCATCGTGGTGACGCTGACCGTGGTGCAGTTCCGCTATGTCGAGAAAAAGGTGCAGTACTGATATGTGCCACGCACCGCTTTGTTTTGTGAATCTGGAGCCCGCACATGGTTGACCGCCGCCCCTGGCTCACCGTCCTTTCGCACGCCGTGATGATCCTCGGCGTGCTGGTGGTGGCCTTTCCGCTGTACCTGGCCTTCATCGCCTCGACCCACACGCCCGATGCCATCGTGCAGGCGCCCATGCCGCTGCTGCCGGGCAGCAACCTGTGGGAGAGCTACAAGGCCGCCCTGCTCGGTTCGGGCAAGCTCGGCTCCAACACCACGGTGGCGCACATGATGTGGGTCAGCTTCGTCACCGCCATGGTGATCACCGTGGGCAAGATCGCGATCTCGCTGTTGTCGGCGTTCGCCATCGTGTACTTCCGCTTCCCGTTCAAGATGTTCTGCTTCTGGGCCATTTTCGTGACCCTGATGCTGCCCGTGGAAGTGCGCATCCTGCCGACCTACAAGGTGGTCGCCGACCTGGGCATGCTCAACAGCTACGCGGGCCTCACGCTGCCCTTGATCGCCTCGGCCACGGCCACCTTCCTGTTCCGCCAGTTCTTCCTGACGGTGCCGGACGAGCTGGTGGAGGCGGCGCGCATGGACGGCGCCGGCGCGATGCGCTTCTTCAAGGACATCCTGGTGCCGCTGTCCAAGACCTCGATCGCGGCGCTGTTCGTGATCCAGTTCATCTACGGCTGGAACCAGTACCTGTGGCCGCTGCTCATGACCACCAGCGAAGACATGTACCCGGTGGTGATCGGCATCAAGCGCATGGTCGCCGGCGGCGGCGAGGCCGCGATCGACTGGAACGTGGCCATGGCCACGGCCATCCTGGCCATGCTGCCGCCCACGGCGGTGGTGATCCTGATGCAGAAGTGGTTTGTCAAGGGCTTGGTCGATACCGAGAAATAAGCCCCAGCCACCCTCTTTTGACCTATTGAACGAATACTCCCATGGCATCCATTTCCCTGAAAAACGTCGTCAAGCGCTACGGCAGCGGCAAGACCGCCGTGCCCGTGATCCACGGCGTGAACGCTGAGATCGCAGACCGCGAATTCATCGTCATCGTCGGCCCCTCGGGCTGCGGCAAGTCCACCCTGCTGCGCATGATCGCCGGCCTCGAAGAAATCTCCGGCGGCGACATCTGCATNGACCGCGAATTCATCGTCATCGTCGGCCCCTCGGGCTGCGGCAAGTCCACCCTGCTGCGCATGATCGCCGGCCTCGAAGAAATCTCCGGCGGCGACATCTGCATCGGCGAGCGCGTGGTCAACAACCTGGAACCGGCCGAGCGCGACATCGCCATGGTGTTCCAGAACTACGCGCTGTACCCGCACATGACGAACTTCGACAACATGGCCTATGGCCTGAAGATCGCCAAGGTGCCCAAGGACGAGATCAAGGCGCGCGTGGACAAGGCCGCCAAGATCCTCGAATTGAGCCACCTGCTCGACCGCAAGCCGCGCCAGCTCTCGGGCGGCCAGCGCCAGCGCGTGGCCATGGGCCGCGCCATCGTGCGCCAGCCCAAGGTGTTCCTGTTCGACGAGCCGCTGTCCAACCTCGACGCCAAGCTGCGCGCCCAGACGCGCCTGGAAATCCAGAAGCTGCACCGCGAACTCGGCATCACC
>NZ_JAUJUJ010000638.1 GCF_030711595.1 Stenotrophomonas sp. YIM B06876
GCTCGCGGCCCTGGTCGGCGTCCAGGTCGTGAACCAGCCCGATGGCTCGCGCAGCGTCTCGCTGCGTGGCGGCCAGCCCTTGGTGGCGGGATCGGTGGCCGGAGTGATGGCGGTCGAGAGCGATGGGAAACTGGCGGTTAAATTCGCCACCCAGTCCTTCGGCGTGACCAACGGCAACCTGGGCGGCCAGCTGGGCGGACTGGCCGATTTCGAGGACAAGGTGCTGACACCGCTCACGAATGACGTGAAAGCGCTCGCGCAAAGGATCAGTGAGGAGTTCAATGGCCTGCTGACCACCGGCTACACCATGGACAGCACGGCGGCCGCACCGAAGCTTGGCAAAGAGCTATTCGTTTTCGACAGC
>NZ_JAUJUJ010000639.1 GCF_030711595.1 Stenotrophomonas sp. YIM B06876
TTGCCAAGGTGGGCGCGGTGGGCGATGCGGCCAGCTGCAACATCGACGTGAGCTGCCGGCCCGAGTTCAGCAGCGAGAGCCGTTCGGTGGCGCGCATGCTGTTCGTGGACAACGGCGGCAGCTACCTGTGCACGGGCACCTTGCTCAACGATGCCAAGTCGAGCGGCACGCCGTATTTTTTGAGCGCCAGCCACTGCATCGCCACGCAGTCGTCGGCGTCTTCGCTGCTCACCGACTGGTTCTACCGCTCCACCGCATGCAACAGCGGCGTGCTCAACCCCGGCACGCAGCGCCTGAACGGCGGCGCGACGCTGTTGTACGCCGACGCCGCCACCGACACCGCCTTCATGCGCCTGAATGCCG
>NZ_JAUJUJ010000640.1 GCF_030711595.1 Stenotrophomonas sp. YIM B06876
AGCCATCGGGTGCCGCGCGCGAAGCGATTTCAGAACCGATGCTGCCGCCTGCGCCGCCCTTGTTGTCCACCACCACGGTGGTGCCCAGCGCCGTGCCCAGCTTCTGGCTGATCAGGCGCCCCAGGGTGTCGGTGGTGCCGCCGGCCGGAAAAGGCACCAGGTAGGTGATGGTCTTGCCCGTGGGCCACGGGCCATCGGCCCATGCGGGCATGGCGCACGCCGCGCCGATGGCGGCAACGAATGCCGTTTGAATGAATGTCGCTCGTTTCACTTTGTCTCCTTTGGATTGGCAATTTGCCAGTTGAAAAATCTTGCGGCGCAGAAGGTGTGAGTGAATCCGGCGTGGCCGAGCGGGCCGCACA
>NZ_JAUJUJ010000641.1 GCF_030711595.1 Stenotrophomonas sp. YIM B06876
TCGGGGCCCTGCGCGGCCAGCCACTGCCGGTGCGCACGCCGCTCACGGTGCTGGACGGCGACGCACTGCGCACCGTGGGCACCGAGCAGGTACAGGACACCGTCGATGCCAGCGCGCCGCTGCTCACGGTCGAGAAACTCACCACCCGCTTCGACATCGCACACAACCTGTTCGGCCGGACGACGCACCGCGTGCATGCCGTCGAAGAGGTCAGCTTCGAGATCTACCCGGGCGAGACCCTGGCCCTGGTGGGCGAGTCGGGCAGCGGCAAGACCACCATCGGCAAGACGCTGCAGCAGCTCGTCGCGGCCTCCAGCGGCACCATCCGCTTTGCCGGGCAGGACATCGCCCACATGGATGC
>NZ_JAUJUJ010000642.1 GCF_030711595.1 Stenotrophomonas sp. YIM B06876
CTGTAGACGATGGCCGCGCGGTCGGGGCGCTTGCCGCCGATGTCGCCGGGGGTGTAGGCGTCGTCACTGCGGATTTTGCGATCGGCCGTGTAGCGGTTGATCATCGAATCCATGTTGCCCGCCGTCACGCCCCAGAACAGGTTGGGCTTGCCCAGCGCCTTGAACGGCTCGGCGCTCTGCCAGTCGGGCTGGGCGATGATGCCGACGCGAAAGCCCTGCGCTTCGAGCGTGCGGCCGATCACGGCCATGCCGAAGCTCGGGTGGTCGATGTAGGCGTCGCCCGTGACCAGCACGATGTCGCAGCTGTCCCAGCCGAGCGGCTCCATCTCGGCGCGGCTCATCGGCAGGAACGGGGCCGTGC
>NZ_JAUJUJ010000643.1 GCF_030711595.1 Stenotrophomonas sp. YIM B06876
AGGATCTTGCCGTTTTCGACCCAGTAGGCTTCGCTGGCCGAGAACACGAACTTGCCGGAGGTGATGTCGACCTGGCCGCCGCCGAAGTTGGTGGCGTACAGGCCCTTCTTGATGCTGGCGACGATCTCCTGCGGGTCCTTGTCGCCGCCCAGCATGTAGGTGTTGGTCATGCGCGGCATGGGAATGTGCGCATAGCTCTCGCGCCGGCCGTTGCCGGTGGGCGCCACGCCCATCAGGCGGGCATTCATCGAATCCTGGATGTAGCCCTTCAAGATGCCGTCCTCGATCAGCACGTTGCGCTGGCTGGCATGGCCCTCGTCGTCCACATTGAGCGAGCCGCGCCGGTCGGCGATGGTGCCG
>NZ_JAUJUJ010000644.1 GCF_030711595.1 Stenotrophomonas sp. YIM B06876
ACCTGCCCATCCATGCGGTGCTGTTTCGGCGCAGCGCGGTGCGCGCTGCCGCTGCGCATTTCGACGAGCAGCTGCCCGTCATGGAAGACTGGGACTTCTGGTGCCAGCTCAGCCACCAGGGCCCCTTCGTGCATGTGCCCGGCATCGGCGCCACCTACCGCCAGGGCCTGGGCACCTCCCAGCTCGGCGATGCCCAGCACGCCAACTACTGGGCTCCCTGGCACCGCCGCATCCTTGAGCAGCACGCACGCCGCTGGGGCCCAGCCGAACAAAGCGCCACCCTGGCCTGGCACGCTATCGCGCTCGACCGGGTGGAGCAGCAAAATCACCAACTGCAGCAGCAGACCCAAACACAGCTGC
>NZ_JAUJUJ010000645.1 GCF_030711595.1 Stenotrophomonas sp. YIM B06876
CACGCGCATGGATCTGGCGCAGCCCCGCCAGCGCCCGCTCGGCGTCTTCGTAGAGCAGAAAGCCCTGCGCCGTGGGCGTGACCCGGGGGCCGTTGCGCGTGAACAGCGCATAGCCGATCTCGGCCTCGAGCTCCTGCACCAGCCGCGTGATGGCCGGCTGCGAACGGTTCAGCAGCCGCGCCGCGCCCGTGACGCTGCCGACCGACATGACGGCGGCGAAAGCTTCGAGTTGGCGGAGTTCCATGCGCTCAAGAATACGAAATCTGAATCATGAGGCATGGAGTATGCGGGATGCAAATAATAAATCGATATGTGTTTATACCGATGCGGGGCGCCGCCACCGCACGGCTCAGCCGCCGC
>NZ_JAUJUJ010000646.1 GCF_030711595.1 Stenotrophomonas sp. YIM B06876
CGCGGCGCCGGCGAGATGCTGGGCGAGAACCAGAGCGGCAACATGATGGAAATCGGCTTTCAGCTCTACAACGAAATGCTCAGCGAGGCCGTGCGCTGCCTCAAGGCCGGCAAGGAGCCCGACCTGCTCAGCCCCCTGAGCGTGACCACCGACATCAACCTGCACGCCCCGGCCCTGCTGCCCGACGACTACTGCGGCGACGTGCACCTGCGCCTGTCGTTCTACAAGAAACTCGCCACGGCGCGCACGCCCGAGCAGATCGACGCCCTGCTCGAAGAAATCGTCGATCGCTTCGGCAAGCTGCCCGCCCAGGCGCAGACGCTGGTCGACGTGCACCGCCTGCGCGTTCTCTCGCAGCC
>NZ_JAUJUJ010000647.1 GCF_030711595.1 Stenotrophomonas sp. YIM B06876
GCCGATGCCGGTGGCGGCGTCGGGCGTGAGGTTGGAGGTGTAGACCACGCCAAACGGCGTGGCTATGCCGCGCCCGCCCGCGTAGGGCGCGCCGCCCTGCGTGGTGTGGCAGCCCATGCAGTTGCCAGCCCGCGCCAGGTATGCGCCGTGCGCTATCAATTCAGGGGTAGAGGCAAAGCTTTGCGGCGTGGCCGGCAATGCGTCTTCGCCGCGCAGGTTCAGCGACACCACGGCGGCCACGGCCACCAGCAGCAGGGCCGCGAGCGCGGCCAGGGTCCAGAGCAGGCGCTTCATCGTGCCACCCCCACCGCGGTGCCATCGACACCACCGCAGCGTATCGGCAGCGGCGCCGGCAAGG
>NZ_JAUJUJ010000648.1 GCF_030711595.1 Stenotrophomonas sp. YIM B06876
GGATCTGGTGTACCGGCCTTCGCTGTGGTGCCGGTAAACACCTTGAACCGTTTTTTGCGCGGTGTTGCGTGGCCGCACCAATGGCGCAGGCGCAATGTGACGCCGTAACAAAATGCCACTGATAATGAGAGCAAGGCCCCAATAAGGCTGGACCCTGAGAAATCTTGCCCTCACAGTGAACAATTCTCTTTTTATCGACATTGACCAGTTGCGTGTCGGCATGTTCATTCAGCTCGACTTGGGCTGGATCCACCATCCCTTTCCCGTTAGCAGTTTTCGCATTGCTTCGGAGGCGCAAATTAATACCTTGCGCGGTTTGGGACTGGCGGGGGTGCGTTACGTTCCGGCCAAAAG
>NZ_JAUJUJ010000649.1 GCF_030711595.1 Stenotrophomonas sp. YIM B06876
CTCCAGCACGCGGATGCCGACCTCCTCCATGTCGCGGAAGAACTCTGGCGGCGTGCGGATCGTGCCCACGCTGTCGCGGATCAGGTTGACCTGCACGCCCTGGCGCTGCTTGGCGATCAGGGTCTGCGCAAAGCGCTGGCCGACCGCGTCGTCGTCGAAGATGTAGGTCTCGAGGTGGATGTGGTCGCGCGCACCTTCGATGGCCGCCACCATGGCCGTGTAGGTGGCCGGCCCGTCGCGCAGCAGCTGCACCTGGTTGCCCACGGTGAGTGGGCTGCCGGCGACGGCCTGCTCCCGCGCCAGGTGGCGGTCGAAGATGTGGGTGGGAGGAATCTGGCGGCTCAGGCGCTCGA
>NZ_JAUJUJ010000650.1 GCF_030711595.1 Stenotrophomonas sp. YIM B06876
CCAAAGGAGACGCCATACAGCCCCGTGGCGACGGCGATCGACAGCCCCATGCGCACGGCCGGGGTCAGGGCCGGCCTGCGCCGGGGTGGAGGTGGATTCGGAGAGATCATTTTTTGATAGCTGATTGCGCTTGCCCTACAACACTTTGCTATACAAAACTATTGCAAAGCATTACAGGACAAGCGCCATGCGCTCTGGATTCAGGAGTTGCAGCCGCAACGGCCGCCCTCAATGCGCCTGGTCCCAGTTCGGCCCCACGCCCACTTCGGCGAGCAGCGGCACCTGGAGCTGAGCCACGCCGGCCATCAGGCGCGGAATCTCGCTGCGCACCCAGCCGGCCTCGCCCTCGGGC
>NZ_JAUJUJ010000101.1 GCF_030711595.1 Stenotrophomonas sp. YIM B06876
GGAACTGCCATCACCGTAGCGGCAGCGCTGCTCAATGCGCTGAAGGTGGTGGAGAAGAACATTGCCGATGTGAAGCTGGTCGCATCGGGGGCCGGCGCAGCCGCGCTGGCCTGTCTCAATCTGCTTTTGAAGGTAGGTTTGCAGCGGGAAAACGTTTTTGTCACGGATCTGGCAGGGGTCGTGTACGAAGGTCGCACCGAGCTGATGGACGAAGACAAGCGCGCCTTTGCCCAGAAGACTGAAGCGCGCACGCTCAGCGAAGTGATCCAGGACGCCGATGTGTTCCTGGGGCTGTCCGCGGGCGGCGTTCTGAAATCGCCCATGGTGGCTAGCATGGCCGCACGGCCCGTGATCTTCGCACTGGCCAACCCGACGCCTGAAATCATGCCCGAGATAGCCCTCGCAGTACGCCACGACGCTGTCATGGCGACGGGCCGTGCGGACTACCCGAACCAGGTCAACAACGTCCTGTGCTTCCCGTATATCTTCCGGGGCGCACTCGATTGCGGCGCGACCATGATCACGGATGCCATGGAGATTGCTGCAGTTCACGCGATCGCCGAACTCGCCCAGGCAGAACAAAGTGATCGCGTCGCCGCCGCGTACGCCGGGGAGAAACTTGCGTTTGGTCCGGAATACCTGATCCCCAAGCCATTTGATCCACGTTTGATGACGCGGATCGCTCCCGCCGTGGCGCGCGCTGCCGAAGAAAGCGGCGTGGCGCTGCGGCCCATTGAAGACTTGGATGCGTATCGCAGCAGTTTGGAAAACTTTGCATACGCCTCCAGCACCACCATGAAGCCGATCTTCACCGCCGCCAAGGCCGCCGCCAAGAAGCGCGTGGCCTATGCCGAGGGCGAGGAAGAGCGCGTGCTGCGCGCCGCCCAGATCGTCGTCGACGAGCAGCTGGCGCGCCCCACGCTCATCGGCCGTCCGGCGGTGATCGCGCAGCGCATCGAGAAATTCGGCCTGCGCCTCAAGGAGGAGCTCGACTACGACGTGGTCAACGTCGAGCAGGACCACCGCTACCGCGATTTCTGGCAGACCTACCACGGCATGACCGAGCGCAAGGGCATCACCGCGCCGATCGCCAAGATCGAAATGCGCCGGCGCCTGACGCTGATCGGCAGCATGCTGCTGCACAAGGGCGAGGTCGATGGCCTGATCGTCGGCACCTGGGGCCATACCACGCACCACCTGAACTACATCGACCAGGTGATCGGCAAGCGCGCCGGCGTCGCCACCTACGCCTGCATGAACGCGCTGATGCTGCCCGAGCGCCAGGTGTTCCTGGTGGACACGCACGTCAACTACGACCCCACGGCCGAACAACTGGCCGAGATCACCGTCATGGCGGCCGAAGAAATGATGCGTTTTGGCTTCAAACCCAAGGCGGCGCTGCTGTCGCACTCCAATTTTGGCAGCAGCAGCCAGCCCAGCGCCGTCAAGATGCGCCAGACCCTGGAGCTGCTGCGCGCCCAGGCGCCCTGGCTCGAGGTGGATGGCGAGATGCACGGCGACGTGGCGCTCAGCGGCAAGGCGCGCGCGGCCCTCATGCCCCACAGCAGCCTGGTCGGCGACGCCAACCTGCTGGTGCTGCCGAACATCGATGCCGCCAACATCTCGTACAACCTGCTCAAAACCGCCGCAGGCGGCAACATCGCCATCGGCCCGGTGCTGCTGGGCGCGGCCAAACCCGTACACATCCTGACGGCCAGCGCCACCGTGCGCCGCATCGTCAACATGACGGCGCTGACGGTGGCCGACGCTAACGCAGATCGGTAGGCATCAGGGCAATTGCAACTCAAGGTGATATCAGCGCCTCGGCCTTTCAGGCCCTTGCTATGGGTCGCTTCGGGCGAAAAACCAGGCTACTGTGAAGTTCCGCTGCTGGCCAAAGCCTGCCTTTCCTTGAATACAAAACAAAAGCGGCGGAGCTGCTTGCCACAGCTCCGTCGCTTTAAATTTGATAGCTTCCAGCGCTTACCCCATAAGGGATAAAGCCTTATTCCGCTTGAAGCTCAGGCCACCGGCGCGCTGCTGCGGATCAGGTGGTCGAACGCACTCAGCGCGGCCTTGGAGCCGTCGCCCGCGGCGATCACGATCTGCTTGAACGGCACCGTGGTGCAGTCGCCGGCGGCGAACACGCCTGGCAGGTTGGTGCGGGCATGGGCGTCCACCACGATCTCGCCGTGCTTGCTCAGTTCGACCGTGCCCTTGAGCCAGTCGGTGTTGGGCAGCAGGCCGATCTGCACGAAGATGCCTGCCAGTTCGATCTGCTTGACCTCATCGTTCGTGCGGTCCTTGTAGGTGATGCCGGTGACGCGGCTGCCGTCGCCATTCACTTCCGTGGTCTGCGCGTTCAGGATCACGTCGACGTTGGCCAGGCTCTTGAGCTTGCGCTGCAGCACGGCGTCGGCCTTGAGCNAGTTCGATCTGCTTGACCTCATCGTTCGTGCGGTCCTTGTAGGTGATGCCGGTGACGCGGCTGCCGTCGCCATTCACTTCCGTGGTCTGCGCGTTCAGGATCACGTCGACGTTGGCCAGGCTCTTGAGCTTGCGCTGCAGCACGGCGTCGGCCTTGAGCTCGCTGGCGAATTCGAGCAGCGTGACATGGGCCACGATGCCCGC
>NZ_JAUJUJ010000651.1 GCF_030711595.1 Stenotrophomonas sp. YIM B06876
GCACAGCTGGTGCAGCTTGTAGACCGAGCGCCAGGGCGAGATATGGTCGTGCAGCGTGCCGACCAGGAACACCGGCTGGCGGATGTCGCCGAGCGACACCGTGCGCCCCTCGACGCGGTAGCTGCTCGTGGCCAGCGCGTTGCGCAGGTACAGCGCCGTGAGGTATTCATGGTGCATGCGTGCCGGCATGCGCGTGGTGTCCGCGTTCCAGGCCATCAGATCGCTTTGCTGGTCGCGCTCGCCCAGCAGGTACTGGCGCATGCGCCGTGCCCAGACCAGGTCGCGCGCGTGCAGGAACTGGAACGAGCCGGCCATTTGCCGGCCCGAGAGGTAACCCTGGCTGCGCGTGAT
>NZ_JAUJUJ010000652.1 GCF_030711595.1 Stenotrophomonas sp. YIM B06876
GCGCTGGGTGATGTTCAACTACCTCATTGGCAATGCCGACGCGCACGCCAAGAATATGTCGGTGCTGGTGAGCGACCGGGGTTACCGGCTGGCACCTTTCTACGACCTGCTGTGCGTGCGCGCTTATGGCGATACGGGGCTGGCCTTGTACATCGGCGATGAAGACACTTTTGACGCGGTGGGCCACCACTCGTGGGAGGCGCTGTGCGCGGACTGTGGCTTTCGCCTGCCTGAAACGCTGCTGGAATTTCGCAGCATGGCAACGGCGCTGCCGCCGGCATGGGCCAAGGTGCGCAAACAGATCGACCAACAAGCCCAGCCAACCGACGCCGAGCAACAGGTGCTGGAC
>NZ_JAUJUJ010000653.1 GCF_030711595.1 Stenotrophomonas sp. YIM B06876
CTCCGCTGTCGGTACTACATGCGTAGCCGTGTCTATTAAGTTAACCCTCAGCGACCCGACGGGCAGGGTGCTTTGGGCGAGTTGTGTAAGTTTTAGCCGCTTCGTCCACAACGTACTGCACGGCGATTCTGTTCTATATGACAATCACTTTGGGTTTACAGACATCCCCTGGTGATTGCTGGACCCGAAGGTACCAGAAGCTCAGGGCTAAGGCTGCTTACGCAGCGAGAGCGAATTCCTGGCCGTAGTTTTCGTCATTGGCAACTATAAGTAGTTGCAACAGTGGATTTACGAGTTCTGTTACCAACTCGGCATGCACCTAAAGTTTCGCAACCGGCGTCGAATCC
>NZ_JAUJUJ010000654.1 GCF_030711595.1 Stenotrophomonas sp. YIM B06876
TCCTGCCCAACGTGATCGGGCCGGTCATCATCCTGGTCATGCTCAACGTGGCCAACAACATCCTGCTCGAGAGCAGCCTGACCTTTCTCGGCCTCGGCGTGGACCCGCTGATCCCCAGCTGGGGCGGCATGCTGGCCGATGGCCGCACCTACATGCAGACCGCCTGGTGGGTCAGCGTCTTCCCGGGCGTGGCCATCATGCTCACGGTGCTGGGCCTGAACCTGCTCGGCGACTGGCTGCGCGACCTGATCGACCCGACCGGAAAACTCTGATGACCGCCCCGCTGCTGCTCGACCTGGCGCTGCCGCGCACCCTGGACCAATGGACGGCGCAGTTCGCGGCC
>NZ_JAUJUJ010000655.1 GCF_030711595.1 Stenotrophomonas sp. YIM B06876
CCCTAGAGGTTTAGATTGGGTGGACAAGGGTGTCCGCGTATACACGTTCACCCCATGCGGGGTAATACAAAGCAGGTTGCGTGCCAAGTTTCTGACGCTCCCCTTAACTCCCCGGCGCCAATGATGGCAGCAAGCGCGTGGATTGGAAGCCCCTTGTAGAAGGAGTGCGATCTGGCCCGCAAAGTGACGCATTGCGTCAGTTTTTGGCGGCAGCGCTGCGGAGAGATGGGGGAAAGGCCACAGCGGGGCGGCGCCCCGCTCTACAGGGCAATGGGAGGTAGGCCTTGTAGTGCCGGGCAACGCCCGGCAGCGGGCATTCCCGGGAAAGGTCCCAGCGGGGCG
>NZ_JAUJUJ010000656.1 GCF_030711595.1 Stenotrophomonas sp. YIM B06876
GAAGAAGGCGCATTTCCCATCAAGGCCTTGGTCCTTCAGGTTGGCGGCCTGCGTCTGCTGGGAGTGGGATCTGCGGGCAGCGCCCTGCTGGCCACGCTGCCAGAGGAAGAGATCGATGCGCTGCATGCCCGACAGCGGCTGGAGCTTCCTCCTGCGCGGCGCTCGCTCGCACAGCTCAAGAGACAGGTGGCGCAAACCCATCGGCGCGGCTACGCGAATACCGACGACCTTGTGGCGGACGGTGTGAGTGGCGTGGGCGTCGCCTTTGAGGTAACGCCAGACACGTATGCAGCCATCAGCGTGGGCGCCATCAGAAGCCGCTTGCGCGAGGAGCGCCGGCTT
>NZ_JAUJUJ010000019.1 GCF_030711595.1 Stenotrophomonas sp. YIM B06876
CCAGCCCCGGCGACTGCTGCGGCACCACGCCGGCCTGGCTGTCGCGCGGCCGCTGTGCGCTGTCGTGATCGCCACCGCCCTGCTGATTGGCCTGCGCCAGGAAGTCGGCCTGCCTGGGCGTCAGCGGCGTGCTGGTCTGGCTGAAGATCACGTCCAGGGTCGGCAGCAGCGGCGCGTTGTCATCCACTGCGAAACCCACGCCCAGGATCAGCAGTCCGTGCACGATCAGCGACAGCACCAGGGTGGCGCTGAAGCGTTGTTCTTCGGTGACGCGCGCCGACGGGGGCAGGGTGGCGCTGGCACTCATTGCGGGAAGTCGGCCTCGATCGCGTCGAACAGCAGGCCGGCAATGTTGAGCCCGAACAGGGCATCGAGCTCGCGCGCGCAGGTCGGGCTGGTGACGTTGACTTCGGTCAGGTAGTCGCCGATCACGTCCAGGCCGACGAACCGCATGCCGCGGCGCTTCATTTCCGGGCCGACCTGGGCGGCGATCCAGCGGTCGCGTTCGCTCAGCAGGCGGCCTTCGCCACGCCCCCCGGCCGCCAGGTTGCCGCGGAATTCGTCGCCCTGCGGAATCCGTGCCAGGCAGTAGTCCACCGGCACGCCGTCGATCAGCAGGATGCGCTTGTCGCCGGCGCTGATGTCGGGGATGAAGCGCTGCGCCAGCGCCGGCGTGCGGTCACCGCCGGTCAGCGTTTCCAGGATCACGTTGAGGTTGGGGTCGCCGGTACCGCTGCGGAAGATCGAGCGTCCGCCCATGCCGTCGAGCGGCTTGAGCACCGCTTGTCCGTGCTCGAGCACGAACGCCTTCAGGTCGCGCGACTGGCTGCTGACCAGGGTCGGCGGGCAGCACTGCGGAAACAGCAGTGCCGCCAGTTTTTCGTTGAAGTCGCGCAGGCCCTGCGGATCGTTGACGATCATCGCGCCGGCGGCCTGCGCCACCGACAGGATGTGGGTGTCATAGGTGAATTCGGCATCGACCGGCGGGTCCTTGCGCATCAGCACCACCTGTCCGGGGCCGAACGCGGTTTCAACGAACTCGCCCAGGCTGAACCAGTCCGCCTTGTTTTCGCGCACCTGCAGCGGCGCCATGCACGCCACCGCCCTGCCGTCGCGCAGTGCAAGTCCGGCCGGACGCACATAGTGCAGACGGTGGCCACGGCGCTGCGCTTCCAGCAACATCGCGAACGTGGTGTCTTTGGCAATCTTGATCCCGGCGATGGGGTCCATCACCACAATGACGTCTAACGGCATGATCTGTACCCGGCAGGCAGGGTGATGATGGTAGCGGCTAACCGCGCGGCTCGCCCAGCACTGTGCGGGGAATGGCCTGTCGCAGCGGCGGAAACATGCAAAGAGGAGTTGCGCACCAACTGCGAACTGGGTCACATTGGGGTGCGGCGCAAGCGCGTCGCAGCGCCGACGCTTGACAGGTCGGGCCGGTATTGGGATATAGATGCGCTTTCGCAGTGGCGCCAGATCAATGAAGCGCCGCGCGCTCGGGGAAAACTGCAATGGCTGAAAACATGGCTGCGGGTGGGGAACTCGCAGGTCTTAGAGTGATGGTCATCGATGATTCGAAGACCATCCGTCGTACCGCCGAAACGCTGCTCAAGCGTGAAGGCTGTGAGGTCGTGACTGCGACCGACGGGTTCGAGGCGTTGGCGAAAATCGCCGACCAGCAACCGCAGATTATTTTTGTCGACATCATGATGCCGCGACTGGACGGGTATCAGACCTGTGCGCTGATCAAGGGCAACCAGCTCTTCAAATCAACGCCGGTGATCATGCTCTCCTCCAAGGACGGCCTGTTCGACAAGGCGCGCGGGCGCATCGTCGGCTCGGAGCAGTACCTGACCAAGCCTTTCACTCGCGACGAACTGTTGGGTGCAATCCGCACATACGTCAACGCCTGACCAGGGGGAAAGGCAAATGGCTCGAATCTTGTTGATCGAGGACTCACCGACCGACCGGGCGGTGTTTACCCAGTGGCTGGAAAAAGCCGGCCACGAAGTGGTAGCTACCGATAACGCCGAAGACGGCCTGCAGATCGCCCGCACCCAGGCCCCCAGCCTGGTGCTGATGGATGTGGTGTTGCCGGGCATGAGCGGTTTCCAGGCGACCCGGGCGATGGCGCGCGATGACGCCACGCGCGGCATCCCGGTGCTGATTGTCAGCACCAAGGGCATGGAAACCGACAAGGCCTGGGGCATGCGCCAGGGCGCCACCGATTACATCGTCAAGCCGCCGCGCGAGGATGAACTGATCGCGCGGATCAACGAACTGGTGGGCTGATGCGCTCTCCTTTCGACATTCTCGAGGCCTACGAGCGCCGCAGCCTGGCGCACGCGGTGCAGCTGCCCGAACGCGAGTTTTCCCAGGATATCTGGCGCGGCGTCGGCTACCAGGTCGGCAAGCGGCGGCTGGTGTCGGACTTCCGCGAAGTGGTGGAAATCGTGCCGATGCCGCCGATCACGCCGGTGCCCGGGGCGCTGCCCTGGCTGTTGGGCGTGGGCAACCTGCGTGGCAACCTGTTTCCGGTGGTCGACCTGAAGTTTTTCCTGGAAGGCGAGCCGACCGTGCAGCAGGAGGGCCAGCGCGTGCTGATCATGCGCCAGAGCGGTGGCGACGTCGCCCTGACCATCGACCATCTGTATGGCCAGCGCAGTTTCGAGCTGTCCCAGCAGGTGCCTGTCGGCGACCTGGCGCAGGGGCGCTACGCCCATTTCATCGATCGCGCCTTCCACGATGAAGCCCACGACTGGGGAGTGTTCTCCCTGTCGCTGCTCTCGCGCACTCCCGAATTCCGGCAAGCCGCCGCCTGAGTAGCGGCCTGCCTCACCGTATTGAATACCGAGGTCGAACCATGAGTACTGCTCCGGACGCCGCCAAGACCAGCAAGCTTGGCACCGTGGGAACCAATTTCTGGCTGGGCCTGCTGGCATTGTCGATGATCGTGTTTGGCGCCAATACCGGCGTGGCGACCTGGCAGGGCAGTCGCCTGGCCGGCGCCAGTACCGGTGCGGCCGATCTGCAGGTGCTGTCGCAGCAGCTGGCCAACCAGGGGCGCGAGGCGGTGGCGGGTAACCGCGAGGCCTTCAGTGCGTTCAAGGACACCCGGTCGCGGATTGAAAGTGCGGTCAGCAGCCTGCAGGGCCGTTATGGCAACGAAGCCGGTGTGTCCGGACCGATCCGCCAGCTGGTCAGCACCTGGGAGCCGTTGTCCAAGAGTGCCGAGCAGGTGGTGGCCAGTGAACCGGCGGTGCTGGCGCTGGCCGGCAACGCCGACAGCTTCGTCAATGCGGTGCCGCAGATGCAGGCGCAGTTGAACGAGGTGGTGCGGGCGATGACCGCCAGTGGCGCTCCGTCCGCGCAGATTTACAACGGCCTGCAGCAGGTCGTGGTAATCGGCACGATGGCGCGCCGCGTTACTGAAATCCGTGCCGGCGGCAGAGGTGCCAGCGGTGCCGGCGATGCGCTGGCGCGTGATTCGGTGGTGTTCAGCCAGGTGCTCGAAGGCCTGCGCAATGGCAATGACGAACTGGGGATCGCGCCGGTGCGCAATGCCGCCGCACAGGTGGCACTGGAGCAGTCGGCCAACCAGTGGACGAAGATGAAGAA
Organism: Stenotrophomonas sp. YIM B06876; assembly: GCF_030711595.1. Taxonomy (GTDB): domain Bacteria; phylum Pseudomonadota; class Gammaproteobacteria; order Xanthomonadales; family Xanthomonadaceae; genus Stenotrophomonas. The sequence continues at coordinate 3,622 of NZ_JAUJUJ010000019.1, forward strand.
GGACGCCGATGCGATCCTGGCGACCTCGCGCAATCTTTTCGCCGCGCAGTCCTCGGCCGCGGCGCTGACCGCCGGGTCGGAAAAGATGCTCGATGACAGCAAGAAGCTGTTCGAGGCGTTTTCCGCCTTCGGTTCGGTGCGCGATACCCGCCTGTTCCCGAATTTCTGGCTGGGCCTGGTGTCCGGTGCCTTGGCGCTGCTGTCGATCATCGGTTTTGTCTGGAGCTCGGTTCGCGGCCGCTCGCGTGAACAGGAAATGCGCTACCAGGCCCAGGTGGAATTCAACAGCCGCAACCAGCAGGCGATCATGCGCCTGCTTGACGAAATCAGCTCGCTGGGTGAAGGCGACCTGACGGTAAAGGCCTCGGTGACCGAGGACATGACCGGTGCCATCGCCGACGCCATCAACTACGCGGTCGATGAACTGCGCCACCTGGTGACCACGATCAACGACACCTCCAGCAAGGTGGCGGTGTCGGCGCAGGAAACCCAGGCCACCGCCATGCAGCTGGCCGAAGCAGCCGGCCACCAGGCCACCGAAATCACCACCGCGTCCGATCGCATCGGTGAAATGGCCTCCAGCATCGAGCAGGTGTCGCGCAACTCCAGCGAGTCGGCCGAAGTGGCGCAGCGTTCGGTGGTGATCGCCGCCGAGGGGGCCGGCGTGGTCCGCGAGACCATCCAGGGCATGGACCAGATCCGTGACCAGATCCAGGAGACCTCCAAGCGCATCAAACGCCTGGGTGAGTCCTCGCAGGAAATCGGCTCGATCGTGGAACTGATCAACGACATTTCCGAGCAGACCAACATCCTGGCGTTGAACGCGGCGGTGCAGGCGGCCTCGGCCGGTGAGGCCGGACGCGGTTTTGCGGTGGTGGCCGACGAAGTGCAGCGCTTGGCAGAACGCACCTCCGGCGCCACCCGCCGGATCGAGGGTCTGGTCCAGGCGATCCAGGCCGATACCAACGAGGCGGTGAACTCGATGGAGCAGACCACCGCCGAAGTGGTCTCCGGTGCGCGTCTGGCCGAGGATGCCGGTACCGCATTGACCGAGATCGAGCGCGTCTCCAACGCCCTCAACACCCTGATCAAGAACATTTCCATCGCCGCACACCAGCAGTCGGCGGCGGCCACCGATATCACCCAGACGATGGGCGTCATCCGGCAGATCACCGGGCAGACCTCGCACGGTGCGGGACAGACGGCCGAGTCACTCGGGCACCTGACCCAGCTGGCGGCCGACCTGCGGCGTTCGGTTGCCGACTTCAAGCTGCCGGCGTGAGCCAGCGATCGGCCGGGGAAGGAAGGAACAACAGATGATGTGTCTTGATATCGCAAAACAGGGAAGGTCCGTGCGTGGACCATGTGGCACCCGGACCGTGTCGAGCAGGGGGCTGCGATGAGCGCGTTACGCGATGCGATGAGCCATGCCGCGCTGGGTTGGGTGAAGCCGGAGCTGGACGAGACCCTGCGCCAGGTGCGCAACGAGGTCGAATATTTCGTCGAGGATCCTGCCGACACCAGCCGCATGCGCTTTTGCGCCGGCTACCTGCACCAGGTGCAGGGGACGTTGCGCATGGTGGAGCTGTATGCGCCGGCGATGGTGGCCGAAGAGCTCGAATTGCTGGCCAACGCGGTGCGCGACGGGGCCGTGCCGGACCGTGACGAAGCGTGCGCGACCCTGATGCGCGGGACCGTGCTGCTGCCCGACTACCTGGAGCGTCTGCAGAACGGCCACCGCGATATTCCGATCGTGCTGCTGCCGTTGCTGAACGATATCCGCGCCGCACGTGGCGCCGAGGGGATCAACGAGGCGGTGCTGTTCGCTTTCAATCCCGAGTCTGGCAGTGCCAGCGAGGCCGAGCTGGATCATGCCCGTGGCAGCCTGAGCGGGCGCAACCGCGAATTGCTCGCCACGGTTGGCAGCGCGGTCAAGGAAGAACTGCTGCGGATCAAGGACGCGCTGGATCTGCACCTGCGGGTGGGCAGCGAAACCGCCCAGCTGCAGACCCAGGTCGGCGAACTGGGCGCGGTGGCCGATACCCTGGGCGTGTTGGGACTGGGCGTCGCCCGGGGCGTGGTGGTCCAGCAGCGTGACGCGCTCAGCGCGGTCGTGGCCGGCAACCAGGGGATCAATGAGAGCATGCTGCTGGATATTGCCGGCGCGCTGCTCTATGTGGATGCCTCGCTGGACGAGCAGGTGGCCCATCTGGGCGCCAACGTCGATGGCGATGACGATCCGGGCGCGGTGGAGAACCGCCGTACCGTCGAGGTGCTGGCGCAGGAGGCGATTGCCAACTTCGCTTCGGCGCGTGAGGCATTCGTCGCGTTTATCGAAACCAACTGGGACCATGCCCGCCTGCATGAAGTGCCGCGCCTGCTCGGAGAAGTCTCCGGGGCGTTGCGGATGCTGGATCTGCAGGTCCCGGCGGATTACCTGCTGGGCGTGCGCCAGTACATCGACGTCGAATTGATCGGCAAGCAGCGTGTGCCCAGCGGCCGCCAGCTCGACACGCTGGCCGATGCCATGGCCAGCCTGGAGTATTACCTGGAGGCCCTGCGCGAACGCCGCGCCGGCCGTGACGACATTCTGGATATCACCCGCAGCAGCCTGGAGGCGCTGCGGTACTGGCCGTTGCCTGCAGCGCAGGCCAAGGTTGAAGCTGCCTTCCAGCCTGACCAGCGCATGGAAGAGGTGTTCGCACCTGCGGCGCTGCCAGGGAACGCCGCGATGGCACCGGTTGACGCGCCTGCAGCGGCGGATCTTGCGCAGGTTCCGGCGCCCGAGATGCCGGTGGACGTGGCCCCGGCCAAACCCTACACGCTGGTGTTCGAGGCGGCGCTGGCCCCGTTCGTACCCGAGGCGGCGGATGTTGCCCCGGTGGCGGGTGGCGGCACTGTGGTCCCGCCTTCCGGCGACGGGTCACCGTTCGATCCGGTGTCTGCCGAAGCGCCGGCGCACGACGAGGCCATCAGTTACACCCTGGCGCCGCTGGATCTGTCCGGCGACCATGAACATGGCGGTGGCGGTGAGGACAGCGCGCTGGATGTCTCGCCGGTGACGGCGATGGACTTTGATCCGGTCGCTGCCGAGCACGAAGATTTCCACGGCGCTGCGCAGATTGACTCTCCCTTTCCGGCAGTGGCGCCGGAAACCGGCAGTGGCACCGAGCTGCCATCGCCGCTGCCGGCGTCCGAGGCCGTTTCCATCGAGGACCACGCGGACACGGCGCCGGCCTTCAGCGCCGATGCGTTCGAACTCGAGGCAGCGGCCGATCAGGCGGCGGCGCCGGCCGGGAATGCGGACGCGCAGGTCGCAGCCGCATTTGAATCGATCGCACCAGCTCATCTGGAGCAGGATGGTGCTACTCCGGCGGCCGGCGGCTGGGAAGCTCCAGATCCGTTTGCCTCCGCGCCGACCCCGTTCGAGGGCGAAACCGCTGTGCCGGAAAGCGGCGCGGCGGTCCTGCCGTCCGAACCGGCGGCCAATGTTGGTGCATCCGCGGTGCTTGAGCGCGACATGGACGCTGCAGCGGCCGCGTTCATGGCGGAGCTGGACGCTGCCGCGGCCAGCTTCGACCCCTTCGCCGCCCCGCAGTCCGCCGCAGAAGTCGCCGTTCCGGCGAAGGTCGCCGCATCGGTGGCGATGGACCTGGAAGGCGGCTTCGAGGAGGGGGGCGATGACATCGACCAGGACATCCGCGACGTCTTTATCGAAGAGTTCGACGAGGAACTGGTCAACCTCGGCAATCTGCTGCCGTTGTGGCGTGCGGCGCCGGCCAACATGGACCGCATGCGCCCGGTACGGCGGGTGTTCCATACGCTGAAGGGCAGCGGGCGCCTGGTTGGCGCGCGCACCCTGGGCGAGTTCAGCTGGAAGATCGAGAGCATGCTCAACCGCGTGCTGGACGGCAGCCGGGCCGCCAGCCCGGCGGTTGTCGCCATGGTCACCCAGGCCTACGAAGTGCTGCCGCAGCTGAACCTGGCCCTGCGCGGTGCAGGCCGGATCGAGGCCGATCTGCTGGCCATGCAGGCCGTGGCCGAGCGCGTGGCCGAGGGTGAGGAAGCGTTCTACGTGCCATCAGCGACACCGGTTGCCGCCGACGCTCCAGCGTCGCCCACGCCCGTGGCCGAAGGCACGCCGGCGTCGGTCGACAGCGTGCTGCGGGAGATCCTGGAAGCCGAAGTCGCCGCGCACCTGGAAACAATGCGGGCATGGCTTGCCGCGTCGACCCCGCAGCCGCAACCGGTCAGCGACGCCCTGTTGCGTGCCGTGCACACCATGAGTGGCGCATTCGCGATGACCGACGTGCCCGAAATCACCGCGGTCACCACGCCCGCGGAAACCTTCGTCAAGCGCTCGCTGGCGGCCGACATGATTCCGACGGCCGAAGGCGTGGCCGCACTTGCCGATACGGCCTCGGCAATCGCCGAAACCATTGTCGCGCTGCAGGCGAGCTCTCCTTTGATCCCGTCGTTCGCATCGCTGGCGGGTCGCTTGCAGGTGCTGGTGGATGCGTTGCCGGAAGCCAAATGGCCGACGCTGCCGGAAGAGGAATTCGGCGAAGCCGACGCTGCCGGTGAGGCGCATCGTCCTGGGCCCCTGGATCTGCAGGGACAGATGCCCGAGCTGGCGGGTGGAGATGACCTTTCCGCGTACTTCGATCCGCTGCTGAGCGAGACCGCGGCCGCCTCGACTCCTGCGCGGGCCAGTGATGACGCCGCCATGGCCCCCGTTGGCGAAGCCGGGCAACCGATGCCGTCGTCAACGTTCGCCGCGGCGGAGGAGGCCGGAGTTGCCATCGCCCCGTCCGACATCGCTATCGAGCTTGGCAACGACCAGGCCCGGTCTACCGGGGCGGTGGAATCCAGTGCTGGCGAAACGACTGCCGCGGCGCCGGACGATCTCCGCGCTGACGAAGAGGTCCCGTCTGCGTTGGCGGGCGTGCAGGGCGAGGGGGTTGCCGCAGAGGCGCAGGCAACTTCTGGCCTGACGCCGGAAGAAGCGGCAGGCGAAGCGGTGGATGTCATTGACGCGCCGCCGATGGTCGACGCGCCAGCGCAGGCCGCATCAGAGTCGGAGTCGGAGCGTGGCGAGGATTCCGTTTCTTCGCTCGACGGGGCCACGGTCGCGCAGGTCCAGGCTACTGAAACCGCCGGGAGCGATGCCGGGCAAACCACCGCCGCGGGTGACGACGACACCCTGGCGACGGCCGCGGCCCCTGTGGTCGAAGCCGTCGATGCCAGCGGCCCGGACAGTGCGGTCACAGCGCAGAGCGACGCGCCGGTCATTGACCAGCCCGAGGCGGATGACGCCGAGCCGTTCGCCGCAGCAATCACGGTGCAGGATGAAGGCGATGCCGCGGATAGCCAGACCCCGGCATCCGGGCCGTCTTCCGAGACCGTGTCCGCTGCTGGAATAGGTGCGGGAGCATCCGATTTGGCTGACGCTGGACTGGAAGCCGAAGCCGAAGCCGAAGCCGAAGCCGAAGCCGAAACCGAAACCGAAGCCGAAACCGAAGCCGAAGCCGAAGCCGAAGCCGAAACCGAAGCCGAAGCCGAAGCCGAAGCCGAAGCCGAAAGCGAAGCCGAAGCCGAAGCCGAAGCCGAAAGCGAAGCCGAAAGCGAAACCGAAGCCGAAGCCGAAGCCGAAAGCGAAAGCGAAAGCGCGCAGGTGGGTGCGTCGCACGCCGATGCGCCGGAAGCGCCGGCGGCCGATGACATGCTGGCGGCAAACCTCGAGCCTCCCGTCAGCGCCCCGTCGCTGGATGCCGGTCCACTGGATTTCAGCGAGCTGGATCTGGAGCTGGTGGATATCTTCGTCGAGGAAGGCAAGGATCTGCTCGACCACTGCGACGGCCTGATCCACGAGCTGCGTTCGGCACCGGAAGACCGCGAGCTGATGGCCGGTCTGCAGCGCGACCTGCATACGCTCAAGGGCGGTGCGCGCATGGCTGGCATCAATGCCATCGGCGATCTTGGCCATGGCATCGAATCGCTGCTGGAAGCGGTGGTCGCCCACCGGATTGAACTCACCCGCGACGATGTCCGCCTGCTGGAACGCGGGTTTGACCGCTTGCACCAGCTGCTGACCCATACCGGCGAGCATCGTGCGGTACTGATGCCGCATGACCTGATCGAAGCCTTCGACGCCCGTGCCGAAGGCCGCGCCGAAGTGGCGCCGGAAGCCGATGTCGCCGTTGCCGCTGTGCCGGCAGTGGAGGCTGCCAGCGTGCTGGAAACCGCTGCCATTGCGGCCCCGGGCGGGCTCGGCAGCGCGGCGCAGGCACTGCTGGACGCGCTCGTCGCCGCACCGTTGTCGCCACCGGTGGTGGACGATGTCGCCACCGAGGAGGATGGCGGTGCGCGCTCCCAGGAACAGGTGCGCGTGCGCGCGGATCTGCTCGACCGCCTGGTCAACCACGCCGGCGAAGTGGCGATCTACCGTTCGCGTCTGGAGCAGCAGCTGGGCGCGTTCCGCGGCGCCATGGCCGAGCTGGACCGCACCAACGCCCGTCTGCGCGATCAGCTGCGGCGCCTGGATCTGGAAACCGAAGCGCAGATCGTGGCCCGTTACCGGCGCGAGCAGGAGCAGGTCGACCAGACCTTCGATCCGCTGGAGCTGGACCGTTTCTCCACGCTGCAACAGCTCAGCCGCGCCTTGAACGAATCGGCGGCCGACTTGAGCGGCCTGCAGGGCGTGCTGGACGATCTCTCGCGCAACTACGATGTACTGCTGCAGCAGCAGTCGCGCGTCAGCTCCGAGCTGCAGGATGGACTGATGCGCGCGCGCATGGTGCCGTTCGATGGTCTGGTGCCGCGTCTGCGTCGTGTGGTCCGCCAGGCCGCGCAGGATATCGGCAAGCAGGTCAGCCTGACCCTGGAAGGGACCCATGGCGAACTCGATCGCAATGTGCTCGATCGCATGGTGGCGCCGCTGGAACACATGCTGCGCAACTCCGTCGCCCACGGTCTGGAAACTCCGGAGCAGCGGTTGGCGAGCGGCAAGTCCGAGGAAGGCGAGATCACGTTGCGGCTGCGCCGGGAAGGCTCGGAAATCGTGCTGGAAGTGGCCGACAACGGGGCCGGACTGGATCGTGAGGCGATCCGCCGGCGTGCCGAGCAGCGTGGTCTGGTCAAGGCTGGCGCGGTGCTGGGGGATGCCGAGCTCGACAGCCTGATCTTCGCCTCCGGTTTCAGTACCTCTGAACAGGTCAGCCAGCTGGCCGGCCGCGGGGTCGGCATGGACGTGGTCCGCAACGAGGTGCGCCAGCTGGGCGGCTCGGTCGATATCCATTCCGTGCGCGGCCAAGGTGTCACCTTCACCCTGCGCCTGCCACAGACGCTGGCCGTCACCCAGGCGGTGTTTGTGCAGATCGGCGAAACCACCTTCGCGGTGCCGGTGGCGTCGGTCAGCGGCATCGGCCGGATCGCCCGCGAGCGTTTCGAATCCGGCGATGGCGGCTATCACTACAACGGCGAGAACTTCACCCTGTACGACCTCGGTTCGCTGGTCGGCCAGGCCGGTGCAAAGGCCGAAGGACAGGCGCAGATCCCGTTGCTGCTGGTGCGTGCAGGCGACCTGCGCGCCGCGGTGGCGATCGATCAGGTACTGGGCAACCGCGAAGTCGTGGTCAAGCCGGTCGGCCTGCAGATAGCGTCGGTGCCCGGTATCTACGGCGCCACGATCACCGGCGATGGCAACGTGGTGGTGATTCTGGACGTCGCGCCGCTGGTGCGTCGCCATCTGACCCAGCCACAGGCGCCGACGCAGCAGGCGGTCCTGGCCAACGCGCGGCAGGTGCCGATGGTGATGGTGGTCGACGACTCGCTGACCATGCGCAAGGTCACCGGCCGTGTGCTGGAACGGCACAACTTCGAAGTAGTCGTCGCACGCGACGGCATCGAGGCGCTGGAACGTCTGGAAGAGCGGGTGCCGGACCTGATGCTGCTGGATATCGAAATGCCGCGCATGGACGGTTATGAACTGGCCACGGCGATGCGTGCCGATCCGCGCTACAAGGATGTGCCGATCGTGATGATCACTTCCCGCAGCGGTGACAAGCATCGTCAGCGTGCGTTTGAAATCGGCGTGCAGCGTTACCTGGGCAAGCCTTACCAGGAGCTGGACCTGATGCGGAATGTCTACGACCTACTGGGGATTGCCCGTGTTCGCGAATGAGAGTGAAGGCGGCACGCCGGTCGCACTGTTGGCCCGGCCTGGCGCGGCCCGCGATCGTCTGCGCGAAGCGGTGATCAGCGCCGGCGGCCAGGTGATCCTGGAGGATGATCCCGCGCAGCTGGCGCCGCAGACACTGCAGGACGCCGCGCCGCTGGTGGTGCTGGTAGCGCTGGAGCCGGCCATCGAAGATGCACTGGAGCGGCTGGAGCCGGTGCTGGAAGCGCCGCACCTGACTTTGATTTTCGACGAGGCCGAGTTGGCTGCCCGCCGCGAAGGCTGGGAGGCGCAGCGCTGGATCCGGCATCTGGCGGCCAAGTTGCATGGCCATGACAATGTCCTGCCGCCAGGCCAGGAAGTGGAGTCCTCGCTGCAGCCGGAACCGGGAATGCCACCGACGCCGGCTGAGCTGCATGTGGACGCGCCGCTGGATTTCCATCTGGAAGAGGCCTTCGACGCGGCACCCGCGGTCCCCAACGATGCGCTGTATCCGGTGGGGAATGAATCGCTGCCACCGCCGCTGCCTGTAGAACCCGCGATGGATGAAGCGGCGGTGCCGGCCCCTGCCGCGCCACCGCCGGTGGCCGACTTCAGCAGCTGGTCGCTGGTTGACGATGAGGCCACGCTGGCGCCGGTCGCTGCGGAAAAGACCGCGCTGCCGGAAATTTCCAGCTTCCTGTCCGGCTCGCTGGCGCTGACCGAACTGGTGGATGACGCGGCCCCGATGCTGCGTGGTGCGGTGCTGCTGCTGGCCGGTATCGGCGGCCCCGATGCGGTGCGCCGTTTGCTGGGGGCATTGCCGGAGACCTTCGAGCGTCCGGTGCTGGTGCAGATGCGGCTGGATGGCGGACGCTACGGCAATCTGGTCAAACAGATGGCCCGGGTGACCGCGTTGCCGGTCGCGCTGGCCGAACCCGGGCAGGCACTTGAGCCATCGCATGTCTACATCCTCCCCGATGACGTCGGAGTGTCGGCCAACGAAGGCGGATTGCGTTTTGTCGCCGACCCGCAAGGGGAGGTGGTCGATGCCTTGCCGGCCGCTGACAGCGCGGTGGTGATGCTCAGTGGCGCGGATCCGCAGCTGGTCGAGCGGGTGCTGGCGCTGGCCGGGCAAGGGGGCTGGGTCGCCGGCCAGATCGGCGAGGGCTGCTATGACCCGGAGGCCGCCAGCCGCCTCGCGGTGGCCGGCATGAGCGCCGGTGATCCGGTGACGCTGGCCACTACCCTGTCCGAACGCTGGGCCGCCTGACGGCGACTGCGCCTCCAATCCAAGGATCAAGCGATGAGCTATGCCAGTAACGATGAAGTCCGCGGTGTCCTTATCCAGGCCGGCAGCGAGCGGGTGCTGCTGCCCAATGCGACCGTGGCCGAAGTGATGTCGCGGGTAGCGGTGGAGCCGATTCCCGGCGCGCCGGCATGGATGGCGGGGCAGATTGCCTGGCACGGCTGGAACGTGCCGCTGCTGGCGTTTGCGCGCTTCAGCGGCCTGGGCGAGGAAACCCTGACCGCCAACAACAAGGTGGTGGTGCTGAAGGCGTTGGGTGGCAACCCCGATCTTCCTTATTTCGCGCTGCTGACCGCCTCGTTCCCGCAGTTGATCGCGGTGCCGCGTGATGGGCTGCTGGCCGACGCCTCGGAAGAAAGCCTGCCGCAGGGCGTGCACATGCGCGTGCTGCTGGGCGAGCAGAGTGCGTTGTTGCCGGATCTGGATGCGGTCGAGGCGGCGATCACGCAAAGCCTGGCGGCCTGAGCGCAAACCAGGCCGGTTTCGGGACCGTAGAATCGGACAGGCCGCGGAGCGATCCGCGGCCTGTCCCGTTGCCGGTCTTACAGATCGCCCAGACGTGCCTGCAGCGCGGCGATGGCGGCCAGGCCTGCGGTTTCCGTGCGCAGGATCCGCGGCCCCAGCTGCAGTCCCTGGAAGCCGGATTCCCGCAATGCCTGGCGATCACGCGGCGACCAGCCGCCCTCCGGACCGATGGCGATGACCACGCCCTCCGCGCCCGGAGCGGACAGGGTGGCAAGGCGATGTTCGCCCAGCGGATCCAGGGTCAGCTTCAATGCCGCCGGTGATTGCGCCTGTGCCGCCTGGGCCAGTGGCAGCGGCGGCGACAGCAACGGCACCCGCGCCCGCCCGGATTGGCCGCAGGCCGACACAAGCACGTTGCGCCAGTGGGCCAGGCGCTTTTCGGCGCGGGCCGCGTCGAGTTTGACCTCGGTGCGCTCGGCGTTGACCGGCACAATCGCGCTTACGCCCAGCTCAGTGGCCTTCTGCAGGATCAGGTCCATCTTTTCGCCGCGGGCGATGCCTTGCAGCAGGGTGATGTGCAGCGGCGATTCGTTGTCCAGCGCCCGCGCGGACTGAATCCGCACCCGGCTTTCGCGCTTGCCGATGGCCACCACCCGCGCGGTGTAGTCATGGCCATCGCCATTGAACAGCACGCAGTCCTCGCCTTCGCGCAGGCGCATCACCCGGATCAGGTGGTTGGCGGTGTCTTCGGGCAGCGTCAGCTCGGTGCCGGGTTGCAGGGGCGCGTCGATGTGGCAGCGGGTCAGGCGCATGCGATGCCCTCGTTGATGGCGGCCAGGGTGGTCTGCGCCAGCAATGCCAGCTGCGCGTCGTCGATGCAGTACGGCGGCATCCAGTACACCACGTCGCCCAGCGGCCGCAGCACCACGCCGCGGGCGAGCGCGGCGCGGTAGACGTGCAGTCCCACCCGGGCGCTGGCCGGGAACGGGGTGGTCCGGTCGCTGTCGCGGGCCAGCTCGAACGCCACCACCATGCCGGTCTGGCGCACGTCGGCGATATGCGGGTGATCGGTAAACGGCGCGGCCAGCTCGCGCATCACCCCGGCAGTGCCGCGGTTGCGTGCGATCACGTCATCGCTGGCGAAGATGTCCAGGGTGGCCAACGCCGCCGCGCAGGCCAGCGGGTTGCCGGTGTAGCTGTGCGAATGCAGGAAGGCGCGTTCCCGCGAATCATCAAGGAACGCGTCGTACAGCCGCTGGGTGGTGAGCACGGCCGACAGCGGCAGGAAACCACCGGTCAGCCCCTTCGACAGGCACAGCAGGTCGGGCATCACCCCGGCCTGCTCGCAGGCGAACAGGGTGCCGGTGCGGCCGAAACCGGTGGCGATCTCGTCGGCGATCAGGAACGCGCCGTGCGCATCGCACAGTTCGCGGGCGCGCTTGAGATACAGCGGGTCGTGCATGCGCATGCCGCCGGCGCATTGCAGCAGCGGCTCCAGAATCACCGCACAGATCTGCCCGGGGTGGCGCTCGAACAGGTCGGCCAGCCCATCGGCGGCCTGCTGCGCGCGTCCGGCCGCGGTTTGCCCCGGTGCGGCCTGGTAGGCGTCCGGCGAGGGCGCGAACAGGGCTTCAGCCAGCAACGGCGCATACACCCGCCGGTACAGCGGGATATCGCCCACCGCCAGCGCGCCCAGGGTTTCGCCGTGATAGCCGTTCTCCAGCGCGACAAAACGGGTGCGTCCGGTTTCGCCGCGGTTGTGGAAATAGTGGAACGCCATCTTCAGCGCCACCTCGACCCCGGCCGACCCGTTGTCGGCGTAGAACACCTTCGTCAATGGCGCACGCCCCGGTTGCCGCGGCGCCAGCGCCAGCAGACGCTCGGCCAGGGTGATGGCCGGTTCGTGGCTGAAGCCGGCCAGCATCACCTGCTCCAGACACGTGGCCTGGCGGGCAATGGCGGCACCGATGCGCGGCTCGGTATGGCCGAACAGGTTGGTCCACCAGCTGCTGACCGCGTCCAGGTAATGGCGTCCGTCATGGCCGATCAGCCACGCGCCTTCGCCCCGCGCGATCGGGATCAGCGGCAGCGTGTGCGGATGTTCACGCATCTGCGTGCACGGGTGCCAGACCACCGAGAGGTCACGTTGCCGCCATTGCTCGGCCAACGGCGAGGAGGCTGGGTCTGCTAGCATTTCGGACTCATGGAAACGTTCTTGCCAGTGCCTATTCTATCGAGCCGTCGCCTTCGCCGTGCCGGGAGAACGCGGTGAGCCGCCGTTTGCCGGTCATCCATGAGGTGGTCGAGCAGCAACACGGCCCTTTCCGGCAGCAGCAGCTGGATCTGGAGTTTTCCAACGGCGAGCGCCGCCGCTTCGAACGCCTGGTCAGCCACGGCCACGGCGCGGTGGTGGTGGTGCCGATGCTGGATGCGGAAACGGTGCTGCTGGTGCGCGAATACGCCGCCGGCATGCACCGCTACGAGCTGGGGCTGGTGAAGGGGCGCATCGATGAAGGCGAGACGCCCGAGCAGGCGGCCGACCGCGAGCTCAAGGAGGAAGCCGGCTACGGCGCACGCAGCGTGCAGGTACTGCGCGCGATGACCCTGGCGCCGACCTACATGAGCCACCAGTCGTGGCTGGTGCTGGCGCGTGACCTGTACCCCGAACGGCTGCCGGGCGACGAGCCGGAAGAACTGGAAGTGGTGCCATGGAAGCTGGCCAACCTGGATCAACTGATGCTGCGCGAAGACTGCTCCGAAGGCCGCTCGCTGGCGGCGCTGTTCATAGCCCGCGAGTGGCTGGGACGACAGCCATGATCCGCATCAGCGCCGATCTGCGCGAAACCGTGATCGCCATTGCCCAGGATGCCGCCGCGGCCATCATGGCGGTGTACACCGGCGGCTTCGCGGTGGAACACAAGGCCGACAACAGTCCGCTCACCGCTGCCGACCTTGCCGCCCACCAGGTCATTGTCCGCGGTCTTTCGCAGCTGACTCCGCAGGTGCCGGTGCTGTCGGAGGAATCCGCCCAGGTGCCGTGGGAAGTCCGCCAGCATTGGGGCACCTACTGGCTGGTCGATCCGCTGGACGGGACCCGCGAATTCATCAAGCGCAACGGCGAATTCAGCGTCAACATCGCCCTGGTCCACGAGGGGGCGCCGGTATTCGGTGTGGTCCAGGCGCCGGTGGACGGCGTGGTGTGGCATGCGGTGCGCGGCGAGCCGGCCTACCGTCGCGATGGAATGCGCGACAGCGTATTGCATACGCGGATGCCGCCGGCGTCGCCGCTGCGGGTCGCGGCCAGCCGCTCGCACCGCAGTGCGCGCACCGCGACCCTGCTGGCACGGATGGGCGAGATCGAACTGGTGGCGCAGGGCTCGTCGTTGAAGTTCTGCCGGATTGCCGAAGGCGCGCTGGACGTCTATCCGCGCCTGGGCCCGACCAGCGAATGGGATACCGCCGCCGGCCAGTGCGTGCTGCACGCCGCCGGTGGCGTGGTGCTGGCGGCCGACAGCGGCAAGCCGTTCCGCTACAACCGCCGGCCGACGCTGCTCAATGGCGATTTCATGGCCCTGGGTGATCCTTCGCTGCCATGGCGCGACTGGGTGGCCGGGCTGGATCCAGAAGCCGACTGAGCCCGTTGCACAAGCGGCGGCACGCATCGCCAGGCCAGACACACCGCCGCCGGCGATCACGGCGGCATAACCGGGAATTGCCATGCAGGAGAGGGAAGACATCCAGTCGTTGCTGCGGATCATGGCGCGTCTGCGCGATCGCGACAGCGGCTGTCCATGGGACCTGGCGCAGGATTTCGCCAGCATCGCGCCATATACCATCGAGGAGGCCTATGAGGTCGCCGATGCGATCGACCGCAACGATCTGGCCGGCCTGAAAGACGAGCTGGGCGATCTGCTGCTGCAGGTGGTGTTCCATGCGCAGATGGCCAGCGAGCAGGGCGCGTTCGATTTTGCCCAGGTGGTGGCCGCGATCAGCAGCAAACTGCTGCGCCGGCATCCGCACGTGTTCGCCAATGCCCGCCTCGACGATGCCGCCGCGGTCGGCGCCCGCTGGGAGGCGATCAAGCAGCGCGAGCGCGAGGCCACCGGCAACGACGATACGTCGGCGCTGGCGGGGATTTCGCGCGGCCTGCCGGAATGGCAGCGTGCGCAGAAACTGCAGGCGCGTGCGGCCCGGGTCGGTTTCGACTGGCCGTCGCCGGCGCCGGTGCTGGCCAAGCTGCACGAGGAGATCAACGAGTTGCAGGCGGAGTTCACGGCCGGCGATGTCGATGCCAACCACGCGCGGCTGCAGGACGAGCTGGGCGATGTGCTGTTCGTGTGCGCCAATCTCGCCCGCCACGCCAAGGTCGACGTCGGGGCGGCCCTGCGCCAGGCCAACCAGAAATTCGAGCGCCGGTTCCGCGCCATGGAGCAGCAGGCCGCGGCCGATGGCACCTCGCTGCCGGCACTGTCGCTGGCCGAGCAGGAGGCGCAGTGGCAGCGGGCCAAACGGGCCGAGCGCGGCCAGGATCGATGAAAACCCTGCTGCTGTTCATGCTGACCGCGCTGGCCGAGATCGTCGGCTGCTACCTGCCGTGGCTGTGGCTGCGGCAGCAGGGCAGCGCGTGGTTGTTACTGCCGGCGGCGATGAGCCTGGCACTTTTCGTATGGCTGTTGACCTTGCATCCCACTGCCAGCGGCCGGGTCTACGCCGGCTACGGCGGGGTCTATATCGCCACCGCGCTGCTGTGGTTGTGGCTGGTGGATGCAGTGCGGCCCACGCGCTGGGATGCGCTGGGCGCCGGGTTGTGCCTGTTGGGCATGGCCGTGATCATGTTCGCGCCGCGCAGCCCCTGAGCGGGGGCCGCACGGGCCGGCGTGTGGCGCTCGCGCCCGGCGCTATGCTGGCCGTGCACGCGACCCCGACGAGGATGGCCATGGCCCGGTTCTCCAGCTTCCGCCAGTTCTATCCGTTCTACCTGCAGGAACACCGCAACCGCACCTCGCGCCGGCTGCACTTCATCGGCAGTTGCGCGGTGCTGCTGCTGGTGCTGGCGGCGATCGTGCAACGCAATCCGGTCTGGCTGCCGGTGGCGCTGGCCTGCGGCTATGGATGCGCGTGGGTCGGCCATTTCTTCTTCGAGAAGAACCGCCCCGCCACGTTCCGCCATCCGTTCTATTCCTTCGCCGGCGACTGGGTGATGTTTGTCGATATTTTGCGCGGCCGCATCCGTTTCTGAGCCGATTCCGCAGCGGTCCGCGCTGGCTATACTCGGCGCATCTATCGTCTAGGGAGTGGGCTGATGAACAGCGGTACCGGATTGCTGGCGCTGGTGGTGGTGATTGCCGGCGTGATCATTTTGTTCAAGGCGGTGCGGATGGTGCCGCAGGGATATGAATGGACGGTGGAGGCCTTCGGCCGCTACACCCATACGATGTCGCCAGGCCTGCATTTCCTGGTGCCGGTCTACCAGGGGGTCGGCCGCAAGATCAACATGATGGAACAGGTGATGGACGTGCCCAGCCAGGACGTGATCACCAAGGACAACGCGGTGGTCAAGGTCGATGGCGTGGTCTATTTCCAGGTGCTCAACGCCGCCAAGGCCGCGTATGAAGTGGCGCAACTGGAAATCGCCATCCTCAACCTGGTGATGACCAACATCCGCACCGCGATCGGTTCGATGGATCTGGATGAGTCGCTCTCCAAGCGTGACGAGATCAATACCAAGGTGCTGGTCGCGGTGGACCAGGCGACCCATCCGTGGGGCTTGAAGGTCAACCGCATCGAGCTCAAGGACATCGCCCCGCCGCGGGATCTGATCGACTCGATGGCGCGGCAGATGAAGGCCGAGCGCGAAAAGCGCGCCAACATCCTCGAGGCCGAAGGGTTCCGCCAGGCCGAGATCCTCAAGGCCGAGGGCGAAAAGCAGAGCACGATCCTGGAGGCCGAAGGGCGCAAGGAAGCGGCGTTCCGCGAGGCCGAGGCGCGCGAGCGCCTGGCCGCCGCCGAAGCCAAGGCCACGCAGATGGTGTCCGAGGCGATCGCGCAGGGTGACGTGCAGGCGATCAACTACTTCATCGCGCAGAAGTACGTCGAAGCCTTCAAGGAACTGGCGACCTCGCCCAACCAGAAGATGATATTGATGCCGATGGAGGCCAGCGGGATCATCGGTTCAATTGCCGGTGTTGCCGAGTTGACGCGCGAGGCATTCGCAAAGCAGGAAGAAAAGAAGGCGGCGCGTGGCGTGCCACCGCGGGTCGGGGGCTGAGCCATGCGGGTCGAGGTGGTCGTCTGGGGCGCACTGGCGTTGCTGTTGTTCGCGGCCGAGGCGGTAGCGCCGGGCGCGTTCATGCTGTGGATGGGCTTTGCCGCGGCCCTGGTGTTCGTGGGGGTGTGGCTGGTGGCGGGCATATCGGTGTTGCTGCAGGTGGTGGCCTTCGTGGTGCTGAGCTTCGCTTCGATCCAGGTCTATCGCACCTGGTTCCGGCCGCACGCACGCGCCAGTGAATTGCCGCTGCTCAACCGCCGGGCCGAACAGCTGGTCGGTCGCGTGTTCGTGCTGGAGCTGCCGATCGTCGAAGGCCGTGGCCGGATACGCGTCGGTGATGCGTTCTGGGACGTCAGTGGTCCGGATCTGGCGGCAGGGGTGCAGGTACGCGTGATCGCGGTGGATGGGATGGTGCTGAAGGTGCAGATGGCCTGAGCCCACCGGCCTCTGCGCAGGGGCCGGCTGATGCGCCGCCGCGGGTGTTGATCGCTGCCATCTGGGATAATGGCCGCCTTCAATTTCTAGCGGAATGGCGATGACCCGGAAGACCCTTCTCAACGACACCCATCGCGCACTCGGCGCCAAGATGGTGGATTTCGGCGGCTGGGACATGCCGATCCATTACGGCTCGCAGATCGACGAGCACCACCTCGTACGCACCGCTGCCGGCATGTTCGACGTCAGTCACATGACCGTGGTGGACCTGGAAGGCGCCCGCAGCCGCGAGTTCCTGCGCATGCTGCTGGCCAACTCGATCGACAAGCTGAAGGTCATCGGCAAGGCGCTGTACTCGTGCATGCTCAACGAGCAGGGCGGGGTGATCGACGACCTGATCGTGTACTACCTGGGCGAGGACCTGTTCCGCATGGTGGTCAACGCCTCCACCCGCGAGAAGGATCTGGCCTGGATCCGCCAGCACGCCGCGGCCTTCGGCGTGGACGTCATCGAGCGCGACGAACTGGCGATCATCGCCGTGCAGGGCCCGCAGGCGCGCGCGCAGGTGCTGGCGCTGGTGGCCGGGTCCGACCGCGCCGCGCTGGACAGGCTGGCGCGTTTCGCGGGGATGGACGTGCAGTCCGCTGCCGGGGTGCCGCTGTTTGTCGCCCGCACCGGTTATACCGGTGAGGACGGCTTCGAGATCCTGCTGCCGCAATCGGCCGTGGTCACGTTCTGGAACGCGCTGCTGGCGGGCGGGGTGAAACCGGCGGGCCTGGGCGCGCGCGACACGCTGCGGCTGGAAGCCGGCATGAACCTCTATGGCCAGGACATGGATGAGGCGGTCACCCCGTATGAAGCCGCGCTGGGCTGGACGGTATCGCTGGACGAAGGCCGCGCGTTCATCGGCCGCGGCGTGCTGGAAGCGCAGAAGGCCGCCGGCAACGCGCGACAGATGCTCGGCGTGGTGATGGACGACAAGGGCGTGCTGCGTCACGGCCAGAAAGTGCTGACCGCGCAGGGCGAGGGCGAAATCCTCTCCGGTACGTTCTCGCCGACGCTGGGCAAGGCGATCGCGTTCGTGCGCGTGCCGGCCGGTGAGCCGGGCGCGGTGCGGGTGGACATCCGGGGCAAGGAAGTGCCGGTGCGCGTGGTCAAGTTCCCGTTCGTACGCGACGGCCAGCCGCAGCCGGGCGTGATCGCCTGATCATTTCCTGCCGGACCGGAGCCACTACTTCGCGTCCGGTTCGTTAAACTAGTGCCCCATCCCGACCACCGTTTTCCGGAGCAGTTCTCATGAGCGAGATCCCAGGCGACCTCAAATTCCTCAAGTCCCACGAATGGGCGCGCGTTGAAGGCGATGGCCGCATCACCGTGGGCATTTCCGAGCACGCCCAGGGCCTGCTCGGCGATCTGGTCTACGTCGAATTGCCGGGTGTCGGCGACACGGTCAAAGCCGGCACCGCCGCTGCCGTGGTCGAGTCGGTCAAGGCCGCATCGGATGTCTACAGCCCGGTCACCGGCACGGTGGTCGAGGTCAACGAGGCGCTGGGCGACAAGCCGGAAACGATCAACGAAGACGCCTATGGCGAGGGCTGGATCTTCGTCGTGGAAGTGGCGGACAACAGCGAGTTCAACGAGTTGCTGAGCCCGGACGATTACGCCGAGCTGCTGGAAGAAGACAGCCACTGAGGTGGCAGCTCCTGTCGGCAACGAAGCGGCCGCCTTGTGCGGCCGCTTTCGTTTCCGGCGGCCAAGGGCGATGTCAGTGACGCGTGATGATCCCCACGGTCACATCGATGCGGGATGCAATGCCGGATGGGCGCGAACGAATCGACGCATCGCAGTAGCTGCATCGCGGTTGAAGGCGGGGTCGCTGCGCATCGAAACGAAACCAGTTGTCTGCGCGCGTCGCGTGCCAGCGTGCATCAACGGCGTAAAAAAGCCCGCGCAGTTTTGCGCAAATCCTGTTTTGCGCTGCCGGAACGATGCGTCGCTGCGGAATTTTTTTCGCCATGTCCGACTGTCGTCGCGGACTGCGACGCGAGCGCAGCGCCTCTGTCAGGTGCGAGTGTTCGCTGCGCCGGGGAGCAAGTGCTGAAAACAAAAAGCGCACGATTTACCGTGCTTTTCTGCAAAAGGACTTTTGTTCCTGGATGACAAGGCCGTGCGCCGATCGTCATGGTGGCGTATGGCGCGCAGATCGCCGATGACCTGCAAGACGACAGCGCCATGAAAAAGTTGCACGAAGATGGTTGACAGTAAAAAAAACCGTGATTAGGTTTCGCCCAGCAGACCTTTGCTGCGGAAGAGAGTGAACCGGATCAACATCCACGCGCGAAGCACAACCTGGAAATCCGCCACGAGTCTCTTGATGGTGGAGCAGGCACCGCTTCCTTCCGCAAAACAGATCTTCAACGCTGACATGGCACCCGCAACGGAATCCGCTGCGGGTGTTTCTGTATCCGTCACGACGCGCATGACGCGCCGGCGGTCCTCCGCAGCGAGCCGCTGCGGGTTTGTTTCAACTGGGCGCTTCAACTCCCTAGATCACTGACGAGGAGCCATCACATGGCCACGAAAAAAGCTGCGAAAAAGCCGGCCGCCAAAAAGGCGGTAAAGAAGGTCGCCAAGAAGGCTGCCGCCGTTAAGAAGGTCGCCAAGAAGGCCGCCGTGAAAAAGACCGCGGTCAAGAAGGCGGTGAAGAAGGTCGCCAAGAAGGCCGTGGCCAAGAAAGCCACCGCCAAAAAAGCCACCGCCAAGAAAGCGGTGAAGAAGGTCGCCAAGAAGGCCACCGCCAAGAAGGCGGTGAAGAAGGTCGCCAAGAAGGCCGCGGCCAAGAAAGTGGTGAAGAAGGTCGCCAAGAAGGCCGTGGCCAAGAAAGCCACCGCCAAAAAAGCCACCGCCAAGAAAGCGGTGAAGAAGGTCGCCAAGAAGGCCACCGCCAAGAAGGCGGTGAAGAAGGTCGCCAAGAAGGCCGCGGCCAAGAAAGTGGTGAAGAAGGTCGCCAAGAAGGCCGTGGCCAAGAAAGCCACCGCCAAAAAAGCCACCGCCAAGAAAGCGGTGAAGAAGGTCGCCAAGAAGGCCACCGCCAAGAAGGCGGTGAAGAAGGTCGCCAAGAAGGCCGCGGCCAAGAAAGTGGTGAAGAAGGTCGCCAAGAAGGCCGTGGCCAAGAAAGCCACCGCCAAGAAAGCGGTGAAGAAGGTCGCCAAGAAAGCCACCGCCAAGAAGGCGGTGAAGAAGGTCGTCAAGAAGGCCGCGGCCAAAAAGGCGGTGAAGAAGGTTGCCAAGAAGGCCGTCGCCAAGAAGGCCGTGGCCAAGACCGCGAAGAAGGTGGTGGCCAAGAAGCCGGCGGTGGCCAAGGTTGCCCAGGTTGCCAAGAAGAAGCCGGTTGCCCGCAAGAAGAAGGTAGCGCCTGTTGCTCTTCCGGCGACCCCCGCACCGCTGATCTGATCCCGCTTCAACAGCGGCAACTGAAACTCCTTCCCCGGTGCCCAGCGGGGAGGGAGTTTTTTTATGGGAGCGCGTCGGGTGGAGTGTGGGCTCCACCGCCGTGCCGCGGACAAAACAAAGGCGGCTTGCGCCGCCTTGTTCGTCATCCGGCAATTGTGCGCGTCAGTGCGGAGAGGCCACAGCGCGGGTCGCCGAGGCGCCCTTGCTGCGGGGGGCCGGCGCCGCATCTTCGGCCATCAGGTTGTCGCTGCCAAAGTCGGTGTCCACGTCCAGCCAGCGCTGCGCCGGCAGGCCGATGGCGCGGTCGAGCATGGTCGGCAGCAGGCCGCTGGGCAGGCTGCTTTCGCCGTTCCACAGGATGGCGATGCCGAGGTCACGCTCGGGCAGCAGCGCGACGAGACCGCGATAGCCCTGCACGGCGCCGGCATGGAACACGACCTGGTGGCCGGCATAGTCGAACACGCGCCAGCCCAGCGCATAGCCGGCCGAGTCGAGGCGATCACGGCGCCAGCCCGAGCGCATTTCGCCGGGCGTGCTCACCAGTGGCGCATGCAAGGTGGCCAGCAGCGGTGCCGGCAGCACGTCGGGGCGATGGCCGGTATGGGCCAGCAGCCACTGCGCCATGTCGCTGGCACTGGCGTTGACCCCGGCGGCCGGTGCGACGCGGTAGTAGGTGGGCTTGGGATTGAGCGACACCCAGCCATTGCGGCTGCGCACATGCGGTCGTGCCCAGCGCGAACTGGCCTGGATGCCGGCCAGGCCGAGGCTGGCATCGTCCATGCCCAGCGGCTTGAGCAGGCGGCGTTCAACGGCCTGCTCGTAGAAACTGCCGGAGGCGGCGTACACCACGTCGCCGATCAGGCTGAAGGCGACGTTCTGGTAGGCGTAGCACTCGCCCGGCGCGCATTTGAGCGGAGTGGCCGCGAGCTTGTGGGTAAGGCTGTAGTAGTCGGCGTTGGCTTCGATGTCGCGGTCGTAGGCGTTGTAGGGCAGGCCCACGCGATGGCTGAGCACATCGGCCACGGTCAGTTGCGCGGTGGCCTCGGGCGTACTGAGCTGGAAGCCGGGCACGTAGTCGGTGACCTTGCTGTCCCAGCGCAGCGCACCGTCGTTGACCAGCAGGCCGGCCATGGTGCCGGCGAACGCCTTGGACAGCGAGGCCAGGCGGAACACGGTGTGGGCGTCCACCGGCTGTGGATTGTTGATGTCGGTGACACCGTAGCCGCGCGCGCTGAGGACGCGCCCGCCCTGGACGATGGCCACCGCCATGCCGGGAACGCGTGCGCCGTAGGTGAGCTGCTGCGCCATGGATTCGAACATGGCCACATCGAAGCCGGCGGCCAGCGGTTGCACCTGATCGGCGCGCAGGGCAGTGCGATACGCCATCGGCTGCGTCGGCGACTGCACCGGCGCATTTTCAAGGTTCACCGGCAAGCGGGCCGGCGTCTCGGTCAATGCGGCGGGCGGCGTCGTCTGCGCGGTCGACGACAATGCGAAGGGCATCAGTACCCCGAGCAACGCCGATGCCACCGGACGGATGCGCCGGCGCCTGCTGTTGTCTTTCATCGTGATCGGTGCCTGTAAGCTACTGCTGCCGGCGATTCTAGCGCCGCTTTTCACGATTGCACAAACGGGGAGAAGATGAATGGGCATCACTTTGATACTGCTGGTGTTTTTGGTGCTGGTCGTGGTCGTCATCGGCTGGGCTGTAGGGTTGTTCAACACGCTGGTGCAGGCGCGCAACGCCTACAAGAACGCCTTTGCCCAGATTGACGTGCAGTTGCAGCGCCGCTTCGACCTGATTCCCAACCTGGTGGAAGTTGCACGCACGTACATGAGCCATGAGCGGCAGACGCTGGAGGCGGTGATCGCCGCGCGCAGCAGCGCCCAGGCCGGGCTCGCTGCCGCCAAGGCCGCGCCGGGCGATGCCGCGGCGATGGCGCAACTGGCCGCCTCGCAAGGGCAGCTCAACGGGGTGCTGGGCCGGCTGATGGCCGTGGCCGAGGCCTATCCGGACCTGAAGGCCAACCAGACCATGATGCAGCTGAGCGAAGAGTTGAGCAGCACCGAGAACAAGGTGGCGTTCGCGCGTCAGGCCTACAACGATGCGGTGATGGGTTACAACAACCGCCGCGAGATGTTCCCGGCCAGCGTGCTGGCCAACAGCTTCAATTTCGCGCCGGCCGCGTTGCTGGATATCCCGCTGGAAAAGCGCGCGCAGGTGCGCGAGGCGCCGAAGGTCCAGTTCTGACAACGGGCGGCCATTGGTCGGATCGGCCGCGCTGCGGCCGGTCGCAGGCGCAGGGGAGGGCGCATGAATTTTTTTGAACACCAGGCGCAGGCGCGTCGCAGTTCAACCCGGCTGGTACTGCTGTTTGCCGCGGCGGTGGTCGCGATCTTGCTGGCGGTGGATCTGGCCGTGGCGGTTGTGACCGGGCCGGATCCGCGGATGCTCGGATTTGCGACCGTGGCCACGCTGGCGGTGATCGGGCTGGGGTCGTTGTTCCGCATCACCCAGTTGCGCGGCGGCGGCGCGCTGGTAGCCGCCCAGCTCGGTGGGGTGTGGGTGCCGGAGGATACGGACGATCCGGCGCTGCGGCGCCTGCGCAACGTGGTCGAAGAGATCGCCATCGCCTCCGGCGTGCCGGTGCCCAAGCTGTTCGTGCTCGCCGACGAGCCGGGCATCAATGCGTTCGCCGCCGGCTATTCGCCGGCCGATGCGGCCATCGCGGTGACGCGCGGGGCGATGGAGCGTTTGAACCGCGATGAACTGCAGGGGGTGATCGCCCACGAGTTCAGCCACATCCTCAATGGCGACATGCGCCTGAACATCCGGCTGATGGGGTTGCTGTTCGGCATCCTGATGCTCAGCGTGATCGGCAAGCGCCTGCTGATGCACATGGGCGCCGGTTCGCGGCTGCGCGGAGGGAGAAATGCCGGGCCGCTGGTGGCGCTGCTGGTGGCCGGCATCGTCGGCATCGTGATCGGCAGTATCGGGGTGTTCTTCGGGCGCCTGATCAAGGCGGCGGTCAGTCGCCAGCGCGAGTTGCTGGCCGATGCCTCGGCAGTGCAGTTCACCCGGCAGACGCAGGGGCTGGCCGGGGCGTTGAAGAAAATCGGCGGGATGGCTGAAGGCTCGCAACTGCAGGACCGTGCCGGCGTGGAAGAAGTCAGCCATATGCTGTTTGGCGAGGGCCGTGGCTTTTCCAGCTGGTTTGCCACGCACCCGCCACTGGTCGAACGTATCCGGCGCCTGGACCCCTCGTTCAATGGCGAACAGTTGCAGCAGTTGCGCGGAAAGTGGGCGGCCACGCCGCCGGATGGGCTGCAGGAGGACCGGCTGATGGGGCTCGATGCCGGCCTCACGCATGCCGGACCGGTGCCACCGCCGTTGCCCTTCGCCGGCGACAGTGCGGGGCTGCAGCCGCAGCAGGTGGTCGCGCAGGTGGCCAGCCCCGGTGACGACGACTGTCGCCGCGCGATGCAGCTGGCCGGCAGCCTGCCTGAAACCCTGCAGGGGCTGGCGCGCGACCGCAGCTCGGCGATGCCGTTGCTGATGGCGCTGCTGCTCGATGCCGACCCGGGGGTGGCGGCGCGACAGCGCGGGCAGGTGACAGCGGCAATGGGCGAGGCGGCCACCACGGCGATGCTGTCGATCCACGACGGCGGCCTGCGCGGGCTGCATCCGGCGTTGCGGCTGCCGTTGGCGTCGTTGGCGTTTCCGGCCTTGCGCAGTCTGCCGCGGCCACAGCTGCAGCAGTTCCATGACTGCATCGGCGCGCTGACGCGTGCCGACGGCCGGGTGTCACTGTTCGAATACTGTCTTTCGCAGCTGTTGCAGGTCCAGGTGCAGGCGGCGCTGGATCCGTCGCGGCATGTGCACTTCGGCCGGCGCAAGACCGCCAGCGTACGCCAGGAGTTCGCCACGCTGCTGGCGGTGGTGGCGCAGGCCGGCAACCCCGGCGCGCCACAACAGGCGCAGCACGCCTATCTGGCCGGGCTGGGCCACATCCTGCCGCGCGATCACCTGCCCTATGCGCCGCCGGCGGCCGGGGTGCTGGCCCTGGATGCGGTATGGGCACCCCTGGATGCGCTCGATCCGTTGGCCAAGCAGATCGTGGTGGAGGCGGTCACCGCCACCATCGGCCACAACCAGCGGGTCACCGTGGCCGAAGCCGAACTGCTGCGGATGATCTGCGGCGTGCTGCATTGCCCGCTGCCGGCATTGCTGCAGACCGGGTGAGGTTCACCGGGCGCGGCCGCGGACAAGGTCGGCGGCGCGCTCGGCGATCATGATGGTGGGCGCGTTGGTGTTGCCGCTGACCAGCGTGGGCATCACCGAGGCATCGATCACCCGCAGCCCCGCCACGCCGCGCACCCGCAGCTGCGGGTCGACCACCGCCTCGTCATCGGCGCCCATGCGGCAGCTGCCGACCGGGTGGTAGATGGTTTCGGCCTTGCTGCGGATGAAAGCTTCCAGCCCGGCGGCGTCCAGATCCTCGCGGGCGGGAAACAGCGGCGCGCCGCGCCAGCGGTCGAACGCGGGCTGGCGCAGGATCTGGCGCGAGAGCCGGGCGCACTCGAGCATCATCTGCAGATCGAACCTGCCGGCATCGCCGAGATAGTTGGCCTGGATGCGTGCCGGGGCAGCGGGGTCGGCACTGCCCAGCGAGATGCGACCGCGGCTGCGGGGATGCAGGTGACACGCGTGCAGGGTGTAGCCGTGGCCAGGCAGACGGTGGCGGCCGTGGTTGTCGAGCATGGCCGGCACGAAATGCAGCTGGATATCGGCGCGCGCATCGGGCGCGAAGCGCGAGCGCAGGAAGCCGCCGGCTTCGGCGATATTGCTGGTGCCGGCGCCGCGTCGCCCGCGCAGGAAATAGTCCAGCGCGATCTTGAGCTCGCTCATGCGGTCGTAGCTGACGCCGGGCACGGTGCGGTACAGCGTGCAGATATCCAGATGGTCCTGCAGGTTGGCGCCGACCTGCGGCCGGTCCGCGACAACGGCGATCCCGTGGCGGCGCAGTTCGGCGTGCGGACCGATCCCGGAGAGCATCAGCAGCTGCGGCGAGTTCACCGCGCCGGCACTGAGCAGCACCTCGCTGCCGGCTTGCACATAGTGCTGGTGGCCACCGCTGCGATAGTCGACCCCACACACCCGGCCCCGGGTGATGCGCAGCCGCTGCACGCAGGCGCCGGTGACCACGTGCAGGTTGGTTCGCTGCCGCGCCGGAACCAGGTAGGCCGTCGCCGAGGAGCAGCGGGCGCCGTCCTTCTGCGTAACCTGGTAGAAGCCCACCCCCTGTTGCACGGTGCCGTTGAAATCGGGGTTGAGGGCGAAACCGGCCTGCTGGCCAGCTTCAACGAACGCGGCCGAGAGCGGGTTGTGGTGGCGCAGATCCGATACATGCAGCGGCCCGGCATCGCCATGCAGTGCATCGGCGCCGCGCTGGTTGTGCTCGCTGGCGATGAAGTACGGCAGCACGCTGGCCCAGTCCCAGCCCTGGGCGCCGTGCGCGGCCCAGCCATCGTAGTCGGCGGCCACGCCCCGTATGTAGCACATGGCGTTGATCGAGCTGGAACCTCCCAGTACCTTGCCGCGCGGCCACCACAGGCGGCGATTGAGCAGCTGCGGTTCCGGCGCGGTGGCGTAGTTCCAGTTGAGGCGCCGGTTGTTGACCAGCCGGGCCAGGCCCGCCGGCATGTGGATGAAGGGATTCCAGTCGCGCGCCCCGGCTTCCAGCAGCAGCACCTGGCAGCCCGGATCCTCGCTGAGGCGGTTGGCCAGTACGCAACCGGCCGAACCCGCACCCACGATGATGTAGTCGAATTCCTTCACAGAGCTCCCCCTTGCCGGTCTGGCCAGAATAGAACGACTTGTTGTGCACGGCTGGGGCCAGCCGCACTGGCGATGTTGCAGTGCATTAGATAACTTACGCGCTCTGCCGAGCCCCCGGAGTTCCCGATGCCGCCGTCCTGTCGCCACCCGCATGTCCGGGGTGCCGTATGAGCGTTTCCGGAGGCGCCGGCCCGATCGGGCGGCTGCTGGCAGCGCTGCGCGAGTCGCCGGCGCTGTGGTGGTCGTTCCTGTACTTCTTCTGCCTGCTCAGCGGCTACTACGTGCTGCGCCCGGTGCGCGAGGCCATGGCGGCCTCGTCGGACATGCAGACCTTGTTTCCGCGGGCACTGATTGACTGGTTTGCCGGACATGGTGTGCCGTTGAAGGACTTCACCCTGCAGTTCCTGTTCTCCTGCGTGTTTGTGATCATGTTGGTGCTGCAACCGCTGTACGGCTGGCTGGTCAGCCGATATCCGCGGCGGCTATTCCTGCCGCTGGTCTATGGCTTCTTCATCGTCACCCTGCTCGTGTTCTACGCGATGTTCAACGCCGGCGTGCCGGGACGGGGGATGGCGTTCTTCTTCTGGATCGCTGTCTATAACCTGTTCGCGGTAGCGGTGTTCTGGAGCTTCATGGCCGACGTGTTCTCCAACGCCCAGGCGCGCGCCTACTACGGCTATATCGGCGCGGCCGGCACGGTGGGCGCATTCCTCGGGCCGATCATCACCAGCACCCTGGTGCAGCGCGTGGGAATCGCCAACCTGATGCTGGTCTCGACCGGCTTCCTGTCGATCTGCCTGTTCTGCATTTGGCGGCTGCGGCCGTGGGCCGTGCAGCGCGAGCACGAACAGCAACTGGTCGACGGTGAGCAGCCGATGGGCGGCAATGTGATGGATGGCCTGAAGCTGATCGTGCGCGAGCCCCTGCTGCGCTGGCTGGCATTGCTGGTGGTGTTCGGCGTGGGCGTCGGCACGATGCTGTACAACGAACAGGCATCCATCGCGCGCCGCCTGATCGCCGACCCGGCGGCCAGCACCGCGTTCTATTCGCGCATCGATCTGGGGGTGAATGCGCTGACCCTGGTGGTGCAGCTGGGGCTGACCCGCTGGCTGCTCTCGCGCTTCGGCATTGCGCCGGCACTGTTGATTCCAGGCCTTGCGATCATCATCGGCTTCTCGGTGCTGGCTGCCTCGCCGTTTCCGCTAATGGTGGCGGTGGTGCAGGTGATGACCCGCGCCAGCGAGTTCTCGCTGGGCAAGCCGGCGCGCGAGACGATCTATACGCGCGTTGACCGGCAATGGCGCTACAAGGCCGGCGCGGCGATCGACACGGTGGTCTATCGTGGCGCCGACCTGACCTTTGCCTGGGTGCACAAGGGGCTGTCGCTGTTCGGTTCGCACGTGGTGTTTGCCGGCGGCGCGCTGGTCGCGGTATTGATGACGCTCTCCGCGCTGGGTGTACTGCGTGAGGAAAAGAAGCTTCCGCGTGACCGCTGAATGGTGGGCGTGCCACCATCGCGGTAATGCTCCGACGGAGGAGGGCCGATGTCCCCGATCACGATGCTGGCGTTGCTGCTGACCGTGCTGGTTGCCGCGTTGCACGGATATTTTCTCGTGCTGGAAATGTTCCTGTGGACACGCCCGCCGGGGTTGAAGACCTTCCGCAATACGCCGGAAAAGGCGCAGGCCACGCGCGTGCTGGCCGCCAACCAGGGTCTGTACAACGGCTTCCTCGCTGCCGGCATCCTCATCGGCCTGGTGCTGCAGGCGCCGGTGCTGGTGACGTTCTCGCTGGCCTGCGTGGTGGTGGCCGGTTGCTACGGCGCGTGGAGCGTGAGCCGGCGTATCTTCTATATCCAGGCGTTGCCCGCGATTCTGGCGCTGCTGCTGCGCGCGCTGTGAACCGGCGGAGCCGGGCATGGGCCGGCTGGGGGCTTTGCCGATAGTGTGTGCCCGGAGGTTCCAGGCAGCCTCTGCCGGGCTCATGCTTTGCGCGGTGATACCCACATCGCAATCGTTGCCTGGAACACCTCGACATCAGCCGCATCGGTGACGCTGACCTTCACTGGCAGGTCATAGCCGCTGGCTGCACTGACGATGGGCAGTGCCGGTGTCGCCACCGCCTTCAATACACCGCGGGCCTTGGCCTGGTACTTCACCTCCATGCCCCTGGGGATCCAGCGCATGTCGCGTGGCAGCGATGCATCGACCATCAGCCCGCCGCCCAGTTCGGCCAGGTTGCACAGGGCGATCGCATGTACGGTGCCGATATGGTTGCTGATGCGGCGGTGTTGGCGGATCCGCGCCTCGCAGCGGCCCGGCTCCAGCAGGGTCACCAACGGCGAAATGCTGGCGAAGTAGGGGGCCTTGAAACACACCGCACGCGAGAACAGCCAATGTCCTGCCGGCCAGCGGGTGATGCGACGGTACAGCGAAAGCAATGGAGTGCTCATGGCGGGATTCCCGATATGAAAACGGCGGGCACTTGGCCCGCCGCTGGTGTTGCGTTGTCGATGGGTTACGCCGCGTGCTGCGGGCGTTGCTTGCCGGGCAGGTCGTAGTAGCCGGCCGAACGCAGCTCGTGCGGATCGAAGTCGTCCACGGTGATGGTGTCCAGGGTCAGCTCGCGCAGCTCTTCCAGCAGCCTGCGTTCGTCCTGGCTGATCACGCCTTCGGCCACAGCTTCGTCCAGCTGGGTGGCGAAGGTCAGCGCTTCGATACCCTTGGTCTTGATCGCCTTGAGGAACTTGCGTTCCACCGGCTCGGCCATGATCGCCTTGGACAGGTAGCTGTTGATGCGGCCACCGGGATTGTTCTCGCACGGGGTCAGGAATACGCCCTCGGCCAGGCGTTCGCGGGCGTCGTTGGGCGACATCAGCAAGGCGGCCACACGCCGGCTCAGACGGTCGCCCGGTGCCTCGGCGCGGCGGCCCAGCGGGAATACCAGCAGCCACATCAGCCAGCCGATCGGACGGATCGGGAAGTTGCGCAGCGCTGCCGACAGCGATTCCTCGATGGTATGCACGCTGTCGTGGAACGCCCAGGCCAGCAGCGGCTGGTCGGCCACCGGCGCGCCCTCGTCGTGGTAACGCTTGAGCATCGCGCTGGTCATGTAGATGTGGCTGAGCACATCGCCCAGGCGGCCGGACAGCGACTCCTTGAACTTCAGCTTGCCGCCCAGCGTCATCATCGAGATGTCGGCCATCAGTGCCAGGTTGGCCGAGTAGCGGTCCAGCTTGCGGAAGAAACGACGGGTGTAGGCATCGCCCGGCGCGGCGCCGAAGCGGGCGCCGGTCAGGCCGAACCAGAACGAGCGCACCGCATTGGAAATGCCGTAGCGGATATGCCCGAACAGGCTCCTGTCGAATTCGCGCAGCCCGGCCCTGGTATCCGGGTCCTGGGCGGCCTTCATTTCCTGCAACACCCACGGATGGCAGAGGATGGCGCCCTGGCCGAAGATCAGCAGCGAGCGGGTCATGATGTTGGCGCCTTCCACGGTGATCGCGATCGGCGCGGCCTGCCAGCTGCGGCCGGCGAAGTTGCGCGGTCCCAGGATGATGCCCTTGCCGCCGATCACGTCCATCACATCGGCGATGACTTCGCGGCTCATGTTGGTGCAGTGGTACTTGGCGATCGCCGACGGCACCGACGGCACATCACCACGATCCACCGCAGCGGCGGTGGCCTGTGACAGCGCGCTGATCTTGTAGGCCTTGCCGCCGATGCGGGCCAGCGCTTCTTCCACGCCCTCGAAGCGGCCGACCGACAGCCCGAACTGCTTGCGGATGCGCGCATAGGCGCCGGTCACCACCGCGCCGGCCTTGGCGCCGCCACTGGCGGTGGAGGGCAGGGTGATCGAACGGCCAACAGCCAAGCATTCGTTGAGCATGTTCCAGCCCAGGCCACGCTTCTCGGCGCCGCCGATCAGCTGGGTCAGCGGAATGAACACATCCTTGCCGCGGATCGGGCCGTTCTGGAACGTGGAATTGAGCGGGAAGTGGCGGCGGCCGATTTCCACGCCTTCGGTGTCCCGCGGCAGCAGCGCCAGGGTGATGCCGATGTCCTTGGTATCGCCCAGCAGGCCATCGGGATCGTACATGCGGAACGCCATGCCGATCAGCGTGGCCACCGGCGCCAGGGTGATGTAGCGCTTGTCGAAGGTCAGCTTCAGCCCCAGCACTTCCTCGCCCTTCCAGACGCCCTTGCAGACGATGCCGAAGTCGGGAATCGAGGTGGCATCGGAGCCGGCGAACGGACCGGTCAGGCCGAAGCACGGCACCTCTTCGCCGATGGCAAGACGCGGCAGGTAGTAGTCCTTCTGTTCCTGGGTGCCGTAGTGGTTGAGCAGTTCACCCGGGCCGAGCGAGTTCGGCACACCGACGGTGGAGCTGACCACGCTCGACATCGACGCCAGCTTCTGGATCACCTTGTGGTGGGCCAGCGCGCTGAACCCCAGGCCGCCGTACTGCTTGGGAATGATCATGCCGAAGAAGCGGTTCCTCTTGATGAACTCCCACATCTCCGGCGGCAGGTCGGCCAGGACATGGGTGATTTCCCAGTCGTTGATCATCTTGCACAACTCTTCCACCGGACCGTCCAGGAAGGCCTGTTCTTCGGCGGTAAGCTGCGGCTTGGGATAGTTGAGCAGCTTGTTCCAGTCCGGATCACCGGTGAACAGCTCCCCTTCGAAACCGACCGAACCGGTCTCCAGGGCGATGCGTTCGGTCTTGGACAGCGGCGGCAGCACCTTGCGGAACACCGTCATGAAAGGGCCGGTGATCAGCGGCTTGCGGATGAAGGGCAGCAGCAACGGCACGCTGATCAGCGCGACGATGGCGGCCGCGATGAGGGTGGCGTTCTGGTTGATGCCAAGGAACCAGCAGGCGACCAGCAGCACCGCGCTGGCCACCGTCCACGTGGCCAGGCGCATGCGGTGGTAGGCGGCAACCGCGCCTGCCAGCAACACCGCGATAAAGGGGACGACAATGCTCATGGGCGTGCTCCGGTAACGTGCTTGGTTAGGGCGGACGCTGCGGCGGGCAGGGCGTCCAGGTAGTTCAACACAGCGGCGGTAAATGCGTCGTTGTCATCACCGGCCACCATATGCGTGGCCTCGGGCAGATGCACGTGCTGTGCATGCGGTGCCAGCGACAGGAATTCGGAAACGGTCTGCGGCGTGACCAGATCGCTGCGCCCGCCACTGACCAGCAGCAGCGGACATTCGATGCGGCGTGCGGCTTCGGTGATCGTGCTCTGGTGCTGCTCGCTGTCGCGCGCCAGTTCCGCCACCAGCCGCGGATCCCAATGCCAGGTCCAGCGTCCATCCGGCGTGGGCCGCAACAAACCGCGCAGCGACTCCTCGCTCTTGCGCGGACGATGCGGCATGTACGCGGCGATGGTGTCGGCCGCCACTGCCAGTGAGTCAAAGCCGTGCGGGTGGGCGCTCATGAAGGCGAGGATGCGATCAACCCCGCGTGTCTCCCAGCGCGGGGTGATGTCCACCAGCACCATCGCCGAGAACAGACCCGGCCAGCGCGATTCGGCCATCAGCCCGAACAATCCTCCCATCGAAGCGGCCACCAGCACCGGCGGCCGCGCCAGCTCGCCGGCAACCACAATCAGGTCGTCAGTGAACTGCTCGCCGTCGTAGGGCTGGTCGGCCGCATTCCAGTCCGAGCCGCCATGGCCGCGTGCGTCATAGCTCAGCGTGCCGTAGCCGGCGGCTGCGATCACCGCGGCGCTGGAGTTCCATGCGCCGCGGGTCTGGCCAAAGCCGTGGGCGAACAGGATCGGGCTCTTGTCGCCCGGACTTCTGGACGCGGCGAGGCGGATGCCGTGGGCGCCCTTCAGCTCGAGCTCCACGCAATTCATGGCAAAAGCGGCGTATGTTTCCATACCTGATGGTATGGATGGGTGGTCGGACATGTCAATACTTGCCGGTATGGTTTGGCGGCCAGGCGGCTCCCGGTACTGTTTTCCCCTTGCTGCAGCCGCGCCGGCGTACTGCAACCAACCGCAGCGTATGGTTAAATCTGGAAATGAATGACACATCAGCTTCTTCCGGTGAAACCCGTGGCGCGCGCAACAGCCGGCTCAGCGCCGAGGACTGGGCACAGGCCGCGCTGGACCTGATCGCCGAACAAGGTGTGGCGGCGGTGGCGGTGGAACCGTTGGCGCGGCGGCTGGGCGTGACCAAGGGCAGTTTCTACTGGCACTTCCCCTCGCGCGATGCGTTGCTGCAGGCGGCGCTGGAGCGTTGGGAGCTGGTCGAGCAGCAGCAGGTATTCGGCAGCCTGGAGGGCGTGGCCGATCCGCGTACCCGCCTGCGCGCGCTGTTCCAGCTCGCTGCCCACGAAGTCACCCCGCACATCATCTACAGCGAGCTGCTCAAGGCGCTGGACCATCCGATGGTGCGGCCGGTCATCGACCGCGTTTCGCAGCGGCGCATGGAATACCTGGTGGCCTCGTTCCGCCAGGCCGGCCTCAGCCGCACCGATGCGCAGCACCGCGCCCGCCTGGCCTATGCCGCCTATGTCGGTTTCCTGCAGCTGTCGCTGCAACTGCAACAGCCCAGGCAGGCCCGCGAGGACTTCGAGGCCTACGTTGAACACGTCATCGAGACATTGATTCCGGGCTGAGAATCAGGTCCGGGCTGCCGGCGTGAGGCAGGCAGCAGTTTCCGCTCGGGGCAAAGAGCGGTGTGCCCGGGGTGTCTGTCGCTTCGTCCGCACCATCAGCCTCTAAGGACAATGGCTTGGTAAGGGGGCGGCGCTAGCGGTGTTGGCGACAGGCGCGCAATGACCAGCCGAGCGTGTGGCCGTCATGCAGCAGGTTCGCGATGCCGCTTTGCTGGATGCCGACCGCGCGCAGGTCCTCGACCAACTGCTGCATTTCGCCGAGAGATCTGGCGGCGACCAGCAAGGCGCGATAGCGTTCGACGGCATCTTCGAGCTGCTCCCGATAGCGATCACAGGCTTGCAGGGCGGCATCCACCTGGCCGGTGGTCCGCGTAAAGGCGAGCAGTTGCGGCGCCCATTGCAGCAGCTCCCGCAGCAGGTCTGGCGTGCTGCTGCGGCTGGCGGCGAATCGGACAAGGTCCATGGATTGATTGAACCGGTCCCTTGCCACGCCCGCGCACGGATTGGCGTTCAACGCGCGCTGTGTGTCCTGTTTCCCCGCCAGTGCCATGAAAGGTACCAGTGCGGTGATGGCGTCCAGTGCAGCGCCGGGAAGAAGCAACGCGTTGGCATGCGCCAATTCTTCCGCAGCAACCGTGACGATGCGTGAATCGCGCGAATGCACGACCGCGGCAAAGGTGCCGCCGTCGCGTAGCACCCGTGCCACCTCGGCAAGGCTTGAAGACAATTCGGCGTATTCGATGCCGTATTGGCTGCTTATCAGGTCGAACGTGGCCTCTGGAAACGGCAGTGCCTCACAGCGCACGCGTGGGTGAAAGCGCGGCATGGAGCGGCCATCGGATGCCCACTGCGGGGCAACGTCAGCGGCATCCACCGCGTCGATCTGCAAGTCCGGCCGTAGCCGCATCAGCAACCGGGGGACCGGGCCGTTGCCCGTTGCCAGATCCAGCACGGCGGCTTGCGGCGGCAATTCCGCAGACACGTCCTTCCAGAAGGCGGCGATGCTGCCGGCATAGCCATCGTCAAACGAGCCCGGCAGGGAGTGCGCCGGCTGCGCTGCCCAGTAGCGGCTCCACGAGTCGCGATTACGCGCATGTGCGTCGATGTCGGTCATGAAGTGGAAACAGAAAGGGGAGCCCGAAGGCTCCCCTTTCTGTTGTTGCAAATCAACTGCTATCAGAAACGCTGTTCGTACCGCACGTACGGGCTGCGGCCGTAGGCGTCATACAGATAGAAGTTGAACGGACGGCCGTCATAGGCAATCAGTTCCGGCAGCTTGTTGGTCAGGTTGTTGACGCCGAGCATGACCTTGGCATTCCACGGCATCGCCAGGCTGAGCTGGACGTCATGCGTGACATAGGCCTTGGTGTAATCGCCGTCGGTGTTGGAGCCATTGGAGCCGATGTAACGCACGTTGTAGACCGCGCTCCAGTCGCCGCGGCTCCAGGTGTTGTTGAGCGTGGCGCGGGTGTGCGGGAAGCCCTGCAGGCCGGCCTGGTTTTCGCCACCGTCAATGGTGTACGAACGCTGATAGCTGGCCTGCATCATATTGGCCAGCGAGCCCCAATTGCCGAGATCGAAGTTGGTGCGCAGCGTCAGATCGACACCGTCCGTCTTGACCTTGCCCTGGTTGAAGTAGCAGTTGTGGATTTCCTTGATCGGACTGCCCAGGGAGTTGGCCAGCGCCTTGTCCCGGATGATCGAACAGGGCGCGCCGGGGAACGGAGTCGGGTCCCTGCCCAGCTCGATATCGATCAGCTTCTGCGAGCTGAAGAAGGCGATACGGTCCTTGATCTGGATGTTCCAGTAGTCGAGGGTGACGTTCAGCCAGCTGGTGGCATCCCACACCCCGCCCACCTGGTACTGGGTCGATTTTTCCGCACCCAGGCCTTCGGCCTTCTCGCGGTAGGAATCCACCTGCAGGTCGGTTTTATTGGCGAAGGCGGCGCACTTTGCGGCGGTCCCGGCGCCCTGGTCCAGGCAGCTGGCCGGATCGTAGACCGAGTCGGCGGAGAACGCCGTGGCCTGCGAAATGACATCCAGGGTCGGGGCAACGAAACCCTTGCCGACCGAGCCGCGCAGGGTCAGGCTGTCAATCGGGTGCCAGCGCAGGGACAGTTTCGGGGCGAAGTTGTTGCCGTAGTCGCTGTATTTCTCATAGCGACCTGCCAGGTTGGCGTCGAAGGTCGAGGTGATCGGGAACAGCATCTCGAAGTACGCGGCAGTGACTTTGCGGCTGTCGCCGGCCGAAGCACCGGAGCTGCCCAGGACCACGCCCGCCGAAGACAGCGAGTCGTACACGTCGTCAAACTGTTCCTTGCGGA
Source organism: Stenotrophomonas sp. YIM B06876 (assembly GCF_030711595.1). GTDB lineage: Bacteria > Pseudomonadota > Gammaproteobacteria > Xanthomonadales > Xanthomonadaceae > Stenotrophomonas. The sequence goes on from NZ_JAUJUJ010000019.1 coordinate 38,507, forward strand.
ACTCCGCACCCACGGCCAAGCTGGCCGAACCGCCGCCCATCTGGAACAGATCGTTGAAGGTCAGGTTGGCGAAGGCTTCCTTGGTGGTGAAGACGCTGTCGCGGCTGATGGTGGCCTTGATCGAGTTCAGCACATCCTCGGGAGTGGCCGCCGGGTTGTAGATGTTGTAAAGATCGTCATTGATGGCCTGCTCGGCCAGGGAGGCGACGATGTAGTTGCGACCCAGCTCCTTGTAGCGGTAGGTGTTGTAGCGGACACCGCCGTCAAAATCGATGCTGTCGGAAACCGCACCGCGGGTGCCGAGCAACACGTCGTAGACGGTGCCGTCGGTGGTGTTGTCGCGATTGCCGGCCGCGGCGAAGCGGTGGTAGAGATAGGTCAGGGCGCCGGGCACCGGGTTCTGCGCGGCGTCCGGGGCGATGGCCACGGCACCCGGGGTCGGGGCGTAGCGGCCGAAGCTGGTGGTGTTGGAGACGCTGGTGTTGGCATACACCGACCAGTTCTCGTCGACCTGCACTTCACCGTTCATGAAGAACGAGTTGTTGCGGGTGGCCGCTTCGTCGGCGGCGACCTTGTTGAAGTTGTACGAGCAACGCCCGTTGGGCAACAGGTAGAAGTTCTCGTTGGTGCAGCCGCCCGGCAGGGCCGTGGTGGCGACTAGCTCTTTGCCGGTCACCGGGTCGAACGAACGATAGTTGTTGCCGTAGGTCGACACGCCAAGCGTCTGCCCCCACGGACGCGAGTTGGTGAAGATCATCGCCCGGCGGTTATGGGAGAACCCGCCGATCATGCGGCCGCGGTCACCGGAAGCGCCAAACAGGATGGAGCCTTCATCGGTCCGGCCCCACTTGGGATCCGATTTGCCGAGCATTACCTGGGCGCCTTCAAAGTCCTTGCGGGTGATGATGTTGATCACGCCGCCCACCGCGTCGGCACCATAGATGGCGGAGGCGCCATCGGTCAGTACTTCGATGCGTTCAACCGCAGCCAGCGGAATGGTGTTCAGGTCGGTACCCGAACCTGCGGCAAACGGCGCCTTGGGCGCACGGTGGCCGTCGATGAGCACCAGCGTACGCTGGCCACCCAGACCACGCAGGTCGGCGAATGCGCCGGCCTGGGCCGAGCTGCCCGACTGCGGGCGGAACTGGCCGACCGAGTTGAAGTTGGTGGTACGCAGGTAGTCGGCGACCGAGGTCTCACCGCTGGCGTCGATCTGGACGCGATCGATGACGGTGACCGGCTGGGCGCCTTCAATCTCGGCGCGCTTCAGGCGCGAGCCGGTGACTTCGATGCGGTCAAGTGTGGTGGAAGGCTCGCCTTTTGACGAGGAGTCTTGAGCGAAGGCGGTTCCGGTGACAGCGACGCCCGACAGCAGGGCGAGCGTGATCGCGTCACGTAGACGAGTACTCTTCAGGTTCATATCTCTCTCTCAGGTTGAGGCTGGGAAAAACTCCCGGTGATCCTTCAAGCGGTGCCAAAAGGAAGGCACAAAAACTCGAGGTCGGGCCGATGTTATATCGGTGTTGGAGCAAATTAAAGTCTCGTTAACCTTTTCAGTTGAAACTTATTTGTGAACGCGGTAGGCCTTCCGGAAACTTCACATTTACTGAACAAAGGGTGTGATTGGGCTGGTGTTGTCCCGCAAGAGGTCAGAATTTTCCCGGGTAGTTCCGCCAGCGGCCGATGGAACGGGTATGCACGGGTTCCCGGACCTGCCAGCGGCTGGGCGTCTGCACACCGCCGGTTTGGCGGTGGGAAAGCAGTACGTCCGGGTTCCACTCCAGCCCCAGGAACGCGAGCAGGCGTCGGGCGCCTGCTTCCGGTTCGCGGGTCAGGGCCTCGTAGTCCTGCACCAGAATTGGCAACGGCAATACCTGCTGCCAGAGCGCCAGAAGCCGGTCTTCGGCGTCCTGGTAGGCGGCGATGTTCTCGAGGCGGGTAGCAAAGGTCGACGCGGGCGAGAAATTTTCGCTGTAGATCGACAGCGCCACGTCCCTGCGGTCGCGCCGGCACCAGATCACCCGTGCATCGGGAAACAGCGAGCAGGCCAAGCCGAGCTGGAAGAAGTTCAGCGGGGCTTTGTCCACCAGCACCCGCGTTCCGGTGCGTGCATGCCGGCTGGCGGATTGCAGGTAGTCCGTGGCCAGTTTGGCCAGGGTCCCGGAAGGAAGGTCGATGGCAACCGAGGGCCAGCCCGACCCCAGCTCCCGGGCGATCCGCGGCAGGTCGGGCAGCTCGCCGCATCCATGCACCTCGGGGTGCGCGGCGAGAATGCGCTCGGTCAAGGTGGTGCCCGAGCGGGGCATGCCGACAATGAAGACCATGCGTGGCTCAGAGGCTGCGCGTTCCCGCTGCTTCCAGCGGCCGGGGCGATAGCTGCGCTCGATTGATTCCAGGTGCCCGGACAGCTGTGCCGGGTTGAATCGACCGGCCTGGATCTCCCGCGCCGCATTGGCCTTGTCCCATATGTGCATCGCATCGGCATAGCGCTTCTGGCTGTCCAGCGCTTTACCCAGGGCATAACCGGTGGAGGCGCGCTCTCCGGGACTGATCTGCGGGTTGTCCAGTGTTCTGCGGGCGGCGTCCAGGAGATCCGGGGGAGTTTGGCCCCGCAGCAGGCCGATCAATCCGGCCAACGGCATTGCCCAGCCGGGCTGCAGGCGCAGTGCTTCGCGATAGGCCGCGGCAGCGGCATCTTTTTCCCCTGCATCTTCCTCGGCCTGGGCCAGTGCCATATGCAAGGCTGCATCGTGCGGACTGATCAACAGGCCGTCGCGATAAAGCGCCAGGGCCTGCGCGTGATCTCCCAGTTGACTGTGCGTCTCGGCCAGGCGAAGCCGCAGCCGGGTGTCGTTGGGGGCCTGCTCAAGCAGCTTCGTCAGCAGCGGCTGGGCGAGCGCGGGATGATCCGTTTCAAATTCAGCGTCAGCCAGGGCCTGGGTTGCGATCGGGTCGGGGCGCAGCCGATAGGCCGCGCGCAACGGCGGCAATGCCTCCAGCATCCGCCCGGTCCGCAGCAGGGAAATGCCGAGCAGCAATGCATTGTCGGCATCGCCGGGTTCCAGCTGATGGGCCCTGGAAAAGTGATGAATAGCCTGAGGCATGTCGCCGTTGCGTGCGGCCAGCCGCCCGGCGGTACGCCACAGGGCGGATTGCGTTGTCCCGTTCTCCAGCATCCGTGCAAGCAAGCGCTGCAACGTTTCATTTGCCGGATTGGCCTCCAGCAACTCGGAAAGCGCGATGGCCGCTGGAGCGGGCGCCCGCTGAAATTCTTCCAGAAACAGCTCATGCGCTGCCTCGGTTTGGCCGGCGCGCAGAAGAGACAGGGCGCGGAGTTTCACGTCGCCCTCGGAGCCGACAGGTGGAGTCGAATGCATTTTTGCGGTGCGACCTCAGCGAGTCCGAAGGGTCGGACTCTAGCAAGGAGGCCATGTCACCTCCAAGGTGGTGGCCGTACCGCAGGCACGCGAGTGCAGCGGCGGTCTCGCGTTCGCCGTTCAGTACAACGGGTTTCCGGTCCCGCGGGGCGGCGACTTGCAGTCCTGTCACAAGCGGGCTGTTTCATGGACGTTGAGCCCGTGAGCTGGCATGCGACCCGCAGGGTTTTGCCGGTAAACGGGACAGCCGCGGTGTCCGGAAATTCTGCGGCGGTGCGACCAGTGCGGAACGACCGGAGCCGTGCGCAGTGGCTGAGAACGGTTTCGGGTTGAGAGGGTCAGCCGGGGATGCCGCTGTTCATCGGGGGCTTGACTCCCACTGTCCGCAAAAAACTACGGCCCCTTGCGGGGCCGTAGTCGTGTATCAGAAGTATCTGAGGTTCAGATCAGAAGTTCTGCTGGTACTTGAGGTACACGGTGCGGCCGATATCAAACCCGCCGTAGTAGGCGAAGTTGGACGAGGCCTGCGAGTACCACGGGGCCGAAATGTGGTTGAACACGTTGTTGGCGCCCACGGCGATCCGCGCATCCCACGGAGCCGACCAGGCAACCTGGACGTCGTGGAAGGTGTTGGAACCGAGGTTGTTCTTCGGCGAAATCTTGCCCAGCGTTTCCGGTGCCGCCCAGTTCGGGGTGGTGCAACGGTCCAGGTACGAGCAGTTTTCCTTGCTGCCGGAGAAGTAGCGCATACCCCACATCGCCGACCAGTTTTCCAGCTTCCAGGTCAAAGACAGGTTGGAACGGATGCGGAAGTAGGCGTTGCGGCCGTTCCAGTGGTTCGGCACGGTCGCCGGATCGTTGGTCGCCTTGGACTCGTACTTGCTGACATACGTGGTGGCCCACTTGGCGCCGAAGCGGCCGAAGCCGGTTTCCTGCGCGTAGTTGACGTCGAAGTCGAAGCCCTCGGTCTCGGTGAAGCCGGCGTTGCGCAGGCCGTACTTCAGATCGTTGACGATCTTGGTGACCGGATCACGGGTGAAGTTGGCGCAGCGCGAGGCGATCAGGCCGACATAGCAGTCTTCCATGATCAGGTTCGGGCTGTCCGACACCATCGTGTTGTCGATGCGGATGTTCCACCAGTCCACGGCCACACTCAGACCCTGGACATAGCCCGGGCTGTAGACGAAGCCGATGGTCTTGGACTCGGAGTTTTCCGGCTGCAGGTTCGGGTTGGAGCCGCTGGTGAACGGCACCGGCGTCTGGTCACCCTTCTGCGTGGTCGGGACGAAGCCCTGCTTCAGCTGGCGATAGCCCGCGCCGACATCGGCCAGGCACTTGGCCGAACCCTTGGCGACACCGTAGACGCTGTCGCACGGATCTTCAAAACCGGTGGTGAAGCTCTGCGAGCCGCCGCCGTACAGGTTGCCGATGGTCGGCGCGCGGAAGCCTTCCGACCACGTGGCACGGACCAGCAGCTCGTCGGTCGGACGCCACTTCAGGCCGAACTTGTTGTTGGTGGTGTCGCCGAAGGTGTTGTAGTCCGAATAGCGGCTGGCCACGCTCAGGGTCAGTTCCTTGGCGAACGCGACGTCAGCCAGCACCGGGATGTTCAACTCGGCATAGAGTTCGTCCAGGGAGTAGCCACCCGAGGTCGGGCCCGAGGCCAGGTTGGTGGAGTTGCCGGACTGGGCAATGGCGTCGGGGAAGAAGCCGCCCTGTTCCTTGCGGTATTCGTAACCCAGTGCGAACGCCAGGTCACCGGCGGGCAGTGCGAACAGCGAGCCGGCGATATTGGCGAAGTAGCTGTTGGTCTTGGTGTTGCCGACCGCATGCTCTTCGCGGAACAGATACTTGCGCACTGCCGGATCGTCGAGCGAGTTGGCCACCGCACCGGTACCGAAGCCGGCAAACGGGTTCCACGGCACGCAGCTGGTCAGCGCGATCGGATTGGCGGCGGTGCCGCACTGGATCTGGCCGGCGGAGTTCTTGAACGACGGACCCACCGCAGCCTGGACGGCCGGAATGTAGAAGTTGCCGTTGTTGATGATGGTGCTTTCGTTCTCGTTGAACAGATAGCCCGCATCCCAGTCGAAATAGCGGTCGCCGATCTCGAACGAACCTTCCAGGGCCGCGGTGAAGCGCCACGTGGTCAGGGAAGTATCGGTGGTGCGCGGAACTTCCCAGCCGCGACGGCGCCAGTCGATATTGTTGGTCTGCGAGAACGCCGGCAGACCGGTCTTCGGGTCCAGGTAGCCAGCGACGTCTGCCTGATACAGATCGGCGTTGCCATTCGGATTGAAATAGCTGCCGTTGCTGACGAAGGTGCGCGTACCGTCGGCATTGGTGCGATAGACCGCGCCGGCCATGGGCGCGCCGATGGCGGTCGATTGGGTCGGATAACCGGCGATCTGGCGGTTCGAATCGCGCTTGGTGTAGCCCATGTCGGCGTTGAAGCGGACATTGTCGAAGATGTCATAGCTTGCGTTGACAAACAGCGAACGGCGCTTGAGCGGAGTCAGCAGATGCATCTGGTCCGAGCTGCGGCTGGTGTCTGCGATCGGATCCTGCGGGTGGAAATTACCGGAACCCATGGCATTGCTGCCGCGGTTGGGGGCGGCCCAGGTAGCACCCAGGCGCGTCGGATTACCCTTGCTGTCCAGCACGAGTTTGCCATTTTTGTCGCGGGCAAACTGATTGTTATTGGTGTTGTAGTTGCCCCACTGACCGACCGTAGTCAGACCGGAGAGCGGGTCACCCGGACGGGTGTCTTCCGAGAACCAGCGGTCCTTGGCCCACACGCCTTCTTCCTTGTGGTATTCGGCACCGACGGTGACCGAGCCGCGGTCGCCCTTGAAGCCGACCAGGAAGTCATAGCTCTGCTTCTGGCCGTCGCCCTGGCTGTACTGGCCGACATAGGCGTTGGCCTGGGCACCTTCGAAGTTCTTGCGGGTGATGATGTTGATCACGCCGGCCATGGCGTCGGAACCGTAGATCGAGGAGGCGCCATCCTTCAGGACCTCGATGCGCTCAACGATGACGCTCGGGATCGACGACACGTCCTGGTAGCCGTTGGGGCTGATGCCCAGACGCTTGCCATTGACCAGCACCAGGGTGCGCTGCGCACCGAGGTTGCGCAGGTCGATGTACTGGCCACCGGCTTCCTGGTTGGAGGTCAGCGGCGAAGCGCGGCTGAACGACGGGCTGCCGGCGGCAGAGATGTTCTGCAGGATGTCGGCGACCGAGCTGAAGCCCTGCGACTCGATGTCCTGACGGGAGATGGTGAGCACCGGCTGTGCGGTTTCAAGGTCAACCTGGCGGATACGCGAACCGGTGACTTCAATACGATCCAGGCTGGTCGGGGCGCTGGCTTCCTGGGCAAATGCCGCGCCGCTGGTGCCGGCGCTTGTCACAAGCGCGATGATTACCGCATCGCGCAGCTTGTTGGACTGGTGGTTCATTGACTCTCTCTCTCCAAGTTGACTTGGGTGTTGCACAAAGGGATAGCCCCGGGTGGAACCGAATGCGGATCCAAATGCCGCGAGGGTGACCCGATAGTAGCTCAACGTGAAGGAGAAATTAAAGTGCCGTTAAGGAGACGGAAATTCCAGGTGAAGATTTCAGTCGCAACAGAAGCGGAAACGCCCTCCGAAGAGGGCGTTTAAGGAGTTATCCCTTTTAAAAACAGGTGCTTAAAGATCCTGCTCGTACCTGACGTAAGGAATGGTGCCTTCGTCATTGCTTTCATTCTTGGGGGCGAACGGGTTTTTGCCGCGGGTGATCACGTTCTCCGCGCCCACCGTGAGCTGGCCGCTCCAGGGTGTCCGCCAGGTAAGGCCCAGGCCCACGCCTTCCCACTTGCCGGGCTGGCCGGGAACGTCAACCACACGGCCGACAATATTGGCGCTGAAGGGGCCGTAGCCAGCGCCCATGCTCAGGGTCTTGCTGTCCCACTGGTCAACCAGTGCCGGCGAGGCATCTCTCAGCGGGACCAGACGCGCCTTGGCGTAAGTGCCGCCAATGGAGACAAAGCCTTCGCGGCCAATGTTCTTCTGCCCGAAGACGGTCAGGTCGTTCTGCTCCATCCGCGTTGCCGGGGCCTTGCCGTTGCTGGAAAGCCATGCCGGCAGCGTATCGCGGCCGGTACCGGCCGACAGGCCGATACGGCCGCCCGGACGGTTGAAACTGGTGGTCGCCGAAAGGTGGCGGCCGATGCCCCTGTCATCGTCGTCATCGCCGAGGCTGGCAAGCATGCAGTGGCTGGCCAGCCCGCTGATGCTGGTGCCGCGGCTGCTGTTGCACAGCAGACCCAGGGAGTCGCGGGAAGAAAGCCCGAACGCGGCATCCAGCGAATTGCGGCCGAAGTGCCAGCGGGCCCCGGCCGTCTGCTCACCGGTCGGTTCGAGATACAGCAGGGCTTCCACCTTGCCGCTGCCCTTGTTCCACACCGGCAGCACCGTGCTGTCCTGCGCGGTGGGCCGGCTCTGCGCATGCGCGCCCGAGACCGCACCCAGGGCGATCATCAAGGCAAGGGGCAGGCGCAAAAATGCGTTCATAGGATCTCTGGGACACGCGGATCCGCGGGAAGTTCCCGCAGGAGGATGTCTTTGATCGTAGGGCGTTTATGTTTTCTTAACAAGTCTTCGTCCTCCCCAGAACGCAACTCGTCACAGATTTCATTGAAGCCGTTCCGGCGCGGGTTGTTCAGCCGGTGCGTCGGCAAACAGTGCGCCCAGTTCGGTCAAGGGGAAGTGATAATTCTGACCGCAGAATTCGCAGCGCACCTCCACCCGTCCGGTCGGCTCGGCGGCGGCGCGCGCTTCCTCTTCGCCGAGCGACTGCAGCATCGCTTCCACCCGTCCGCGCGAGCAGGAACAGCCGAAGTGCAGCGGCTTGGAGCCGAGCAGGTCCGGGGTTTCCTGGTGGAACAGGCGGTGCAGCAGCTCGGGGCCGGCCACGCCCAGCAGTTCGTCGCGCCGCAGGGTGTCGAACAGGGCGCTTGCGCGCATCCAGCCGTCGTTGTCACCGCTGTCGCCGGGCAGCTTCTGCAGCAGCAGGCCGGCGGCGCGTTCACCATCGGCAGCCAGCAGCAGCCGGGTGGGCAGCTGTTCGGACTGGCGGAAATAGTCCTCGAAGGCTTCGTCCAGGGTGGTGGCGGTCAGCGCCACCAGACTCTGGTAGCGCTGCGGCTCGCGCGGATCCAGCCCCGGGTTTTCGATGGTGATGGCCAGCAGCGCATCGTCTCCCAGGCGGTTGAGCTCATGCGGCGCATCCTGACCTTCGGCCAGCTGCACGATGCCACGCAGGCTGCCGGCCGAAGTGCATTCGGCAAACAGGGTGCGCATCGCCGAACTGCTGCGCAGCTGGATCGAGAGCCTGCCATCAACCTTGGTGTGGCCGGTGAACAGCGCCGACGCCACGCACGCCTCGCCCAGCAGTTGCGTGGCCGAGGCCGGGTATTGGCCGTGGGAGAGGATTTCGCGCCAGCTGGAGGAAAGCTGGACATGGACGCCACGTACCCCGGCTTCGGGCAGGAGGAAGCGGACAAGCAGGTCGGATTGGTCGGTCATGGGGTCGGCATCTATGCGTATATGAAAGTCCGGTACCGGATAATGCGCCGGACTACGGACCACTGGAGGTGTACCAGCAATGGGGGCGGAGGACGGCAAGCTCAAGGTGGAAGGCGGGCAGGGGGCCCAGCGGCCGCGCCGGCGGCTATGGCGCTGGCTGCTGGCGGTGCCGCTGGCGTTCGTGGNATGGGGGCGGAGGACGGCAAGCTCAAGGTGGAAGGCGGGCAGGGGGCCCAGCGGCCGCGCCGGCGGCTATGGCGCTGGCTGCTGGCGGTGCCGCTGGCGTTCGTGGGGGTTTCGGGACTGCAGGTGGTGGTGTTGCGTTTTGTCGACCCGCCGTTCTCCACGGTAATGGCGTTGCGGCAGTTGGAGGCCTGGGGACAGGGCGACTGGAAGTTCAGGGTCCACTACGCCTGGCGGGATCTGGACCAGATGGCGCCCAGTGTGCCGATTTCGCTGGTGGCCGCCGAGGACCAGCGTTTTCCGCTGCATGGCGGCTTTGACCTGCAGGCGATTGAAAAGGCGCGCAGCCACAACGCCCGCGGCGGGCGCCTGCGCGGCGCCAGCACGATCAGCCAGCAGGTGGCCAAGAATGTGTTCCTCTGGCAGGGCCGCAGTTGGCTGCGCAAAGGGCTGGAAGCCTGGTACACGCTGCTGATCGAGGCGTTGTGGCCGAAAAGCCGCATTCTGGAGATGTATGCCAACGTGGCCGAGTTCGGCGATGGCATCTATGGCGTGCAGGCTGCATCGCGGCAATTCTGGAACAAGGACGCCGCGCGCCTGAGTGGTGCGGAGAGTGCGCGGCTGGCCGCGGTGTTGCCGTCACCACGGCGCTACAGCGCACAGAATCCCGGGGCCTATGTGCAGCGGCGGGCCGCCTGGATCCAGCGGCAGGCGCGGCAATTGGGCGGTGCCGGCTATGTGGATGACGCGGATTGAGCGCCGCGGCGGCGCGGTTCCGTAGAATCGCGCCATGAATACGGATCGCCTGACAGTTGTTGTTGCCGCCCACAACGAAGCCGATGCATTGCCGCTGCTGCATCCGCGCATCAGTGGCGAATTGCAGCGCCTGCCGGAGCTGGACGGCCGCATCCTCTACGTGGACGACGGCAGCACCGATGCCACCTGGCAGGTGATGCGGCAACTGGCCGCCAGCGATCCGCGTACCGGGCTGCTGAGGTTGTCGCGCAATTTTGGCAAGGAGGCCGCGCTGACGGCCGGGCTGGATTTCGTCGATGGCGGCGCGGTGCTGATCCTCGATGCCGACGGGCAGGACCCGCCGGAACTGATCGCGCAGTTTGTGGCGCTGTGGCGCGAAGGATATGACGACGTATACGGCACCCGCCTGGCCCGTGACGGGGAGGGCTGGCTCAAGCGGGCAACCGCCTCGGTGTTCTATCGGCTGATCGGGCGCCTGTCGAAGACGCCCATCCCTGCCGACACCGGCGACTTCCGGTTGTTGTCCGCGCGCGCCCTGACGGCGCTGAAACAGTTGCGCGAACGCCAGCGGTTCATGAAGGGGCTGTTTGGCTGGGTCGGCTTCCGCCGGGTGGCGTTGCCTTATCGGCGCGGGCCGCGGGTGGCCGGGCGCAGCAAGTTCGGCTTCTGGAAACTGTGGAATCTGGCGCTGGAGGGCATCACCAGCTTTTCCACCGCACCGCTGCGGGTGGCGACCTATCTGGGACTGCTGACGGCCGCCTCCGCGTTCGGGTTCGCCGTGGTGGTGGTGGCCAAGGCCACCCTGTACGGGGACCGGGTGGCCGGTTGGCCGACGATGATGGCGGTGATCCTGTTCCTGGGCGGTGTCCAGCTGATCGCGCTGGGACTGATCGGCGAGTATCTGGGCCGGCTGTATATGGAGGCCAAGCAGCGGCCGCTGTATCTGGTTGACAGCTGGCAGGCGCCGGACGTGGCAGTATCGACGGCACGCACAGCTACCCCGGGAGACCCGTATGCAAACCGTCCGGCAGTTGCTCAGGAGCAAATCCCCTGAGGTTTACGCGGTATCCCCGGATGCCGCCGTGGTCGATGCCATCCGCCTGATGGCTGAAAAAGGCGTTGGCGCAGTGCTGGTGATGGACGGGCCGCGGCTGGCCGGGATCCTGTCCGAGCGCGATTACGCGCGCAAGATCGTCCTGCACAACCGCTCGTCGGCCAACACGCCGGTGCGCGACATCATGACCACCCAGCTGATCACGGTGACGCCGGGCGAAGCCGTCGAGCGCTGCCTGCAACTGGTGACCGACAAGCGCATCCGCCATTTGCCGGTGATGGAAAACGAGCAGGTGGTCGGGGTGATCTCGATCGGCGACCTGGTCAAGGCGGTGATCGAATACCAGCGCGAACAGCTGGACCAGCTGCAGCACTACATCGCCGGTTGACCGTGGCCGGTTGAGTGCGACCGGCCGCTATCAACGCGCGTATTTGCCGCCGCAATTGCTGTCTTTGCCGGGGCCGGTCTCCAGCGTGGCCAGCAACGCGGCCGGCGGGGTGATGCTGGCCAGCGTCAGCGCGATCGCCCCGCGCAACCCCAGCGCCTTGAAGTCGGGCCGGAACGAAGGATCCTTGAAGCTGCCGCCCACGCGCAGCGGCGAGCGCAACGCCAGGATGCTGATGTCCTTCGGGCGCGGCTTGAGCAGCAGGTCCAGCGATTCCTGCTTCAGGCTGATGTTGCCTTCGCCGACGATCAGGGTGTCGCTGGTATCGAAGGCCAAAGCGCGCGATTGCATCAAGCCATCCTTCACGCTGAAGTCGGCAAAGGCGCAGCGCAGCGGGATCTGCTGATCGCCCATGACGAGGAATTTCAGCGATTCGGCGATGTCCAGCCCGGCCAGTTCCATCACCAGGTTGCCGATATGGCCGCGGCCCATGCCGATGGCGACATCGCCATCGGAACTGCCCAGCATCGCCGCGATCGAATTGCCGTGGCCGCTCAGGTTGACCTGGCCGCTGATGCCGCCAGAGGCCTGCTCGGCCAGCTTGGCATCCGGAAACAACTTGCCCAGCTGCAGTTTGCGGATCGTGGCCTGCAGCTGGGTGGAGATGGTCTGCGTGCGCGCGTCCATGTGGATGGTGCTGCGGATGTCGCCCCCAGCGACGCCGAAGTTCAGCGGTTGCAGCCGCAGCAGGCCGTTGTCGAGTTTGAGGTGGGCGTCCATGTCGTCCAGCGGCAGTTTCGGTGAATCGATGCGGTGCGCCTTCCAGCGCACATCGGCATCCATCGCGCGCAACTTGCCGAGGTCGTATGGCGTGTCCGGCAGGATCCTGGCGCGCGCCGCCAGGGCCGCAGCCCGGGCTTTCTGCTCCGCATTGGCCATTTCGCCGGCGCCGGTTTTGGGTGGGGCGCCGATGAAACCGGCCAGATCGTCGAAGTCCAGGCGCTTGGAGACCAGGTCGGCTTTGAGCAGCGGGCGCGCGCCATTGACGTCGACCTGGGCGGTGCCGTGCAGGTCGCTGTCGCCGGCAGTGCCGTTGAAGTCCTCGTAGCGCCAGATTCCATTGTTGCGCTTCAGGCGCCCCTTCAGCCGATAGGGCGGGGTGGATGGAATCGCCAGCCCGATCAGCGGGTACAGGTCCTCCATGTCCTGGCCGCTGAGCGTCAGCTCCAGATCGAAGATGCGCAGCTGGAACGGATTGGTCAGCGTGCCGCTGGCGATGGCGTGGGTATTGCCCGCGCGGCCATCCAGCTGGATGCGGAACGGATGATCGCTGTTGGTCAGTTCCAGCGGCGACTCGGTATCGCCCTTGAGCGAGAACGGGTTGCCCTTCCAGCGCCCGTCACCGCTGATCAGCAGCGGTGGGGCACTGTCTCCGCTGCGCGCCTTGCCGCTGTTGAGCGAGACCCGCACGTCGGTCTTGCCGGCCGTATCCACGAACCGCAGGTGGCCGTCTTCGACCAGCAGTCGCTGCAGCACGGGAGGATTGCCATCGCTGGGGCCGAGGAAATCCCAGTTGCCGGGTGTGTTCTTGTCGGGCCCGCTCTCCAGCAGCAGGTCGGGGCGGGTCAGGCGGATTTCGGGAATGCGCACTTGGCCGCGAAGCAGGGGCCAGAACCGCAGGTCGATCTCGACCCGCTCGGCGGTCGCCATGTGGGGCTGCCTGGCCCATTTCGCATTGGCGAAGGTCAGCCCATCGCCGCGCACCGTGGTGACCCGGCCCAGATCCACATCCAGATCGCCATTGATCTGGAATTCGCGGCCGGTGCGGGCCTCGACGGCGCGTTCGACCGGGCCCTTGAACCAGTTCCAGTCCCACAGGGCGATCAACACCAGCAGCGCCGCGATCAAGCAGGCCAGCACCGCCAGCCAGCGTTGTCCGCGTTTCCCGGGGCGCTGCCAGCGCCAGCGCGACGGCGGCGGGGAGGGGGGCGGAGGAGTGGCGGACGTGGAGGCATTCACGTCGTTGATGGTCGCGTGCCGGTCGTGCAGGCAACGCGAAGTAGTGGCATGGGGCGCTGGCTGGCGGCGCCAGTACCCGTGGTCGTGCCTGGAGAGTCGCTCAGAGGATCTGCGCCGACACCGAGACGAAGTGGCAGACACTGCCGCCAATCACGAACATGTGCCAGATCGCGTGCGAATAAGGCACCGATTCACGGTGATAGAACCAGGTGCCCAGCGTGTACGACACGCCGCCGGCCAGCAGCCAGCCCAGCGTCCAGGTATCGAGCGAGTGCAGCATCGGCTTGATCGCCACCACCACCATCCAGCCCATGGCGATATAGATCAGGGTCGACAGCAGCTTGAAACGGCCGGTGTAGAACAGCTTGAAGACCACCCCGAACAGCGCCAGCGACCAGATCGCGGCAAACAGGCCCCAGCCCCACGGACCGCGCAGCCCGATCAGGGTGAACGGGGTGTAGGTGCCGGCGATCAGCAGGTAGATCGCGCAGTGGTCGAACACTTTCAGCCGGCCCTTGGCGACCGGATGCTGGATCGCGTGGTACAGCGTGGAGGCGGTGTACAGCAGCAACAGCGCCACACCGAAGACGATGGCGCTGGTCAGTTGCCAGGCGTCGCCGTAGATGCTGGCCAAGGTGATGAGGACGGCGCTTCCCGCCAGTGCGGCCACCGCACCCAGGCCGTGGGTGAGGGCGCTGGCGATTTCTTCACGGATCGAAACGGCAGAGGTCATGGCAACGGAGGGCTGTGCGGGGGAGGGGGAACCCGCTCCCCCTTATCATCGCCGCGTTGGCCCATGCGTGCACGTACGGTCTGGCTCTAGCCTGCGGAAACAGTGTGTGCCGCTTCACGGGTTGCGGCAAAACGCACGTCCGGGGCGCGCTCCTGCGCCAGCTGCAGGTTGACCCGGGTCGGGGCCAGATAGACCAGCTGGCCGGCGGCGTCGATGCTGAGGTTGCCGGCGTTCTTCTCGCGGAATTCCTCCAGCTTCTTCTCGTTGCCGCAGTGCACCCAGCGCGCGGTGATCACCCCGACCGGCTCGAAAATCGCCTCCACGCCGTACTCGTCCTTCAGCCGGTAGGCGGCCACATCGAACTGCAGCACGCCGACCGCGCCCAGGATCAGGTCGTTGCTCATCAGCGGGCGGAAGAACTGGGTGGCGCCTTCCTCGGACAGCTGCGCCAGGCCCTTGTGCAGCTGCTTGAGCTTGAGCGGGTCCTTCAGCCGGGCGCGGCGGAACAGTTCCGGGGCGAAGTTGGGAATGCCGGTGAAGGTCACCGCCTCGCCTTCGGTGAAGGTGTCGCCGATGGAGATGGTGCCGTGGTTGTGGATGCCGATCACATCGCCCGGCCACGCCTCGGCGGCGATCTCGCGGTCGGAGGCCATGAAGGTCAGCGCATTGGCCAGCTTCATTTCCTTGCCGGAGCGCACGTGGAAGGTCTTCATGCCGGCGGTGAACTTGCCCGAGCACACGCGCATGAACGCCACCCGGTCGCGGTGCTGCGGGTCCATGTTGGCCTGGATCTTGAACACGAAGCCGGTGAGTTTGGGTTCCTGCGGCGCGATCTCGCGGCCGCTGGTGGCACGCGGCTGCGGTGACGGGGCGTGCTTGACGAAGAAGTCCAGCAGCGGCTGCACGCCGAAGTTGTTCACGCCCGAGCCGAAGAACACCGGGGTCTGCCTGCCGGCCAGGTATTCGTCCACGTCGAAGGCATGGCTGGCGCCCTGCACCAGCTCCAGTTCCTCGCGCAGGTCGGCCAGCATGCGCTCGCCGAGTTTTTCGGCCAGCCCGGGCGCGTCCAGCGAGGGGAAAATGGTCGAGTCCTGGCGGGTGAAATTGCGGCCGGGCTCGTACAGGTGCACTTCGCCGGTCAGCAGGTGCACCACGCCCTTCAGGCGCTGGCCCATGCCGATCGGCCAGGTCACCGGGGCGCACTGGATGCCGAGCACGGTTTCCACCTCGTCCAGCAGGTCGATCGGGTCCTTGCCCTCGCGGTCGAGCTTGTTGATGAAGGTCATGATCGGGGTGTCGCGCAGGCGGCACACCTCCATCAGCTTGATGGTGCGTTCCTCCACGCCCTTGGCCACGTCGATCACCATCAGCGCCGAGTCCACCGCGGTGAGCACCCGGTAGGTGTCCTCGCCGAAGTCGGCATGGCCGGGGGTGTCGAGCAGGTTGATGATCCTGCCTTCGTACGGGAACTGCATCACCGAGGACGTGACCGAGATGCCGCGCTCCTTTTCCAGCGCCATCCAGTCGGAGGTGGCGTGCTTGCTGGTCTTGCGCGACTTCACCGAGCCGGCCATCTGGATCGCACCGCCGAACAGCAACAGCTTTTCGGTCAGCGTGGTCTTGCCGGCGTCAGGGTGGGAAATGATGGCGAACGTACGGCGACGTGCGGCTTCGGTGGCGACTTCGGACATGGCGAGCGCGCCCGCACGGGCGCATCGGTGAAAAAGAGCCGCCGATTATAGCGGGCTGCCCGCCGCCGCGTGGCTCACGGCGCCGTGGCGCGGCCGGTGGCCGGTTCATCGCGGGCGAAGTGCAGCTCGCCGCGCGCGCTGAGCATGCGGAACGGGATCGACTCCAGCCGCAGCCCGGTATTGGCCTGGACCGCGAAATGCAGGTGCGGTGCGGTGCTGCGGCCGCTGTTGCCGGACAGGCCGATGCGCTGGCCGGCCGCCACCGTCTGCCCGTTGCCGACCTGCACGCCACCCGGTTGCAGGTGGGCATACACCGCCATGCCGCCGTCCTCGTGCAGGATGCGGATGAAGTTGGCCTGGCCATCGTCGCCATCGCGGACCTGCATCACCGTGCCGGCGCGCGCGGCCAGCACCGGGGTGCCTTCAGGCAGGGCGAAATCGACCGCGTAGCGGTTCTGCTCATCGTCATGGCTCAGGCGGCCGCCATAGCCCTGATCCACGCGGATGCGCCCGGCGGCAAACGGCAGCAGGTAGCGGTGGGGCTGCGGGCGGGCGGCCGGATCGCCGGGCACCGCATCCAGCACCAGCTCGATCGCGTCCCCCGGGTTTTCGGCAGCGGTCTGCAATCGCGCCAGGATCCGGCTGGCGCCCGCCGGCAGCACTGCTTGCAGCGGCAGGGCCGGGGTGGCGATCAGCGGGGAATCCCGCCGTGGCCGCAACTGCACCTGGACCGGACCGGCCAGCAGGTTGTCGGCACGGGCCTGGTACAGCGGTGCGCGGCCTTCCAGGCGCAGCCGGGTCATCGCTGCAGCGGTGTTGTCGCTGCGGGTGCCGGCGGGGGCGGCCGGCGGCGGCATCTGTCCCCACGCCCGCCACTTCGCGCCGGGCGCGGCGGCGAGCGCGGCGGGAAATCCGCCGGCCAGGGCGGCAAGGACAAGTGTCAGCAGGGTGGGGCGCACGCAGAACCCGGGGCGAGGCGAGGAACTGATTATGGGTCACCCGTTTCGCTGGAAACTATTCATCGCTTCATCCGAATGAAGCGATTGACATGCGCGAGGGGCGCTGGCATCGTGGCGTCACCATCGAGACCGGCGGAGGGACAGGCCCTTTGATGCCGGGGCAACCAGCAACAGACGCGCGAGCGGCTGTATCGGGTGCCAAATCCTGCGGGGACCTGCGCGTCCGCCGAAAGATGGTTCGATCTGTGCCTTCGCACGTCGAACGCGAGCTCCGCGAAGCTCGATGGCCGCTCCTTTCCGGATACCGCCATGAATTTCGTGAACGCAACCGTCGCCCCTGACCTTTTTGCCGGCAGCGCAACCGCCACCCGCCTCGCCGTGCGCGGCGACGTGCCGGTGCTGTTGCCGATGCGCCATGCCGGCACCCGCCCGCTGCGGTTGCGCTACGAGCTGGTGGGGCCGGTGGCGGCGCCGGTGGTGCTGCTGGCCGGCGGCATTTCCGCCCATCGCCACGTCGCGGTCAATCCGCAGTTTGCCGAAAAGGGCTGGGCCGACGGGCTGGTGGCGGCCGGGCGCGCGCTGGACCCGGCGCAGCGCCGCATCCTGGCGTTCGATTTCATTGGCGCCGCTGGCGATCTGGATGCGCCGATCGATACCGCCGACCAGGCCGATGCCATCGTCGCCCTGCTCGATGCGCTGCACATCGACCGCCTGCACGGCTTTGTCGGCTATTCCTACGGCGCGCTGGTCGGCCTGCAACTGGCGATCCGCCACCCGCAGCGGCTGGCCAAGCTGATCGCGGTCAGCGGCGCCCATCGTCCGCATCCCTACGCCTCGGCGTGGCGCGC
Source organism: Stenotrophomonas sp. YIM B06876 (assembly GCF_030711595.1). Taxonomy (GTDB): domain Bacteria; phylum Pseudomonadota; class Gammaproteobacteria; order Xanthomonadales; family Xanthomonadaceae; genus Stenotrophomonas. Next base: position 56,079 of record NZ_JAUJUJ010000019.1, read on the forward strand.
GCTGCAGCGCCGCGCGGTCGCACTGGGTCAATTGCAATGCGCCGAAAGCCACGGCCTGGCCTTGGCCCGCCAGTTCGCGATGCTCAGCTACCGCACCCCGGAGGAGTTCGGCGAACGCTTCGACGCGGCGCCGGAAGTGGTCAACGGCCGCGTGCGGGTGGCGGCCGAGGACTATCTGGACACCGCCGGTGCGCGATACGTGGTCCGCACCCGGGTCACTGCCTACCTGCGCCTGTCCGAGTCCATCGACCTGCACCGCATCGATCCGGCCGCCATCCACGTGCCGACCGTGGTGGTGGCCGTCGAAGGCGACCGCCTGGTGCCGTTGTCCGACCTGGTCACGCTGGTCGAAGGGCTGGGGCCACGCGGCAGCCTGCGCGTGTTGCGCTCGCCCTACGGCCACGACGCCTTCCTCAAGGAAACCGATCGTATCGACGCGATCCTCGCCACCGCCCTTCGCCTGTCCGGAGAAAACGCATGAGCCTGTCCGCCGGTACCCCTTCCTCCTGCAGCCGCCAGACCGCCGCCGTCCGTGCCGGTATCGATCGCGATACCGCCCACGGCGCGGTGACGCCGCCGATCGTGCTGTCGTCGAATTTCAGTTTCGACGGCTTCGGCAACAAGCGCGAATACGACTACACCCGCAGCGGCAATCCGACCCGCGACCTGTTGGGCGAAGCCCTGGCCGAGCTGGAAGGCGGCGCGGGCGGGGTCATCACCTCCACCGGCATGGGCGCGATCAACCTGGTGCTCAATGCGCTGTTGCAGCCCGGCGACAAGCTGGTGGTGCCGCACGACGCCTATGGCGGCAGCTGGCGCCTGTTCAATGCGCTGGCCGGCAAGGGCCATTTCGAGCTGGTCACCGCCGACCTGACCGATCCGCGCTCGCTGGCCGCGGCGCTGGCGCAATCGCCGGCGCTGGTGCTGGTGGAAACCCCGTCCAACCCGCTGCTGCGCATCACCGACCTGCGTTTCGTGATCGAGGCCGCGCACAAGGCCGGCGCCAGGGTGGTGGTCGACAACACCTTCCTGTCGCCGGCGCTGCAGACGCCGATCGGGTTTGGCGCCGACCTGGTGCTGCATTCGACCACCAAGTACATCAATGGCCACAGCGACGTGGTTGGCGGCGCGGTGGTTGCGGCCGATCCCGCGCTGCACCAGCAGCTGAGCTGGTGGGCCAATGCGCTGGGCCTGACCGGCTCGCCGTTCGACGCGTTCCTGACCCTGCGCGGTCTGCGCACGCTGCAGGCGCGCCTGCGCGTGCACGAGGAAAACACCCGGGCCATCGTCGCCCTGCTCAGCAGCAGCGACGCGGTGGCCAGCGTCTATTACCCCGGCCTGCCAGCGCATCCCGGCCATGCGCTGGCGGCGCGGCAGCAGCAGGGCTTCGGCGCGATGCTGTCGTTTGAACTGGTGCCCTGCGCAGGCCCCGACCCGCTGGCGGCGGTGCGCGCCTTTGTCGATGGCCTGCGCTACTTCACCCTGGCCGAATCGCTGGGCGGGGTGGAAAGCCTGATTGCGCATCCGGCGACGATGACGCATGCGGCGATGAGCGCCGGGGCACGCGCCAACGCCGGGATCCGTGATGGCCTGCTGCGGCTGTCGGTCGGCATTGAATCCAGCGCCGACCTGCTGGCCGATCTGAGCGCCGCGCTGGCGCGGGCACAGCGGATGATCGACAGCGGTGTGCGCAAGCAGGTGGATGCATGAGCGCGCTGCCGCGCGGGAACCTCACACCGGCCCCGGCGCGGCTGGTGCTGCTGGGCACCGGCACGGTGGGAACAGCCTTCGTGGCGCGTTACCGCGCGCTGCAACAGCGCCAGCTGGCTTTGCCGCAACTGCATTGGCTGGCCAACTCGCGCATTGCGCTGGCGTGTGCCGATGCCCCCGAGTCGGCGCTGGCACAGGCGCAGAGTGCGGTGGCCGGCGCCGCCGTGGCGGCCGCCTGGTCCGATGCGGACGCCCTGCGCGCCGGCGACGTGCTGGTCGATGCCACCGCCAGCGAGGCGATTGCCGGCGAGCACGCGCACTGGCTGGCGCGTGGTGTGCATGTGGTCACCGCCAACAAGCTCGGCCACGGCACCTGCCTGCAACGCTCGCAGGTGATCGCCCGTACCTGTGCCACCGGCAACGCGCGCTATGGCGATGCCGCCACCGTCGGTGCCGGCCTGCCGCTGCTCAGCAGCATCCGCGCGCTGGTGGCCGGTGGCGACCGCATCCATTCGATCGAAGGGGTGCTGTCCGGCTCGCTGGCGTGGCTGTTCCATCGCTACGACGGCGCCACGCCGTTCTCGCAATGCGTGCGCGAAGCCGTGGCGGCCGGCTATACCGAGCCGGACCCGCGCATCGACCTGTCCGGCGAGGATGTGCGTCGCAAGGTGCTGATCCTGGCGCGCGCGGCCGGGGTGCCGCTGCAGGCGGCGCAGGTGCGGGTGGACTCGCTGGTGCCCGCCGCACTTGCCGCCGCGGCGCTGGAAGCGGTGGACGCCGGGCTGGAGCAGCTTGATGCGGCGCTCGCCGCCCGCTGCCAGCAGGCGCAGGCCCGTGGCCGTCGGCTGTGCTTTGTCGGCCATCTCGATGCCCGCGGCGCCCGCGTCGGATTGCGTGAGCTGCCGTCCGACCATCCGCTGGCCGGCGGCCGCGGTACCGACAACCGGGTCGTCATCCACAGTGACCGCTACTGCACGCAACCGCTGGTGATCCAGGGGCCGGGGGCCGGCGCGCAGGTCACGGCGGCGGCGTTGCTGGACGACGTGTTGCGGATCGCCAGCCGCTGAGATCCGGCCGCAGGCCTATCATGGCGGTGCGCCGCCTGCGCGAAGCGGCGCCCTGACCGCCTCCCGGGCGGGTGCCCGCTGCCGCTGCGCCGGGGGCCGCCACAGGAACGCCTTCGCGCCGGTCGATCAATACAGGTAGTGGTTCGTGTCCAAGGGTGTTGTGGTTTCGCTGGCGGCGTCATTGCTGTTCGGCCTGATGTATTACGCCAGTCCGTGGCTGGCGCCGTTGCAGGGCGAGCAGATCTTCGGCTGGCGGGTGCTGTTTGCGGTGCCGCTGGTTGCGCTGATGCTGCATCTGGACGGTGAGCGCACGCTGATCGTGCGCACCCTGCGGCGTATCCGCAGCGACCGCCGGCTGTGGCTGGCGCTGCCGGTCACCACGGCGATGGTCGGGGTGCAGCTGTGGCTGTTCCTGTGGGCGCCGTTGCACGGGCGCGGGCTGCAGGTGTCGATGGGCTATTTCCTGCTGCCACTGGTGATGGTGCTGGTGGGGCGCGTGTTCTACGGCGAACGCCTGAGCCTGCTGCAGGCGCTGGCGGTGGCCAGTGCGGCAGCGGGCGTTGCCTGGGCCTTGTTGCACAACCACGGGCTGTCCTGGGAAATGCTGCTGGTGGCACTCGGTTACCCGGCCTATTTCCTGTTGCGACGGCACCTGGATATCTCCCACCTGGGCGGCTTCTGGGTGGAGATGGTGTTGCTGCTGCCGGTGGCCTGCTGGGTGGCGATCGGCGATGGCCACGGGCTGGGGCAGATGCTGGCGCAGCGCCCGGCGCTGTATGTGCTGATCCCGCTGCTGGGCGTGGTCAGTGCGGTGGCGCTGATGTGCTACATGCTGGCCGCCAAAATGCTGTCTTTCAGCCTGTTCGGCCTGCTGACCTACGTCGAGCCGGTGCTGCTGATGCTGGCCGCGCTGCTGCTGGGTGAGAGCGTCGGCCAAGGGCAGTGGCCGACCTATATCGCCATCTGGATCGCGGTGGGCTTGCTGGCGCTGGAAGGCGGGGTGCGGCTGCGGTCGCGTGCTTGAGCCGGTGCGAAGGCCGGGCGACCCGCCCCGCTGCCCGCCACTTCGCGGCACGGCCGTCGCGTAGCGCCTGCAGGGCTAACGGCGCGCGGTTTTCGCGGCAAGATAGCGCTGCACCTCGGCACGGCTCATGCGGGTTCCATCCCGCGCGACCACGCTGAAATCCACGCCGTTGGCCCACAGCTGCGGAGCCGTCAGCACGGCAATATCCTCCGCCGCGGTGCGGGACTGCAGATCAAGCAGGTACTGGTTGAAGCCGGCATCGCGCAGCCACGCGTCGTAACTGGAGTCGTGGTCGGTGGCGAACTGGATCTGGTAACGGCACTCCTCGCGCGCAGGCGACGGGAAAGCGTCACATTGGGCGTTCCACTGGTGCAGGCCGATCACGGCATCGGGTTCCATCTGCCGCTGTGCGGCCGCCGCCCAGAGCGCAACGCACATGCTGGCGCAGTGGGAATGCACCCGGACAATGAGGTTGCGTTTGCGGATCATCCGCGCCGCTTCCAGCCCGGCGTTGGCGTAGCCACCGCCACTGGTGATGTCGATGCGCTGCAAGGAAGGGTGGGTCTCCAATAGGGTCTGCAGGCCGGTGGCGAAATTTCTGCCGACGCTGCCTTCGATGCGCAGGACCTCTCCTTGCCCATCCACCGACATGCGGGCGTCATCCACCGTGGCCAGCGTGGTGGATTTTTCCCCGTGGATCACCCGCGCCTGGGGGCTGGAGGGGGCGCCGGGATCTGGTGCGGCGTTGATCCCGTGCGCATCCGCTGTGGCTCCGGAATCGGCGGCCGGCGATTTGCGGTTGCCGATGAACCACGCGCAGAGCAGCAGCACACCCGCCGCAAACAGCAGTCTGGCCAGGCTCAGCCCGCCGCTGCGCGGTGGCGGGCGCGTGGACGGCGGACGTGCGGGCAATGTAGGTGGAGCGGGTGGTTGCCTGCCTGGCTCTTGTCCGGATTGCATCCGTTGTCCTTGACCTGACTGTCCCGGGCGGGATTCTGCAATGGCCGCCGCCGCCATTGCAACGCGGCTGTCAGCACTCGATGACGTTGACCGCCAGGCCGCCGCGGCTGGTTTCCTTGTACTTGTCCTGCATGTCGCGGCCGGTCTCGCGCATGGTCTTGATCACCTTGTCCAGGCTGACCTTGTGCTTGCCATCGCCGCGCATGGCCATGCGCGAGGCGTTGATCGCCTTCACCGCGCCCATCGCGTTGCGTTCGATGCACGGAATCTGCACCAGCCCGCCGATCGGGTCGCAGGTCAGGCCCAGGTTGTGCTCCATGCCGATCTCGGCGGCGTTCTCGATCTGCCACGGCTTGCCGCCGAGTGCGGCCACCAGCCCGCCGGCCGCCATCGAGCAGGCCACGCCGACCTCGCCCTGGCAGCCGACTTCGGCGCCGGAGATCGAGGCGTTCTCCTTGTAGAGGATGCCGATGGCCGCGGCGGTCAGCAGGAAGTCGAAGATGCGCGGTTCGTCGGCGCCCGGGCAGAAGCGGTCGAAGTAGTGCAGCACCGCGGGAATGATGCCGGCCGCGCCATTGGTCGGGGCGGTCACCACGCGGCCACCGGCGGCGTTTTCCTCGTTGACCGCCAGCGCGTAGACATTGACCCAGTCCAGCGTGGTCAGCGGATCGCGCATCGCCGCTTCGGGTTTGGAGGACAGCTCGCGGTACAGCGCCGGCGCGCGTCGCGACACGTTCAGGCCGCCGGGCAGGGTGCCCTCCTGGCGGATGCCGCGGGCCACGCAGTCCTGCATCGCATCCCAGATCTCGCGCAGGTTGGCGCGGATCTCGTCCTCGCTGCGCCAGCACTTCTCGTTCTCGAACATCAGCTGGGCGATGCTCAGGCCGCTGCGGGCGGTCTGCGCCAGCAGCTCGTCGCCACTCCTGAACGGATACGGCAGCGGCGTCACGTCCGCAACGATGCGATCATCGGCGGCATCGTCGGCATTGACCACGAAGCCGCCGCCAACGGAGTAGTAGTCGCGGGTGGCGATGATTCCGTCATTGGCATCGAACGCGGTGAAGCGCATGCCGTTGGTGTGGTACGGCAGCTTCTGGCGCTTGTTCATCGCCAGATCGCGTTTTTCGTCGAACGCGATTTCGTGCTGGCCCATCAGCTGGATCCGCTTGCTGGAGCGGATCCGTTCCAGCGCGGCGGGAATGATGTCCGGGTCGATCAGGTTGGGACGCTGGCCTTCCAGGCCGAGCAGGATCGCCTTGTCGGTGCCGTGGCCACGGCCGGTCAGCGCCAGCGAACCGAACACCTCGGCGCGGATGCGCACGGTGTCCTGCAGAAGGCCCGGATCGAGCAGCCAGCGATGCACAAAGCGTTCGGCTGCACGCATCGGGCCGACGGTGTGGGAGGAACTCGGACCAATGCCGATCTTGAACAGGTCGAATGTGCTGACAGACATGCTTTTATCTGGAAAATGAAGTGCTGAGGCCGACTATTCTATGTCGCTGGCGTCGCCGGCCCTGCCCGCAGCGCAGCATTCGTTCACCGCCGAGACCAACCGATGAGCCTGACGCTCTACCAGCGCGATGATTGCCACCTCTGCGACCTGTCGCTGGAGGTGTTGGCATGTGCCCGCGCGCCGGCGTTCGAAAGCGTATTCATTGATGGCGAGGATGCGCTGGAAGCGCGCTACGGCATCCGCGTACCGGTGTTGCGCAATGCCGCCGGTGGCGAGCTGGATTGGCCGTTTGACGCCGCCGCGGTGCGCCGCTGGCTGGAAGAGGAAGGCGTGACCGGCTAGCTGTGTAAACCCACCACGTTGTTCAGTGGTAACGACAGCCGGCTGA
>NZ_JAUJUJ010000657.1 GCF_030711595.1 Stenotrophomonas sp. YIM B06876
TTGGCCAGCGTGGCGACCTCCCCGGCGGTCTGGCCGGGCTGGGTGTACTTGAAGAACGGGTGCGTCTCCAGCTCGCCCCAGCGCGCGGCAAAGTCGCGCTGCGCGTTGCGGTCTATGGCCTGGTCGCGGAAGAACAGCACCTTCCACTCCAGCAGCGCGCGCCGCAATTCGGCCAGGGTTTCATCGGGCAGGTCGCCGCCCAGGCGGATGCCGCTGATCTCGGCGCCTATCGTCGGCGTGACCGGCGCCAGCGTGAAGCGCGTGTAGGGGCGGCTGTCGAAGGACTCGGGCGTTCGCTGGGCAACGAGCGGACCGAACGCGGCCAGTACATCGGTGGGC
>NZ_JAUJUJ010000658.1 GCF_030711595.1 Stenotrophomonas sp. YIM B06876
GATCGAGACGGTGTCGGTAATCCGGCCGTGGTTCTCTGTCTTCTGGGTATGGTGCCGCGAGCGCCGCATCGCCCGCGTGCGCCTCAGATGCGCGAGCAGTTCCTGTTTCAAGGCTCCGCGCGATTGGATGTAGAGCGTGCGATAGATCGTCTCGTGGGACACCTGACGGCTCGCATCATCGGGATAGGCGCGTTTGAGCCAGCCGGCCACCTGCTCAGGCGACCACTGCCGCTGGATCTTCTCTGCCACGCGAGCGGCCAAGGCTCGATGCAACGCCAGCTTACAGGGCTTGGGGCGTTGCGCCCGGTCCCAGGCGGCATGGTCGGCTTGGCTGGC
>NZ_JAUJUJ010000659.1 GCF_030711595.1 Stenotrophomonas sp. YIM B06876
CGGGCTGGTTGAGCATGGCGATGGCAATGGCGACACGCTGGCGCATGCCGCCAGAGAACTCGTGCGGGTAGCTGCGCAGGCGCTTTTCAGGCGCGGGAATGCCGACCATTTCGAGCGCCGCGCGGCAGCGCTCAAGCGCCTGGGCGCGCGGCATGTTCTGGTGCGTCTGGACCGCCTCCAGCATCTGCTCCTCGATGCGCAGCACCGGGTTGAGCGTCATCAGCGGGTCCTGAAAAATCATCGCGATGCGGTTACCGCGCAGCTGGCGCATCTGCTCTTCGGTCAGGTCGCGCAGGTTCTGGCCCTTGAACAGCACTTCGCCGGCGATCACCTC
>NZ_JAUJUJ010000660.1 GCF_030711595.1 Stenotrophomonas sp. YIM B06876
ACGCCGCATGGTGCGGCGAGAGTGGTGCTGGCCGGCGCATAGCAGGGCTTACCCAGGAGGTGAGCGCCATCGAAGCAGCCAAAGCAATCATTCATGCGGGTTTCCAGGTGATTGCGAGCGGTCAACTGAGGTTTTTAGGTTCAATGCAGCACCCGGGTGCTCAGCGGCTGGCTGGGCGCGCCGGGGTCCAGCGCCTCCAGCATGAACAGGGGAATGGGGCAGGTGAACGGCGTGCCGTCCTCGGCCACGCAGTGGTAGCTGCCGTGCATGGTGCCGCTCGGCGTGCGCAGCTGGCAGCCGCTGGAATATTGGAACGCCTCGCCCG
>NZ_JAUJUJ010000102.1 GCF_030711595.1 Stenotrophomonas sp. YIM B06876
CGCCTGCATCAGCGACTGCATCATCTGGCTCTCGGCCGAGATGACCTTGGCGTTGGCTTGGTAGTTGCGCTGCGACGTCATCAGGCTGACGAGTTCGGAGGTCATGTCCACGTTCGACTGCTCGATCGCACCCACCGTCAGCTCGCCGGCCATGCCATTGCCAGGTGTGCTGTACAGCGGTGTCCCTGAGGCGCTGGAACTGCTCCAACTGGTGCTATTCACGGCAGTGAGCTCGCTCTCGTTGGGGAACGTCGCCAGTGCCAGGGTGCCGACCTTCTGCTTTTGGCCATTGCTGTACTGCGCGATCACTGCGCCGTCGTCGGACAGTTCTACGCCCACCAGAGAGCCGGACGCGTAGCCGTTGGCCGCGTTGACAGTGTTGGTGGTCTCGCCAGCGAACTGGGTGGTGCCCGTGTAGTTCACTGCAAGGCTTATGAGGCCCGCACCGGGTGGTGTGAGAGCCAGTGTCAACGTGGGCGCTGGATTGGGCAGTTGCCCTGCTGTGTCGAACTGGAGTGATTGAGGTGTGCCTGTGCTGACACCATCAAAGGCGTAGTGAACGGTGACCAGATTGGTTGCCGGTGTGGGCTCTTTCACAAAGTACTGCGTGACTGTGTGCTTGGTACCCAGCGAGTCATAGACCACTGAAACCTTCGAGGCGTTGTAGGTCAGCGGGTCTGGGGTGGCTGGCGCAGTGGCGGGCGGGACAGGAGCGGTCGGAGGGACGAATGCGCCCCCAGTTGGTGGTGTCCAGTCGGCCGACAGGTTGGCCACGTACTGCAGTGATGTACTGGCTTGCGCAGCCACCTGCCCAGAGGGTACCTTGAGGTTTCCCATAGGCCCCAGGCCGGCGCCAGCGACCGGTGTGCCGGTGGCGTCCACAACGACGTTGTAGCCCTGCACCTTGCGGTTGAAGGTGTCGATCAGATAGCCATCCTTGTCGGTAGCGAAGATGCCCACCCGCGAGTACACCTCTACGCCTGTAGAGTCCTTGGTGACGAAGAAACCCCGGCCCTGAATCATGGCGTCCAGGCCACGGCCCGTGGTGAGCGCGTCACCACCGATGTCGATACTTTGGGTCAGAGATCCGATCTGGGCACCGGTAGGTTGTTTGCCTGCGTACATCGACGAAAAATTGGCGCGACTGGACTTGAAGCCAAAGGTGCCGGAGTTGGCGAGGTTGTTGCTGATGGTGTCCAGCGACGTGTTGATGGCGTTGATGCCGGAGAGTGCGATTTCGAAGCTCATGGCGGTTCCTTGTTCAGTGGCTGTGGGTGGAGGGCTGGCCGTTGAAGCCAGTGATCAGACCGGGCTGCACCTGGCCGGCACCGGTGACGTTCAAAAGCGGCATGCCCGAGCTCGACAGCTGCACGCTGCTCAATGTGCCGGTGATGTCCAGCGGCGGCGTTTCCTTGTTGTCGGCGACGATTTCCATGCTGTAGGTGCCCGCTGGCAGGCCCAGCTTGGCGGGGTCGATCGTGTAGTGCGCCGCGCCGGGGTTCAGCGTGCCCAGTTCGATGCGCTGGGTGCTGCCGTCGCTGGCGGTGAGGACCAGCGTGTTCTGCGCGCTGAGGTTCTCCAGCGTGAAGCCGATCTGGACGGGCTCCCCGGCCAGGGTCATGGTGTCGCTGCGCACCGTGATCTGCGAGCCGACCTGGGCACCGAGGGACAGCAGCTGCAAGCTGGACAGGATGGACGTGCTCGCCGCGCCCTGGTCGGTCAGCTTTTGCAGCGCCTCCATCTGGCTGAGCTGGGCCAGCTGGCCGACGAATTCGCTCGGGTCCGTGGGCTCCAGCGGGTTCTGGTTCCTGATCTGGGCGACCAGCAGAGTGGTGAACAGGTTGGAGACGGATGCCGCCGAGCCCGCCGCGCTGGCAATGCCCGTGTCGGCGCCGGCGCTCTGGCCGCTGGTGGAGGAAGGGGTTTGCATGGGATCAGCCTTCGCCGAGTTTCAGGAGGGATTGCTGCATCGACTTGACGCGGCTGAGCACCTCCACATTGGTTTCAAAGGCGCGCGATGCCGACAGCATGTCGGTCATCTCGGCCACCGGGTTGACGTTGGGGTAGAACACTTCGCCCTGGTCGTTGGCCAGCGGGTGGCCCGGTTCGTAGACCTTGCGCAGGGGCTCGGTGCTCTGGATCACGTCGAGCACCTGCACGCGCGCTCCGGGCAGTTGATCGCCGCTGCCCGCCTGGTTGATGGCCGAAAACACTGGCTTGCGCGCACGGTAGGTGTCGGCTTCGTTGCCGGCCGCCGACTGGGCGTTGGCCAGGTTGCTGGAGATGGTGTTGAGGCGCACGGTCTGGGCCGTCATGGCCGAGCCGGTGATCTCGGTGATCATTCGGAATGACATGGTCTTACTGTCCTGCGATGGCTTTGGCGAGGCCCTTGAGCTTCATGTTGGTGAAGGCCAGGCTGGTCTGGAAGTCCGAGGCGTTCTGCGAGAAGACGGCCTGCTCCACGCCCAGCTCGACGGTGTTGCCGTCCTGGGAGGGGTGGTTGGGCACGCGGTACAGCAGATCCGCGTCGCCGGTGTCCAGCGCCAGGCTGTCATGGCTGTCGCGGGTGCGGCTGAGCGCCGCGGAGAAATTGATGTCGCGCGCCTGGTAGCCAG
>NZ_JAUJUJ010000661.1 GCF_030711595.1 Stenotrophomonas sp. YIM B06876
CCATGCCAAGACCGCCATGGCCGCATGGGCGCGCAGCACCGGCAGCCTGTTCGTCAGCGTGGGCGCGGCAGGCGGTAAAAGGCATGCGCACAAGGTGGATGTGGACGACCTCGCGGCAACGACGCACGACCCGCTGCTGGCGCAGCTGCGCTACCGTTTGCGCAAACACCATGGCGCCCCGCGTGAAGGCCGCAAGATCGGCATCACCTGCGTTTTCAGCCGCGAGGCTGTAGCGCCTCCCGATGCTTCCTGCGCCGTCGAGGGCGATGGCAGCTTGAACTGCCATGGTTATGGGTCGGTGGTCGCCGTCACGGCAACCTTCGGC
>NZ_JAUJUJ010000662.1 GCF_030711595.1 Stenotrophomonas sp. YIM B06876
ACAGTCGCTGCCCTCTATGAAAATTAGGGGGGGGAGGAAAGTCCGGGCTCCATAGGGCGAAGTGCCAGGTAATGCCTGGGAGGCGTGAGCCTACGGAAAGTGCCACAGAAAATAACCGCCTAAGCGCTTCGGCGCCGGTAAGGGTGAAAAGGTGCGGTAAGAGCGCACCGCACGTCTGGCAACAGTTCGTGGCTAGGTAAACCCCACTTGGAGCAAGACCAAATAGGGTCCCAAGGCGTGGCCCGCGCTGGGACCGGGTAGGTTGCTAAAGGTGTCCAGTGATGGCCATCGTAGACGAATGACTGTTCAAGACAGAACCCGGC
>NZ_JAUJUJ010000663.1 GCF_030711595.1 Stenotrophomonas sp. YIM B06876
CGCCACGCAGCAGGACATCCAGGTCACGCTGAACGCGCTCGGCACCGTGACCCCGCTGGCGACCGTGACGGTGCAGGCCCAGGTCAGCGGCCAGCTGACCACGGTCGGCTTCAAGGAGGGCCAGATGGTGCGCAAGGGCGATCTGCTCGCCGAGATCGACGCGCGTCCCTACCAGGCCGCGCTGGACCAGGCGCTGGGCCAGCTGGCCAAGGACCAGGCGGCGCTGAGCGAGGCGGCGATGGACCTCGCGCGCTACCAGCAGCTGGCGGAAAAGAACTCCATCAACCGGCAGCAGGCCGAAGACCAGAAATGGATCGTGGC
>NZ_JAUJUJ010000664.1 GCF_030711595.1 Stenotrophomonas sp. YIM B06876
ACCGTGCCCAGCGCACTCACCACCACTTCGCGCGCTGCCATGCCGGGCACCAGCGCGACGGCGATCTGCCAGGTGAAACCGAGCGGCGCGAAGATCACTTCGAGCAGCTGGCCCAGCTGGCCAGCCAGGCTGTACTGGATCGCCGGGCCCACGCTGCCCGCGGGCGGTGCGGGATAGGTCGACAGAAACCACAGCAGCACCGTGAGCGCCAGGATGATGCTGCCCACGCGCTTCAGGAAGATGGCGGCGCGCTCGACCAGCCCGCGCACCAGGTTGCGCGGGCTCGGCCAGCGGTATGGCGGCAGCTCCATGATCAGCG
>NZ_JAUJUJ010000665.1 GCF_030711595.1 Stenotrophomonas sp. YIM B06876
TGAATTGCAGGGCGTGGAGATCGCCGCCAAGACGACGCCCGAGCAGTTCGCCAGCCTGCTGCAGGACGATCTGGTGAAGTGGGCGCGCGTGGTCAAGGCTTCTGGCGCGACAGTGGATTGAGCATGGCAACGATGACACGCCCCCTGGACCACATCACCGTGGTGTCGCTGGAACACGCGATCGCCGCTCCGTTCTGCACCCGCCAGCTGGCCGACCTGGGCGCGCGTGTCATCAAGGTCGAGCGCCCCGGGGGCGGCGATTTTGCGCGCGACTACGACGAGCGTGCGCAGGGCATGGCATCGCACTTCGTGTGGGTCA
>NZ_JAUJUJ010000666.1 GCF_030711595.1 Stenotrophomonas sp. YIM B06876
CGCCCGCCGGCATAGAGGCCGTGGCCGATCAGGTGCTGGCGCTGGCGTCCTGAGCGCGGCCCGGCGGGTTTGCTGGAATATGGGTAAAAATCGCCTCTAGCGCTTATGGGATAAGCGTTAACAGCTATTCAATCGATAGTAAAAGTTGACTACTGCCGGACAAAGTCGATCACGATGGCGCCCGGCTCGCGCTGCAGGTACTCAATGCGCACCGCTTCGCCATAGCGCTGCTGCAATTGCTGCAGCAGCGGCAGGGGGTCGTGGTCGTTGACGAAGCGCATGGTCTCGCCCAGATGCAGCGAATCGAGCGCGCCA
>NZ_JAUJUJ010000103.1 GCF_030711595.1 Stenotrophomonas sp. YIM B06876
ATCTCTGGCCGAGGTCGCCCTGCGCGTGCCGCGTGGCGTGGTGTGCCTGCTGTCGGCGCTGCGCGTCCACGGCATCGGCACGCAGGCGCCGTTCGAGGTCTGGATGGCCATTCCGCCACACACACCCACGCCACGCCTGGACCAGCCGGCGCTGCGCGTGGTGCGCATGTCGGGGGCGGCATTGACCGAGGGCATCGAACCGGTCGCGATCGATGGCGTGCAGGTGCCTGTGTTCAACGCGGCCAAGACAGTGGCCGACTGCTTCAAATACCGCAACAAGATTGGTCTGGACGTGGCGCTGGAAGCGCTGCGCGATGGCTGGTCACAGCGCAAGCTGACCATGGATGCGCTCTGGCACTACGCCACGGTAGATCGCGTGGCCAATGTCATGCGGCCTTATCTGGAAAGCATTGCGGCATGAGCCGCAACCTGGGTGCCTCCATCCGCGCTCGCCTGAAGCAGCGCGCCGATGCCACGCAGCAAGACTTCAACCTCACGCTCACCCACTTCGGGTTGGAGCGGCTGCTGTACCGGCTGTCGGTTTCGCCCCATGCTGCCAACTACTTGCTCAAAGGCGCGCTGTTGTTTTCATTGTGGTACGACCAACCGCATCGGCCAACGCGCGACGCCGATCTGCTCGGGTTTGGCCCGGACGACATCGACACCGCTGTGTCGGCGTTCCGCGAGATCTGCCAGATCGCGGTGGAGGACGGCATCGCGTTCGACCCCGCTTCGGTCAAGGGCTCGGAGATCCGCAAGGACGCGGGCTACGGCGGTGTGCGAATCGATCTGCAAGCAAAGCTGGACGGTGCGCGCATCGCGTTGCAGGTGGACATCGGTTTTGGCGATGCGGTTACGCCCACGCCAGAATCGCTGAACTACCCGGTGCTGCTCGAAGACCTGCCCGTACCGCAGCTGCGCTCCTACCCGAAGTACACGGTGGTGGCCGAAAAATTCCACGCCGTGTGCCTGCTGGGCATGGCCAACACCCGCATGAAGGACTATTTTGACCTCTGGGTGATGCTGACGGAAGACGCGCTGGAGCCCGCCGAGATGCGCCGCGCGATCAAGGCCACATTCGCGCGGCGGCAACTGGCGCTGCCCAGCGCCACCCCCTCGGGTTTGAGCGATGCATTTGCGCTGGACACGGCGAAACAAAGACAGTGGGCCGCCTTCCTGCAAAAGAACCGGCTGGAACGCTTGGACCTGGCCGAGGTGCTCGCGCTGCTGCGCAGCCAGTTCCAGAGACTGTCGGGCACGTAAAGAATGCGCATGTTGCAGGCGCAAAGGCGCCGTGGACGGCCCAGCGGGCCCGCCGACACCATTGGCCGTACAAGACGCCAATTCACAAAACCTACGGCAAGATTGCATCAATTTCGATAGCATCAAGCGCTTGCTGCACAAAGGTTTTCAGCGAATTTCACCTGAAACCGGAGAATGCCGCCATGTCTCGAAAGATGGTTCCTGCGCAGGCCGGCGCTGCCATTTTCTGGCGGCAGGCGGGGTAGGAGTTTGATTTGTAAGACAAAGATGCATGTTGTGACACTTCACGCAAGACAAAATTGTCATCTAGTCCTTTGCAGAGGCCTTGCGGTAACAATGTATTGACAGTCTCCAGCGCGTCATCCAGAAGCAGACACTTTTTGTTTCACTCGTCGGCTGGCACGGAACCTGCTGTAATCGTTACGAACCTGGAGAACTCTTCTGCAGGTTTTCATTTGCAATTGACTCCGAGGAGATTTTATGAAGCGCACTCTGCAAAAGGGTTTCACCCTGATCGAATTGATGATCGTTGTGGCGATCATTGGTATTCTGGCTGCCGTGGCTCTGCCGGCTTATCAGGACTACACGGTGCGAGCCAAGGTGTCTGAAGTGATTCTTGCCGCCTCCTCTTGTCGGACTGGTATTACCGAGACGCTGCAGAGCTCCAACGTTGCTAATGTGACCGCAGAACTGCCCAAGGCCTGTGCAGTGGCTGCTAGCAAGTTCGTTACTGCTGGCACTGAGACAGCAGGTGTCCCAGATGCAGGTAGTGCCACTCTGAGCGGCGCAGATGCCAATGGCAAGATTTTCATTGTTGCCAACGCCACTAACTTGACTCAACTGAATGGTGCCAATGTGTTGACGCTGGTTCCTATCCAGACAGGTACGACGGCTGTTGTTGGTACAACAGACGGTGGTAAGACTGTGGCAGGTTGGCGCTGTGGCTTGGCTGCCGACGGCACTAGCATCCCGACTAAATACCTGCCCGCATCTTGCCGCGGTGTTTATCCATAATGCATAGCCACTGTGAATTGCTAAGTTCTTAGCCAATAATTTTGGTGGTTGTAAAGGGCATCTATCAAGATGCCCTTTTATATTTAGGATTAATCGGGGTCAGATTAATCGGGGTCAGAGTCTCATTGATTCGGCGAATGCTCCTCGCTTTGCCGGCGGCGAGCATGGGAAATGTCCTTCCCCTCCGCTGGCCCAGCCCCATCCCGCCTCTCTCATGCACCCCACGTCCCTGCGCAACCTGCTCACCCCGCTGGCCGTGGCGTTGCCGTTCGTGTTTCCGTTCACGCAGCCGCCCATTTCCAACTTCTGGCCGCTGATGGCGGCGTGGGCCT
>NZ_JAUJUJ010000667.1 GCF_030711595.1 Stenotrophomonas sp. YIM B06876
CGGTCAAACTCTACCGCACCGGCCTGGTCTGAAACATACAAGCCGTTCCTAAAATCCCCCCATGAACGACATCACCATCTACCACAACAGCCGCTGCAGCAACTCGCGCGGCGCGCTGGCGCTGTTGCGCGAGCGCGGCATGGAGCCGCGCATCGTCGACTACATCGCCCAGCCGCTGGACAAGGCGCAGCTGCGCCAGCTTGTGTCCGCCGTGGGCCTGCCCGTGCGCGAGCTGCTGCGCAGCAAAGAGGCCGTGTACCAGGAACTCGGCCTGGCCGACCCGGCGTGCACCGACGAGCAGTTGCTCGATGC
>NZ_JAUJUJ010000668.1 GCF_030711595.1 Stenotrophomonas sp. YIM B06876
CGCAAGCGGCGCATGAGCCCTATGCCCAGGCGCAAGGGGTGAAATCCAAGCATGCAGATGCCTCCAATCTTGTTCTGCGGGCATGCGCTTCCCGTGGCCGTCGTCCCTGTCACATGCAAGGCCTATTGGCGAACGCACCCTGGCACCGACCATCGTTACATCCGCTTACGCACAGCTGACAAGCCGGTCCAGTGCGGCCGGCCAGCCCACGGGCTTGCGGCGCCCAAACCGGTGGGCAGGCATCCCCGATAATGGCGCCCCATGAACCCCCTGCTCTCCCATCTGCAGCCCTACCCTTTCGAGCGGCT
>NZ_JAUJUJ010000669.1 GCF_030711595.1 Stenotrophomonas sp. YIM B06876
ATCCCCAAGCAGTTCCTCAAGTCGATCAAGAAAACCGGCTTTGGCGTGAACCTGTTCGACGAATGGCGCTACCTGGACCCGGGCGAGCCCGGCCAGGACCCGGCCAGCCGCCGGCCCAACCCCGACTTCGTGCTGAACCAGCCGCGCTACGCGGGCGCCTCCATCCTGCTGGCGCGCAAGAACTTCGGCTGCGGATCGAGCCGCGAGCACGCGCCCTGGGCGCTCGACCAATACGGCTTTCGCGCCATCATCGCGCCGAGCTTTGCCGACATCTTCTTCAACAACTGCTTCAAGAACGGCCTGCTGCC
>NZ_JAUJUJ010000670.1 GCF_030711595.1 Stenotrophomonas sp. YIM B06876
TTCGACCGCCATGGCCGTGGCTTCGCCGCCGCCGATGCACAGCGTGGCCAGGCCCTTCTGGAGGCCGCGCGCCTTGAGCGCATACATCAGCGTGACCAGGATGCGCGCGCCGCTGGCGCCGATAGGGTGGCCCAGCGCGCAGGCGCCGCCGTGGACGTTGACCTTGTCGTGCGGCAGCTTCAGGTCCGCCATCAGCGCCATGGGCACGACGGCAAAGGCCTCGTTGATCTCCCACAGATCGACATCGCCCACGGCCCAGCCGGCCTTGGCCAGCGCCTTTTGCGTGGCGCCCAGCGGCGCCGTGGCA
>NZ_JAUJUJ010000671.1 GCF_030711595.1 Stenotrophomonas sp. YIM B06876
AGGCCACCATCCGCCCCCGGCCGCGCGCAGGCGCAAGCAGCCCTGCCTATCGAAATGCTGGCGCCTCTGTCAACAAACAGCTGCCTGGTCGATTCCCACAGCCACGACATCGACGATCTGGATCGGGTTGAGTTCACCGACCCGGCCGCGATTCATCCGCCATGCAGGAGTGCATGAGGGCAAGCAGGATTCCAGGCCAACGCCGTGGCGCGCAACAGTGGCGAGCCAGATACCGCCGTCGCCACACGCAACTGCCCAGCCCGGCAGGCTGGACTCGCTGCCAAGACCTGCGGCCACTGGCGTCA
>NZ_JAUJUJ010000672.1 GCF_030711595.1 Stenotrophomonas sp. YIM B06876
TTTCGCGCGAGCCGGGCGCGGTGTCATACAGGCGCGACAGCGTGGCGTTGGTCTGCGCCTCCAGCGAGGCACGCTCCGAGCGGTTCGAGGCCTGGGCATTCTCGTTCGTGGTGGTGCAGGCCACCATGGCGAGGCTGCCGACCGCCACTGCAGCAGCGACGGCAAGAGAGCGAATGGAAAGTTTTTGCATAAGAGAACTCCTCAATCAACGGGGGCACAAGTCCTGCCGCACCGTGTGAGCCTCCAAAGCCAGCGCAGGCGCAGGTCTGAGCACCATATTAGGACTTTCAGCACATTTTTCGCAC
>NZ_JAUJUJ010000673.1 GCF_030711595.1 Stenotrophomonas sp. YIM B06876
CTGCGCCTGCAGACGAACAGCTTCAACTCGGTGCTGATCGCGGACGAGCGGGGCCGGGTGCTTGCGACTTCTCCCGACACGCTGCAGATCCGGGGCCGCCAGCTCGATTCGCCCGGCGCGCAGGAGGCGCTGCGCGAACGCCGCCCCACGGTCAGCCTGCCTTACATGGCGGTGACCGGCAACCTGCTGGTGTTCATCTCCCACCCGGTCATAGACCGCGCCGGGCGCTACCGCGGCTTCGTCGGCGGCAGCATCTACCTCAAGCAAACCAGCATTCTGCACAGCCTGCTCGGCGAGCATTAC
>NZ_JAUJUJ010000674.1 GCF_030711595.1 Stenotrophomonas sp. YIM B06876
CGTGGTGGACTAAAAAAAGCGGGGCAGGGCCCTAATGCCGTTCACTTAAGCCAGTGAACGGCATTTTTTCTATCTGCCCATAGCTCATACTCAGACCCTGTTGCTTCACACACCTTGGCTCTGATGGTCGGCAAGGCTCACAAACTCCCAGATTTCGCCGCGCTGTCCCAGCACATTGATCCGCAATGGATCACACATGCCTTGGCTGTCACCGGCAAAGCCAGCGTTCGGCGGCGCAAGTTACCGGCCGAGCAAGTCGTCTGGCTGGTCATTGCGCTGGCGATGTACCGGCACCAATCCCTC
>NZ_JAUJUJ010000675.1 GCF_030711595.1 Stenotrophomonas sp. YIM B06876
ACGATGTCGCCAATTTTGCCGGGGGCGACGTGCGCCATGGAGGGCGCATCGTGCTCCATGCCGGGGTGCTTGCGCATCATGTCGGCGTGGGCGTCGAGGTCGGCCTGGGTGCCGAGCACGATCTCGTGCATCAGCCGGCCCTGGTTGTCGGCGCGCAGGCGCACGGTGTCGCCCTCGCGCACCTCGATGTGGCTGGGTTCGAAGCGCATGGCGTCGGTCATGCGCAGCGTGATGGTGCGCTGCACGGCGGCCGCGTCGCCGGCCATGCCCCAGGCGGTCTGCTCTTTCACGGGCGCTGCCG
>NZ_JAUJUJ010000676.1 GCF_030711595.1 Stenotrophomonas sp. YIM B06876
AGGCCTCGCCATTGCCGTGGGCCACGGTGAAGAAACCGTCTCCGCTGATGGCTGCGTCCAGGTCGCGCCCGGTGGGTGCCAGGGTGCCGGCGCGCGTATTCACCGCGTTGGCCTGCAGCTGGCTCATGTGCCGGGCGTCGTAGCCGAAGCCCTCCACGCTCTGGCTGGTCGCCAGCTCCAGATCGGCGCGAAAGCCGCTGGTCTGCAGGTTCGCCAGGTTGTTCGCATGCACCTGCTGGGCCCGCAGGGACCGTTCGGCGCCGCTCATGGCTGAGTAGATCAGAGCATCCATGCGG
>NZ_JAUJUJ010000677.1 GCF_030711595.1 Stenotrophomonas sp. YIM B06876
ATCATCGACCTGCTGATGGAGCTGCAGGCGCGGCGCGGCCTGTCCTACCTGTTCATCACCCATGACATGGCGGTGGTCGAGAAGATCAGCCACCGGGTGGCCGTCATGTACCTGGGCCAGATCGTCGAGATGGGCCGGCGCCAGGACATTTTTGAAAACCCCCGGCACCCCTACACGCGCAAGCTGCTGTCGGCCGTGCCGGTGGCCGAGCCGGGCCGGGCGATAGACGCGCAGCTGATCGAAGGCGAAATCCCCAGCCCGGTGCGCCGGGTCGGCCA
>NZ_JAUJUJ010000678.1 GCF_030711595.1 Stenotrophomonas sp. YIM B06876
CGACACCCTGGGATGGAAATATGACGCTGCCGAAGACGACAACACCCCCAATGACACCCGCAAGGAGGCCCGCCATGCCACGGTTTGACGACATCGCCGTGGGCGCGCAGCTGCCTGCATTGACCGTGCCCGTGACCGTGGCGCTGGTCAATGGCGGCGCCATCGCCACGCGCGACTACTTTCCCGGCCACCACGACCTGGACGCCGCGCGCGCGCTGGGCTCGCCGCACATCTTCATGAACATCCTGACCACCAACGGCCTGGTGCAGCG
>NZ_JAUJUJ010000679.1 GCF_030711595.1 Stenotrophomonas sp. YIM B06876
CATGCCGGACACGGCGGTGAGCAGGAACACCGGCGCCACGGCCAGCTGGATGCCGTGGGTGATGTTGGTCGAGTCGAGGGCGAGGTTCATGGCGTCGATGCAGCGCGGGGCGCGTACTGGGGGAGCGATTATCCTGCAGCGCGGCGCCGTGGCGCACAATCCCCGCTTACGGGCCTTGGGCCCGAACTTTCTTGCGCCACATTCCATGCCTTTTTCTTCCCTCGGCCTTTCCCCGGCCCTTGCCCGCGCCGCC
>NZ_JAUJUJ010000680.1 GCF_030711595.1 Stenotrophomonas sp. YIM B06876
ACGCCCAGGGTGAGAACGGTGATATGTGGGTTCATGGCAAAGAAATGGACAGTGCAGCCGGTGTGAATGCTATGCCTGACGGTGGACCTGCGCGAAGGGCGTAGCCATCACATGGGCCGTCGCGCGCGCAGTTGCGCAACAACACTTTGCACGCCGAGGCCAGGGCTCGCCAGCACCTCGACGCCGAAGTCTGCCAGCGCTTCTGCAACGGGCGCCATGGAGGCCTGTGCGAGCACGATGGCGCTCGC
>NZ_JAUJUJ010000104.1 GCF_030711595.1 Stenotrophomonas sp. YIM B06876
CAGGTCGACAAGCTGGTCGAGATCCGCGAGAGCTGCCCCGCCATCGCGCACATCTTCTACGACGACCCGCGCGGCCTGCGCAACTACGACGAGCCGGGCCTGGCGCCGCTCGACGCGCTGATGGCCGCGGGCGCGGCCTTTGCGCGCCAGAACCCGCAGTGGTTCGGCAACGAGGTCGCCCAGGTCCAGCCCGGCGACGTGGCCGCGATGTTCTTCACCTCGGGCACCACCGGCAACCCCAAGGGCGTGGTGCACACGCACCACACGCTGATCGACCGCGCCAGCGCCGGCGCCGAGTTCGACCACCTCACCAGCGCCGAGGAGGTGCTGGCCTACCTGCCGCCGGCCTGGATCGGGCAGAACATCTTCAGCTACGCCCAGTGGCTGGTCTGCGGCTACGTGGTCAACTGCCCCGAGTCGGCCGGCACCGTGACCATCGACCTCAAGGAGGTCGGCCCGACCTACTACTTCGCCCCGCCGCGCATTTTCGAAGGCCTGCTGACCAGCGTGATGATCCGCATGGAAGACGCGGGCGCGCTCAAGCGCAAGATGTTTGCCACCTGCATGGACGTGGCCAGGCGCGTCGGCCCGGCGCTCATGAACGGCGATGCCGTCGGCGCGCTCGACCGCATCAAGTACGCGCTCGGCAACCTGCTGGTGTACGGCCCGCTGCGCAACAACCTGGGGTTCAGCCGCGTGCGCGTGGCCTACACGGCGGGCGAGGCCATAGGCCCCGACCTGTTCAGCTTCTACCGCTCGATCGGCATCAACTTGAAGCAGCTCTACGGCTCCACCGAAACCGCCGTGTTCGTCTGCCTGCAGCCCGACAACCAGGCGCGCGCCGACACCGTGGGCGTGCCGATCCGCGGCGTGGAGATCAAGGTGGCCGACAACGGCGAGATCCTGGTCAAGTCGGCCGGCCTGCTCAAGGAGTACTACAAGAACCCGGCCGCCACGGCCGAGGTGCTGACGCAGGATGGCTGGTACCACACCAGCGACGCCGGCTTTCTCGATGCGCAGGGCCACCTGAAGATCATCGACCGCGTGAAGGACGTGGGGCGCCTCAAGGGCGGCGCCAACGACGGCGCCATGTTCGCGCCCAAGTACGTCGAGAACAAGCTCAAGTTCTTCCCGCACATCAAGGAGGTGGTGGCCTACGGCGACGGCCGCGAGAAGGTCTGCGCCTTCATCAACATCGACTTCGAGGCCGTGGGCAACTGGGCCGAACGCCGCAACCTGCCCTATGCCGGCTACACCGACCTGGCGCAAAAGCCCGAGGTCTACGGGCTCATCCGCGAGTGCGTGGAAAAGGTCAACGCCGACCTGGCGGGCGACGCGCTGCTGGCCGGCAGCCAGGTCAGCCGCTTCCTGATCCTGCACAAGGAGCTGGACGCCGACGATGGCGAGCTCACGCGCACCAACAAGGTGCGCCGCGGTTTCATCGCCGACAAGTACGGCGTGCTGGTCGATGCCCTGTACGCCGGGCGCACCGAGCAGTACATAGAGACCCAGGTCAAGTTCGAGGACGGCCGCACCGGCAGCGTCAGCGCCACGCTCAAGCTCTCGGACGCCAAAACGTTCACTCCGGTGAAGACTGCAGCATGAAGCCCACTCTCCACCCGCTTGAGAGGCCTCTACCCATCATGACCCAAAAGAAGATTGGCGACGTCATCCTCGACGTCAAGAACATCAGCCTGCGCTTTGGCGGAGTGAAGGCGCTGACCGACATCTCGTTCGACGTGCGCGAGCACGAGATCCGCTCCATCATCGGCCCCAACGGCGCCGGCAAGAGCTCCATGCTCAACTGCATCAACGGCGTGTACGCGCCTCAGGAAGGCGCTATCACCTTCCGCGGCCAGACCTTTTCGCACATGAACTCGCGCCAGGTGGCCGAGATGGGCGTGGCGCGCACCTTCCAGAACCTGGCGCTGTTCAAGGGCATGAGCGTGATCGACAACATCATGACCGGGCGCAACCTGAAGATCAAAAGCAACATCCTGCTGCAGGCGCTGCGCATCGGNATGGGCGTGGCGCGCACCTTCCAGAACCTGGCGCTGTTCAAGGGCATGAGCGTGATCGACAACATCATGACCGGGCGCAACCTGAAGATCAAAAGCAACATCCTGCTGCAGGCGCTGCGCATCGGCCCGGCCGAGCGCGAAGAGATCCGCCACCGCGAGTTCGTCGAGCACATCATCGACTTCCTCGAAATCCAGGCCTTTCGCAAGACGCCCGTGGGCCAGCTGCCCTACGGCCTGCAAAAGCGCGTCGACCTGGGCCGGGCCCTGGCGATGGAGCCGCAGGTGCTGCTGCTCGACGAGCCCATGGCCGGCATGAACGTGGAAGAAAAGCAGGACATGTGCCGCTTCATCCTCGACGTGAACGACGAGTTCGGCACCACCATCGTGCTGATCGAGCACGACATGGGCGTGGTCATGGACATCTCGGATCGCGTCGTGGTGCTCGACTACGGCAAGAAGATCGGCGACGGCGCGCCCGAGGAAGTGCGCGCCAACGAAGACGTCATCACGGCCTATCTGGGCACGTCGCATTAGGAACGTATTCATGATTTC
>NZ_JAUJUJ010000681.1 GCF_030711595.1 Stenotrophomonas sp. YIM B06876
CGGGCGTTCCGAAGGGCATCGTGCAGTCGCACGGCATGCGCTGGGCCCATGTGCGCCGGGCCAGCAGCTACGACTACGGCCCGGCGGGGGTGACGCTGCTGGCCACGCCGCTGTACTCCAACACCACGCTGGTGGTGTTCTTCCCGACGCTGGCCTATGGCGGCTGCGTGCAGCTGTGCCCCAAGTTCGACGCGGCGCGCTACCTGCAACTGGCCGAGCAGCTGCGCGCGACGCACACCATGCTGGT
>NZ_JAUJUJ010000682.1 GCF_030711595.1 Stenotrophomonas sp. YIM B06876
TTGGCATTGCCGGTGTTGTAGGCGTTGTTGCCAATGTCATGCACGCGGTTGCCCGTGACCACGCCGCTGAGCCTGCTGGTGGCGGTGGCGGTGGCCACATTGAACGCGTTGGTGAACGTGCCTGTGGAGCCATTGTTCAGCGCGGCCGAGCGGGCTGCATTGGCTGTGGCATCGCCAGAGTCCTTGTTGATGCTGTTGTCGGTCCGGTTGGCGTTGCGCGTGGTGGTGGTGGTCCTGGTGTCGGTA
>NZ_JAUJUJ010000683.1 GCF_030711595.1 Stenotrophomonas sp. YIM B06876
CAAGCTCAAGGCGAACGGACTCTGGCTGAGGTAGGTCGCTAATCAGGTATTTTTGGCCTCTGACGCTTATGGGGTAAGCGCAAGTAGCTATTGATATAAGAGCGTTTGCGCAGCGCCTGGTGCAGTGTTTGCACCGCTGCTGGATGCGCAGCGCAAGACCGAGGGAGCACCGTGATGGATGTGAAAGCCTTGCAGGCCAGGTTGCGTACGTTTGCGGCGGAGCGCGATTGGC
>NZ_JAUJUJ010000684.1 GCF_030711595.1 Stenotrophomonas sp. YIM B06876
GGGCCATGGCCATCAGCCCAGTTGCACCGGCTCGCCCTGCCGGTTGAACGGAATGAAAGCGCCGTGCGCGCCGCCCTTGATGGCCTCGACCATGCGCTGCAGCGGCGCCTCGGCGTCTGCGCTGCTGGGCGCCTGGTTCAAGGTGCCGGACAGCGCGGCGGCGAACACCATGGCCCAGTCGTGGCCAAACTGGGCGGACTCCTCGACCAGCGCCGCGAACGAAGCGATGT
>NZ_JAUJUJ010000685.1 GCF_030711595.1 Stenotrophomonas sp. YIM B06876
GATGACGCCGACCATCGTGCTCAAGGACGGCAAGCCCACGCTGGTGACTGGCAGCCCCGGCGGCGCGCGCATCATCACCACGGTGCTGCAAACGGTGGTCAACACCATCGACTTCGGCATGAACCCGGCCGAAGCGGCCGCCACGTCGCGCGTGCACCACCAATGGACGCCCGACGAGCTGCGCATCGAAAAGGGCCTGAGCCCCGACACCATCGCGCTGCT
>NZ_JAUJUJ010000686.1 GCF_030711595.1 Stenotrophomonas sp. YIM B06876
TCACCGGCATGGCCGGACGGCTGGAACCGCTGACCGCCGCAAGCCGCCGCCGCGCCCTGTGGCGCTATCCCCTGCTGACGCTGGGCGTGATGGCCCGGATCCTATGGAATGCCCTGTTGCTGTGGCTCAAACAGGTGCCTTTCCACGCCAAACCCCAGGTGCCAGCGTCGCCTGTTTCCCGTTCATCTTCATCCAACCACTGACCATGAACACG
>NZ_JAUJUJ010000105.1 GCF_030711595.1 Stenotrophomonas sp. YIM B06876
GGTGACGAACATTGCTGTGATGTGCTTGGGGTTTTTGTAGCCCAGCTTGGTCGGCATGCGCAACTTCATCGGAAAGCCGTACTTGGGCGGCAGTGGCTCTCCGTCGTAGGTCAGCGTCAGCAGCGTCTGCGGGTGCAGCGCGGTGGGCATGTCGATGCTGTTGTAGTAGTCGTCCGCGCATTTGAAGCCGACGTACTTGGCACCGGTATCGGCGCCGATGCGGTGCAGGAAGTCGGCAAAACGCACGCCGCCCCATCGGCCGATGGCGCTCCAGCCTTCCACGCAGATATGCCGGGTGATCTGGTCGTGTTGCGGCATGGCGCGCAATTCGGCCAGCGTCCAGGCGTGCTTGTCAGCGACCAGGCCGGTCACTTCGAGCTTGTAGCTGGCCTCGTCGACCTCGGGCACTTCATCTTCGCTGTAGAAGGCATTGAACGGGAAGGGGCGGGTGATCTCGGCTTCGGTGTAGGTCGGCGCGAGCTGCGTGGGGCTGAAGATCAGCCCCTGCACCTTGTCGTTGAAGCGCGAGATCTTCATGAGCGCGGCTTCCACACTGGCGTTGTCGCTGATGCTGCAACCTGTCAGCAGCGACAGGCCGCCGAGCGTGAGCGAGCGTTGCAGGAAGGCGCGGCGTGCGGGCTGGTCGAGCTTGCCTGCAATCAGCGAGCGGGCTTCGCGCAGCACGGCTTCGCCGTCGATGTCGAGCCATGTGTGGGCTTTGAGGATTTTCATCATGCTTTGGGCGCGCGGCCGTGGATCATGGCAAGAAGGGTGCGGGGCACCAGGGCCACCATCACCAGGTGCACGGCAAGAAAGGCAACCATGGCGGCCATGGCGCAAAAGTGGATGCGTCGCGCAAACTCGTAGCCGCCCAGCAATTCGCGCAGCATGGGGAACTGCACCGACTTCCACAAAACCAGGCCCGACAGCACGATCACGATGAGATCGAGCATCACGAACAGGTAAGCTAGCTTCTGCACGTTGTTGTAGTGGCGCGGGTCGGCATGCGAGAGCCTGCCCTTGAGGGCGGCCAGCATGTCGCGCAGCACGCCTTGCGGCGTGAGCGGGAAGAACTTGCGGACCAAGCGGCCGCTGACGATGTTGAGTGTCAGGTACAAAAGGCCGTTGAACACCAGCAGCCACATCGCCGCGAAATGCCACAGCAGCGCACCGCCCAGCCAGCCGCCGAGTGTGATGACGGCCGGTATGGAGAACGGAAAGAATGGCGACGCATCGTAGATACGCCAGCCGCTCATCACCAGGATCACCACGGCCAATGCATTGAGCCAGTGCGTGATGCGCATCCACAGCGGATGGATAGGTTGACCATCGGCCGGGTTGGCGAGCGGGGCGATGACGGTGCTGTTCATAGGGCGGATTGTTGGACGTACCCCATGGCCGATGTATCACGCAAAGTTCAATTAATTGTGATAACTCGAAAACGCGTATGGCGAGAAAATGGCGGCCTATGGACTCCATCAAGCGCGTGCTGATCGTTGAGGATGACCCCCACATTGCGGAGCTTCTGCGAATGCATCTGCGCGATGAGGGCTATGCGGTTGAGCATGCCGCTGATGGCCATGCTGGCCTGCGTGAACTCGAGCGCAGCAACTGGGACGCGCTGGTGCTCGACTTGATGCTGCCGGGTGTCGACGGCCTTGAAATCTGCCGCCGGGCCCGCGCCATGGCTCGATACACACCCATCATCATCATCAGCGCCCGGTCGAGCGAGGTGCACCGCATCCTCGGGCTGGAGCTGGGCGCAGACGACTACCTGGCCAAGCCTTTTTCGGTGCTGGAACTCGTGGCCCGCGTCAAGGCGCTGCTGAGGCGTACCGATGCACTGGCGCGCAACGCGCGCATGGAGTCGGGCAGTCTCTCACTCGGCGAACTCGACATCGAGCCGCTGGCGCGCGAAGTGCGGGTCGATGGCAAGCTGATCGAGCTCACACCGCGCGAGTTCGACCTGCTGTACTTCTTCGCCCGCAGCCCCGGAAAGGTGTTCTCACGGCTCGACCTGCTCAACCATGTCTGGGGCTACCACCACGACGGCTACGAGCACACCGTCAACACGCACATCAACCGGCTGCGCCTCAAGATCGAAACCGACCCGGCGCAGCCGCGCCGCATTCTCACGGTGTGGGGGCACGGCTACAAGCTGTCGGCCTCTGTCAACGGGGAGGTCGCGCCATGATGGCCTGGGCCACCTTGTCGCGGCGGCTGTCGGCCGTGTTCGCGGCGCTATTGCTGGTGTGCTGCGGTGCGTCGGTCTGGCTGCAGGTGCGCTCCAATGGCAAGCACGAGCAGGAAGTCATTCAGCGCCTGTCGATTGGGCTGGCGGCGCACATCGCCGAGAACGCCGAGCTGATGAAGCCCGGCGGCCTGAACCAGGATGCGGTGAAGGACCTGTTCGACAAGCTCATGGCCGTCAACCCCAGCGTGGAGGTCTACCTGCTGGGGCTGGACGGCCGCATCGAGGCGCAGGCCGCGCCGCCGGGGCACCTCAAGCGCGACAGGGTCGCACTGGAGCCGATCCGCAGGCTGCTCGCGGGCGCG
>NZ_JAUJUJ010000687.1 GCF_030711595.1 Stenotrophomonas sp. YIM B06876
CCCACCCATGAAGGACGCCGCATGACGCCCGAGGCACTGGCCCGCGAATCCATAGACGACAAGCTCAACCAGGCCGGCTGGGTGGTGCAGGGCATGACAGCGCTCAACCTGGGCGCGGCCACGGGCGTGGCGGTGCGTGAATTTCCCACCGACACCGGCCCCGCCGACTACCTGCTGTTTGTCAATCGCCTGCCCGTCGGCGTGATCG
>NZ_JAUJUJ010000688.1 GCF_030711595.1 Stenotrophomonas sp. YIM B06876
CCAGCGGCGCCTACGTGCTGTGCGTCCACCCCAAGGTGCCGGCCAGGACTTTGCAGGAACTGCTGGCCTTGGCGCGCAAGGATCCGGGCAAGCTCACCTTCGCCTCCAGTGGCGCGGGCGGCCACCTGCATGTGGTCACCGAATACCTGCTCGACATGGCCAAGGCCAAGGCGACCCACGTGCCCTACAAAGGCACGGGCCCGGCCAT
>NZ_JAUJUJ010000689.1 GCF_030711595.1 Stenotrophomonas sp. YIM B06876
CAGAACTCGTATTTCATGTGGGGCCGCCCGGTGCCATTGAACGCCCCGCTGCGGGGGTGGAGACGGGGCCCGGCGGGGTGGCTGCGTCCATCACGGTTTCTTGAAAATCCGCCATGTTGTGGTGCTCTTTTGCGTCGCGGCCTGCATCATAGACGACGGCCTGCGCGGCCCCGGCGCTGGCCGCATGGCGCAGGTCATGGGCCAGC
>NZ_JAUJUJ010000106.1 GCF_030711595.1 Stenotrophomonas sp. YIM B06876
CCGCAGTGGCGTTCACGCCCGAGCGCTTCTGGACCAGCCCGCTCAGCCAGGCGCGCTACCCAGTGCAGTGGCGCGTCGACACGCCGGCGGGCAGCTTTGAAGTGCGGGCGCTGCTGGACGACCAGGAGCTTGACAGCCGGGGCTCCACCGGTGCCATCTACTGGGAGGGGCTGTGCGATCTGCGCAATGCCGCCGGCCAGGTGCTGGGCAGCGGCTATCTGGAGATGACGGGCTACGCGCAGGCGCTGCGGCTGTAGCTCAGGTTTTCTTGCCGCCGCCGCGCAGGCCTGTCAGCCAGGCGATCAGCTCGCCCATGATGCCGCGGCGGAAGGCCAGCACGCAGACCACGAAGATCAGGCCGGTGACGATGGTCACCGACTCGCCCAGGGTGTTAAACCAGTCGATCTGGGTCAGCGAGGCCAGCAGGTGGCCGAACTCGCCGATCTTGTTTTCCAGCAGCACCACCACGGCCGCACCCGCCAGCGGGCCCGACAAGGTGCCCAGGCCCCCCACCAAGGTCATCAACACGACGTGGCCCGAGGCCGTCCAGTGCACGTCGCTGAGCGTGGCGAAGCCGAGCACCAAGGTCTTGAGCGAGCCGGCCAGCCCGGCCAGCGCGGCCGACAGCACGAAGGCCAGCAGCTTGAAGCGGTTGGTGTCGTAGCCGAGCGACGTGGCGCGCGCCTCGTTCTCCTTGATGGCCTTGAGCACCTGGCCGTAGGGCGAATTGATGGTGCGCACGATCAGCAGGAAGGCGGCGACGACGATGACCAGTACCACGTAGTACATGACCAGATCGCTCTGCAGGTCGACCAGGCCGAACAGCTTGCCGCGCGGCACGCCCTGCAGGCCGTCTTCTCCGCCCGTGAAAGGCATCTGCAGGCAGACGAAAAACAGCATCTGCGCCAGCGCCAGCGTGATCATGGTCGAGTAGATGCCCTGGCGGCGGATGGCGAAGAAGCCCATGATCAGGCCCAGCACGGCGCCGCTCAAGGTGCCCAGCAACAGGCCCAGTTCGGGCGTCAGGCCCCAGACCTTGATGGACTGCCCCGCCACATAGGCCGCGCCGCCGAGAAACGCCGCGTGGCCAAACGACAGCATGCCGGTGTAGCCCAGCAGCAGGTTGAAAGCCGAGGCGAACAGCGCAAAGCACAGCAGCTTCATCACGAACACGGGGTAGGCCCCGAGCATGGGCGCCACCAGCAGGCCGACGAACAGCAGGCTGTAGCCCACCGTGGAAATCTTCTTGAGGTTCATGCGTGCGGCCCCTTATTTTTCTTTGCCGAACAGGCCGGCGGGGCGAATGAGAAGAACGATCACCATGATGACGAACACCACGGTGGAGGAGGCCTCGGGATAGAACACCTTGGTGAAGCCTTCGATGATGCCCAGCCCCAGCCCGGTCAGGATGGAGCCCATGATGGAGCCCATGCCGCCGATCACCACCACCGCGAAGACCACGATGATCAGGTTCTGGCCCATCAGCGGCGTCACCTGGTAGACCGGGGCGGCGAGCACGCCGGCAAAAGCGGCCAGGCCGGCGCCGAAAGCGTAGGTCAGGGTGATCATGACCGGCACGTTGACGCCGAAGGCCTCGACCAGGCGCGGATTCTCGGTGCCGGCGCGCAGGTAGGCGCCGAGCTTGGTCTTTTCGATCACGTACCAGGTGCCCAGGCACACCACCACCGACGCCACCACCACCCAGGCCCGGTAGTTGGGCAGCGTCATGAAGCCCAGGTTGGTGGCGCCATCGAGCAGGTCGGGCGTGTCGTAGCCCAGGCCCGAGACGCCGTAGACGGAGCGGAACACCCCTTCGATCAGCAGCGTCAGGCCCAAGGTCAGCAGCAGGCCATACAGATGGTCCAGCTTGTAGATCCAGCGCAGCAGCAAGCGCTCGATCAGCACCCCGAAGATCCCCACCAGCACCGGCGCCAGCACCAGCATCAGCCAGTAGTTGATGCCGAAGTAGTTCATGCCCATCCAGGTGAACAAGGCCCCCATCATGAACAGCGCGCCATGCGCGAAGTTGATGACGTTGAGCAGGCCGAAGATCACAGCCAGCCCGAGGCTGAGAATTGCATAAAACGAACCATTGACCAGCCCCAGAAGGAGCTGGCTCAGCATGGCCGACATTGAAACACCAAAGATTTCCATGGGCGACGGCAGGTGGGGTGGGGTCAGGTCAGCAGCTTATTTCCAGAGCGCGCACTTGCTCTCGGCCTTGGTGGTGAACACCTGCTCGCCGGGCAACTTCGCAATCACCTTCAGGTAGTCCCAGGGCTTCTTGGACTCGGCGGGCGACTTGGCTTCGACCAGGTACATGTCGTGGATGAAGCTGCCATCGGCGCGGATGTAGCCCTTGCCGTAGAAGTCGTCGATCTTCATGCTCTTGAGCGTGGCCATCACCTTGTCGGCGTCCACCGTCTTGGCCGCCTGCACGGCCTTGAGGTAGGTCGTCATGGCCGAGTAGTCGGCGGCCTGCACGTCGGTCGGCATGCGCTTGGTCTTCTCGAAGAAGCGGTTGGCGAACTTGC